>CAVVTL010000030.1:0-29814 GCA_963751155.1 uncultured Acidobacteriaceae bacterium | reverse complement strand
AGCAAGCTGCTGTTGCTGGCGGCCGGCACCATGACCGACACCAACGGCGCCGCGAATTTCACGCAGCAGTTCGCCGTCAACGGACAGCGCGGGACGTGCGGCCGTCTTCGCCATCGACGGCGCCGACAGCAGCGATCCTGAAATGGGCGGCGCGACCTTCTCGAATTTCAATGTGGACGCCGTCCAGGAGATCCAATCCAGCTCCGGGTGGATGCCGGCCGAGATCGGACGCGGGGCCGCCGGCTTCACCAACATCGTCACGCGCTCGGGAACGAACGCACTGCACGGATCGCTGTTCGAGTTCCTGCGCAACGCGGCCCTCGACGCACGCAATTTCTTCGACCGCGCTCAGAAGCGAATCCGGCGCCGCATCCCGCCGTTCTCCGCAATGAGTTCGGCTTAACGATCGGCGGACCCGTCGTTCTACCGGGCTACGACGGACAGGACGCCTACTTCTTCGCCGAATACCAGGGATTCCGCCAGGTGCTGGGCACCACGCAGGTGCTCCCCGTCCCCACCGTGGCCGAACGTCAGGGGATCGACACCACAGCATTCCCGGCGACACGCTCATCGTCCCGGTGAACCCGGCGATTAAGCCGATACTCGATGGATACCCTCTGCCCAACGCTCCCACCGGTCCCTTTGGCGCGCGCACTTATGAAACCTCGTCGAAGGTCGCGACCGATTACGACCAATTTTCCATCCGTCTCGATCAGACCCTCTCCAGCAAGTCGCAGTTCTTTGGGCGCTTCAGTTACAACCAGATCACCGGTCCGGTCACCAATCCCAATCAAACCGCCATCGACCCCAGCTTCGGAGTCCAGTTCTTCGACCATCAGCGCAACGCGGCCTTGAGTTACGCCAGAGAGATTAACCCCCACCTGACCTTGCAAGCCCTGCTCGGATACATCCGTAGCACCCCAAACTTTCCCGCCGCCAATCACACCCAGCCCGGCATCCTTTTTGGTGACGGCCTGTTTGAGGGATACGACTCGCCGTCAGGGTCAATCTACGGTTCGTACGGAAATCTCTACCAGTTCCGTTTCAACATGACAGGCGTGCGCGGAAACCACGCCATGAAATGGGGCATGGAGATCCGCGTCAACCGCGATACCACTGTCTTCGGCACTGCTCCCAATGGCGCTTACTCCTTCGGAGGCGGCACCGCGTACGCTCAGGTTGCGATTCCATCTCTCAGCGGCCAGCACAATATCAACGTTGGCGATCCGCTGCCCGACTCGCTCACCGGACTGCTCACTGCCACGCCCTACTCTTACAACATCAGCCTGCCAGCCGAATTCACTCCCGTCGGCGCCAAGTTCGACGCAGCCGGAGTCCGCCGCCAGGCCTACAACTTTTATTTCCAGGACACATGGCGAGCCACGCCTCGCCTGACGCTCTCGTACGGCTTGCGCTATGAAGTCGACAGCCGCATCGCCGAAGCCACTAAGCGCACCTCGTTGCCGGAGTTTTTTGCCGACGGCCAACGCACCTCATATTGGAATCACCAGGCCAACATGCTTTTCGTCGTGAACCCGCAGCCGCCCTACCAATTCGACTGGAACGGGTGGGGTCCCCGATTGTCGGCAAGCTATTCCCTTGGCAAGAACACAGTCGTCCGCGCCGGCGGAGCCATCACCACGGGCCTCATGAACCTCTGGCAAGAAAACTTTCTGACCGCTTCGGTACCGTATCTGTTTAATCCTTTTATCACCGCGCAACCCGGCAGTGCCGTTCCCTTCCAGAACAGCGTTGCCGTCATTCCGCTGCCCCCTGCTTACGACATCTCCGGCAACCTGATTTTCCCCAACAACCAGAGCACCGACGCCAAGCCCAACACTGTGATGGATCTCCAGCGCTACCAGGACGACGTCGCCGCCGAAGTTCCCGGACACCAAGCGCAACTCCCTGCCTTGTCCGCCGTGGCGAACAATTTCCGCAACGGATGCATCGCCAGTTACACTCTCTCCGTCGAGCACGACATCCGTGACTTCACCGCAACTGTTGGGTACGTGGGCACCGCCGGAATACATCTACCCTATGTGTTCTATCCCAACAGTTACACCGGCGCCGATCCGGCCTTTGCTCCGTTCACTAAGTTTGACGCCGCTGGCAAGCCCATCGGAGGCGCCAGTACGATTTACGTGGTGTCCAGCGAATCGCATTCGTCTTACAACGCATTGCAGGCCAGCTTGAGCAAGAACACGGCGCGATGGGGCACCGGTCTGCAAATCAATTACACCTACTCCAAGTCGATCGACGACACCAGTTCGGTCCAGGGCGGCTCGATCGCAGGCGCTGGCGTCATCTTGCAGACTTCTCCCCAGGACCCGTGGAATCCCGCCGCCGAACGGGGACCGTCCACCTTTGACGTCACCCAGGTGTTCACCTTCAGTTGGATCCAGGTGCTCCCGCTCAATCGCGTGAACTTCCTGCGTTCCGCTCCACGCCCTTTGATTGATGGTTGGCAGTTTCTCGACATTACGACTTTCACCACGGGTTCTCCCTTCACCGTCTATTCCGGTGTGCAGCAGACCGGTGCAGGCGCCAGCGGAGCCGATCGCCCTGACCTGGTTTCGACTCCGAAACTTTCGACCAGCGGCACCAACGCTGCCGACTACTTCGGACGAGGAGCCGACAACGCTTCGTTCTTTAGCATCCCGATTAACCTCCCCGGCGGCACTGGACCGAGCCAGGGTTATTTCGGAACGCTCGGTCGCAACACCTTTCGCGGGCCCGGTTATCGCAATTTCGATATTGCGCTGATTAAGGACACGCCTTTCGGCACCCGCGGCGGCGCCGAACTTGGCACCGTGGAGTTTCGCGCCGAGTTCTTCAACATCTTCAATTTCGTGAACTTCGGGTTGCCGTCGAATGTCCTGCGCGGCAGCGGATTCGGCTACATCAGCAAGACTTCAGGAACCTCGCGACAGATCCAGTTCTCGTTGAAGATCCTTTTCTGAGCGCTTTACGAGCGTGATAACGCGGGCGATCGGGCGGATGGCGCACAATTACCACATGCTTTTGACGATTGCGGGTCTTCACCCCATTTCCTTCTTCCCCACGTTCGCTAGCACCCACGCTTCTCACTCAGCTTCCTTCAGTTTTCCCGCGGCAGCGCGCAGAACCATCGCGGTCTCTTCCACCTCGTCGTGTTGGCAGAGCGGCGTATGTGCTTACCATCGGGTGCAACGCCTGTATGAGGACAATCAGAAGGGTATCGAACCCAAACGTGCAGAGCGCGTGCTACTTGCGACGTGAATCAATCGCCAGGTTTTCAGCGGGAGTTTACCTAAATTAAAGACGAGACAAAGACGAGGCCGAAAATCTGCCTTAATTTAGCTGCTTATTTTCAATAAGATAGAATTGGTGGACTTGGTCGGGATCGGAGTAGTAGGGCCGTTTTAGCACCTGTAAGTTATTAATTCTACATGTTCCCGAGAAGCAAGAGTTGCACGCCAAGCCGCCATTCGTGTCCAAAGTTTGTCCGGTAAATTTCTCTGGAAAACATCGCCGCGCGGAGCAGCGGATCAATTCGCGACACTGAGTTCTTCCATCGGAGGGTCAATCTGTTCCATATGAGTTCCAGCCGGGCGTCGAGAAACTCTTCGAAGCTTGTAAAGGTCTACAACTTCTTATTAGCGGGAATCAGGTGCTTTTCGAGTACGTCCGCATCGAGCTAGTACTACAGTTGTAGATAGAGGGGAGACAGAGTTGATCCCCGCTTTCGATAGTGGCATGTCATGGCGTGGAATTGATGATGTCTTCGCCAGTGGGACCAATGCAGCAGGTGCTCAATGCCGTGCCACCCGCGCCATAGCAATGCGGTGAGCAGATGGCGCAGTTCGGGTACGCTGAGCCGCACTTGCGCGTTTGGAGTTTTTTTCTCCACGTGCGCGCAACACCGACAACACAGCATGGGCCAGCATGGCCAGCGTGATGTGCCGGTACCAACCTTGCCAGTGGCGAACCTCGTAGTGATCCAGTCCGCATTCGCCCTTGGCAGTCTCAAAGCATTGCTCGATTTGCCAGCGTTGTCCGGCCACTCGGACCAGCGTCTCCAGCGTGTCTTTCCCGGTGGGAGCGTAACTGAGATAGTAGGCGTACTCGGGCTGTTCTTCGATACTGCGCCGCACCAGAAGCGCCCGCGCCCAGCCATCCTGCTCCGAGAACCGCATCAGGGCCCAGTCATAGAGCCGTTCGCCCTTGCTGCCGAAACCAGCGGAAAGACGCCTCCATGCCTGGTCGGGCAAACTCTGCGCAATCGCGTCTACCCGATGCTGCGTCAAATCCGGTTGCCACAAGCGCTGATCAGAAGCCACGGCCAGCACATAGGCCATCTGCCGTCGCCTCCAGGAACCGGCGCAGTTTGCTATCGTGGCCGTACACCTCGTCGGCGGCAACCCAGGCCGCAGTGGCGCCCGCATCCAAGGCCCGCCCGATCATGCGCCGCGCCAACTCAGGCTTGGTGGCAAACTCGACCGCCTCAGCAATCCCGGCCTCCCTGCGGCGTTCTCGATCCTCAGCCCACTCCTGCGGAATGTAAAGTTCCCGGTCCACCAGCGCCGAGCCTTGATCGCTGGCATAGCAGAGAAACACGCCAATCTGGCTGTTCTCGATGCGCCCCGCCGTGCCGCTATATTGACGCTTCACACCCGCCGAATGTTGACCCTTCTTCAGAAAACCCGTCTCATCGACGATGAGTACCGCCTCCCTACTGTGCAGTTCTTCCACTACATAACTGCGTATCCGGTCGCGCGCCTTTTCTGCATCCCAGCGCGCTCGGTCCAAAAGATGCTGGACCGCATAAGGCGCCGCTTCGCCCATCCACTCGGCCAACTGCCAGCCGTTCTTGCGCTCACAGCCGCTCAACAAGCCTTGCAAATACGCCAGGCTCCGCGCACGGGGTTCCGAACGCGCAAATAACTCCGCGATCAGCCCATGCGCCCGCAACAACTCGCGCTTCCATCCCGCCAGACGTTTCTCCATCACTCATGCCGGAGAATCACACCCCAGAGCGGATTCAGAGTAGCACACTTATCTACAACTGTAGTACTAGAGCAGTTTCATAATTGTTGTATCCCATGGCCGCAGTTGCGGAAGAACGCCCGTGCGTTCTGGGCCGTGATCGCAGACAAGGCGTCGGCGATGGCGGGCTCGAGTTGTTCCAGCACGCGGGCCTTCACCCCGCGCAGCTGTTGTTTCAGCTTGGAGCAAGCCGTTTCGATAGGGTTAAAGTCGGGCGAGTAGGGCGGCAGGCAGAGCAGTTGCGCGCCGCTGGCGGACACCGGCCACCTTGTGAGCACTCCGGTTGTCGAGGACCACGACATGCCCGGGTTCGAGCCGCGGCGCCGGCACCTGTTCCACAAAGGCGAGAAAGACATCGCCGTCGGTGGGCGACTCGATGCTCATGCTGGCGAGCGTGCCGGTGGTGGTGAGCGCGGCCAGCACCGTCAGCGTGCACCGGTGGCCGGCGGGAACCGCTTCGCAAACCCGTTCGGGTCGCGGCACCCAGACCTAGCGGCGCGTTTCCCCTAAATCACTGATTCTAGCAAGAGCACATCATAAATTTTGTGTTATTGCGTGGTATACCACTAACACAGTCCTATCGCGAAAGAATCACGCCGGCCAGATTTCCAGAGCCGTTTGCGAAAGGATTTGATGCTTGGCAGCTTCGGTCAGCGGCAGCTTCCGGAACTCAGCCAGGTTGTTCGCGATCTCCGGCACGCCCGGCCCCGGCCAGTCGGTGCCGAACAGCGTCTTATGAGCGATCTCTTCCAGCCGAGGGAAATACTGCAACAGCGTCTTGGGTGGAATTCCGCTGATGTCCAGATAGACGTTCTTATGCCGCCGCACCAGGAAGAACGCACTGTCCATCCACAGTGGCCGTCCGCCATGCGCCAGCAAGATTTTCAGATTCGGAAAATCCACGGCGACGTCGTCCACATAGATCGGATCGCCGAATTTGTTGCGCGCCCCCGGAAAAATCGAAGTTCCCGTGTGCACCATGATCGGGATTCCGTTGGCCTCGGCGGCGCGGTAGATGATCTCCAGTTCCTTCACGCCGTTGAGGTAATCGTTGGGATAGAGCAACTGGTGCGGCGGATGAATCTTGATGAGCTTGATCCCAAGCCGCACGATCTGCTCGATGTCGGCCAGCACATTTCTTGTGTGCCGCGGATGCACGCTACCACACGGAATCAGCCGTTTCGGGTCTTCCTTTGCGTAGTTCGCGACCCACTCGTTGACCTCGGGCGTAAAGCCAATGACTTCGGGCGCGACATAGTTGATGAGCACGGCGCGATCGATGCCGATTTCATCCATGTGCTTGAGGAACGCCGACGGCGATTGGCAGAAGCGCTCGATCTGCTCGAAGTCTTTGCGTTTGGCCTTGATGAGCGCCAGCGCCTCCGGCTTAAACATCTTCATCGGCGCGATGTGAACGTGGCAATCAGTGATCATCCTAGTTGGCCGCAGCCTCCAGCAGCGCCCGCTTGGCAAACACCCTCACCATCTCGCGGCGATACTCAGGCGTGAGCGCCGAAGTCGTCAGCGGCTTTGCCGTCCGCGCAGCGATTTCGCCAACCGCCTCGGCCAAGTCCTCATTCACCTTCTTGCCGACGAGTTGAGCGGCGGCCTCTTTCACCAGATGTGGCGCAGGGTTCATAGCCGTAATCGCCATGCACGCATCTTCGACGCACCCGCGATTCATCTTCAGCGCGACCGCCACTCCCGCCAGCGGATAATCGATGCTGCCCCGCACCCGCAGTTTCTGATAGCTCCCGCGCCAGCCCTTCGATGACGCGGGCAACAGAATCCGTGTCACGATCTCACCGGGCGCAAGAAACAGCCGCACGATGCCGTCGTTCACGTAGAACTCGGAAAGCGGAACGCGTCTCGTACCGCTCGCTCCAGCTATTTCGATCTCCGCCTCCAGACACAGCAGCGCCGGCGGAGTATCGCCTGAGAACGCCGCCCAGCAGGTCTTGCTTCCGGGAGCCACATGACACAAGTCGCCATCCTTCTTCAGGCAGAACCCGCAACTCTTGCGCCACAGCAGCGACTGGTTGTACCACAGGCAACGCGTGTCGAGGCAGATGTTGCCGCCCAGCGTTCCCATGTTGCGCAGCACGGGCGATGCGACAGTCTTCGTGGCCTCATACAGCACCGGATAATCCCGGCGCACCAGCGGCGACTTCTCGATGGTCGACAGCACCGTCAACGCGCCGATGCTGACGCCGCCATCGGCCGCCAGATGAATCCCGCGCAACTCGCTCACGCCGCGCAAATCGAGAACATACTCGGGAGTAAACAGCTTCTGCTTCATCGAGGGAAGCACGTCAGTGCCACCGGCGACGACTCTCACTTGATCGCCATAGTGCGCCAGCAGGTCTACGGCTTCGGAGAGCGTTCGCGGGCGCAGCAATCGGAACGAAGGCAAACTCACCGCACTCCTCCAGTTCGCGCAGGATCGTCCGCATGCCGCTCCGGTCCCTTGCCCCGATACCACAGCGACCCGCCGTGCTCGCGAAACGTCTTGGGCTCGGTTGGGTTGACGCCTTCCGTCATGTCTACTTTCTTGTCCCCACGCTTCGCCCGCAGCGCCGCCAGCACTCGCTCAGGCGTAAACGGCGCTTCTCGCAGCCGAACTCCCACCGCGTGGTAGATGGCATTCGAGATCGCCGGAATGGTCGCCGCTAGCGAACCTTCCCCCGCTTCCTTCGCGCCGAAAGGCCCTTCGGGGTCGATGCTCTCGACAATGATGCACTCAATCTCGGGCGACTCCACTGATGACGGACTGCGATACTCCAGCAGCCCCGGATTCATCAGCAGCCCGTCTTTCCACACCATCTCCTCCTGCAAAGCTTGCCCGAGCCCCATCCACACCGAGCCGATCACCTGTCCCTCCACCGCCACGGGATTCAGCGCCCGCCCGCAATCATGCGCGGCCCAAATCTTTTGTACGGTGACCACGCCGGTCTCTTCATCCACGCTGACCTCGGCGACCTGCGCCGAATACGAATACGCCGGCGACGGTCCCACTCCCGCACCCTTGTGCTTCCCCCCGCGAGCTTCCGCCGGAGGCGAGTACGCTCCCGTGCCGGTCAACCCGCCATGCACATCGATCGCCGCAACTACCGCCTCCTCAAAGCTCATATGGTCTTGAATCGCAGCTTCTTTCCGGCTCTGCAACACCGACCCGCGCAGAATCTGCCCATCCACGTGTCCACTCGCAGCCCCAACCTCGTCCACGTTACCGGTCGCACGTTCCGCCCCGCGCTTCCACAGCCGATCGCCCGCCATCACCACGTCTTCGGGCGCGCAATCCATGCGCCCAGCCGCCGCGCTCACGATGCTCGCCTTCACATTCTCGGCTGCGCGCAGCGCAGCATTCCCGGCCATAAAGGTCACTCGACTGGAGTACGAACCCAAGTCGATCGGCGTGAGGTCAGTGTCGGCTGCAATCACCTTGACGCGCGCCAGGCTGCATCCCAGCACTTCGGCAACCACCTGCGCCGTCATGGTGTCAGATCCCTGCCCAATCTCCGACGCTCCGGTGTACACCACCACACCGCCATCGCGATCGATCTTGATGTTCACCGTCGAGTGCGGCATGTCCGAGCGAATGATGCTATTGGCCGCGCCGCTCACATAATGACTGCATGCAATGCCCAGCCCGCGACCTTTTGGCAGTTTGCCGCGACGCTCAATCCATCCCGAGCGCGTCACAACCTGATCCACGCACTCCGGCAGTCCGTAGCTCAACACGCGCAGGCCGTTCACCGTAACCGTCGGGGGCTTGAGCAGGTTGACGCGCCGCACCTCTGCCGGATCCAGGCCCATCGCCGCCGCAAGCTCGTCCATTTGCGATTCGAACGCGAACCTCACATTTACCGTGCCATGTCCGCGCATGGCGCCGCACGCAGGTTTATTGGTCAGCACACGATAGCCGTCATAGCGGATGTTAGGAATGTCATACAACGCGCCCAGCAGCGCACCCGAGTACAGAATCGTCACCACGCCGTAGGAGCAGTACGCGCCGCCGTCCTGAATGACTTTGCATGCGACGGAAGTGATGCGGCCATCGTTCTTGACGCCGGTCTTCAGATCGATGATGGTGCGCGGCCGTCCACGATGCGCCCAGAACACCTCTTCCCGCGTATAGGTGATCTTCACCGGAGCCTTGGCCACGCGCGCCGTCACCGCCGCAATGATCTCCAGCGGAATGATCTCGCTCTTGCCGCCGAAGCCTCCTCCGACCAACGGCTTGATCACCCGGATCTGCGACATCGGCAGGTCGAGCACCAGAGAGAGTTTGTGCTGCAGGTAGTATGGCACCTGCGTCGAAGACCACACAGTCAACCGCCCTTGCTTACCGGTGTGCGGATCGATCTCGAAACTCGCCAGCGTGCAATGCGGCTCCATCGCCGCGTGCGTCACTTCGTTGGCGATGTAACGCGCCTCGGCGACATAGTCGGCTTCGACAAATCCCTTCTCCGGATCGCCAAAAACATGGTGGTAATCCTTCTCGATGTTGTTCGGACGGTTCTCGTGAATCAGATCTCGCTCGGCCTTCATCGACTGTTCGGGATCGAAGTACGCCGGCAGCGGCTCGTATTCGACATCGATCAATCTCGAGCGCCTGCTCGGCAATCTCCTCGTTAATCGCTGCCACGCACGCGACGTTGTCGCCCACATAACGAACCTTGCCGACCGCCAGCGCAGTCTCGTCGTGTCCGACCGGCAAGAATGCCGTACGGATTGGGAGCATCTTCACCCGTCACCACCGCCACTACGCCTTCCAAAGCCCGCGCCCGAGTGGCGTCGATCCGCTTGATGAGTGCATGAGGGTATGGCGAATGCAGGATCTTGCCGACAAGCATGCCAGGCAGGCTGAAGTCGTCGGTGTACTTGCCGGCGCCGGTCGATTTGCCGGCAGCATCCACCATCGCGATCGACTTGCCGATGACGGAAAACTCGCTCATCGCCCCACCGCTTCTTTCTGCCGATCCGCGCGTTCCGCTTCGATGACCGCCCGGATCGCCTCGTACATCTGCGAATAGCCCGTGCAGCGGCACAGGTTGCTGCTCAACGCCTCGCGAATCTCCTCTTCGGTGGGATCGGGATTGCTGGCCAGCAACCCGCGCACCGTCATCATGAAGCCCGGCGTGCAGTATCCGCACTGCGAGCCGCCAAAATCTCCGTACGCCTTTTGCAGCGCGGCCAGTCCTCCGCCGTCGGAGATGCCTTCCACCGTCGTGATCTCGCAGTCCTGATAGCTCGCTGCCAGCATGGTGCAAGCCAACATCGGCGTATCGTCCACCTGCACCGTACAGGCCCCGCAAGACGAGTCGTCACAGCCTTTCTTCGATCCGGTGAGGTTCAAATCCGCCGTAGAACGTCCAGCAGCAGGCTGTTGGGCTGCACCGCCAGTTCATGCGTGCGCCCGTTCACGCGCAGTTCGATGAGTTCTTTTTTCATGAATGAATTTCCTAGTACAGCGGCACGCGAGGGATCGATCTCGCGCGACCAGCGATCGATTCCGCCACGCAGCGATTGCACTCTTGTCGAAGCCCTGCTGCCGCAGCCACGCCGTCACGTTCATCGACCGCACTCCGTGATGGCACACCACCACAATGTGCTGCTCCGGGTCGAGTTCCTGGTTGAAACGCGCTGGAATCTCGCCCATCGGGATGTGCTTGCTTCCCGCAATTTGCGAAGTCTGGACCTCCCACGGCTCGCGCACATCCAGCAGCGTGACCGCGTCGCCCGCATCCTGCAGCGACTTCAACTCGCCACCGAAATCTCGTAATCCAGGGCCATTCCCCCTCCGCTCGATCTGCTACTTCCCCGTCCACTCCGGCCGCCGCCGCTCCATGTGCGCCTGAATCCCCTCTTGCGCATCAGCGTCTTCATCAATTCGTCGAAGTAAATCTGTTCCGCGCGCGCCAGTCCTTTGTCGAAGTGAATCGCATCCCACGCATAAAACGCCTTCTTCGCCATCGCCAACGCCGCCGGGCTCAACTGCGACACTCGCGCCAGGCACTCCTGCACCAGCGTCTCCGGATCGTCCGCCAGTCCATTCACCATTCCCGCCGCCAGCGCCTCCTGCCCGTTCAGCGTGCGGCCAGTCAACACCATCTCCGCCGCCAGCTTTTGTCCCACAACCGCTGCCAACGCCACGCTCGCCACCGGCGGAAAGCAAGCCAGCTTGATCTCCGGAAACCCAAACACGGCATCCGGCGTCGCAAACACCACGTCGCACATCAGCGCCAGTTCCGCGCCGCCGCCGAGGCAATGCCGCCGCACCGACGGCAATGGTCAGCTTCTCGGCTCAATCACCGCATCGAATCACGCTGTGAAACGCCGTCAGCATGTTCGCACGTTCTCGGGCGTGTGCGCCGCAATATCAACGCCCGAGGAAAACGCGCGCTCACCGCCGGCAAGCACGATGGCCGTGATCTCCGGAATCGCCTCAGCCTGCTCCAACGCCGCCAGCAGCTCTCCCATCATCTCCATGTCCATCACGTTCAGCGGAGGATGGTTCAGCGTAATCCGCAGCACCGGGAACTGCAGGTCAACCGCGATGCGGCCGAAATGCGGGTTTGGCGGCAAGAGTCATCATGCGGCCTACGATTTCTTCCTGCTTCGCCGGCCGGGAACGCTTTTGCTGCCCTCGTCGGGAACCGTTTCCACCCGAAATTGTTCCGGGCGCCAGGTTGATCTTTCTCTCCCCGCACTCCCTGCAGAAAGATGTCGCTGATCTGGCGCGCGATGATCTCGGCGCCCGGATCGACCTTCGGCTTGTACCAGGTGTAAAGCCAGTTCATCATGCCGAACAGTCCCATCACGGCTGTCCGCGTTGATACCCCGCCCCTTGCTTGACGCCTTCGGCCCGAGTCGAGGCAGGTTTTCCGCCCTGGCCAGGTCGTCCACCAGTCCGACGCAGATTCTGTAGTACTCCCGCTTGATTGCGGCCAACTCCGCGCCGTACCCGTCTCTCAGCACGTCATCTTCATGCGACAGCACCTTCATCGCTTTCTGCTCGGGCCACCGCGTAGTCCACATGATTGTGCACAAAGATGCGAATCCGCTCCTCGACATCGCTGCTGGCTTGCAGGCGCTGGCGCAGCCGCTCAACAATCGTCGTGAACGTGTGCTTTTGAATCAGGTAAAGCAGCTTTTCCTTGGAGTCGAAATAGTAGTAGAGTCCGGCCAGCGACATTCCGCTCAAGCGCGACAGGTCGCGCATGGACGCGCCTTCGTAGCCCTTGTCGGCAAAGACTTCGGTCGCGTAGTCGAGAATTTCCGCAGAAGCGGCGGTCGAACCGCGTATCCGGCGAGGATGTTATCCGTAGTCGACCTTCGGACCTTGTCGCGGGCGCTGCCATGCTGCTCCGGGAACCGATTCTGGAATTGAGTGGCAATTACGTACGAACGTTCGTTCTAAGCGTAGTACGCGGCCTTCCGGCGGGCAACCCCGCCCGGTGCTCCCTCTACCAACTTTAGTCTCTGCTTCCTTGCACCCAACTTCCTCTCCCAATCTTCGCATTGACAAGTCTCTCCCCAACAAGGCAAACTGCAGAATCCTGACGATTTGGTTCCACTGACTTTCTGCGCCAATGTCGGGGCGACCCGCCAATCCATGACCGCACAATCAAAGGTCTCCTACCGGATGGAGTCCACGCTGGAAAGCGTGAACAAAGCGGAGGAAATGGTTGGCCAACTGGCCAAGCAAGCGGGTTTTGACGAGGATGCGCGCGACGGCATCAGCATGGCCGTTCGCGAAGCCATGATTAACGCCGTTTTGCACGGCAATGCCTACGATCCCGGCAAACGTGTAAACTTGTCGTTGGAACAAAACGGTCGCGAGTTGATTATTACCATCGGGGACGAAGGTAAGGGTCTTGAGCCCGAAGAAGTGCCCGATCCCCTGGCCCCGGAAAATCTGATGAAACAGTCGGGGCGCGGTATTTTTCTCATCCGGGCATTTATGGACGAAGTTCGGTTCCGCAAACTGGAACCCGGCACTGAAGTTACTTTGATCAAGCGGATCCCAGGCTCTGAACTGGACCGCCAGGAGGCTTCCACGTGAGTATGAAAGCAAGCACCCGGCAAGTGGACGGCGTCACCATCGTTGACTTGAGCGGGCGAATCACTCTGGGCGAAGGCAGCGTAGTTCTGCGCGACACCATTAAGGACCTGCTCGGCAAGGGCGCGAAGAACATTCTCCTGAATCTTGGCGATGTCAGCTACATTGACAGCTCCGGTATCGGCGAACTGGTCAGCGCGTTTACCTCGGTTCAGCGCCAGGGCGGCGAACTCAAGCTGCTGCACCTCACCAAGAAGGTGCACGACCTGCTCCAGATCACCAAGCTCTACACCGTGTTCGACGTGCAGGAAGAAGAAGCAACCGCCATCAAGTCCTTCACCAAGTAGACTGCCGTCTCCCTCCAGTCTCTTGCGATAACGCCGAACGCCCTCTCGCCTGACGCGGGAGGGTGTTCGCATTTTTGCGCCATCGCCCGCCTCGCGGCACTGCCGTACAATTCCCTCATGCCGCGAATTCCACGTCTCGACAAAGACCAGGTCGACCCCGAAACCGCCAGGATTTACGACGTCTACCTGCAGGAGCGGGGCAACGTCCCCAACATGTTCCGCACGGCAGCGCACCGGCCGGAAATCTTTCGCACCATGATCGCCCACTTCCGCGCAGTCATGAATACCGGAACTGTCCCCGCGAAACTGAAGGAACTGCTCATCGTCCGCACCTCGCAAATCAATCGCTGCGAGTATTGACTCTCCTCCCACACCGCCTTGGCAAGGCGGCACGGCTGGACCGAAGATCAACTCGCCAACCTTGCCGATTTCCGCAATCGCAACGACTTTAGCGATGCCGAGAAGGCTGCTTTAGAACTCGCCGAGCGCGCCACCCGCGATCCCCACGAAATTGACGACGCCTTCTGGGCTGAGCTCCGTCGTCATTACGACGAAGGCGAGATCATCGAGTTGCTCGCCGCCATCGGCCTGTTCAACTACTTCAACCGCTTCAACGATGCTCTGCGCATGGAGCCGACCAAATAGTCGCCACGCTCGCGCTTTGAAGGGGCGCGGCTTCAGCCGCGCCGTACAAGTAGTTTGTTGTTGTCTTCCCTTGCGGGCTTCAGCCCGCGGCAGATCTGCTTTATGGACTTTTTCAGCATCCCTAAAGCCAGGTCCACCGTGGCTCCTCGCGCAGAAAGCTCCCGCAGTTCGTCCAGCGAGTAGAGGGTCCCACGCCACTCCACTCCACCGCGTACCAGCGTCAAGACCATCGACCGCACCAGCGCATAGCAGAACAACACCGCCCCTACGGGATGCAGCACCACGTAGTACGGCGGGATATCGCTGTACCACGACATTCCCACGTAAATCGCTGCCAGTCGTCGCCACCGCAACGAGGTAGCCCGCCCTCGCCCAATCCGGAGCGAGCGGCGCGCCGACGAACGGGCCCGACATTCACCAGCAGGTTTCCGCACACCGCCGCAATCGCGAACCATGCGTTGAATCGCAGGATGGCAAAACCATTCTTGGTGAGATTGCGCACCATGCCCATCGCACCGAAGATCCAGCGCAAGCGCAGCAGGTCGCGCCCAAACACGGCCCGCTGGCGAAAGCCCTTCGTGCTTTACGACTTCGCCCAGCCGCATGTCGTCCAGAATTTCCAGCCGCATTCGCTGGTAGGTACCGATCCGTTCGTACAGCCTCACGCCGAATCAGGTTGAACGCGCCCACTCCTATCGGCGTCGTGCGACTTGGGATCGGCCACCTTCCACGGCCGGCGCGCGAACACAAATTGCGACTGAAAGAACGCCATCATCATGCGCTCGCCAACCGACTCCATCACCATCGTCGGGAACAACACAACATGATCGGCGCGCTCCCGCTCGGCATAGACCATCGCCCGCCGCAATGCGTCCGCGCGAAACACGACATCGCCGTCGGTAAACAACAACCAGTCCCCGGTAGCCTGCTTCCCTGCCTGCCACATCGCATGGGTCTTGCCCAGCCAACCCGCGGGAAGCTCGGTGATATGTACGACCTTCAGCCGATGATGCAGCGCCTCCCCGCGCTCTCGCCACTTCTGCTTGCAGTCGGTCCATGATCGCGCCCGTAGCGTCATCCGAGCGGTCATCTACGGCGATGACTTCATAGTCGGGATAGTCGAGTTCCAGCAGCGACGAAGTGCAGCTTCGATGTGTTCGGCTTCGTTGCGGGCCGGAACGATGATGCTCACTCGCGGCACACGGCCCAGAGCATCGACCGGCAGCGCGTCGAACTCCGCATTCGTCAGTCTCAGGAATCCGCCGCATATGCAAAGCGACGGCGAACAGTCGCGACAGCCACGCCGCACCCAGAACCGCACCCAATATCCAGATCACAGGATGCGCAAGAAACCCCGCACCCATCAATCCGTGGTCCCTTCGGCGAGCACGTCTGGCCGCTTCTCCGCCGGCAGATGCGGAGCAAACCTCATGCCGTAGAGCAGGATGCCGCCCGACAGCGCGACCGCCACGATCATGGCCACCATCCCCATTCGCAAGTTCGTCCTATCGGAGATGTACCCAATCAGCAGCGGCGAAAATGCATCGCCCAACAGATGAATGGTGAACAGATTGACCGCCACCGCCGTGGCCCGTATCGGCGCCGACACCGAGTTCACCAGCGCGGCGTTCAGCGGAGCCGTATTGAGAAGTATCAGAAACTCTCCGATCAGGATGGCCGCGTACATCGCCGTTCCTGAAAGATAGATCGCACCCACGACCGCCGGGTATCGACAGAATCATGCCTGTCGCAGACACCAGCTCATAAGCCGCCGGAGTTCGCCGCAGCAACCGGTCACCCAGCCAGCCGCCGAACAGCGTAGCGACCGTCCCCGCAACCACCGTCATGCCGCCGAACAGCAGGTTGGCGCGGTCCAGCGAAATCCCATGCACGCGGACGAGAAACGTCGGCATCCACACCTGCATGCCGCCCACGGCGAACGTCATCATCGCCATGCCCAGGCTGACCGTCCAATACGCCTTGTTGCGGAACAATCCCAGAATCGTTCCGCGTTCCAACGTATTGGGCAGGTGATCGCTCGCACCGCGCTGTGGCTCGCGGACCACCAGCATTCCAACCGCCAGCAGCAGCCCCGGAATCGCGCCGACGAGAAACGGCGTTCGCCAGCCGATAGTGATGCCCCAGGATGCCGCCCACGACGTATCCAAACGCCGAACCCACCGGCAGCGACAAGTAGAACAGTCCCATCACTCGTCCGCGGACCCGTTCCGGAAACAGGTCCGCCAGAAATGCCGGCGCAATCACGACGAACGTCGCCTCGCCGATTCCGACGATCAAGTGCCGCACCAGCAGTTCGTTGTAAGTCTGAGTGACCGCAGACAGCAGCGTGGCAATGCTCCACACCGCCGCGCCGGCCGCCATGATCCACTTGCGCGGATAGCGGTCTGCCAGCGGCGCGATCAGCGGCGCCGCCACCATGTAGCAGATGAAAAATGCAGTGGTGAGAAAACCGATTTGCGCGTCGTCGAGCTTGAACTCGATCTTGATCAACGGCTGCACCGCGAACAGCACGTTTCGATCGACGTAATTGAAGAAATTCAGCGCCGTCAGCAGCAGAAGCGCAAAGCGGGCGTTGGCCTTATCGGTCATCGGTTGGCGGAGAATATCATGTTGGCAGCGGTCAGGCTAAGGCTTACTTCCGCGGCCTGGGATACCGCGCGATCACCACTGTCCCGATGCCTCCGCGCGGCCGAAACTCGCCCTTCACCTCGGCCCACTTCGGCTTGGTCGCCCGCACCACGTCATCCAGCACGCGGTTGACGATGTTCTCCTGGAAGATCCCAAGATTGCGGTATGACGTGAGGTACTCTTTCAGCGACTTCAGCTCCAGGCAGTCGCGGTTGGGCATATACCGAATCCACAGAATCGCCGAAATCCGGCAGACCGGTCTTCGGGCACACCGACGTAAACTCAGGCACATCAATCACGATTTCGTAGCCGGGAAACTGGTTGGCCCAGGTTTCGATCTCGGGCAGTGGCGCTTCAGCCCTGATTCCGCGTGTTCTTCGGTGTATCGCTTGCTCTTGGCCATGGCCCCATTGTAACTGCCGCGATGGCCTCGTCCGCCTGTACCGTCGTCCTTATCGCGGCAGCCGCAGCTGTTCGCCACTCTCGGTGACTCTCCCTTGCGCTACGCTATACTGTTCGCTTTGACGCCGATGGCCGAATCATTGAAAGCGAACGTACCCGGATAACCTGGAAGCCGCGCTGGATCATCACGATAGCGATGATCGCGGTCATCCTGGTCGTGGTGCTCTGGCTGTCTTTTCGCCGTACCCAGGTTCAAGTCCGCACCGCCCTCGCCTATCGCGAAGACATCACCTCCAGTATCGCCACCAACGGCCGCATTGAGCCTATCGAAAACTTCGAGGCCCACGCCCCGTCTGCGACCACCGTCAAGCGACGTCAACATTAAGCAAGGCGATTGGGTCAAAGGCCGGCCAGATGCTGCTCCAACTCGACGACTCCGACGCTCGCGCCCAACTGGCCCGCGCCCAGGCCCAGGTCAAGGGCGCCGAATCCGAGCTTTCAGTCCGTCTCGGGTGGCGGCACGCAGGAAGAGGTCCTCACCAGCAAGAATTCCCTGGTCAAAGCGCGTGCCGACCTTGATGCTGCTCAGCGGAACGTGCAGGCCATGCAGCGCCTGCTCCAAACCGGCGCTGCTTCGCAAGCCGAAGCTCGACAGCGCCCAGGCCCAGGCGAAAGTCGCCGAAGCCAACGTTCACATGCTCGAGCAGAAGCTGCATGACCGCTTCTCCAAGGGCGAAATTGGTCACGCCGAGTCCCAGGTCGCCGAGGCCCAGGCCGCCGTCTCTGCCGCCTCCGACCTGGTGCGCAACCTGAATGTCGTTTCGCCCTTCGCCGGCATGGCCTATAACCTGCCCGTCCGGAAAGACACCTTCGTCGCCGCCGGCGATCTTCTCGTGCAGGTCGCCGACCTGCACCGCGTCCGCGTGCGTGCCTTTGTCGACGAGCCCGAAATCGGCCGCCTCCAGAAGGGCCAGCCGGTCGAAGTGACCTGGGACGCCCTGCCCGGACGTTCCTGGAAAGGCACCGTCGAGTACCTGCCCACCAACGTCGTGCAGCACGGCACCCGCATGGTAGGCGAAGTCACCTGCCTCCTCGACAACGCAGACCTCCGGCTCCTGCCGAACACCAACGTCGCCGTATCGATCATTCAGTCGCGCCACGACAACGCCCTCACCGTTCCGCGCGAAGCCGTGCGCCAGGATTCTCGAGGGCAAGTACGTCTTTCAGATCGTAGACGGCAAGCTCAAGCGGCGCAATGTGGAAACCTCGATCTCGAACCTCACACGCGTCGAGATCACCAGCGGCCTTCCAGACGGTGCCGTCCTCGCTCTCGGCGCAGTCAACATGCAGCCGCTGCGCGACGGTACTCCGGTCAAGAACCCGAACTGATGCGCCGCAGCTCACTCATCCTCGCAGCCCTGATGCTGGCAGCGCTCGGCGGCCCACAAATGGCCCGAGCCGCCCTCTCCCCCGAACAGATGATTGCCTCGGGCAGCGTCGACGAGGTCATCCGCACGCTGTCCGGCCGCACCGATCCAGCCTCGCTCAATCTGCTTTCTCGCGCCTACTACGCCATCGAGCAGTGGGACAACGCCGTGACCAACGGCGAAAAGGCAGTCGCCCAAAGTCCGGAGAACTCCATGTATCACCTCTGGCTGGGCCGCGAGTACGGACAGAAAGCGTCTTCGGTCAATCCGTTGTCCGCCGCTTCGCTGGCCAAGAAGACGAAAAACGAATTCGAGCAGGCGGTGAAACTCGATCCCGGCAACGTACAAGCCCGCGCCGACATCTCCGAGTACTACACCGACGCTCCCTCCATCATGGGTGGAGGTCTCGACAAGGCCCGCGATCAGGCAGCCCAGGTCGCCAAGTACGACGAGGCCACTTCGCACTGGATCCTTGCCCTGATCGCCGAGAAAGAAAAGAACTATCCCGAAGCCGAAAGCCGAACTCCAGCAAGCCATCAAGGTAGCGAAGAATCCCTCGCAATACCGGATGAACCTCGCTTCGTTCTATCGTCGTCGTGCGCGCCTCGACGACATGCAGAAAGCGATTGTCGCAGGCCGTCGCGCAACCGAACAAGATCGCCGAGGTTTACTACAATGCAGCCAGCGAATTCTTTCAATCGGGAAGAGACTTCCAGTCCGCCATCCAGTATCTGAAGCAGTACCTCAGACTCCGGCGCCATGGTGGAAGACGCTCCCGCCTTTCGCGCCCACTATTTGTTGGGAGAGATCTACGAGAAGATGAGCAACAAGCCGGAAGCCGCTGCCGAGTACAAAGCCTCCCTCGCGCTGGCCTCGGGTTTCGCGCCCGCCTCAAAGGCTTTGGCCCGGGTGTAGTAACGGAATGTGCGCATGACATCGTCCACGGCTCGAAACAACTCGAGATTGACCCGCCAGGCCATGTCCGTCTGCGCCGTCGTTGTTCTCGCCTCTTCCCTGCTGGCAGCCTCAGACGACCCGCCAGCGGACCCGCTTCGCTTCCGCCACGCCATCGACCTTGCCCTGCAGCATAGCGGCGTCATGAGTATCGCCGCAGCCAATCAGTTGCACTCCCGCAAGGCCTACGAGGAGGTCCGCAATCACTACTTGCCGCAACTTACGGCCGGCTCCGGACTCGGCTACTCCTACGGTTTCCCGTTGACTCTCGAAGGCTCCGCTCCTGCCATCGCAAACTTCACCTCGCAGCAGTCGCTCTTCAATCTCTCGCTGCGGCAATTCCTCAAGGCCGCCAAGATCGACTGGCAAGCGGCTTCCTTCGACATACAGGACAAGCGTGCCGAAGTCATTCTCGACACCGCTGTCTCTTACGCCCAGTTGGTCAACCTGACCGGCAAACTCAACACCCTCGCCGACGCCCAACGCGCCGCCGACAAAGCCCAATCCATCACCGAGCAGCGTTTGACCGAAGGCGTAGACAGCAAGCTCGAGCTAACCAGGAGCCAGCTCTCCGCCGCCCGCATTCGCCTTCGCACGCCGACGCGCAAGGCCAATGCGACGTTTTGCGCGAGCACCTCGCCAGGCTCACCGGACTCACGCCCGCTGAAATCCAGCCCGACGCCGAGTCCATGCCGCCGCTTCCTCTCATTTCGCAGGACGACAACTTGTCCGTCCGCGCAATCGAGAACAGCCCAGTCGTCAAGCTGGCCGACCAGAAGGCTGAGGCCGCCGCCGCTACGCGCCAAGGGCGAGCACAAGGCCACCATGCCTTCCGCCGACATCGCCTCGCAGTACGCTTATCTCGCGCGCTTCAACAATTACGAGCAGTACTTCCTCAACTACAACGCCAACAACCTCGCCGCTGGACTGGTCATCCGCTTCCCCTTCTTCAATCCGGTGCAAAAAGCCCACGCTGCGCAAGCCGACGCCGACTCCGTCGTAGCCCACAAGCAGGCTGACCTCACCCGCAATCAGGTCAGCGAAGACACCCTCAAGCTGCAGCGTTCCCTGCGCCAGTTGCAGGCCGCCCGTGACGTCGCCAAGCTCGATTGGCAGGTTTCTCAGGGCGAATTGGAAGCCGTAAACGCCCGCGTTCAGTCCGGCAGCGCCAACCTCCGTGAGGCCCAAATGGGGCAGCTTGCCGTTAACGACAAGTACTCCGCCTACCTCGACGCCGAGTTTGAACTCACGCGCTCCGAACTGCAGTTGCTCCGTCTTACCGGAGAACTCGAAAATTGGGCCATTCCCACCCCGTAAATCGCCGTTCGCTGCACCTTGCAGAACCGACGTAACTAATACATTTTCAAGCGCTTCCGCGTAGTCTCCTGCATCTAAAGAATGGTAAAATGAGGTACACCACTATGCCTTTAAAAACGCTTTTCCTGAATCCACCCTCGTTCGAGAATTATGACGGCGGCGCCAGCTCGCGCTGGCCGGCTACCCGCGAGATCGAGTCCTACTGGTACCCCGTGTGGCTGGCCTATCCTGCCGGCATGCTCGAGGGTTCCCGCATGCTCGACGCGCCCCCGCACCACATCTCTGCGGAAGAGACCATCGAAATCGGTAAGTCCTTTGACTTCCTGGTGCTGTTCACCAGCACTCCCGGCTTCCCCGGCGACATCAAGCTCGCCGCTCGCATGAAAGAAGCCAACCCCAATCTCAAGGTCTGCTTCGTCGGCCCTCACGTCACCACACTGCCTGAAAAATCTCTGGCCGACGGACAGGCCATCGACTTCATCGTGCGCCGCGAGTTCGACTACGCCACCGTGGAATACGCCAACGGCAAGCCGCTGAGCGAGATCCTGGGCGCGTCCTATCGTGGCCCCAACGGGACCGTGATTCACAATCCCGACCGTCCGGCCGTCTCCGATCTAGACGCGCTGCCCGACGTGGTCGACGTATACAAGCGCGACATCGATCCCCGCAAGTACAACGTGCCGTTCCTGCTCTATCCGTTCGTCGCGCTCTACACCACGCGCGGCTGCCCGGCGCAGTGCACCTTCTGCCTCTGGCCGCAGACGCTCAGCGGACACCCCTGGCGCAAGCGCTCCTCCGACGCTGTTGCCGCCGAAATGAAGAAGGCCATGGAATACTGGCCCTGGGTGAAGGAATTCTTCTTCGACGACGACACCTTCAACATCCAGAAGGCGCGCACCATCGAACTTTGCGAAAAGCTCAAGCCTCTGAAGATGACTTGGTCGTGCACCTCGCGCGTCACCACTGATTACGAAACGCTCAAGGCGATGAAAGAAGCGGGATGCCGCCTGCTCATCGTAGGCTACGAGTCCGGCGATCCGCAGATTCTCAAGAACGTGAAGAAGGGCGCCACCGTCGAACGCGCCCGCCAGTTCACCAAGGACTGCAAGAAGCTCGGACTGCTCGTCCACGGCGACTTCATCCTCGGCCTTCCCGGCGAGACCAAGGAAACCATTCGCACCACCATCGACTTCGCCAAGGAACTCGACTGCGAGACCATTCAGGTGTCGGTCGCGCACGCTTATCCCGGCACCGAGCTTTATGACTACGCCAAGGCCAACGGCTTCATCCTGAGCGAGGGCGCGGCAATGGTGGACGAAGGCGGACACCAGGTTGCCATGATCGAGTATCCTGGTCTGCCCCGCGACTACGTCATGGAGATGGTGCATCGCTTCTACGACGAGTACTACTTCCGTCCGCAGGCCATCTTCCGCATCGTGCGCAAGGCGATCTTCAACAATGAGGAGCGCAAGCGCCTGTACGTGGAAGCCAAGCAGTTCATGACCCTGCGCGCTGCCCGCAACAAAGCGGTCAAGGAAGCCCGCAAGATTCAAGGCACGCTGACCACCGCCGCCTCGCAAGCCGGCGGCACCAGCGCCCACGACTAGTCCTCATGGGTCGCCTCGATATGGGTGCCCCACATATCCCTTCCTTTGGGATATGTGGGAACCAGCCACCCAATGTCTCCGCTTATTACTTATGTCTCATTGCTCGTCACTAACTGCTAATCGCCATTCACCAGTCACCAGTAACCCGCTGTGACTCTCCGCAAATACCTCACTCTCGCCGCCGTCATCCTCTGCGCCGCCTGCGGAGACGTCTCCCTCGCCCGCGGCATGCGCGCATTCGGCGCAGTCACGCTGGCCAACCTGCCGCACCTGCTCACCGCGCTGCTGAATCCCTGGATCGTCCTCGGCATCCTGATGCTCATCGGATTCTTCGCCAGCTACCTCTCAGCGCTCTCCTGGGCCGACCTTACCTACGTTCTGCCCGCAACGTCCCTCAGCTACATCCTCATGGTGTTGCTGGCGAAGTTCTTCCTGCACGAACACGTCACCGTTTGGCGCTGGCTCGGCGTTGCCCTCATCGTCACCGGCGTGGGCTTCGTTGCCGGAGGCCCCGAGGCTACCCCCGGCGCCCATCGTCACAATCGCATCGAGACCGTGTACGGCCCCGTCGGCGCGATTGGAGAAGTCGCCAACCCGGGAGACGAAGCGTGAGCCACTTCGCCCTCTGGAGCGGCATCGCCGCCGTCGTAGTCGCCTCGACTCTCGGCGACGTGCTCCAATCGCGCGCCATGAAAGAAATCGGCGACCTCGGACTCGTCCTCAATTCCAACGGCCTCGCTTCCGTTATCCGCCGCGTCGTCACCAACGGACGCTTCATGCTCGGCCTCGGCTTCATGGCCGTCGGCTTCTTCTGCCTGCTTGTCACCTTGTCGTGGGGCGACGTCAGCATCATCGGTCCAGCTTCGGCGTCACTGACCTTCCTCGCCAACGCCCTGGTCGCTCACATCTACCTCAAAGAGAACGTCGACCGCCGCCGCTGGATGGCAGCCCTCTGCGTCGCCGGCGGCGTCGCCTTGCTTACTCGTTAAACGGCTCTCGACCTGCTTAAGAACTTCTGTAGCCGTTAGGCGGACGGGTAGAGCCGAGCTTCAGAGCCTGTTACGAAACTCACCAAGCAAAACGCTCGGTGGAGCATGCACGTCGGACCTGAGTAGAAATGTTAGCCCGCAGGGCGAAACAATCGTAGCCCTGGGCGTAAGAGTCTGTGTGAGAACTCGGCTTTCGAAATGGTGGTGGGAAGTTGCCATTGATATGGCGGCAGAAGCAGCCGCGCAGCGGCGGAATTTGTGTTAGCCGTGGGCGTGAGCCCGCGGTGAGGCGGGAAAAATCGTCGAGCCGCGGAGCGGCGGCACTGTTCTCACACAGACTCGTAAGCCCCGGGACAAGTGGAGGATTAACCTGAGTCCCTTTAGGGACGGCACAGTCTCGTAACAGCCTCTTCGGCTCGGCGTCCGCACGTTGTTTCTGATGCTCGAGCCGGCTTCAATCGGCGACACAAAAACTGCACGCGACTCCACAAAAAGCTAATCTCTTCTACCGCCGGCCCAGAAACGTTTCCAGTTTCTCGACTTCTCGATGGGCAAGGTCGAGGTAATGTCGCGCTCGCTCCGTATCGGCGGAATCCATTGCCTGCTTCGCCTTGGCAAGGTCCGTCCGCAGATTGGCGCGGGCTGCGACCATGTCTCCACGCAGGCCCATGCCGCTCTGGTGCATTTGCTGCTCCAGCGCGTCGAGGCTGCTCTCCACCGACGCGGCGCGGCCATCAAGCTGGTCAACCTCCGTTTCCATGGCATCGAGCAGTTTCTTCTGCTCCATCGCGGCCTGCTGCTCCGCCTCGATCTCCGCCGCCGAAGGACCGGGCGCCGTGTCGGGAATTGCCGCTTGCACCCTGGGCTTACGCGTGCTCGCCGTCGGTTGTTGCGCAACGCCGGGCTCGGCTTCCGCTGGTGGCGAGGCCGCAGTTGCCGGCGCTGATTGGTTCTGTGCGTCGAATTGTCGGCTGAAGTTCCAGTGCTCGGCGGCGGAGTGGGCGGCGGCGCAGGTGACGTCAACTGCCTGCTCGATCTGGCGTTGACGATGGACTTATAAACCGCATCCCCGGCCACGAGCGCCGCCACCAGCACTACACCGACCAGTATCAGGAGACTTCGATTGACCCGCGACATCGGCTCGCCGGAACGCGGAACGAAACCCGGGTCGAAGGCCGTCTGCGCCGCAATCGGGATCGCCTCTCCGCCGATACGTCGCGCCCACCCCCGCTGCCTGCGTCGCCGACGAACCCGCCACCTGTGACAACCCATTGCGAAACGCGTCCGCCGACTGAAATCGTTGTCCCGGATCTTTCGCGATCGACATCATGATGATGTCATTCAGGGCCTTGGGAATCGTCGGCACAACCTCGATCGGCTGCCGCGGGATCTCCTTTACCTGCGCCTGCATGATCGAAAAGTTACTGGTCGCGCTGAACATCCGCTGGCCGGTCACCATCTGGTAGAGCGACACGCCGACCGAGTACAGGTCTGACCGCTCGTCCGTCGGTTGTGACTGCACCTGCTCCGGCGACGAGTAGTCGAGCGAGCCCAGAGTCATCCCCGTCATCGTCAATCCGATTTCATCCGCCGAACGCGCCAGCCCGAAGTCCATCAACTTCACCACGCCTTGCGGCGTCAGCATCATGTTCCCAGGCTTAATATCGCGATGAATAACGTGCTTCCCATGCGCATAGCTCAACGCCGCCAGCGCCTGGCCGGTGTAATTGAGAGCTTCGTCCGTCGAGAACCGCCCTCCCTCTAAACGCTCGGCCAGCGTGACGCCCTCAACGTACTCCATGATCATGGCGAACTGGTCGCCCGAGCTGAACGCCGTGCGCAGCGCAGCAATATTGGGATGCTCGAGCCCAGCTAGCGTCTTGATTTCGCGCATGAAGCGAGCCACAAACTCGCTGCGGTCCGCCAAGTCAGGCAGCAGCAGCTTCATGGCCTCAACGCGCCCGGTGAGCACGTTGCGCACCTGGTAAACCTTGCCCATGCCGCCGCGGCCCAACTCGCGGATGATCTCGTAGTCGCCGATGCGCTGAGGCGTGTTTTCGCTCATGGCGAAAGCTCCTTCCGACGGAGAGGCGCACTTCCACTACCCTGCAATTCAATGGAGCATACACCCAAACCCGCCCGTAACGCAGGGTCATGGGTAATCAGCGGAACTACGATGAAGTCTGACCTTGGAAGGCAACGGCCCTTAGGCCACCCTTAAGAGACGCAAGCCCATTGCGGGTTTACGGCTCGCGAAGAAACTCGCTTCCGCGACCACTTCGCGTCAGGGCTCGACTTCACAGGCTGCTGAAGAATTCGCTTTCGGTGATGTTTTGAAGGGGCGCAGCTTTAGCTGCGCCGTACAAGTCCTTTATTTTTGTCATCACGAGGCGACTTTAGTCGCCGCGAGATCTGCTTATCGGACTTTTTCCGCAGCCTCTTCCGTCGTGCCGATGAGCGCCTTATTTTTCACCCGCCGAGCGGGCTTTAGCCCGCGAGGCGCCGGCATTCCCACCCCGCTCCCACTTGACCACCATGTCCCCGGGAGAACCCACCGGCTACTGCATCCCCTGCGGCGCTGCCGTCCCGTCCGACCACTTGCCCACCACGACCATAAAAATCGTGACCCGTTCTTCAGGATCATTCGCCGCGATGATCGGAGAGCCCGGCAGGTCGGCTCCCCAACTTTTCGCTGCGTCGCCCGCAACAAAAAACATCAAGTGTGGATGCCAGCTCCTGCCCTCGTCGTTCAGATACTGCTGCTTCGACATCATGTAGACCATCGCTCCCGGCTCCAGCGCGGGCAGCTCCTTCTTATCCAGCGCCGATGCGGTCGCCGCCAGGATCTCTGCCTTCGATTTTCCCGCCAGCACCAGTTTCGTTTTCATCAGGAAGATCGGCGCAAAGGTCCTTGCGGCTGCCTGATTGAAACAATGCGGGGCCCGCACCTTGGGATTCCAGAACTCCGGATCTATCGGTGCCGTCGCCCCATGCTCGTTCCACGAGGCACAGAAAGCCATTCGTGCCCTTCACCGCCGTCGTGTAGCCCTTCGGCCCCAGCACCATCACTTCGGCTCCGTCTGAGATCGACGCCGGAGCGGCGCTGCGAGCCAGCGCAATCTCAGAATTCGCGTCGGGCATCAAGTACTGCTCCAGTGGAGCCATCGCGGGATAAGGAGCCTTCTCGGTGTGCGCTGGTGTCTGGCAGAATGCTCCGGGCAAGGCAACCTGCACAAGCAATGCCACGGCGAATAGCTTGATGAGTTTCTGCTGCATGGAACCCTCCTCCCAGCGATCATACCCGTCGTGCACTCTACGCTTAGCGCTGAGCGATTCCGAAATAGATGCGCATAACAAGCCAACTGTTAACCAAATTGGACAAGGAACAGCCCGCAGGAATGCTCATGGCTTGGCGATTTCTCGCCGGCTATCTTGGGTACGCCGAGGACTCTCATTTACGGCTGCCGCGGCGGCCCGATCAGCGGCGTCTTCACCGGCTTCGCCATTCCATAAAAGACGACCACGCCCTGCCCGGCGCCTTGGGTTTGTAGTGCTTCATCAACCTTGCCGAAGGCATCCGTGGGGTTCTGCCAGTTGTTGGTAACCCAGACATCTCCTGCGGGACCGATGCCGAGGTCAACCTGCAACTGCAATCCGCCGCCGACATAACCACCGGGAGGCGAAATGGCTTGCCCCGTCTTTACCCCAGGGGGGCAGTGTTCGGTGCGAAAGCCGCACAGTTCCACGATGCCAGCCGACCAACTGCTGAAGTTGGGAATCCAGATGTTGTCGTTGCCATCGACGGTCGTCGTCCAGGGCGCAGAGATGCCATTGCCAAATACCGGAGAGAACGGTGCCTCGGTGCCGTCAGGGCGCAACACCGTGATGCTGCCGCCCGACTCGTATCCCGGCGTTTGTGCCGCCAAGGCAGGGACCAGCACCCTGGTCGCTCTTTCTCCAGCATCGGTAATGCCATCGAAATCGAACTTGAACGCGCCCAGCATTTCGGCAAATTTCACGCCGCCCCGGGGCGAACTGCCCAATTTGTTGGAGATCCAGACATTGCCTTGGCTGTCCACGGCGAGACCGCTGGCGGAGTACCCCACCTTGAAGGTTTCGACTTTGCTGGGGTCGGATGCCGGGAATCGGACCACATGGTCGGCGATGGCATTCGTGACCCAAATGCGGTCCTGCTGATCAATGGCGAGAGCGAACGGCCCGACGAGTTTACAAGGGTTCTTCAGCGGATCGCCCGTCTTGTTCTGACAGAAAAATTGCACCTTCGACGGATCGCCCTGCGGGAGCTTCACGATCTGGCCCTTGAGGAGGTCGAGGGCCCAGATATCTCCGCTCGGCGTGGCGATGATGCCCTGCATCTGGCTAATCTGGTGGTTGAAGTTCCAGCCTTCGGGCGGCGACAGTGGCTTGCCGTTCTTGTCGAACTTCGTAATGTTCTGGCCGGTAAAGCTGGTGGGCCACGCATTGTCCTGCGCGTCGAGAGTCAAACCAAAACCGGGTCCTGCGATGCCTCCGCCCCGGAAGCCCAAAGGGCTCGGGGAAAGCGGTTTACCGTTGGGGGCGAACTTGCTGAGACCGCCGGTCCAGGAAGCGTCCTGATTTTGCGCGCCGACCGTGAAGTTGTCGGCGACCCATACATTGCCCTCGCTGTCGATCATCAGCTTGCCGCCTCCGCTGACGCCTCCGCCGCTGAACTTGAGCGGAAAAATGAAGGCGCTGGGAGCAAACGTTAGATAGGGAATGTAAGGCGCATCCCGCATTAGCTTGCCGGGAGTTCCCGGCTTTGGCAGCGGATAGAACTCGTTGAGCAGCGCGAAAATCTTGTCGGGATTGTGCCAGGGGAAGAATGCGACCACCTCGGCGGCCAGCAACGTGTCTGGCGGAGCCCCTCCGCTGGGAGGAGTTGTCGCCGCGAAAAATTGGCTGCACGCATCCGGTTTCACCCGCGTAATGCAACCGGCCATCGCGTCGGCCAGCGTGGCAAAGTTGGCCATGGTCGGCGTCTGTGCACTGTTAAGACCGTCCAGAATCGTTGGTCCCCAACCCCCCGTTTCAAGATCGACAAAGTTGGGCACGTTGTTGGCGGCGATCCGCAGTTGCAGAGGCGAGCCCTTGATGGTGGTGTTATCGATAAACTGCGTGTGCGTCACCACAGACGCGATCGTAGTGAACTCGTTGATCGTGACTCTAGCCGGAGGCTTGCTGCCCACAACCGTCAGCAGCGCGATGGCGGAATTGTTGCCGCCCGCCTTGTTTGCCGCCGCCACGCCACCCGTCGCGACGAGGTAAAGGCTTGTATCCGGAGCGGCTATTCCATGCACTGAAAAATTGCCGTTCGCGTCGCTCTTTGTCTGCGCGAGTTGCTTGGGTGCGTCAGAACTTGCAGCCCAAAGTGTCACCGTGGATTGAGCAATAGGCGCTCCTCCGCCCATCACCTGGCCTCGTACGTCGGCGGCGAAGGCCCGTGTTGCCAAGAACATGCCAGAGATGGCAAGGGTAGCAAGTGTCAGCTTTACAGCGGTTGTCTTAGAGTGCATTCGTTTGTCTCCTTCAGGCTGGCGACCAGTGCCGCCGCGATGACAGTAGGCGCAACACGGCAAGTGGCCCACATCTTCCGTGGCCCATATTTGCCTTCTTTTGGCCAGTGGCCCACATCTCCCGTGGCCCATATTTGCCTTCCTTTGGCAAATGTGGGGCTTTTTCCGACCGCCGCCGCATTCTTCCCATTTCGGGAAATTTGGTTACCTTCGTAACGTCGACCTCAACATTTTCCCTTCATTCCATCCCAACCATCCCCTATTCTGGCGTAATGACCCTGCGGAGGTCTCAATGAACTCGCACTTGATCATCCGTCTCTGCCGCCACACGTTTCCCGACGGCCGCCACTGTCACGGCCCCGCCGTCTGTGGACGCGCCTGCTGCCGCCATCATCTCGACGCCCGCACCCGCCTCCATAATATTGCACGAGCCCGCCGCCTCACCCGCATCCCCCGGCTTCGCGTGCCCATGAACCGCCGCGACCTCGCCCTGAACCGTGCTGAAGTCCTCCGCGTCATAAACTCCGGCAGTGTCGATTTTGCCACCGCCCGCCTGATGCTCTGGGCGATGGACCTCATCGCCGCCGCCCTCCCTAAAGAGCGTGCGAACCGTCGCGGCCGCATGCATAACCCTATTGTTTCCTATTACGTAGCGATAAAGCCTTTGTTTTCCCGAAGCTGCACCAAAAACCACTCGCAAGTCCATGAAAACACATCAGGGGGAGGGGAGGGGGTATACCTAAGCAGCGCCTACTCTGCGAACGCTCGCTTCCGGGCAAAGTGTGCGTAGATCGGGATTCCCGAGAGGATCAGCACGCAACCCCAAATC
>CAVVTL010000029.1:0-113064 GCA_963751155.1 uncultured Acidobacteriaceae bacterium | reverse complement strand
CCCGAGATGTTGCCCTGTGCTGCCATAATCGTTACCGTCGTGTTCGGGGTGACAGCCGTGGCAAAACCGCTCTGCGAGATCGTCGCACCGAGAGACGCGCTCCAGGTGACGCTGCCGGTGATGTTCTGCGTGCTGCTGTCAGCATAGGTACCAGTTGCGGTGTATTGCTGGGTGGCGTTCGGAGCCAGAGAGACAGTCGCTGGGGCTCACTGCGATGGACATCAGCGGATTGGTGACGGTCAGGGATGCTGTGCCGGTGATCGATCCCGAGGTGGCGGAGATAGTGGCAACTACGCCGGGCTTCACACCCGTCGCCAGTCCGCCCGCAGTGATAGTTGCACCAGTGGAGGCGCTCCACGTAACCGTCGAGTCAGGCTCCTGGTGCTGCCGTCGCTGTAGTTTCCGGTCGCAGCATACTGCTGGGTTCCATTGGGAGCGACCGTTGCCGCTGCAGGTGTCACGGTGATCGATTGCAGCGCGACTACCGTCAATGTTGTGGTACCCGTGACAGTGCCCGACGTGGCCGAGATAGTAGTGGTTCCTCCACCCACGCCCGTCGCCAGTCCGGCGGTGTTCACGGTTGCGACCGAGAGGTTCGATGAAAGCCAGTTGGCGGTCAGGATGCTAGTGGTGCCGTCGCTGTATGTACCGGTGGCCGTGAATTGCTGCGTGGCCCCGTTGGAGATACTCGACGCAGCCGGGGTGACTTGAATGGAGACCAGGGTTTTCGTGGGAGTAGTGCCACCACCCGAAGAACTACCGCCGCATCCGACGAATACGGACACGCTCAGCAGCAACCCAATCAACACAACCTTTTTCATGGAGCCCCCCGGCATAAATGCCAGCGTTCATGGACGAATAATGATTCCTTACGTCAAGTTCGTATCATATTGGTTGGTAAGCGGTAAAACATACAAGAAAAGTGGAATGAGGCTACCACAATGGTGTAGCCCGTGGTTCCCCGGCGAGAAACAACGGGGGATGCAGAGCGGGTTTTCGGATTGCAGTAATGCGCCCGTCGGATTAAACCTGAATGTCAGGTTCACTATCGCCTCGGTTCTCGCAAGTTCGTTCGTTGCGTCTGTCGCCAGGAGAGCACAAAGAGATTTGGCCGCGGAGTTCGGGGTTTCGGCAGGTTCGCCGGTATTCCGAAATCCGCGGCCGATGCTCAGCCCGATCAGCAGGAGGCCGCCGCTCCGCGAGGTGCGGGGCGAGCGCTTTAGGTCAGAAAGAACTCGCGAGTGACTTTCACCCATTGCTCGTCGGGCAGCGTGCTGGCGATGTCGTCGAGGGCGACTCCACCGTCCTGCGCCAGGGCGCCGAGGGCGCTGGGCATCATGCGCTGCAGGCGCATCGAGGACTCTTCAGTCCACCAGCGGGCCATCGCGCCACCCAGCAGGTTGCGGAAGTTGGTCTTCGAGTCGGGGGACTGTACGGTGACCATCCAGCCTTCACCGTAAGGATCCTTCGAGATGAGCGACGGGTCTTTCACGGCCGCTTCGTTGATGTCGGCCACGCTGCCTTCGATGGGCGAAACCATGTCGACCTTGACGCCGTCGCGAATGATGCTCCATACCTTTTGTCCCTGACGGATCCACTGGCCGCGCTGCGGCAGGTTGATTTGCTCAATCTTTCCAGTGAGCTTGGTGGCGAAGTCGTCCATACCCACGCGGACAAGGTTGGGACTCTCGCTCAGCGCCCAGGTGTGGCCGGGATGATAGCGAAGATTTCCGGGAACGGAGAAACCACCCACCATGCTCGGCTTGGCTTGAGTAGCCGTGGCAACCGTAGCTTTGCTCATCGCCGGAGCAACACGCACCACGGGGTGCTTGGCCTTGGAATAGAAGAAGTCGATCGTCAGAAACATTGCGAAGGTAAAAAGTACGAGTAGGACTGTCATGGCGGGCCTCCTGTTGTTTAGCGCCTAGCGTTCGACGCTTTGCACCTAAGCTAAAGGCACGCGGTGTGCCAAACGTCGAGGTGACCTGCGGCAAGCGCAGATGTCGAGGCAAGTCCGTTTAGATTTAAGGGCTTAGCGGAGCGTGTTGCGAAATTCCAACAGCGTGGGAGTGGCGATTTACAGCGTTGCGATTTGATGCGATGTGCAACGGGAGGTGCGGAGTTGGCGGGAAGAAGGGCGCGTTTAGGAGGGTTTGCTGCCAGTGGACTCAATGGGTTACGAAGAATGATGACGGGAAACGGAAACAGTTGCGATTCGCAACGCACTGATGCGTAATACAACAGCGCTGAGGCATTACATGACTTGTCCCTTGACGATAATTCCAATTTTTTCTGACTTTCCATCAGCAGTTGGAACCTCGACCGTGAAAACGGTCAGGGACTGATCGTCTTTGGCGACGGTGAGGGGCGTACCAGCCGGAGCCATTGCGAACACCGCTGGGTGCGGCGTCCGAGTGGACTTGGCGCTGAGGGCAACCAGTCGTTTCAGGGGCAGATTGTCCGCAGGGAACGTATCGCTTGCCACAGGGATGGCGAGGAGGAAGTCAGGATTGGGGGAGACGCCCATGTGGTTGGCATCCTGCGGAATGCATTGATAACGCAGGGTATATGTACCTGCCGCAACGGCTTGACCCCGGAAGTCAGAAGCTCCTTTGGAGAAGGTGACCACGCCGACAAACTCTCCATTGGCCAAACCTGGATATAGAGCCCCGGCGGGCCCATCGCCGCCATTGGCCAAGGCACGGGCGAACCAAAAGCTGGCCGACCAGCCGTCGTCGAGAGTGACGAGGTAGCCCTTGTCTTCGACGGCTTGCTTGAGGTCATCGGAGGCGCCGGCGGCGGCCATTGGGCCGGTCCGGTCGGCGGCGGAAAGTGCTGCCGCTGTCAAACATAATAATGTCAGTAATAATGCAATTTTGGACGGCGTAACGGCGGCCGACGGACGGCGAAGTGGCTCGAGGTTTTCCATGGTCAAGCCGAACATAACGCGCCGAGAGCCATACCTGCAAGTGAGGTTGCCGGGGTCACTCCCCGGACGAACGGGCCTCGGCGGCTGAGGTGTTGGTCCAAGCTACGCTGAACGTTCCGATGTAGGCGCTGCGGCGATCGTGTGTGCTCCATCGGGAGTCGAGGCCGTCGCCCTGAAACTCGTCGGTAAGAGCCACGGCAGACATGGCGTGATCAACGTTGGTCAGCGGGGGATAGAAGTTGGTTTCATTGCCACAGATGTGGTCGTGGTGGTTCAGGGGCCGGGTGATGACAGCAGCGAGATGCCCCGCGCGCAGAACTGCGTGACCGCTATGCAGGTCGGAGGGAACATCGAGCATTACGGGGACGTAGTCCACACGGACGACATTCTCAAGCAGGCGTCCGGCCTGGTGATGAGCCAAGGCGATCAAGGCCGCGCGCTGGACTGGGTTGGCTGCGCTGTCGACCATCAGCACGGACTGTACGGGATACGGGTCGCCATAGGGATCGCCCAATGTGGCGCGGGCACGAACGGCGGCAGCCACAGTGAGGCCATCGAGTTTCACGCCGTTCCATGAGCCCTCGTCGACGTGCCAGGCCATCAAGGCGAAGTTGCCGGTGAGGCCGACTTCCCCGTTGGCAAAGCACTGGGCAACGTAAACGTCAGTGGAGCGGGACTCAATGTAGACTCCGTGAATTTGCTGGGCTTGGGCCGAAACAGCCAACGACAATGCGAAGGCGACGGACAGAATCGTAGCTTTGCGCATGGAACACTCCTCACCCGTGCTTACTGACATTTTAGATGAGTTCAGGCCAGCGGACGGTTCGTTTCATTGCGGACAAATTGCCGGATTACAATACCGGGGATGACTGACGACCTATTGCGGTTCCGGCCTGAGTTCCCGATTCTAGAGCGCACGACGTACATGATCAGCAATTCGCTGGGGGCAATGCCGCGTGGAGTGGAGGCGTCGCTGCAGCACTACGCTGACACGTGGAACACCCGCGGCGTGCGCGCGTGGGAAGAAGAATGGTGGATGCTCGCGGCCGAGGTGGGCGACGAGATTGGCGCGCTGATGAACGCGCCGAACGGCTCCGTGGCGTGCCTGCAGAATGTGACCTCCTGCGAGGCGACCGTGGCATCGTGCCTCGACTTCAGCGGACGGCGCAATAAAGTGGTTTACAGCGACCTCAATTTTCCCTCGATTATGTATTTCTGGGAGGCGCAGAGGGCGCGGGGCGCGCGGGTGGTGATGGTGCCCAATGACGACACCATACACGTCAATACCGAGCGACTGCTGGAGGCCATCGACGAGGAGACTCTCATCGTTCCCATCTCGCATGTGATCTTCCGCAGTGCATTCATTCAGGATGTCGCTGCCATCGTCGAGAAGGCGCATCGTGTCGGTGCGTACGTGCTGCTGGATTCGTTCCAGGCGCTGGGAACCGTGCCGTTTGATGTGCAGCAGCTCAATGTCGATTTCTGCACCGGCGGGGTGCTGAAGTGGCTGTGCGGCGGGCCGGGAACCGGATACCTTTACGTGCGGCCTGATCTCGCGAAGAAGCTGGAGCCGAGCTTTACGGGGTGGATGGGACATCGCAATCCGTTTGGCTTCGAGATTGGGCCGAACCAGTACACCGACACGATTTATCGCTTCACGCAGGGAACGCCGAACATCGCAGCGCTACACGCAGCTCGTCCGGGGCTGAAGATCATCGCGGAGGCGGGCATCGCCAACATTCGCGAGAAATCGAAACGACAAACGGCCAAGCTCATCGAGATGGCAGACCGCCGCGGATGGCGAGTGAATACGCCTCGCGAGGCCGAGCGGCGCGGCGGCACGGTGTCGATCGATATGCCCGACGCGGAGCGGGTCTGCGCCGGAGTTGCTGAAGCGAGATGTGCTTGTGGATTACCGTCCGAAGGCCGGAGTGCGGTTCTCGCCGCACTTCTACAACAGTGATGAGGAACTCGTGCGAGCGATTGAAGCGGCGGACGCTATTCTGGGCGGCGCGTAGGTTCCGGACTCCCGCATAGGGAACAAGGTTTACCAGTCGTATCCCTCTCTTATTGACACTTCGCCTTTTGTTCGCTCACAATAGCGGCGGAGGCTCAGTGTAACCATGGCCCTGACGCGTCGGCAAAAACAGGTATACGACTTTCTCGCAGGATTCGTCGAAGAGCACGGCTATTCGCCGTCGTTTGAAGAGATCGGCGAAGGACTGGGGCTGAGCTCGCTGGCCACGGTACACAAGCACGTGAGCAACCTCGAAGAGAAAGGCCTGCTCAAGCGCGATTACAACCGCAGCCGGTCGATTGACCTGGTGAAGCCGCGTGGACGGATGCGGCAGGCGCTGGGGCATACGGGCAACGCTGGCCTCACGTCTGCCGTTGATGGGACGCATCGCCGCCGGGCGTCCGGTGGAGGCGCTGGAGAATCCCGAGTCGATTTCGCTGGCCGACTTCACCCGCTCGAAAGACGTGTATGTTCTGCAGGTCACGGGCGAGAGCATGCAGGACGAGCACATCGTGAATGGTGACTACGTGCTGGTCGAGAAAACCAGCATTGCGCGCGACGGGGAAATTGTCGTGGCGCTGGTAGGCGGGTCGGATGCAACGCTGAAGCGCATTTACACCGAAGGCGACAAGATCCGCCTGCAGCCGTCTAATGCCGCCATGCAGCCGATCAGGGTCCCGGCGGCGGATGTGCAGAGTGCAGGGACGCGTTATCGGCGTGTTGCGGAAGTACTACGGCTTCGCGCCTCCATTGCTTCAACGTTGTAGTATTGGCACGGGAGAAACAACATGTCCCGTGCCTCGCAACGTCTCGCACTTTCCACCTACGTTCGTCTGGTGCGTGCCGCCAACAACGGCGCGCACATGACGCCTCACACCATCTCGGAAACAGCGGCCTGACCCTGACACAATTCGCCGTGCTGGAGGCGGTCTACCACCTCGGTCCGATGTCGCTCTCGGATATCGCGAGCAAGGTGCTGACGACCGGCGGCAATCTCACGATGGTAGCGGGAAACCTGGAACGCGACGGCCTCGTGAGGCGGCAGAAGTCTCCTGAGGATGGCCGGGTGCAAATCGTCGCGCTGACCACCAAAGGAAAGGCGCTGTTGCGACGTATCTTCCCGGAACATGCGGCGGCAATTGCGGGGTTTATGGCTGCGCTGTCCGCGGCGGAATTGGTGAAATTGGGCGATTTGTGCCGGAAGCTGGGACGGGACGGACGGGCTACGGGCGACGATCCGCCGATTCTGTAAAAAGGCCTCCTGCCCGACGTAGAGGGGGTCTTTTCATGCCCGAGAGCGCCGATGAATCTTCCTTTAATGTTAAATCATCTTATGGTATGCAGACAGGAGGACGACATGATTACCATCCGGCCATCGGCAGAACGGGGACACGCCAATCACGGTTGGCTCGACACCCACTTCTCTTTTTCGTTCGCCAATTACTACGACCCGAAGCACATGGGATTCCGTGACCTGCGGGTCGTCAACGAAGACTGGGTCAGCGCGCACCAGGGCTTTGGCGCGCACCCGCACCGCGACATGGAGATCATTACTTACATCATTGACGGGGAATTGAGCCACCGCGACAGCACTGGACGCGAAGCGGCGATCAAACAGGACGACGTGCAACGCATGTCGGCAGGCACGGGCGTGGTGCACAGCGAGTACAACAATTCGGATGCACCCGTGCATCTGTTGCAGATCTGGATATTGCCCGAGGCAGACGGTCTGAAGCCAAGCTACGAGGACCGCACGTTCACGCGCTTGGAGAAACAGGACCGCCTGCGATTGATCGCCTCGCATGACGGGCGCGAGGGGTCGACGCGCATCAACCAGGACGCGAGCGTGTACGCTTCCCTGCTCTCGAGCGGCAAATCGGTTGAGCTGGCGCTGCAGCCAGGACGGTATGCGTGGGTGCAACTGGTGAGTGGCGAACTCGACGTGAACGGGACAAAGCTGAAGAAGGGCGACGGCGCAGCGATCAGCGAGGAAAGCAAGCTTACGCTAGCCAGCGTGAGCGGCAATGGCGCGGCGGAGTTCCTGCTGTTCGACCTGGCCTGATTCGAACTGCAAAATGAAAGCGGGAGGCCAGGCGGCCTCCCGCTTTGCACTGCGCGAGACTATTTGCCCTTGGGGATGACCAGCGATTTCGCGAAGGTGTCGAACTCCGGCTCGAACTTGGCGGCATTCGGGGTATCGACCATGCCGCTGAGCTGCAACTGCGAGTCGCCCTTGCCCTTGAACATATAGTTGTAGGAAGTGAGGGACTGCCCGTTGGGCGTCTTGATGTTCCAAACGAGCTTGTAGCCCTTGTCGCCGGCAGCGGTGACGAATTCCTTCTTGGAGGCGAGGGCGCGCTCGGGGGTTGCCTGATGGATGGTGCGGCGGACCCAGTCGTCGTAGGAGAAATCGGCGTGAGCCAGCACGGCATGGAAGCTGCAAGTGGGATCGACAGTACTTACGAGCCATTCAAGTTCGCCAGGAGCGCCGCCTTTGCGGGCACCTTTGCTCCAGCTGTCAGAGTACTGGAAGGAAAACTGGCCCGGGACATCGTAGGTCTTTTCCTGGGCGGGAGCCAGGGCCGTAAACAACATAAGCAGGGCAGCAATGGCGAGCATCTTCTTCAACGTGGATTCTCCTTGGCATCGGTGCGACCGACGCCCGTCAGCGGTTCCGTGCGGGAAGGGTTCGGGAAGCGCGCGACGCGCGATGATGGCAGTATCGGGGCCGGTCGATGTTGGCGAACGACCCTGCTGCGATTGTACACGGTCGAAAAGGTCGCGAGGCGGCGCTCGTTTACCATCGGACTGTGAAAGCCGCGAAGAAAAACGGCGGACAGAAGGCTGCAGGCGCTGGAGCGTGGGTGCGCGAAACGGTGCGCGTTCGCGGGGCCCTGGGTGCTTTGCGGTACTACGCCCGCGGGGCCTTCGAGCTGCTGCGCGACTTGACGCCGGGGCGGCGGCGTTCGCGCTTCGGTGACGTCGATTACGACTTTGAGTACGGAGTCGATACGACGTGGGCGACGGTCACGCTGCGAACGCGGATCCGAGAACTGCTGTCGGGCGGGCAGTATCAGCCGTCGGAGCCAGAGCTGTTTCGACAGATCCTGCTGGCGCTGCCGGTAAAGCCGGACGGGCTCACCTTTATTGACCTTGGCTCGGGCAAAGGGCGGACGTTGCTGATGGCGTCCGATTTTGCGTTTCATCGGATCATTGGGGTCGAGTTGCTGACGGAGCTGGACGTCATTGCGAAACAGAACATCGCGCGCTATCACGGCGAGCGGCAGAAGTGCTTTGCAATTGAGTCGCACGCCGGGGATGCACGCGAGTTCGTGTTTCCCGCGGCGCCGATGGTGGCGTACCTGTTTAATCCGTTTCCGGAGCACGTACTTCAGACGGTGCTGGACAACCTGCGCCGATCGCTGTCTGCGGAGGCTCATCCAGTTTTCGTGATCTACCACAACCTGATTCACGAGCGGGTGCTCACACAATGCACGTGGTTGCGGGCGGTATACCGCACCACGCAGTTCGCCATCTATCGAGCGGAATAGCGATTTCGCGCCGAACCATTTCCGCCACTGAGCAAGCACCACGCAATCCCCTAGTATCGAAAGCAGGAAAGTCGAGATACGTCTGCCATGCTGAAGTGGATGCCCGTACTGCTGGTTTGCCTTGCGGCCTGCGCGGCCAGCGCGCAGAAGAACGAGTTTGCGGCGCTGGCGTCGAGCTTTCAGACCTCGGCCAGCTTCAACGTGCATGGCGGCGAAGGACTGCAACTCAATTACGCACATCGTCTGGTGGACATCAAGCTGGCGGCGCTCTACCTGGAAATTCCGTTTGAAGCGGGATGGGGCGGGAGCCGCTCGATCACTCAGGGTAACCTGCTGCACGAGAACTACAACACCATGTACCTGACGCCCGGGTTGAAGCTGAAGATCCTGCCGACGTCGTTCATCTCGCCGTACCTTGCGGGGGGAATGGGCTGGGGCGGGTTTCGCTCGACGAACACCAGTGCAACCTCCAACAAGTTCGCGGGGGACATTGGAGGCGGCGCGGACTTTACCATCCTTCCAATTCTGAGCCTGCGGGCCGAGGTCCGCGACTACTACAGCAGCGCTCCGACGTTCGATGTACTCTCTGTATTCCATGGGAACATTAATAACGTGGTGATCAGCGGGGGAGCCGTGTTTCGGTTCTAGGGTCTGCAAAATATTCATCTGCGACTGTTTAAAATCAGTGGGTTAGGGGGAAATTTTCTATAACTCATTGATTCTCCAATTAGTTATACGTATCCATCTCAGCCCGTTGGACTTAGCGTGCCTCCCGTGGACGGCACCCCCGCTGCGCGGGAATCGGGGATCCCAAGAACCACGGTGTCCGCGCGCTTAGGCGCGCGGCTGACACAAATTCCGCCGCGGGCGGCTCGGGTTCGTCGTGATGGGTGGCCGGTTCGTGCCGGTCGAGGCGTTTGGAAGCACACTTTTCCCCCGGCGATCTGAGATTCAGTTCGCATCACTCTCAATTCGAATTCTTGTACCGACAACGGCGTCCGTGCCGGTGTCAGGTCAGGCGGTGGTGGCCTCCTTTTCCGCGGCAGCGTCGCCAGTGGTGGAAGCGACGGGCTTTTTAGTGGCGGCGCTGGGGTCAGGGGAACTCCCGCCCAAGGCCGCTTCGCGTCCTTGAACGGGGCACCCGGCGGCAGGAGCGGTCTCGGTTGCGCGCTGGGCGGCGAGTTTCTGTTCGGCCAGTTTTTCGGCGGCGATGCGCATGTTCTTTTCCAGGGCGACGGCGGCGTAGCGCTTGCGGTCGTGGCGGAGTTGGCGGAGCCGGCGGTTGCGTTCCAGTTGACCGCTGCGGCGGGCGGCAGCATCGACGCCCTGAGTTTGAGAAATCTCGACGAGCTCGACGTGTTCGGGGGTGACGGGATGGTCAGCGCGAATGACCAGGTCGGGGCAGTCGTAGCCGTGCTCGCTACAGTAGCCGGCAGTCGGCATGGGGGCGTCAAAGTTGCCAGTCGCCGGTCGCCAGTCGCCAGAGGCTCCCACCCTGTCGCCAAAGAACGGCGACAAGGGTGGGGCACCCGCGGACCGGGTACCCGCGTGTGAACCCTCCCCATAATTGCCAACGTCGGGCAATTGTGGGCCACCCATGGTTGGGGCGCCCATGAGATCGAGGTCGTTGGGCAGGCCGTAGGCGGCGGTGAGATCGACGGCGGGGGCGGGCTGGTCGGAGTGGTACGGGCTGGCGGGCCACTTGTCGGCCTTGAGCAGGTTGCGGGAGGCGAGGTTGAGCACGCGAATGAGGCGGTCGGCGCGCTTGAGTTCGATCATGTCGGCGGCGAGGGCCTCGGAGAGTTGGGTGAGTGCCGATTGCACGGCGTGCATGGATTCGAGCGGCGGGAGTTGCAGATCGAAGCGCTGGCCGCGAGCGCGGTACTGGGCCATGCGCATGAGGCGAGCGCGGTGGTCGAGGTGGTAGAAGCAAAGCTTGCGGTCGGTGACGGCGGCGGAGTTGCAAATGTTGCCGTCGTCGTGGATGAAGGTACAAGTACGGAATTCCATGGCGCTCCTCAAAAACAGTTGTCAGTTGCCAGTGGTCAGTTGTCAGAAAAACGGCTGCCCCCGGGCATAGGTGTCCAACTCTGAGGGTACGAAGAAGTCAAGAGGGGAGGAAGAGATTTCAGGGGTGTCGATGTTACGAAGGTAACCAGAAATTTCCCGTTTTGGGAATGCGGGTGTTGGGGGTCAGTGAACCCACAATTGCCAACGGCAGGCAATTGTGGGCCACCCGCGCAAGTGGGCCGCAGGCTGGTGAACGCGCAATTCTAAGGCATACTACGGTATCCGCCCCTGTAAATTTGCGATCACAATCAGACCTATCCAAAAAAGCACGACCAAACCAACCGCCCCTAGGAAAGCCCTCTGGATATAGGTTCCTAAGGTACCCGGCCCACCGGCCCGGCTCCAGAACCAGCCCGCAAGCGCAAGCAAGCCTAGGCTCGAAGCCGTCGGGGCAACCCCGTATAGAATCCTATGCCACGCTAGGTATATTTCCCCTGGAAAACGTGGAATCAATAGCAACACAAAGGCTCCGATGTAGAGGCAAACGCACCCTAGAAGACCGGCAATAACGCCCAGGGTCTTCATCGACGTTGGGAACTGAAACATTCTGAGCATATTATTGAGTTTCCTCTGCGGCCCGAGACTCCTTAATCGCACGTTGTGTCGGGACCATCTGGGCCGTAAATAGTGACGCAAGCCTTAGCTGGGGTATTTAGCATCATCATCAGCCAGTTAAACGTGTTCATTCCGTAGCGCGGGTTACCTGTATCGACACCATTTTGGGGAGTCCTAAAGCTGCCGGGTGCCCCAGGTTCGCGGCCTTCATTTGGCCGCTAACCTGGGAGCAGGAATCTACGGGGCGCGCCGTCTGACGCCTGCAACTCACGATCTCTCGCCGTCCATGGACAGAATTTACAACAATCGCGGTGGCGAGTGCAGTGATCCCAGGTTAGCCCAAAAGAAGGCCGCGAACCTGGGGCACCCGGCAACGCAACAAGTGGGTCACCTGCCCGTTGAAACTAGTTTTCGTCCGAAGCCGCTCGCGCTTTGGCCTTCCGACGGCGTCGAATCAGCCTCCACGTAAACATTACTGGAAAAGAGAACAGCACGACGTCTAGAACACCCGCCAGCACGAGATATGCATTTCCGCCGCTAGAATTCACCCCTTGGGGAAACACGACTGCCGCAAGGAATGCTCCCGGCAACAGAAGGACCCACGCCGACGAGCAGGCGGGGATGCTGGCAATTGCCCCCAATAGCGTTACGAGGGCTACCGAGATTAAAAGCGACCATGTGTATACGCGATATTTCATTTCGGCGAAAGATGCCCGGCGGGTGGCCCATAATTGCCTTCCTTTGGCAATTATGGGGGTTCTAAACTGTAGCTTCTGGTTCTCCACGATGTAACCTCCACGCCGCAGTGTTCTGCGCTCGCATAGTGGCGATAGCTGCTCCATTTCCAGTCTTCCGGCCGGTCGATGAGTTTACGCTTCACCGATCACTGCATGGAGAGAGTTTAGTTCTGGGGCTCCCACAATTGCCAACAGAAGGCAATTGTGGGCAACCCGCGGGCATGGAGGGAATTTACAACAATCGCGGTGGTGAGTGCAGTGATCCCAGGTTAGCGCGCAAAGAACGCGCGCGAACCTGGGGCACCCGTTTAATGCCATGCCCCTTCAAAGTCTATAGGTGAGACCTCTTCAGTCCAGCACAAAGGCGGGGCCTTCGCGGCCGACGACGGAGCAGGGGCGGGCGATGGGATAGAAGTGGATGGCGTCGCGCAAGGTGGGAGCGTCGTGGAGGAGTTGGGCGTTGGAGCGAGCGCGGTCGGCCCAGACGGTCTGGTGATGCTCGCGCGAATGAGTGTTGCGTCCGTGGTAGCGGTAGAGGTAAAGATGGCCGGCTCCCTTGAGAGCGGCGACGGGGACGGCGGCATAGAGGGCTTCCATGAAGAGCCAATCTTCGCCACGGCGCGCATCGGGGCCGGTCTCGGGATAGCGGAAGCGGGCGTCGCGGTGCATCATGAGCGTGCCGGGAGCGAGTTGCCAGATACCTTGCTTCTGGCCGTTAACGCTCCAGTCAATCCAGGACAGCAGCGACTCGGGCTCGAAGTATTGCAGGTGGTCGGTGAAGAACGATGCGCGGGCGGCATGGTCGATCATGTGACGGGCCTGGACGGCGAGACGCTGAGGATGGCTGTAGTCGTCATCGTCCCACTGGCAGAGGATGTCGCCGTGGGCAGCGTCCAACGAAATGTTGCGGAGGGAGCCCAAGGTCGATCCGGTAGAGGCGGGGTCGATCAGGCGGACGCCGGCGATGCCCAACTCTTCGACGTAGTGCGTGAGAGCGGAGCGGAAGCTTTGCTTCGCCGTCGGTGACGATGACCAGCTCGCGGTTGGGATAGGTCTGCTCGGCGTAGGAGCGGATGGCGAGTTTGGCCAAGGCAAGGCGGTCGAACGTCACCATGAGGCAGCTGATCATGGGCGATGCAGTGGTTTGGCCCGACGGGTCCATGGTTGCCAGAGCATAGCGCACGGTGAGGGTGGGGGCAATCGGAATGGGCGCGGCGGGTGGCGGGGAGATGGAACGGAAATTCTCAATGCAATAATAGGCCGGTCATCGGAGATGTTTCGCGATGTCGGATCGGTTGCTTAGGACCGGAATCGAAGGACGATGGCGAACGGTCAGCGGAAGACGGAACGGCGGTAACGATGCAGCTATCGGTAATTGTCGCCACCAGAAACCGAGCGCACGCGATTGGCGGGTGCCTGGATTCGATTGCGTCGGCGATTGCGCATGCCGGGCCGATTGATGCGGAGATCGTGGTCGTGGATAACGGTTCCACAGACCAGACCGCGGCGGTGCTGGAGGCGTGGGCCGAGGCCAGCGATGTGCCGGTGCGGGTGCTTCAGGAGCACCGGACGGGCAAGGCGCGGGCACTGAATCGCGCGCTGGGGGCGGCGCGAGGCGAAATACTGGCCTTCACCGACGACGATTGCCGATTGAGCCTAGAGTATGTGAACGACCTGCTGCGGCACAGTGCCGCTGATGCCGAACTGGTGTTGCGCGGTGGGCGGATCGAGCTGGGCGATCCTAGCGACCTTCCGTTCACGATCAACACCGGTCCCATGCTCGAGCGCTGGCAAAAGAAGATGAATTCAGCACGGTACGGACGGTTTCGCGGCTGCATCCATGGGTGCAACATGACGATGCGCCGTGCTTTGGTGGAACGGCTTGGGCCCTTTGATGAGGATTTCGGTCCGGGCGCAGTGATCGGTGCGGGCGAGGACGCGGACTACATCTATCGCGCGTATCTTGCGGGCGCTACGCTTGAGTATGTGCCCGACATGACAGCGTTCCATCACCATGGCAGAAAAACTGCGGCAGAAGGACGAGAGCTCTTTCGCGGTTACATGATCGCTGCCGGGGCTTTGTACGCGCGATATCTTTTCAAAGATCCGAACATTTGCCGGCCGTTCTACTGGGACTGCAAGGGTGCGGTACGAGAGATCATCAGCGGCCGCAGCGGTTTCTTGCCCGAGATCGGATTTTCGCATTGGGACAGCGTGACCTGTGCGGTGCGGGGAGCCGCGAGATATGTCTTCCTGCGCAAAAAAGATGGAGCCGGCAACAGAGAGCACGCGAGGCGAAGAAGCGGTGCCGAAGGCTAAAGGGGTTGGAACGAAACTCCTGTCGCCACTACGCGGCTCCGGAATGTTTCTCACCTGCCCCCGGCGTTTGCACGCCGGGCTAAGCCCGAAGCCGCCGCTTCGCGGCTCACGCGTTCACAGTTCGTAGAATTGGGTCGACCACGCAAGGTGCGTTTCTCGTTTCGTAAAAGGCCCTCACACCCCGAGCTACGATAGTTTCGCCCTGTGGGAAGGAGCGAATTAGAAAACAGAGAAGTCATTGCAGTCGAACGTGCCGCCGGGTTAAAACCCGGCTCTCTTCAGAAGGCCATGCTGGACGCGGCGCTGAAGCGCCGCTCTACCCGACCAGCCCGAAGAATACAGCGACCCTGAAGCTGCTCTAGTGCGTCCGGTGTCACCACCGAGAAGGCGCACCGAGTTTCGAAACAGGCGCTGAAGCGCCGCTCTACCATGACCTTGCGCGGCTACAGTCACTCTTGAACCGCACTAGAAGGAGATCTTGGCGGCGATTTGCATGCCGCGAGGACCGCCTCCACCAAGGAACGGGTTGCCGATGCCCACGTCGCCGGTGGCGGTGAGGGCGTAGTAGCCGATGCCGCGTCCGTTGCTGCTGATGCCGTTCACGCCGGGATCGGCGATGAAGTTAGGCAGGACCGGATTGGCGAAGTTGGGGTGGTTGAAGATATTAAAGAACTCGGCGCGAAGTTGAAGCGCTACTTTTTCGGAGAGCTGCGTGTCCTTGAAGAACGAAATGTTGAACTCCTTGAAGGACGGGCCGACGAGCTGATTGCGACCGAGGTTGCCGAAGTGGCGGGTGCCGGCGAGGCAGTTGCTGTCGCCCGAGGATGTGAAGGACGTGGTGTTGCCGAAGGTGCAAGGCACGGCGAACGAGGCGAGATTGATGTAGTTGGCAGGACTATTGCCATACTGGATGGGCCCGACCACATCGGGCCGGTCGAAGCCTTCGCCGGAGCCGGAGTAGTCGCCTTCAAAGTTGTAATTCAGGGTAAAGGGCTGGCCGGATTGGAGGTTGACCACGCCGTCGATGCCCCAACCGTTTTTCAGCTTGGCGTACTCGCCGCCGTATGTGGGCAGCTGGTAGGAGAAGTTGAGGCTGAAGCGCTGGCGAATGTCGAAGCTGGAATTGCCGCGCTCCAAGTTAGTCGCCCAACTGTTGTTAGGCTGGGCGGCGTTGGGGATGAAGTCTTCGAGGTCGCTGGCGTTATCGATGGCGTGCGACCAGGCGTAATTAGCCTGCAAGAAGATTCCATGCCAGGAGTTCATCTGCAGGCTGGCCTGCAAGGCGTTGTAGATGGAGTTGGCGCTGGAGACTTCCTTGTTCACATAGTAGAGGTTGGGGAAGTTAGTGCGAGCCACGTTGCCGCCTGAGTCGAAGCCACCGATAGGGCAGTTGGGCGCTGTGTATCCGGCGCATTGCGACAGATCGTACGACGTGATCTGCGACTGCGTGGGCTGGTTGACGTCCTGGAAGCGGAAGAGTTTGGTGCCCTTGGAACCGACATAACCCAACTGCGCCAGGATCTTGTTGGTGATCTGGTGCTGAATGTTGAGGTTCCAGTTCTGGACGTAGGGGGTGCGGATGTTGGGGTCCACACCGAAGTAGCTGCTGAGGGGTGAGGCCGCGCCGTAAACGGGCGAACCGGGGAGAATGGTGTTGCCGCTGAGGCCGGCAAATCCAATGGCAGCGATGCCGACTCCGGTGTAGGCAGGGCCGGGACAGTAGGTGCAATTGTAGGGAGCGTGTCCGAGGAAGATGTCCTGGGAGAAGGCGTCGTAGAAGATGCCCCATCCGGCGCGAAGCACAGTTTTGCCGTCGCCGAACATGTCGTAAGCGAGGGCGATGCGCGGGGCGAAGTTGTTGTAGTCCTTGTTGTAGAGGCTGGAGGGGCCGCCGGAGCCGCCGACCTGCGTCAGGGTGCCGCCGTTGGCCGGGGTGAGCTGGTAGAACAGGTTGTTCTTCTCGCTGGGGACGCCGAAGTAATCCCAGCGCAGGCCGTAGTTCACGGTGAGGCGCTGGGTCCAGCGGAAGCTGTCTTGCACGTAGAGACCCTCGCTGTTTTCCGCCTCATGGCGGTTGGTGTAGCCGGAGGCCTGGCTGCCACTGGAGGGGATGCCTTCGAGGAAGGCGGTCAGCGGGTCATTGAGGGTGTCGCCATTGAAGCTCAGCTTGCCGCGGAAGTTGTTGTTCTGGACGAGATTGATGGTGGTGCGCCGGAACTCGTAACCGAATTTCCAGTCGTGACGGCCGACCTGCCAGGAGTAGTTGTCGATGAAGTGCCAGTTGGAATCGACGCGGTTGCGGGGGACGCTTTCGGTCGCACCGATTTGAGAGAAACCGCCGACGTTAATTTTCGGCAGGCCGTAGTTGTAGGAACCCACACCGGTGTCGAGTCCGATAGAGGAAGGGTTGAAGCTCTGATCTTCAGGGAAGAAGCCTTCGACGAAGCGGTTCCAACCAAGGCGGGCTTCGTTCACCTGGGAGGAGTTGACGATCTTGACCCAGGAGAGCGAGACGAGCTGAACGGTGGTCGGGGTGGTGGTGTTGAAACCGGGGAGCAGGCCTCCAGCCAACTGGGCGAAGGGGAAGCTCTGGTTGCTGCTGCCGTAATAATAGCGGCCGGTGAAATTGTTATTGGTGCTGGGATTGTAGTCGGCCTTGGCGATCAGGCTGTTGACGTTGTTAAAGAAGCGAGTGGAAGTGGAGAGGTTGGGACCGTTGGGACATCCGGTGCCGTCGCTGGCGACGCCGGGAATATTGGGTGAAGGCCAGGGATTGCGCGCCAGGAGGTTGAGCATGGTCGGACTGAGCGGGATGCCGTTGGCGGTCGCTTGCGCTTCGGCCGCGGAGATGGAGGCGGCGTCGGGAACACAACTCAGGCCGGCCTGGGCACCGCTTTCGCGCTGGCCTTCGTAGTTCACGAAGAAGAACGCCTTGTCTTTTACGATGGGACCGCCGAGGGAGCCGCCAAACTGATTGTTGGTGAAGGGATTCTTGGGCTGGGTGTCGATGTTGAAGTAGTTGCGGGCACCCATGGCGCCGCTGCGGTAGTACTCCAAGGCGGAGCCGTGCCACAGGTTGGTGCCGCTCTTGGTCACGATGTTGACCACCGCGCCGGAGTTGCGGCCGTACTCGGCTTCGTAGTTGGAGAGCACGCGCAATTCAGCGACGGCGTCGATGGGGAGAATGGTTGCCGGATCGCCGAAGACGCCGGCCTCGTTGATGGCGGGATCGTTGCGGAAGCCGTCGTTCATGTCGGTGCCGTCGAGGAGGAAGTTGTTGGAGCGGCCGCGGGAGCCGTTCATGGAGAAGGTGCCGAAGGAGCCGGGCGAATCGCTGATCTGGTCGGGCGAGCCGGCGACGCCGGGGTTCAGATAGATGAGCTTGGTGTAGTCGCGTCCGTTGACGGGGATGTTGGCAATGGCCTGGGCATCGAGGGTGCCGCCGAGGACGTCACTGGTGGTATCGACCTGGGCCACGGCTTCGCCGGTAACTTCGACGGTGTCAGCGACCTGTCCCGGCTTGAGCGACACATCAACGCGGCGCTCGGTGGCGACGTCGACCACTACGTTGCTGGTAACCGCAGTTTGGAAGCCGGGTTGTGTGATGGTGAGGGAGTAGGTACCAATGGGCAACTCGGGGATGGAGTAGTTGCCTTCCGCCGAGGATTGGGTGGTGCGCTCCAGTCCAGTGGCGGTGTTCTTCGCTTTCACGGTGGCACCGGAGATGACCGCGCCGGAGGAGTCGGCGACAGTCCCAAGAATGGTGCCGCGGAAGGTCTGGGCTGAAACGAGTGTCGCCGAAACGACCAGCAACACGAGGAGTAGAACTACGCAACCCTTGGAGTTCATTCGTCCCTCGGAAAACAGGAAATACAGATAGTGCCAGATTATAATCCGCAGGCCGCAGCAGATGTTATGCCTGAGTATTTATGACGAGCATCAGTTTTTTAGATGGTCGTATTCGGACCGGGCCTGCTTGAGCAAGAGGAGGTCGGGGTCGGCCTGCTTCCACGTCGAGAGAAGGTCCTGATACGCGATGCGGGAGGCGGACTTGTCGCCACTAAGGGCCAAGGCCCTTGCCAGTTGCAATTGGGCCAAGGCTTCAATGGGTGAAGTCTGGGCCACGCCGCGGTGGGACAAGATTTTCTTGAACTCGGCGGTCGCTTCGACTCCCTTACCGGCCTTTAAGTAGGCCATGCCGCGCACATAAATGGGGACCATGGAACCGATGTTCTGCAAGCCGAATTCGTATGGCGCGGCCACTTCCAGCAAGGCGATTGCGCGCTCGGTGTCGCCCTTGTGCAGGGCCATGGTGGCGCGGATGCTGGGCAGCCAGTAGCTCTGGAGGATGGTGTCCAACGGCGAATCGGCATTCAACTTGTCGGCAATCTTCTGGGCCTGGGCCAGATCGCCGATTTCAGCAAAGGTCATGGCGGCGGCAATCTGGACGTCGCGACCGGGGGAAGCCGCAAGCGCCTGGCCGATCAGTTGCCGGGCCTGGGCAGCGTTTCCGAACAGCGCCTCGCGATAGGCGCCGTTAGCCAACCAGGTGGCGGCGGCCTCAGGAGAGCCATCGCGTTGGGCTGCGGTGGCGGCGCGTTGGGTGGCTTCGCGCGACTTCTGGAGCCGCCCACTTTGGGCCTCGGCGTCGGCGTAAAGGCCGAGAATACCGGCTTCGGCGCCGGCAAGTTCCCCGGCAGATTGTATCTGGTGCCGCATTTCGACTTCGTTGTTCTGAAGGAACGCGATGGTAAAACGCATTTCGCGCAGGTACTCGTTGTCGAGGCCCTGCTGCTTGGCTTTCTCGTAAATGGCCAAAGCTTCGTCGACGCGGCCGAGCGCAAGGTAGGCATCAATCAGGTCGGCATAACCGGTGACGGAGGAGGGCGCCACGTCCATGGCGATACGGGATTCCTCGGCGGCCTTGTCGAAGTCGCCCATCACTTCATAGTTCAGGGCCAGGTTAACGTGCGGGGCGACTTCATTCGGATACTCCTGGGACCACTGGCGGTACACCTGGTTGGCCTTCTCCAGTTCGCCGGTGGTGAAGCTGTAATAGGCGGCCTCGATGTAGAACTGTTCGCGTTCGCTGACCCGATCGCGCAGCTCAAAAGCCTTGCGGAAGTTTTCGGCTGCCGCCGAGGTCTCACGCAGGTTGAATTGCGCCATCCCGAGTGAGGCATAGGCGCGGGCGAAATTAGGGTCGAGCTCAATGGCGCGCTTGTGATAGGGGACCGACTCGGCGTCGCCTTTCAAGGCCTGCATGGAGCGGCCAACAGAGTAGGCCTGCAAGGCGTCGAGCGAGGAGGTGGTCACCTGGTCGAGCGGTTTGTTGAAGCGCTTGACGGAAATCAGGGACTCGCCCAGCTTCTCGCGCAGTTCATCGCCGGCTTCGCCGAGGCGCTTGAGGACGTTGTCGCGGTTGGCGGCTTCGGCCTGCGCGCTGGCCAGGGTGTCTCCGGTCTGGCAGTTCACCGCTTTCAGGCCGATCGAGTAGTGAGTACCGACGCTACCGATGGAGCCTTCGAGCAGCGCCTTGCTGTTGCTGCGCAGACAGACTTCACGCGCCAGATCGTGGGTCAGGCGGGCGTCGGGAGGCTGGTCCATCAACTTCAGGGTTGAGCTGACACGCCGGTCAGAAAGCACGTTGAGGAAAGGAGATTGCTCCAACTGAATGGCGAGCGCCTGCTTGAGGGTGCCGTCAAAAACGGTGTCGCCGGTGGTGTTGACGAAATCGGCGATGACGATGGTGTCTTTCTGGCTGAGTTTCGGCGCCTTGTGGGACTGCTGGTAGAGCCAGAAGCCGACACCAGCTGCGACGAGCAACACTAAGGCAATAGCGCCGCCGATCAACTTCCAGTTTCGAGTCGGCTCGAGAACTTCTTCTTCATCGTTCAGCGGCTCGGGATAGACAGAGATCGGCCTCAAGCGGTCAACCGACTTGCCAGATGGATGCTTCGATCGGTCAGCCGAAATCCGTGAGGGTGGCTTGGTGGCGTGGCGGGACGATCTGGGCGCGGGACGATCCGAACCTTCTACCGGGGCAAAGTTCTGGGTGTCGGTGGTGTCGCGCTTGATGCGCTTCAGGTCGGCGCAAATTTCGGAGGCGTGCTGGTAGCGGAGTTCGCGGTCTTTCTCCAGGCACTTGGCGATGACGTCTTCGAGTTTCTGCGGGACGTCTGGGTTCAGGCGCACCGGCGCGATGGGCTCGGAGTGGAACAGCGCGTCGAACATGTTGGCCGAGGTGCCACCGCGAAACGGCAGCAGGCCGGTGACCATCTCGTACAGGACGATGCCGAAGGAGAACAGGTCGGTGCGGGCGTCGAGGTCCCAGCCACGGGCCTGTTCGGGCGACATGTAGGCCATGGTGCCCATGAGCTTGCCGGGATTGGTGAGGCGCGCGCCTTCGGGCTCGGTCATCATGGTGCTGCGCTGCGCGTCAATCAATGGGTTGGGAAGAACCTTGGCGAGACCGAAGTCGAGCACCTTGGCGTGGCCACGGCTGGTGACGAAAATGTTGGCCGGCTTGACGTCGCGATGGACGATTCCCTGCTTGTGGGCCGCGTCGAGCGCCTCGGCGACATCGAGGGCAACGCGGAGGGCGGGATCGAGCTTCATCGGATTACCGTCGAGGATCTGGAAAAGCGTGTGCCCTTCCATGTACTCCATGACGATGTAGGGCTTGCCTCCCTCCTGGCCGATTTCGTAAACCGTGCAGATGTTGGGATGGTTCAAGCCGGAGGCGGAGCGGGCCTCACGGCGAAAGCGCTCGAGCGCAGTGGAGTCGTCCACCATCTCGTCTGGCAGGAACTTGAGGGCCACGAAGCGGCCCAAGTCGAGGTCCTCCGCCTTATACACGAGGCCCATACCTCCACCACCGAGCAATTCCACGATGCGGTAGTGAGAGATGACGGAATCAATCATGATGGGGGAAAACGGCGCAAAGCCCTTAGATTCGCATGTTAGGGAGTGCAACAAGGCAAGTCAAATGATAAGGAAGCGGTTACGTCTTTGGTTGCAGAGGCGATCGCCCAAAAGCGTCAGTGGCGACTAGCACGAACGTAAGAGCTCGCAACAATGCAGGCGTCTTCCCGCTGGCGTGGAACTGGGATTGGGAAGCGGGCTCAATCCGCCGGAGTGAGCTCGGTAACGGGCGCCGACTTAGCGGGCCGTTTGGGGCGCAGCCTTCGGCGCAGCGGCTCTTCGATAAAGCGATAGACCAACGACGAGACGATCAGCATCATGACCAGCCACAGTCCGATTCCGACAAAACCCTGGTTGCGCAATTGTTGGGTGCGGAAATCATGGAAGAAGGGCCAGATAAAGAAAGAGTGCAGCAGATAGAAGCTGTAGCTGGCATCGCCAAATAGAACCAGCAAACGGTTGTTAAGCCATCCGATCCACTTGGGCTCGAGCGCGATGCCGTAGACCAGGGCGGCGAAGGCCGGGCCTGACATGGCAGTGTGGACCATTAAGTAAGGGACGTACCTTGAGGCCAGCGCGGTGGCGGCGACTCCCAGAAGGCCGAGCGCAACGAGAGGCCATGCGAGCTTGGGATTGCGCTCGCTGCGTAGAAAGAGAAAGCCGCAGGCCATGCCCATGAGGAATTCGGGCAACCTCACCAGCGGAAAAAACTTCACGAAGTTGACAGCGGCGCTCCAGTCGGCGCTGCTGACGTAGGGCGCGCCTGCCGGACGAAGTGCGAGAAATCCGCCGGAGATGGCGAGTCCGAAGATCCAGCAAGCGGGAATGAGAGTCCACAGGAGCTTGCGCGAAAATCGGCCGAAGCGGACCAACAGGAACGGAAATAGAAAGTAGAAGAATGCTTCGACGGAGAGGCTCCAACTGACCGAGTTCCATGACAGCGCTGCGCCCGGGACCCAGGATTGGAGCAAGAGCAAGACCAGCGACGTAGCCAGAGCAAAATGATGTTCCCCGAAGTCGAACATAGGGATGTGCATCTTCAAGGCGCCGAATATCCAAAACGGCAAGGTGAGCAACAACGCAAAAAGATAGGCGGGATAAATGCGAGCGAAGCGGGTCTGCCAGAAATCGCGCAGAACGAGGTTGCGTCCGGCGTAAGTGTAGACCAGGATGAAGCCGGAGAGGACGAAGAAGAAACTGACGCCGACGTAGCCGATTCCGGCAATCAACTTCAGCCAGCGGGGGCCGCTGAGCACTCCGATCTCGTTCATGTGGAATAGCGCCACGTGAAAGGCGGCTACGAAGCGTACGGAGGTCAACGCGGGCAGGCGGGGGCGAGGGGCTGCGAAGCTCATAAAACTGATACGGAGCCGCGACAAAATCGGTTCCGTAAGACGACCAGTGTAGCAGCGATGGGGAGACGCGGCGTTACATGCAAGAACGTCAGTTGGATTTGGTTGCTGACAGGTCTTCAAACGGGACGTTCATAATCGGGTATTGCTGCCAGTCTTTGTAGTCGAAGTGCCACCACTCGGTGGGGTTGACCTCGAATCCTTGTGCTTCCATGGCCGAGCGGAGCAAGGCGCGATTGGCGTTTTGCTGCGGGGTGCCACCGGCGTAGTCGGAATGAGCGCGCTCGGACATTTCGTCGTAGCTGCTGGGCATGTCGAGGGGTTGGCCGGTGCGCAGGTAGTAGATGGTGAGATCGACGGCGCAGCCACGATTGTGCTTCGAACCTTTCGAGGGATCGGCGACATAGGGATGGTCCGCGGCGGGAGTGCCGTCCCAGAACATTTTGGTCACGTACCACGGGCGGTAGCCGTCGAAGATGAGGAGGCCGTAGCCTTGCGCATGCAGCTTGCGATTGGCGCGAACCAGCGCCTCGGCGGCCGGGCGTTGCAGAAAGGCGCGGGCCTGCGAATAGAAGGGAGTGCCCATGAAGTTGTTGCTGGAGGCGTAGTGGATGTCGAGCTTGATGCTGGGGTCGAGCTGGATGAGTTCGACGAGATCGGGCTGGCGGAACGGGCCCGGTTCGGCGGGAGGTTGTGCCTTGAGAGCTTCGGCGCGCAACTGCGGCACGGGCTTGAGCGGAGTGATTTTGAAGGTCTGGGTTTGTTGCTGCGCGAGGAGCGAGGCGGAGGCAACGAGAAGGAAGAGGAGTCGGCGGAGCATGGTGAATCAGAATACCGCGTCCCTCGATTTGCGGGGAGTCTCGCATCCTGTAACTTAGATTCAGGCGAGATTGAGCGGTGTTGGGCTCAGTGGCGTCGATACGTGCGGAACACGCCTTCACAGGCTGCGGAAAACATCTGAAAGGCTCACGCCTCGCGGACTAAAGTCCGCTCGGCGGGTCCGAAAAAGGACTTGTCCGGCGCAGCTAAAGCTGCGCCCCTTCAAAAACTATGCAGGGAAACGAGTCTGTGGTCATACGGCCGGCACGCAACATATTGGGCAGCATGCGCGTGCCTGGAGATAAGTCCATTTCACACCGCTACGCCATGCTGGCAGCGCTGGCGGCCGGGCGCTCGCGCTTCGAAAACTATTCTCCGGGCGCGGACTGCGCGAGCACGCTGGGCTGTGTGCGGGCGCTGGGATGTAGCGTCGAACGCGATGAGAAGGGTGCGGTGGTGATTGACGGCATCGGCGCGCAGTTGAAGGAACCGAGCGCGGCGCTGGACTGCGGCAATTCGGGCTCGACCATGCGGATGCTGTCGGGAATCGTGGCGGCGCAGCCGTTCGGCAGCGTGATGATTGGCGATGAGTCGCTGTCGCGGCGGCCGATGAAGCGAATTATGGAGCCGTTACGACTGATGGGCGCAGAGATCACGGCCCACGACGATCATGCTCCGCTGATTATTATCGGCACGCGCCTGAAGGGCATCGAGTACACGCCTCCGGTGGCGAGTGCTCAGGTAAAGACTTGCCTGCTGTTCGCCGGGTTGCTCGCCGAGGGGACAACGGTGGTGAACGAGCCGACACGCACGCGCGATCACGGGGAGCTGGCACTGCGGGCGTTCGGGGCGGAGGTATCGCGCAAGGGCAACGCGGTGAGCATTGCCGGAGGGCAGGCGCTGCGTCCGCTGGAGGCGTACATTCCGGGGGACAGCTCGTCGGCGGCATTTTTTCTGTGCGCGGCGGCAATCTTTCCCGAATCAAACCTTGTGATTGATGGCGTGCTGCTGAATCCGACGCGTTCGGCCCTGCTGGATGTGCTGGCGGCGATGGGATGCCGCGTGAACATGATGCGCGTCGAAGAACAGTTTGGGGAGTTAGTGGGAACGATTTCGCTGATTCCCAATGCGAAGAAGCCGGTAGAGATTTCGGGGGCGCTGACGGCGCTGCTGATTGATGAGTTGCCGGTGCTGGCCGCGATTGCGCCTTATACGGCCGGCATGATCGTGCGCGATGCGGGCGAATTGCGGGTGAAAGAGTCGGACCGTTTGTCGGCGGTGACGCGGAACTTGCAGGCTATGGGCGCTGAGGCCGAACAGACAGCGGATGGTTGGAAAATTCCCGGCGGGCAGAAGCTGCGTGGCGCGGAGATCGAGAGTTTCGACGATCACCGCATCGCGATGGCGTTTGCGATTGCGGCGTTGAAAGCCGAGGGCGAGACGGTGATTCGGAATTCCGAGTGCGTGGGGATATCGTATCCGGGGTTCTTCACGGATTTGGATAAGGTGGTGGAGCGGTAAGAAGCCGGTTCGCGTGCCGCCGGCTGAAGCCGGCTCTGGCGTCGCGTCGCAAACTTCCACCGCGGGCTTACGCCCACGGCTCAAACAAATGTCGCCCTTCGGGCTCAGTCCATCGGTGATATTGGAATCGACTGGCTGCACAAAACAGCGGGGCAAAGCGAATGGAGCGGCGAGTTGGCCGCTCCATTTTGTTGTGAAACTTTCGCTATCTTTTAATATTCGCTGTCGATTGGCTCGACCGGTTCCGGCGGTTCGCCGTCATACGGCTCGATGCCAAGCTCGGCGCGCGGTTCGGCTTCCGATTGCGCGGCCTCGCCATCTTTCTTCTTCAGGCGGACGACAGTAATCTTGGCGAAACCCTCTTCGAACTTTGGCGGACGCAGCTTGCCGGCCATGCGCAGCATGACGTCTTCGGGAACGTTGCGCTCGCGGCGGCGGTTGCGTTCGATGCACACCTCGGGCGGCACGTCGAAGAAAACGGCGTGGGCTTCGTAGCCGAAATCGTTGGCCAGCTTGATCCAGCTGCGGCGCTCGTGCGGCGACAGGTTGGTGGCATCCACATAATTCCACGGGCGACGGGCCAGCAGGCGGGCGCGCAACATGGAGCGCAAGGTGGAGAAGACCAAATCCTGGTAGCGCTGCTCGGTTACGTCGTCGAACAGCAGAATGCGGACCATGTCGCTGGACAGCGGGAGGATGCTGTGGCGCTTGAACCAGGTGCTCTTGCCGGAGCCGGGCAGTCCGATGGAGAGGACAACCGCTCCCTTGGATTTTTGCGACTCGTGCGGAGCAGGAGGACGTGAAGCAGCGGCCGGCACGGGCTCGGTCGCCTCGGGTTCGCTGTCGGCCTCGGCGGCTTCTCCGGTGGGTCCGCCAGGAGCGGGCAATGACGGCGCCAGGCCGGGTGCAGGGGTTGGGGTTTGCGGGCGTCCGCCGCGTCCACGGCGTCCGCGACGGCGGTTGCGATCGCGGTCGCGACGCGGGCCCTGAGGCGGTTCATCGCCACCACCACCGGTGACTGCCGCAGGCTGATTGTCCTCGGAATCGGAGTTCCCGGAGGGCTCGGCGTCGGCATACTGGACTGGCTCGATGCGGTTGCCGATGTCGTCGGGAACGGGTTCGGGAAATCTGGGTTGAAGAGGAGCCGGTTGATCCTGGCCCTGTTTTTCGGGTTGCTCTTTGCGCCGCTTCGAACGGTCGCGCATCCATCTGCGCATGTTGCACTTGTAACACGCCTGAGGCGTCGGCGGCAATGTCGCGCGGGATTCCGGCTGCGCGAAAACCCACACTAATGTGACATCGGGCATACCCTACATGTGATGCCGGACATTTGCCGCACCCTCTGGCGGATGCTAACCTTTTAGTTCCGGACAGCGTGTCCGGAGGGCAATCATACCCAAGCAGTACCGGTTTTTTGATAGTGCAGCACGACCTTACCTAGAGAGGTGTTATGGCGATTAAAGTTGGTATTAACGGATTCGGCCGCATTGGCCGCAACGTGCTTCGTACCGCACTCAACGACAAGGGAATTGACATCGTAGCGGTCAACGACCTGACCAGCCCCAAGACTCTGGCCCACCTGCTGAAGTACGACTCCGTACTGGGCAACCTGTCGAACGAAATCGTCGCGGGCGACGACTTCATCAGCGTGGACGGCAAGAAGATCAAGGTGTTCTCGGAGCGGGAGCCGGCCAAGCTGGACTGGAGCTCGCTGGGCGTGCAGGTCGTGATCGAGTCGACCGGCAAGTTCACCAAGGCCGAGGCAGCCAAAGAGCACCTCAAGGGCACAGTGAAGAAAGTCATCATCTCGGCGCCGGCGACAGGCGAAGACATCACCATCGTGATGGGCGTGAATGAAGACAAGTACGATGCGGCGAAGGACAACATCATCTCCAATGCATCGTGCACAACCAACTGCCTGGCGCCCGTGGCCCTGGTTCTCAATGACAAGTTCAAGATTGTCAGCGGCACCATGACGACCATCCACTCCTACACCAACGATCAGGTGATCCTGGACTTCCCGCATAAGGACCTGCGGCGCGCACGCGCGGCGGCTTTGTCGATGATTCCGACCTCGACCGGCGCGGCCAAAGCGCTGTCGCTCGTGATCCCCAGCCTGAAAGGCAAGCTGGACGGATTCTCGATGCGGGTGCCGACGCCGAACGTGTCGGTGGTAGACCTGGTGGTGTTCGTGGAGAAGGCGACAACGGTAGATGAAGTGAACGCTGCACTGAAGGCTGCTTCAGAAACTGGTCGACTCAAAGGCTATTTGGGCTATACCAGCGAAGAACTCGTGTCGTCCGATTTCAAAGGGGATTCGCGCTCTTCGATCGTGGACGCACCGATGACACGCGTGGTGGCGGGCAACTGCGTGAAGGTGATCGCATGGTACGACAACGAGTGGGGATACTCCTGCCGTGTGAAAGACTTGATCCACTACCTGGCGAGCAAAGGCCTGTAAGAGTTCAGGCCGGTTCTCCGAAACTGACTTCCGTCGGTGAAGGAAAAACCCCACCCAAGCAAAAACGGCTTGGGTGGGGCACCCGGCCTGTAGTAGTTCTCCGTTGTCAGTTCTTAGATAAGGCCCCATCCTGCCTTTAAGGGCAGGATGGGACGCCCCCTAACCTGGGGTGGAGCACGCGGCACGACCAACGTTGTGTCCTTTTCCAGACGCCGTGGGCGTCGTGGGGGTGTTATGTCGAAGCTGTCGATCAAAGATCTTCCTCTGAGTGGCAAGCGAGTGTTTATGCGGGTGGACTTTAACGTACCGCTCGACGACGGACGGGTGATGGACGACACTCGCATCCGCGAGACACTGCCCACCATCGAATATGCGCTGCGCCACGGGGCGCGCCTCATTCTGGCATCGCACCTGGGACGTCCCAAGGGCAAGGTGAATCCGAAGATGAGCCTGAAACCGGTGGCGGAGCGGTTGCGCATCCTGCTGGATGAAGTGTTGCGGCGCGGGGAAAACGTAGGGTTCTCGCCCGACTGCATCGGGCCGCAGGCCGAGGAGATGGCCACCAAGCTGGAGCAGGGCCAGACGCTGCTGCTGGAGAACCTGCGCTTCCACGCGGAAGAGGAAGCGAACGATTTGGAATTCGCCCGGAAATTGGCCAAGCTTTGCGACTATTACGTAAACGATGCGTTCGGTTCGGCGCATCGGGCGCATGCCTCCACAGAAGGAATCACTCACTTCGTGGAGAAGAACGCGGCCGGCCTGCTGATGGAGAAGGAACTCGAGTATCTCGGCAAGGCGCTCAGCCACCCGCAGAAGCCGTTTGTAGCGATTCTGGGCGGAGCCAAGGTCAGTGACAAAATCGGGGTCATCCACCACTTGATGTCGAAAGTGGACACGCTCATCATCGGTGGCGGCATGGCGTACACGTTCCTGAAGGCGCAGGGACACGAGATTGGGAAGTCGCTGTTGGAGGCCGATAAGGTCGACTTGGCCAAGCAGACGCTGGCCGACGCCAAGGCAAAGCACGTGAAACTGCTGCTGCCGGTGGACCACGTGGTGGCGGACAAAGTCGCGGCTGATGCCCGCATCAAGCAAATCGGCGAAGGACAGGCCATTCCAGCCGACATGATGGCGCTGGATATCGGTCCGAAGTCAGTGGAGCTGTTTACTTCGGAGATCGGCACGGCGCGCACGATCATATGGAACGGCCCCATGGGCGTGTTCGAGATTGAGGCCTTCGCCAAGGGGACGAAAAAGATCGCCGAAGCGGTGGCAGACAATGGAGCGGCCACAACGATCGTGGGCGGCGGCGACAGCGTGGCGGCGGTGAAGGCGGCGGGCGTGGCCGATAAGATCTCGCATATCTCCACGGGCGGCGGAGCGTCGCTGGAATTTCTGGAAGGCAAGAAGCTGCCCGGAGTAGAGGCGCTTACGAACAAATAGTAACTGCGCGATCTGGCAAAGGCCCGGCGTCAGCCATGCCTCTGTCCGTGCGACTTGAGCCGGGCGCAACTGGAGTGAGCGCTTCGTCCTAATACACTGAGCCGGGGCGTTGCTAGCGACAGACGCCGCGGAGCGGAAATCGTCTGATGACCAACGCCGCCCTTGCGCTTCGCATTCTCCTCCCGCGAGAGCGTTCGCTCGTCATCTCCGGCCCCAGCGACATCACCCGCGAAACCTGCGACGCCATCGTCAACGCCGCCAACTCGTCCCTGATGGGTGGGGGCGGGGTGGACGGAGCGATCCATCGCGCTGGCGGTCCGGCGGTTCTGGAAGCCTGCAAAGCCATTGTTGACCGCCAAGGGCGCCTGCCCGCGGGCTCAGGCAGTGGCGACGACGGGAGGAAGACTGGCGGCGGGATATGTCATCCACACGGTCGGCCCGGTGTGGAACGGGGGAGACAGCGACGAACCGGCGACACTGGCAAGTTGCCATACCGAATCGATTCGCGTGGCCGACGAATTGATGGTTAAAACCATTGCGTTTCCTGCCATCTCGACCGGTATTTACGGTTATCCTGTAGAGTTGGCGGCGCAGGTCGCCATCACGAGCGCTGCCGAGGCACTAGCCCGCGCCGTGAACGTTCGGGAAGTGAAATTCGTACTGTTCGACAGCAGCGCCCTGCAATCGTTTCGTGACGTCGCCAAAATGTACGCTGCAAGCAAATCCTTGAGACTGGACTCATACCATGCCCCGTAAGAAAGTCATTGCCGCCAATTGGAAGATGTACAAGACTCCCGAACAGACCGCAGCCTTTTTCGCGGAGTTTCTGCCGCTGGCCGCGGGCCACGACCGCGACGAGATTGTTGTGTGCACGCCGTACATCGACCTGCAGACCGCCGTCGGTGCGGCTGCCGGCTCCAATGTTCTCGTAGGCGCGCAGAACATGCACTGGGAAAAAGAGGGCGCATTCACCGGAGAAATTTCGGCGCCCATGCTGAACGCTATCGGCGTGACGCACGTCATTCTCGGGCACTCCGAGCGGCGCCAGTACTTTAACGAAACGGACGACACGGTCAACCGCAAGCTGGAGTATGCGCTGGAGAGCGGACTGACGCCCATCGTGTGCGTTGGAGAAGTACTGGAAGAACGCGAGGCAGGGCTGACAGAAGACGTACTGCGACGCCAGTGCATGCGCGCGTTCAATGGGATCTCGGCGAAAAAGGCGGCGAAGATGTGCATCGCCTACGAACCGGTGTGGGCCATCGGCACCGGAAAGACGGCCACGCCCGCGATGGCGGCGGACGCGCATGCGGTGATCCGGCACGAAGCGGCAAAGGCCTTCGGAGATGATTTCGCGGCGGCGCTGCGCATTCTGTATGGGGGCAGCGTGAAGCCGGACAACGCCACGTCGCTCATGTCGGAAGAAGAGATCGACGGTGCGCTGGTCGGCGGCGCCAGCCTCGATCCGAAGAACTTCATCAAGATTGTGAAGTATTAAGAACCGAAAGGAAGCCCTGATGTACTGCAATCAATGTGGCAAGGCGAACCCCGACGATGCCCGGCTGTGTGCATACTGCGGTGCTTCAGTTACGACTGCACCTGCAGAGCGCCGCCTGGTACGGCGGCGTGGCGAGCGCCGGATCGCCGGTGTAGCAGCGGGCGTGGCCAACTATTTCGGGTGGAACGTTACGGCCGTGCGACTGGTCTGGCTGCTGCTCTTGCTGTTCGCCGGAACGGGCGGACTGCTCTACCTCATCCTGTGGATTGTGATGCCTCTTGAGGGCTGAAGACACGGCAGATCCTCATGCCTTGGGTTTGCCTGCCTTCCGACTCCGAGCTTTCATTACAACGACAACAGCGGCGGCGGCAGCAGCAGCGGCGACGAGGATGATCTGTGCGGTTCCCATAAACTCAATTGTCACCTTGGGCAAGCGGGGAAACGACTGGGAATCCTCTGTCAAAATGAGTTTCATCCCGAATTGGCACATGGTGCCACGGAGCCACGGTATCTGCGCGGGAATCCAGAACTCATGAGCAACCATCATCGAGAAGGTTCCGAACGCCCGGCGAACATCCTCGACATTCTGCGCAAGAAACGCAACGGCGAAGAGTTGTCGCGCGAGGAAATCGAACACCTCGTAAGCGGGTACACGCGGGGAGAGATTGGCGAACACCAGGCCGCCGCATGGCTGATGGCGGCGCACGTGCGCGGGTTGTCCAGGGCGGAAACGGCCTATCTCACCGAGGCCATGTTGCGCTCGGGCGAGCAGATCGACCTGAGCGCGCTGAGCGAGCGGAAGGTGGACAAGCACTCGACCGGCGGGGTCGGGGACAAGACGTCACTGATTCTGGCGCCGCTGGTGGCTGCAGGTGGCCTGGTTGCGCCGATGATCAGTGGACGGGGGCTGGGCCATACTGGCGGCACGCTCGATAAACTGGAATCCATTCCGGGATTTCGCGTGAATTTGTCGATCAGCGAGTTTAAGCGCGTCCTGGCGGAGTGCGGTTGCTGCATCACCGGCCAGACAGCCGAGATCGCACCGGCCGACCGCAAGCTTTACAACTTGCGTCACTTCACCAGCACGATCGACAGTCCGCCACTCATTTGCGCCTCGATCATGAGCAAGAAACTGGCGGAGGGCATCGACGCACTGGTACTCGACGTCAAGACCGGTTCGGGCGCCTTCATGAAGCGCGAAGAGGATGCCGCTCTGCTGGGCGGGTTGATGGTCGATACGGCCAAAAGGATGGGCGTCCGCGCGGTGGCGCTGGTTACCGGAATGGACCAGCCGCTGGGATGCACGATCGGCAACGCGCTGGAAGTGGAAGAGGTCGTCGCGGCGCTGCACGGTAAAGGGCCGGCAGACCTAGTGGACCTGACGGTCACCTTGGCAGCATGGATGTTTTACCTCGGAGAGCGAACAGCGACCGTCGAGGAAGGCGAGCGGCTGGCGCGGGAACTGCTGGCGTCGGGTGCAGCGCGGGAGAAATTCCGACGGATGGTCGAGTTGCAGGGCGGTGATACGCGAGTCGTTGAAGAGCCGAACCGGCTGCCCAAAGCCAAGTACAGGACGGAGATTGTAAGCGGCTCGACCGGGTATGTCGCGGCCATGGACTGCGAGCTCATTGGAACGGCGGGAGTGCTGCTGGGCGGCGGGCGTCAGAGTGAAAGCGATGATGTTGATCCCGCTGTGGGAATCGTGATGCGAAAGCGGCTGGGCGATCCGGTGCAGCAAGGCGAAGCGCTCTGCACAGTGCATTACAACTCAGCCGAGCCGATGGAAGCCGCGCGCCTGATTCTTGAGAGAACAATCCAGGTCGAAGCGGTCGCGCCGACACGGCAAGCACCTCTGGTTCGGCAGATCATCGGCGACAACTGAAATCGACCAGCGATGGCTCGTGGCTTCCAGGGGAACAACCTGTTGATACACCACAGCTAGCAACGTCGGGTCGGAAGATTGCCCTACGAGGCCTACCGCCCGCCCCCAAATCCAGCTGGCGGCTACTTCTCCAAATCGTTTATCTTCGCGTTCGCGTCAGTGGAGAGGACGAATATTTTTCCGGAACTGCCGGAAGCGCCAGTAACCACGTACGCGATACCGACCGTACTTCCATTGTTGACGAGAGGCGCGCGGCCCGTGCTATCGACACTGTAGGTGAGGGCCGCGCTCAGGCCCTGCTGCGGCCCTCCGGGACCGCTGGTGTCGTAGGTGAGCGCCAGATTGCCGGCGCCGTCGGCAACGGCCGAATCATCTTCCACCGTAACGGTGGGAAGCACGGTCTGTAGCGTCGCTCCCTGGTACGAACCGCTGATCGAGCTGTTGGTGTAGGGCGAGCCGAACTGAGGAACGGTGGTGCCTGCGGTTACGGCGGCGTCACCCACAAGCGTGAAAGCCGTGTTGCCGGAGAAGTACATCACGATCGGACTACTGCCGAATCCCGAGACCGTAGCGCGACCATTCGTGGCGATATTGTAGGTTGCTGCCGAATACTTGTTGGCGCTCATCGTGCCGCCGAGATTCTCGTCGGTGGAAACGGAGAGGCCGCCCTTACCGTCAAAGATGGCGATCGCCAGCAGGCCGTAGGGCACGCTGTTGCCATTTGAAACGCCGGCACCTTGTAGCTGCGCCACCGTGGTGGTCTTGAGCGCGGTGTTGGACCAGTTCCCGGGATTGGTCAACAGCCTAAACAGCGAGAGCGGCGCCGAACTGGAAACGGGATCGATGCTCAACATCACGAGTTCGGTGGTGGAAACGGGGTAAAAACTGTAATTGGTCTTGACCGAGTTGACCGTCATGGCTGCGGTGCCGCGTTGGGTCACCGGATCGAGGGTGAGGAAGTTTCCCGTCCCGGCAGTGGTGTGGGCAACGGTACCATTGTCGTTGGAGTCCTCCTCGAGTGCAGTCCAAGCGCCCGTGTTGTCGGCGGTGAACGTCCCCGCTGCGGCGTAACGGCTGGAGGTGACGTCCGCGCCGGTTCCGCCAAAGGCCCAGGAAGCGGCTAGCTGAGCGAGCGTGATCTTGACGACCGAAGTCACTTTGCGCATGTACCCTGTGCCCTGGTTGCCGCCGGTGCCGTTCTGGATAAATCGGATCGTGCCGGAAGCGGGTACGGCCACTTGATAAGTAAATGTACCCAGCGTTGGAATGTTCAGCGTCATGGGGCCTGTGTTGGTGGCGCCAATTGAATAGGTTCCGGTAAACGTGAGATTGGTTTTGACTCCGACGACGGAGTTGGAGTCCATGAGTCCGGCGGTGATATTGCCTTGACCATCGGCCGTGAAAGTTCCCGCCTGCTCAACCAGGTTCCCGCTGCTGTAGCCAGAGAACGAAAATACGTACGTGCCGTTCAGTCGGAAAGTCGGCCCATTTATCGTGAGCGTCAATGAAGCAGAGGCGGTAGCGGCAGGCGACTCGGAATCGGTGACCTGCACGGTGAAGGTCTGAGATCCCTGGATGGTGGGCGTGCCGCTGATGAAGCCAGAAGTGCTAAGTGTCAGTCCGGCGGGCAGCGTTCCCGAGGTGACCGACCAGGTATAAGGAGACACACCACCAGTGGCTGACAGCGATGCACTGTACGGAACTCCTACGGAGCCGCCGGTGAGCGAGGTGGTTGAAACGGCAAGGGGCTGATTCACCGTGATGGACTTGGTGGCAATGTCCACGGCAGCGGTGGGGGTCTGTGAATCGGTGACCTGAACCTTGAAGGTGGTGGTGCCCAGCGACAGTCGGCGTCCCGCTGATGACGCCCGCCGGGCTTATGCGTCAGTCCGGGCGGCAAAGTTCCGGAGGCCATGGCCCAAGTGAAGGGGCCAACGCCACCGGTCGAAGTCAGCGTAGCGGAATACGGAACGTGGATGACCGCCGCCGGCAGTGGAGCAGTGCCGATGTTCAGCGGCAGGACCGGCGTCGGAGGATGTCCGGTGGCGCAGGACAATGCGAAAAGCAGGAGCAGACTGCACGTCGCGAGAGAAAAAGTGCGCTTCAAGGCTGTCATCAATGTCCTCGTGGCCTAACTAGCTTTCGTGCCGGAAGTAGCCACGCGCCAAAATGCTACGAAAGGCGTGGCAAAGAAATTTAAGGTACTCCGCAGCCGGTGCGGCAAGCAAGCCGATTTCCCCTGCCGTAGCACTATGGTAACTGGAGAAGGGGGCAAGTGCATTGAGAAGTGGCGCGGGGGCAACAGCTATCGCAATCGCCGAAGGCCTCGCAGGCATCTGATGCCTTTATGAGTGACCAGAATCGTAAGGGACCCAAACTGAATTGGCGAAAATGGGTCGCGTTTATGCTGTGGATGTCGTCTCTGGCCTGCCAGGCGACGACGGCGCACGGGCAGGCTGCAGCGGCGAGTCCCGAACCACAACGTAGGACCAGCACGCCTTATACCGGCGATCTCACGATTTTCGACTATCCGGAGCGCGACCAGAAGCTCCACATCCAGCAGGTCATGGACTTACTAGGTATCGCGCCGGGCACCACCGTCGCCGATATCGGCGCAGGATCGGGTTGGTTTACAGTCAGGGCGGCACAGCGCGTAACACCCGCAGGGAAGGTTTATGCCGTGGACATCAATCCCGAGGCGGTGGCCTATGTTCGGCAGCGGGCGCAGAAGGAAGGCCTGGAGAATGTCACGGCGATTCAAGGCAGCGCGGACGATCCCAAGTTGCCAGCCGGGAGTATCGATGCCGTGCTGTTGCTCAAGACTTATCACGAAGTCGCGAAGCCGGTTGACCTCATGCGAAACCTGCGCCGCACGCTGCGCCCGGGTGGGCGGGTTGGCATCATCGACCGGAATGGCAATGGCGAAAACCACGGCGTATCCAAGGAGGTCGTGATTGCCGAAATGAATTCAGCCGGTTACCGTCTGGTGGACGAGCGCGACAGTCTGGTCAAGGACGACAAGATGGACTACTTCCTCATCTTCGCGGCGAAGCCCTCAGTGCACTGAGGCTGGCGTAGTCTGTTCCGTGAAGCCCACGCGGCCCTCGCGGATCAGCTTTGACCAATCGGGGCTGTCGTCGGCGGCTATTGCTGCAGCATTAATGTGCGCCTGCGCCTTGAGGGCAGGCAGCGACAATCCGCCGGTGACCAGGCGGTTGTGCTCGTACAGCATCTCATCCATCTTGCCGTTCAGCAGCACGCGCCAGTCATATACGGTCCTCTTGTCCTGGGCCTGGGATGCCGAGACGTCAATATTTGTAGTGCAGTTATTCGTAAGGGCGTTGTACCACTCGGGTTTATTGTGCAGCTCGTTGACGCGCTCGAGGTAATCCAGAAAGACTTTTCGGGCGAATTCAGGCTTCACCGTGGTGCGGAAAATATAAACTTCTTCGTCCTTGCGGAAGTTGGTGCGCAAGCGAACGACGTCGCGCTCGTCAGTGACGAGGTAGATCAGAGCGTATTGGCGGAAGAAACCGCGAATGGCGGAGTAACTCTGACCGACAACATCCCTGGTTTCGATCGATATGGGCACGTGACCCTGGCTGCCGAAATCGAAGCTGACGATGGGGTGGGCAATCAGTGTCGGTCCCCACCAGGTGATGAAGAGATCAATGCCGCTCAGGTTGGCCAGGTCGTAGGAGCGAGTTTCCCACTGACAGGTGTAGTCGTGCGTCGTGACATAGTTACAATTTCGGACGTTATGGATCGTGATGTGATCACCGTTGATATCAGCCGACGCAGTTTGTGCGTCGTCGGGCTGCCAGTCGCGATACTGCAATGGCTTCAGCGTGAACCACCACAAACGACGAGCACAAACCCGGCGTAGGCGATCAGCACGCCCAGATGCCGGCGGCGAAAAATCAGCATGGCCGCCAACACCACAATGAGGTACGCGACGGCCGCGGGCGCACGAAGCGCGGGAAACGGCGAATCGAACAGCAGCGCCGCGGATGTCCAGAAGGTCAGCAGCAGAGCGACGATGATTGCCAACGCGTAAATCAGGCGACGGAGCCAGAGCAAAGGCAGTTCCTTTCAAGACAGCGACAAGTGACTTGGTTCCAGCAAGCATTAGAACAGAAATGCCACGAAAACCGGAGGAACTGGGCAAGAATGGGCGCGTCCCAGGATCCAGTCGCGACGAAGTAAGGTCTAGATTCGTGTCTGCCGGGAGCCGCGTTCGCAATCACCATTGCACACCGGGGTAGAGACTCGGCAAATGGATGGTGCGGTACGAGTTCTGTCCGTCGATCTCCATTTGCCAGACGATTGCTGGAGTGGGGGTCTGGGTGACTTCGAGTACGCGTGCGCCGGTTAGATTCAGATCGGCAGGCGTTGTCTCATCCACAAATACATTACCGTTGGGTAGCACGCGCGTGTCGCCGCCCCACCACGAGTAGGGAGTGGTAAAGGACCAGAACCGACTCGCCGTGCGAGAGTCCTCATTGACCTGAAAAATTGCTGCTGTACTGTAACAGTAAGGCTGGACATACCCGGCACAGAGTGTACCGTTGGCATCAATAGGGCGATCGTCTCCATTGTCGAACATGGCCAGCTGAAAGGCGCCAGTGGTATTCGTTCTTGCCAAATTGACGTCATGCTGGGCGAAAAACCAGTCCGATTCCAGGTTCGAGTCGAGAGTGAAATCTCCCTGATCACCGAGTTTCCAGATAACGTCACCCGAGCCATTGCCGTTCTCATAATCGATCTTCAATACCCAGGACTGGTGCCGCAGAGAAAGCAATAAATTTCCGTCGTCCTGCGAGTAGACCACCGCATTGGCGTGGGTCCAGTCGGGAAACAACATGGGATGTCGATTCACATCCAGGTGATCAAAAGCGTCCCACACCCAAACCGGGTTGTAGTTCGAATCCAGATCAACGATGGCGTCGCCCGTAACCAGAGTCTGGCCGGGAAAGCCCGGCAGGTCCGAGAAAGTCCGGGTATCGCTGACGATCAATAGCAGGTGACCGTTGGGTAGCAGCACGAAATCGTGATCGATGGAAAAGACCTGAATATTGTAACCGGCGTTGTGAAGGTTCTGACTCAACTGGTTATAGTCGAATTGGTGGATGATGTTGCCCGCGAGGTCAATTTCCCGCACAGTACCACCTGCGGCGCCTGGCAAGTAAAGCACCACCAGCATGTGCCCGTTGGGAAGGAGCTTGATCGGCTGCGGTATCCCCAAGCTGGGGTCGTAATCGTAATACCAGATCACGTTGCCGGCGGGATCGGTTGCGAGTGCCAGAAACTGATTGGTAGCGCCGATCGTGAGGGACATCAATTCGACCCCCGGAGCGGGTGAAGAGTTGCTCGCGGTGGTGACTTTCATAGTGGGAGTTCGGCCCGACGGGATTGTTCCGGTTTGAAAAACGTGGTCGCCGTCAAACTGCTGGGACCCGTCGCTGTAGGTCACGATGGCGCGCATGTGATACAGCGTGTTTTGTTGCATGCCTGCCACCAATGTTGTAGCTGTCCCGCCGGCCGACAAGGTCGTCTGTGGCGATGTGCGAAACGGGTACGAGGTATCTGGCCCGAATTCCACCACGACGGAGGCGGGCGCAGGCGTCGATATTGTGTACTGAGCAACCAACGAATTGCTGGTTGCGGCGACAATACCCTCGGTGAGCCGAGCGCGGGCCGCTTCTGAGATGGGAGCGTTGCTTCCGCCGCAGCCTACACTCGTCAACAAATATAGGAAAAGAAATACCGAGGGTGCGAGGGTGAAACACGTCTCCCCTGCGATTTTAGAACGGTGTTTAGGTCCCATCTCTAGCTTCTCCGAAGCGAAAATACCGAACCTACCGCAACGAGATCTGCAATAAATGTTCGGTTAAAAGCGTCGGCCAGTTCCAGAGAAGGGCGGCGGGAAGGGTTTGCAAAATCCCTAACAGCGAGCAAAATTATATCTGAACATTTTGTCGAAAACGGCGGGTGAGTTCGGTGAGGGTCAACAAAAAAGTGTGCGAGAGGAGCTAAGAAATAAAGATTGGGGAAGCGACGCTACTACTACACGCAGAAAAGAAGGATTGGAGTGGCGCGCCCGGAGAGATTCGAACTCCCGACCTATTGCTCCGGAGGCAATCGCTCTATCCAGCTGAGCTACGGGCGCGTATCCAAAATTATACACTTCACTCCCGCCCCGGATCAGAACGGTGATTCGGCTACAATGGTCTTCGATTCTCGATCCGATCGAGGTGCCTATGCAGAGCTGGAAGAAAGTTGCCGTATTCGGAGCGGTGGGAGTGGGTGCGGCTTTGTTGCTGACGGGGCGCCGCCCGCTCGGATTGGCTTTTGCAGCGGGCGGGTTGGCGCTGCTGGCAAGTGAGTATCCCGAGAAGTTTGAAGGTCTGCTGGAGGACGCGCCTGACTACCTGAACAAGGGCATGGATATCCTCGCCACGCTCAAAAAGGTGGGCGAGGGATTTGCCGAGAACGCCGAGCGCCGCAGCGTTAACGCCACGCGCGACATGGAAGCCCAGTTCGGCGATTGAATGGATTGGGCGAGGCACGGACGGCCGCGTTGAAGCCCTTGTATGCTGCCGGAACTAGTCGATACCGAGCTGTTTGCGGGCGTCGGCGCTGAGGCGTTCGGGAGTCCATTGCGGATACCAAACCAGCTCGACCTGTGCGTCGGCGACTCCGGGTAATCCGAGCAGCCGGCGCTTAACGTCTCCTGTGATCTGTCCCGCTGACGGGCAGCCCTGCGCCGTCAGGGTCATCTCGACGGCGATGTCTTCGCCCGGCGCACCCTCGGCGGCCGCAGGTTTTACGAACACTTCGTAGATAAGCCCCAGGTCCACGATGTTGACCGGGATCTCCGGGTCATAGCAATCCTTCAGCGCGGTGAGAACTTCGTCTTTGGTAATCGCCATTCCATCCTCGTTACAACGATTGTAACTGCTTTGGTTCATGCCGTGAGGATGGGGAGCTTGCGGATGCGCTTCTTCGTCGCCGCGAAGATGGCATTACACAGCGCTGGGGCCAGCGGTGGCACTGGAGGCTCGCCGATTCCAGTCGGCGCCTCAAGACTTTGCACAAAATAGCCTTCGATTGGCGGAACTTCGTTGTTGCGAAGGATGGGGTAGCTGTCGAAATTGGCCTGCTGAATCTGACCATGCTCGACGGTGATTTGTCCGCGAAGTGCGGCAGAAAGCCCGAAGATCACGGCGCTGTGCAACTGCTGCTCCAGGATGTTGGGGTTGATGACTTGTCCGCAATCCACCGCAACGACCACACGCTCGACGTGGGGATCGCCGTCCTGCATGGTGATCTCCACCACTTCAGCGGCATAGGTGCCGAAGCATCCGTGGGCTGCGAGGCCTCGAAAACGCCCGGCGGGGAGGGGCTTGTCCCATCCCGATTTTTCGGCCACCAGTTGAAGCACGCCGCGCAGGCGGGCGGTCTTCCACTTGGTGTCGAAATAGGTGAGTTCCTTGTCTTCTGCCAGCAAGTGCAGGCGGTACTGTAATGGGTCTTTGCCGGCAGCGTGCGCGAGTTCGTCTAGAAAGCTCTCGTTGGCGAACGCCACCTGCGCGGCGTACACCGATCGCAGCCACGCCAGTGGCACTGCGCACGGGGGCGCGACGTACTCGACGCTCAAGTTAGGAACGGGATAGAGGAACGCCGCTTCGTCTTTAAGGTCGGGGTCGATGCCGCCTTCGATTGGATAGCCTTTCTGACCGGAAATGGTTGGTGAAATCAGGCAATGCGTGTACGCCGTGGGCACTCCCTCAGCATCCACCACCCCACTAACGCGATGCACACTAGGAGGACGATATGACGAAAAGCGCATGTCATCTTCGCGCGTCCACATTAGCTTTACCGGAGCGTTGATCGCTTTCGAGACCAGCGCGGCTTCCACGGCGTAGTCGTGCTCCAGGCGGCGGCCGAAACCTCCGCCGAGAAGCGTCAGGTTGACATGAACGTTTTCGGGTTTGAGGCCGACGGCGCTGGCCACAGAATCACGCACGTCCTGCGGCACCTGCGTCGGAGCCCAGATCTCGCAGGTCGAGCCGAGATAGTGGGCAAAGCAGTCTTCCGGTTCCATGGGAGCATGCGCCAGCATCGGCGTCTCGTATTCGGCCTCGATGCGGCGGCCCTTTGCGGCCGAAACATCGCCCGCACTCTGCAGTGGCACTGCCTTGTCGTTCGCGGCCTTGCGCAAGACTTCGAACACGGCAGCCGTGTCGAGGTCCTTGTTAGGACCGTCGTCCCAAGTGACTTTGAGCGCCTTGCGGCCTTGCAGCGATGCAAATACCGAATCCGCGGCCACCGCTACCGCGGAGTCGCCCACCTTCACCACGTTGACCACGCCCGGCAGTTTGCGCGACTCACTGTCGTCGAAACTTACAACCTTGCCACCAATCACCGGGCAGCGCGCCAGGAAGGCGTACTTCATCGCGGGCACGCGGAAGTCGATGCCGAAGTCCGCAGTGCCATTGGTCTTGGATGGGGTATCGAGGCGATGCATCGGCTTGCCGATCAGCTTGTACTGCGACGGGTCCTTGAGCTTTGGTTCTTTCGGCACGGGCAGCTTGCCGGCGCGCTCCACTAGCTCGCCGTAACTGGCGCGGCGGTTCGATGAGCTATGCAGAACGAATCCCTTGTCGGCCGTGCAATCGGCGGCAGGAACGCCCCAGTTCTCGGCGGCGGCAGCGACGAGCATTTCGCGCGCGGCGGCCCCGGCCTGCCGCATGGGGTCCCAGGTCGTGCGCACGCTCGCACTGCCACCCGTGGACTGGTCGCCAAACAGCGTGCTAGCACCGGCCTGCTCGACGGCAATGTCGGCCCAGTCGGCATCGAGTTCCTCAGCGAGGATCATAGGTAGCGCGGTGCGCACACCCTGACCCATCTCTGAGCGGGCAACGACTACCGTGACTTTGCCGTCTGGTGCGATATGAAGGTAAGCGTTGGGTGCGAATTCCCTTTCGCCGGCAGGATGCGTGCCGTGACGAGGCAGGTAGAAGGCCAGCACCAATCCGGTGCCGGCAACGGCGCCTCCTACAAGAAACTGGCGGCGGGAGATCGGGCTCATCGCGCGCCTCCCGTGGATGCGGCGGCGCGTGCGACCGCGCGACGAATGCGGTGATACGTCCCACAGCGGCACAGATTGCCGGTCATGGCGTCAACGATCTCCTGCTCGGACGGATGCGGCGTCTTGGCAAGAAAAGCGGCCGCCTGCATGATCTGGCCCGACTGGCAGTAGCCGCACTGCGGCACATCTTCGGCGATCCACGCCAACTGCACGGGATGCGAGCCGGTCTGCGATAGTCCCTCGATGGTGGTGATGGCTTTGCCTGCTGCCAGGGAAATCGGGGTGATACAGGAACGGGCGGCTTCGCCGTCGAGGTGCACGGTGCATGCGCCGCACAGTCCCGCTCCGCAGCCGTATTTTGTGCCGGTCATCTGCAGCGTGTCGCGAAGCACCCAAAGCAAGGGAGTGTCGGGCGCGACGTCGATGTTGTGCGCAGTTCCGTTGATGCGCAGTGTGAATTCGGCCATAAGATTTTCGAGTGTCAAGGCCACCTGTCCTTGCACAAGCGGGGACGCGGGGAAGTCGCCTGTGGCATCCGATGGTAAAGGAATTCGTGGGAAAGGCAAGCTCGCGGGCGGTTCAGTCGGCGACCGGTAGTGCAACCGGAAGATCCGCTCGATCGCAGGATTCCGAAATGGAATCTCGGGCGCCGGTCAGAGAATGCTAACCTGCCGTAAGATAGTTTGACGACGCAACGAACGACGTAACTCTATGCATAAGGGAAAAACTGATGAGCCATGAACTAGAAATCTTGCTGAACACGTGGGATGAAGAAGCAAAGACAACCATCGCGATGCTGCGGGCGCTTCCCGCAGGACAATACGACTTTCGCCCGGATGCAGGAGGCCGCTCCCTGGGCGAACTGGCGTGGCACCTCGCGGAAGTTGAGGGGCTCTTGAGCTTCGGAATCGAGCGGGGCGCGTTTGAGATGGGCGTCCGGCCACCGGGGATCGAACGGCCGCTGACGGTCGAAGAACTGGCGCCAGGATATGAGCGGATCCATGCTCAGGCCGTCGAAAAAGTCCGTTCGCTGGCTCCGGACCTTGACCGGAAGCTGATCTTCTTCACCGGCGAAGAGATGTCGATTCGCAATATTTTGTGGGTGGCCTTGCTGCATCATCATATCCACCACCGCGGACAGCTGTCGGTGCTATGCCGTTTGGCAGGTGGAGTGGCCCCGGCTCCTTATGGCCCAAATCGCGAGCAGATGGCGGCGATGCGCGCGAAAATGGCGGCCAAGGGATGACCGGCGAGAATTAGGGAGAAACTCAACGTAAGCGTTCCCAGGCTCCGCGCCATAATGTGCGGGGCCTGTGCTATTTCCTTCGCTGGCTTACTATGGAGTGTTGCGCGAGGCGTTCTCGGCGGGAGGCAGTGATGAAGGCAATCCGAGTGCATGAATTTGGCGGTCCCGAGGTGCTGAAGCTGGAGGAAGTTCCTGACCTACAGCCTGGGCCTGGGCAGGTTTTGGTGAAAGTACATGCTGCGGGCGTCAATCCCGTCGAAAACTACATCCGTACCGGAACCTATGCCATCAAGCCTGCGCTTCCCTACACGCCGGGCGCTGACGCAGCCGGCGACGTGGTTGCGGTTGGCGCGGATGTGACCGAAGTAAAGGTCGGGGATAGGGTGTACACGTCAGGTTCTCTTAGCGGAACCTACGCGGAGCAGACTCTGTGCAACCAAGCGCAGGTGCATCCGCTGCCGGCGAATGTGAGTTTCGAGCAAGGCGCCGCGATGGGAGTGGCCTACGGCACTGCATATCGCGGGGTGTTTCAGCGCGGTGGCGGCAGGCCCGGCGAGACTGTGCTGGTTCACGGCGCCAGCGGCGGCGTGGGCTCCGCAGCTGTGCAACTGGCCCACGCGGCCGGACTGGTCGTGATTGGCACCGCAGGCTCCGAGCCTGGACTGAAGCTCGTGAAGGAGCAGGGCGCGCATCACGCCGTCAACCACTCCGCACCGGGCTACCTCGATGAACTGATGAAGTTAACCGGCGGAATAGGATTCAACCTGATCCTCGAGATAATGGCCAACAAGAACCTCGCCGCCGATCTGGGGCTGCTCGCGAAAAAGGGACGGGTCGTCGTGATCGGCAGTCGCGGGACGATCGAGATCAATCCCCGCGACGCGATGTCGCGTGAAGCCGACATACTGGGCCTTACGCTCTTTGCCGCCAGCGAGCAGGAGGGGCGCGAAATTCACGCGGCCTTAGGGGCTGGGCTTGAGAATGGCACGCTGCGTCCGGTGATTGCGCAGAAGATCCCTCTGGCCGAGGCGGCCCGAGCCCACGTTGAAATCATGAAGCCTTCGGGCGCGCAGGGCAAGATCGTACTGGTCGCGGGGTAGGCAAGATTAGCGTAGCGCTCCAACCCTACAATCGAGTTATGCGGCGAGAAATTCGTCGACCAACCCGGAGCGCAACAGCAGCGTTCTGCGTAGCTATTTGTCTTACATTGTGGGAGTTGGCGCCAGCACGGGTCGACAAGCCCGCGACGGATGCGGCCTTGCAGCAGGCAGTTACCCGCTCCATGAACGGCAAGTCTGGCACTGCGGTGGTGATCGATACTCGGACTGGGAAGGTCCTGGCCGCCTTTCACCCGGAAACGGCCGCCCGGCGGCTCGCGTTGCCCGGGTCCGCCATCAAGCCGTTCACGCTACTGGCGCTCCTGCGGGCCAACAAAGTTAGTGGGCAAACGGCCCTGATGTGTAAGCGTACCTTGGTGGTCGACGGCCATGAGCTGGACTGCACGCATCCCGACGTCAAGCAACCGCTTGATGCGGCAACCGCGCTGGCTTACTCGTGTAATTCGTATTTCGCCACGGTGGCCCTGCGGCTCACGCCTGCCGAGTTACGCGAAAGCCTTCTGAAGGATGGTTTCAGCTACCCCAGCGGCCTCGTGCCCAACGACGCAGCTGGCTCAGTGGAGTTAGCAATGACGCCAGCGGAGCTGCAGCTCCAGGCCATCGGCGAGTGGGGCGTGCGCGTCACGCCGCTTGAGTTGCTGCGCGGCTACCAGCAGCTAGCCCAGCTTTCACTTCAACGTGACGTGAAGTTGTCGCCGCTATTCGACGGGCTGGCAGGGTCGGTGTCTTACGGAATGGGACATCTAGCACAACCGGATGCGGAGATGAAGGTCGCGGGCAAGACCGGCACTTCTCTGGTGGAAGAAGGCGCCTGGCGACATGGATGGTTTGTCGGGTACGCGCCATCCGACCACCCCGAGGTCGCGGTGGTGGTCTTCCTCGAGAAAGGATACGGGCCAAGCGACGCCGCCACTGTGGCGCAACGCATATTTGCTGCGTACGCTTCAGCACGCCGCCATGCCAACTCTGACGGAGTAGGACGTTGAAGCAGAGGGCGCTTTTGTGGTTGGTAGTCCTGCTGATTGGGATAGTTGCTCCCGGGCTCTCGGAACGAGCCAGCGGAGCTTACAGTGGCTTCCCTAACACGGTTCGCGTCCGTCTCTGGTACCTGCATCCTGCCGCTGAGTTAAGACTCAAGGCGGACAGCGGCCAAGCCCGCTTTCGCAAGTGCGCCAGTTGCCCTGTGAGTGAGCTCGGCGTCTTGACCTTGCGAGCAGCGGCATCTCGCGTTCAAATCGAAGGCGACAAGGCCGTTTCGGCTGAAGTCGCAGGTCAGCGGCGCCTACCAACTCGCCCCGGCCGGGTCTGCCCCGCTCAAGGCCGACTTCCCTGTTACCATTCGCGCCAGTCGAGCGGCAAACTGCTGGTCACCGCCGTCATGCCGATGGACGAATATATCGCCGGTGTACTGGCGGGCGAAACCGGCAACTTCAAGTCTGACGAAGCGCTCAAGGCGATGGCGGTAACCTCCCGCACCTATGCGATGCACTTTGGCGCCCGGCACGCGATCGACGGCTTCGACTTCTGCGACTCCACTCACTGCCAGAACCTGCGACTCGAACAGGTCACACCGCGCCTGCGCAAACCGACCGAAGCCACCGCCGGCGAGGTGCTGTGGTACGACGGCGAACCCGCCGCCACCTACTACCACGCCAACTGCGGAGGCACCACCGAGGACGGACGGTACATACTGGGCAACGACGAGCAGCGCGCGCCCTACCTCAAGCAACACTCCGACACCTACTGCGTGCGCTACGGCTCGAACCAATGGCGCACGGAAGTGAGCAAGCAGGAATTGCAACGCGCGTTGGCCGCCGAGGGCGTTATCGTGCCCGGACGGCTGAGCGGCGTATCGGTGGCGCAACGGACTGCCAGCGGACGCGTCGAGTTCCTCACCGTAACGGGCAGCCATAGCCTCACTGTCCCCGGCCTTACGTTTCGTACCGCCGTCGGACGCAATATCGGATGGGACCGCCTGAAGAGCAACTGGTACGATGTGCGGGTCGAAGGCAGTGGTGTGGTGTTTCATGGGCGCGGCTCCGGCCACGGCGTGGGACTGTGCCAGGTGGGCGCCGAAGTGATGGGCGAAGAAGGCCACTCGTACCGCGAAATTCTCAGCTTCTACTACCCCGGCACGCGCCTCGGCGCGAGCGCCCAGGGCACGCAATGGCAGCAACTCACGAGCGAAGACGTCGTACTGTTTACTACCGACCCGGAGCGCGACCGTCCATTGCTGCCTCTCGCTACTCGCATGATGCACGAAGCCGAAGAGAGTACCGGGTTGTTGTACAACGGCGATGTCAAAATCAAGGTCTATGCTAACGTTGCCGGCGTTTCGCGACGCCACCGGCGAACCGGGATGGGTGGCAGCGTCCACTCGCGGTCGCACCATCCGCCTGCAGCCGACCGACGTGCTGCGCGATGCCGGCTCGCTGGAGAGCACGCTGCGCCACGAATTGCTGCACATGCTGGTGGAGTCGCACGCCAAGCCGGGTACCCCGCTGTGGTACCGAGAGGGGCTGGTGCTGTACATGGCGCAACTCGGCAGTTCGTCAAAGCCGACGGGAAACTTTGCGAGTGACGACATACTGAATAGAGCATTGAGGGCTCCCGCGAGTGAAGCAGCAGATGCGGCAGGCTTATGCCGAAGCCCAGGCGAGGGTAGCGATCCTGGCACTGAAGTACGGTACGGACAGGCTTGTGAACTGGCTCCAGAATGGGCTGCCAGCGCAAGCGAGCCCTTGGAGGCTCGTCGCGCTCGATCGGATCCTCGCGATCCGTATACACGCCCGCCATCCAGACCACAGCGATAAAAGCCGTGATCGCAACGAGGTAAGCCAGCAGGAAGCGCCCAGCCCATGCTCCATGTCTGCTGGTGAATGGTCTGCAGATCAGGAATCCACCAGACCAGCTTGTACGGCACGTAGACGCCCAAACCCAGCAGCAGGCACAGCCACAGCCAGTACAGCGGGCGCTTCCACACCCGGCGTGAACGCGCCAGATGCGCGGGGTGCACGCCCGATGCCGCGACCGTGGTGGCGATGGGCACCCAGAGTCCGGGAATCACGACGGCCACGATGACTGCGAGCAGCCCAGTTCAAGTCGTTCATGATGTTGCGCGGAGACGGTCCTGCATTAAGCATCTGGCGAATCCACACCGCAAACTGCGGCACATACTCGCGCAGGCCCCACAGCATCCAGGCCGCCAGCACAAACATCAACACCCAGAAGCCGAGAGCAGGGAACATATCGCAGCGAGTCGCCGGTAAGCTCGCCAGATGCCGCTCTCTTTGCGAAACTCTGCCATCCGGAACCAAGCCAAGGTACCCGCCCGCAGCCACAAGACCAGCGCAACGGCCGAGACGGCGACCAGTGCAGTTGCGGCCACCTGCCAACCGTGCGCGTCCGGGATCATCAACCAGAAGTACGCAACGGCGAACAGTGCGGCATTGGCCACGAAGTTCAGCAGCCAGAGTTTGAATACGCCGGTGCGGTTGGTAGCTCGTCTCAGTCGTGATCATTTCACCGTCACCGTGGCCGCGTCGCTGGTCGAGAGGTATTGCGGCTGATACATGGGTTCCACGCGCGTTGGGCTGACGCGGAAGACGCCCGGATTCACGACCTTCAGCAGGTAGACGTACTCAGACTGCCCGCGCGTGAACCAGTAGTTGAAGAACGTAGTACGGTCGTCGCGCAGTTCGCGGTAACTTCGCCAGCGGGTCGTCCACCACGGCGGCTGCTGATCGAGTTGATACAGGTCGTCACGGGCGATCGACTCGGTCCCCGACGGGATAGGATCTTCGATCATCAGGTAGCGCCAATCGCCGCCCCCGACCGTGATTCTCACCGCGAGCGTATCGCCAACCTGCACCGGGCCTTCGAGCTTGTCCATGTGGTACACCAGCTTGTCGCCTGACGGCTGCGGTGTGAGCTTGTAGTATTCGCGAACAGCACTGAGCTGGAACGTACCGCTATTCACCACCTTGGGCTGGGTGGAGTAATACTCGCCGCGCGCCGACCAATAGAGGCGACCGTCGCCCGACTTTACCAGCCGAATCTGGTTCGCCCCCGGCGCAAGTTGCGCTTCTGGCAACGTGATCGTCGTGGGCGGCGCGGTTGCGTCCGCAGCGGTGAACTTTTTGCTCGCTATCGTCTTGCCGTTCACCTGCACTTCGACGCTGAAATTGGGCTTGAGTTCCTGCGAGCGCTGCAAGTAATCGGTAAGGCCGTAAATGACCATGGCGGTCTGCTCGGTCGAATCCCAGTAATACCCCTGGGCACGATGGCTGACAAGGTACAAAGCCGCCCTGGGCAGCAGCGCACTCTGCGGCTCGACCTGATTGAGCAGCTTGACCGCGTACGCCGTAGCTTGCGGCGTGGTATCGCCGTAGAAGTCCATCAGGTAGTTGGTATCGGTGGGCCACCAGGCTTGTGCGTCGTCCTGCTTCGCCTCAGACGACAATTGCCCGGCCAAATCCTTGGCGCGCGGGTCGTTAATCTGCGCCATCGCCAGTCCCAGCAAGGCTTTGCCATAGGACGTCAGCGTTGCGCGCTGGTTCCAAACGGAATCCACGACGGTCGCGTTGGAATTGCTGCCGCTCATCGCCAGCGCGTACGCCATGTAGGCGCGCAGGTCGGTCTTCACTGCCATGGACGTGCTGAACTCGGACAACAACCACGTGCGCGCGCGAACGATGCGTGCCTCGTCGACGTCGTAACCGGTCGCTTTGGCCTGTACAAGTCCGGTGATTACGTATGCAGTCATGAAGGGCTGCGAGTCGTCCGTCTGCCACCATCCCCAACCGCCGTCCGGATGCTGGAACTGATACAGGCGGTCAAGTCCGGCCTGCACCTGCTTGTTGAGTTTCTGCGGATCGATGTTCGAAGCTACACCCAACTTTTTCATCGCATCCGCCACCAGCACGTCGGGCAGGAAGCTCGACATGGTCTGCTCGGTGCATCCGTACGGGTATGAGGTGAGGAAATCGAGTGCACCGAAGATCGTGCCCGCAATCGACGGCGTCAGTTCGATGGTCAGCTTTCTCGTGTTGGGCTCGATACCAGCCGGAAAAATAATCTGCTCGCTAGCGCTGCTGTTTCCTGCAACCGAACCCGACTTCGCCACCGCCAGCTTCACGCCGAAAGGCTCCACCGGAAGCGTCAGTTCCATGGCATCGCTCTCGACGTCAGTTAACGCTTTGCCCAGCACTTTCGCCGAATCCACCTCCTGCACGCGCACGCGGTAGTCAACTTTCACGGTGCCGCGGCTGGGCACCGGCACTTCGCGGGTCGCGCCTTCGAGCACCTGCAAACCAGTGAACTCCATCGACACCCGCGCCGTCTTCTCGGTCGGAAGGTAGTTCTGCACGATGGTTGAAAGCACGATCTCATCCCCGCGCCGGAAGAACCGCGGCACCACCAGCCGCACCATCAGGTTCTTGCGGACAACAGTGTTCTCCACAGCGCTGCCGACCTTCGTGTCCTGTGTGATTCCTCGCGTGGTCGCGCGCCACGAGGTGATCGCGTCCGGGTAATTGAACTTTACGCTGGCCTGTCCACTGGCGTCGGTGCGTACGTCGGCCACCCAGTAGGCAGTATCGGGAAATGCCCTTCGAATCTTCGGCTGAACCAGGCGCTCAGGCTTGAGCTGTGCGAGCCCGTGCGACGGTCGAACATTCGCCAACTGCATGGCACGCTTGCCCGCTTGCCCGCTGAAGTAATAGCTGAGCGAGCTGTCAGTACTTACCCTGGAATAGATCGTTCCATAAAACGCCGTGACGATGCCGCCGACGCTTTCAGGCTCAATAGCGTAGATCGCCTCGTCGACCACCCCGAGACTGAAATCGGCGCCCGCCACTGGCTCGCCGGCGGCGTCCGTCGCTTTGATCGTGTACGCGCCCGGCTGTCCTGGCTGGTATTGCGGCTTCGAGGGCTGCAACTCCACGTTCAGTTCGTGCTGTGTCGGCGGCACCTTCAGGCTCTTGTTTCCCGAGTAGAACTTGTTGTCGCGAATGAACGAGGCACTTACATAGAAGTTTGGTGCGAACTCTGGCTGTACGGCCACGTCTACTGTGACGCTGCCGCCGCCGCTCTTCACAACTTGTTGGGAATAGAGTCCATTGCCTTCCGCCGTGACCAGCACGGTGGCAGGTTGTGCGCCCGTGACGATGAGCACGTGGGCCGTGTCGCCCGGCACATACGTCTTCTTGTCAGCCACCATCTGGATGCGTTCCTGCTGCGTGCCCGCCCACAGGGGGCTTACGCCGGGAGCCCACAGGTAGGCCGTGTCCTCCACTTCGCGGTCCTGCACCGAGATCGCTGTAATGCGCACGCGGAACTCACCAGCGTCGGGAATCGTGAACTGCACTTGTCCTTTCCCGTCGGCGCCGGTCTGGCCTTGTGCGGCTGATACGACGCTGCCCGAGCGCTTCTGCCAGTTCCAATTCAACAACTCGGCGCGAAACGAAGTCGCTACCGGCTTCTTGTCGTAGCCTTGCGCGGTAACGCTGATGGTCGCCGTACTGCCCTTGGTGTAGACGTACGAATTCGGTTGGGCGGTGAGGTAGAAGCTGCCGTAGGTGGCCAGCGCAAATCCGCGACCGGTAATCTCCCGATTGCCCTCGTCGGTGACTCGCGCCTCGATTCGATAAATGGCGTCCTGCTTCTTCGCGTTCACCTTCGTCGGAATCGTGATCTGCAATTTTCCGTCAGCGTCGAGGACGCCACTCTGTTCGCTCTGCTGCTCGCCGCCATACGTGTCGCCGTCACCGACGTCTTCATCGCCCGCGTCACTGGAATCCGCATCCGACTCATACCGGCCATACGGCCAGTAGGTCGAGGTGTGAACCACCCACTTCACCTTGGCGTTGGCCACCGGCTCGCCGAAGTAGTAGCGCGCGTCAATCGTCGCTTTGATGGGCTGGCCCTGCAGCACGCGCGGAGCTTGCGGTGTCACTTTCACCGCGTACTCGGGCTTCTTGTAGTCCTGTACCGAGAAGCGCACGCCCTCCACGTAACGCTCGCCCGATTTCATGTTCAGGTAATAGAAGCCAAGGTTGGCGTCGGCGGGAATCGTAAAGTCCCAGTGCGCCGTCCCCAAGTCGGACAGCTTCACGGTCTGTTGCCAGATGGGCTGGAACGTGCGGGGATCGCGCAATTCCAGGCTCAGCTCGCGTTCGTTCGGGAGCACGTACCCACTCGGAGTCTCGTTGCGGACGATGGTCTTGAAGTGCACAGTGTCGCCCGGACGATACACCGGTCTGTCGGTGTAGGTGTAGCCGCGGAGGTTGCGCGACTCGCTGCCCAGGTTCCACGCGCCCGGAGCGTTTACCGCGACGTCGCCCTGGTAGCTGGCCAGCACTGCGACGTTCTCCGGCTTGGCCTGCGTAATGGTGAGATCAAGGATTCCGTTCTGGTCGGTCGGCTTGTTGGCGATCTCCTGCGTTTCGATCCACGCCCGGGTCGCTGCGTTGGCGATAGGATCGCCCGTCACACGATCGACCACGTAGCACAACAGCCGTCCGGGCGCAGCCTTGGTAATGATTGCAATGTCGGTCACCACAACGATGGTGTAGGCGCGCAACGTGCCGTTCGTGGCTTCGACAAGATAAACGCCCTTATCGCGGACCGGCACCGCAACGCGCTGGCTCTCCCAACGATCGCCCTTGGGAACCGCCCACTTCCACTCGGTCACCAATTGCTGTTGGTTCAGTACAGGCACCTGCGCAAACTCGGTGGATTGGGTTCCTTTTTGTGGCGCGCTCTCACCCATGCGCCACAGGCGAATCTGATGGCGGGATTCCGGCGAAAACTGGGCGCGAATAAAGTCGCGAATCCAGGCCCACAAACGGTGCTTCCAAGCGTGAAATCGCTCCAGCCAGCCTTTTTCCTGCTTCGGCATCCGCGGAGCCTGGCCGCCGAAGCTGTGCATGTCTTGGAGTTGGCTGAAGAACCTAGCTGCGTCGTTCACGCGGTAAACGCGAAACTCGAGTGCCGTGACGTGGTTGCTGTAGACGCCGATCTCGATTTTCTCGCCCGGCATATAGGTGCGCTCGCTGGTGATGGAGAAATAGGCGCGGGCTTCCGTCTCCTGCGCAACCAACGGAGCGATCAGTATCAGCACAACGGCAAGAGCGAGCATGGCGCGAATGCGAGCGCATCAGTCAGTTCCTCGAAGGATGTTCCATCGATAGACACCGAGAAAGCTCGGATTGGAAGGCACCGGACGCCAGCGCGGGTCGGGAAATTCCATCAGCTGCGCCAGGGTAGGACGGCGAACCTCGCCCGCCGACTTGCCGATAGGGCCGGTGTGATACACCACGAGTGGCTCGCCTTCGGCGGTAATCTGGCTGCGGCCAAGATAGATCATTGCGTGGAACGGCAAGTCACGCCCCGCCTGACGGAAAAACAACAAGTCGCCAGGACGGGCACGCGCGACGTCGCGTCCCACAAAGTAGGAGTTGTAACGCCACAGGGTCTTGGCGTCGGCAAACTCGGCAAAGGCTCCGGTGGTCAGATCGTCGGCTGTGAAGCTGCCGTCCCGTACCCGAAACAACCCGGCGCCTAGCGGAGTGTACGGATATTGGTATTGCCGAATGTCGCCTGTCGCCGGAGCAGCCGGCAACGCCACGGCTTTCGCCCACGCGGCATCATGTTGCCTAAGAGTCTCGCGATAGGCGTACCGCAAGAGCGCGGCGCAGTCGTCAATCTCGCCCGGCAACATCCGGCTTTCATAAAACTGCATTTCCGCCAGGAACGTAAACCAGCGCCGAAACGCCGCGCGGTCCGCTGCATCGTGCAGACGCAGGAAGTCAGGCGTGCCGTCTCCGACGCTGTCCGAAGTATCCAGTACGGTACGTATCTTGAATTCTGCTGGCGACATGGAAGGCGCAGTCAGGTGAAGCAACGCCTCGCCTGGCAGGACTCCAGTGCGGATCGTGACGAGCGCGGAATTCCCGCGCACCACGACGGACTCTACGGCGGCGCGGTGCGAGTCACCTGGCGTGACCTGCAGTCCGCGCAAATCGCCGCCGCCGGACGTCTGAATCTTGAGTTGCGTCGTGGTGAAACCATCGGCTGGCAGAACGGACGAAACTGCATCAATCAAAAATGCAGCCGGCGCCAAAACCCGATGGACGGTGAAGGATCCCAGCACAGCCACAAGCGCCCCCACCGCCAGCACTGCCAACCAGCGAGGTATGCGGCGCATGTAGGTCTGCCCTCCGTCCGAAGGGCGAATTATAACGCAGAAGATGACATCAGCCACGGATTTACCCGGATCGCATTGGACCGCAGACAACGGCGAGCCATCCCCGAGAATATGCGTGGAGATCGACCTAAATCCGCCGCTAAGTCTTTATCGTTTCGGCCAACGCCCGCAACTCCATCAGCAACCGATCCACTTCCTCCGCCGTGTTGTAGTGCGCCAGCCCGATGCGGAGCATCCCGCCGCTCTGCTGCACGCCCAGCCGCTCGGCCAAATTGATCGCGTAATAATTGCCGTCCCACGTGAAGATGCCACGTTCGCCCAGGCGCATGGCGAGATCACGTGGAGTGTAGCCTTCCAGGCGGATCGCCACCGTCGGCGTGCGCTGCTCGAACTTCGCCGGATCGGTAATGCCATAGAAGGTCAGTCCTGGAATCTCAAGGAGCCCGCGAATCATCTGGCCCGCCAACTCGCGCTCGTACTGCTGGAAGACTTCATACGCAGCGACGATGGCCTCGCGCCGCGTGCCGGCTTCTCCGCAGTGATGGCGTCCAACTTCGGCAATGTAATCAATTGCGGCCGTCACGCCCGCCATGCACTCATGGTTCTGCGTGCCCGTCTCCCAGCGGTCGGGCAGCTTTTCGCTGCACACCCGCAGTTTGTACGGACGCAACCGCAGCAGTTGATCGCGCTTGCCATAAAGGATTCCCTGGTGCGGGCCGAAAAACTTGTAGCTCGAGCAGGCCAGGAAGTCCGTATCCAGCGCCTTCACGTCAATCAGTCCGTGCGGCGCGTAATGCACCGCGTCGATGAACGTCATCGCTCCCACATCGTGCGCCAGGCGCACCGCTTCCTGCACGTCATTGATGGTCCCCACGGCATTCGCCGCCCAGCCCACCGCAACCAGCTTCGTGCTGCGGCGAATCTTGGCCTGCAGGTCGAACATGTCGAGCGTGCAGTCCGACGTCTTGATGTCGGCGGTGCGCACCTTCGCCCCGCGCTCTTCCAGGCAGACCCATGGCGAAACGTTGGCGTCGTGGTCGAGACAGGTGACCAGCAACTCGTCGCCGCTCTTCAACTCGCGGCCCATGGCGCGGCTCAGCGCAAACGTCAGCGTCGTCATGTTCGCACCGAACACCACTTCGTCGGGACTGCAGTTGAAGAAATCGGCCATGGCCTCATGCGCCTGCTCCACGATGAGGTCGCTGCGCTGGCTGGTGAGAAATGCTCCACCGATGTTCGCGTTCCACTTCGACAGGTATTGCGAGATCGCGTCGATCACCTGCTGCGGCACTTGTGTGCCGCCCGGGGCGTCAAAGAAAACGGCCGGCTGGCCATTCACGTGCTGCTTCAGCGAAGGAAACTGCTGGCGCACCCATTCCACGTCGAGCTTACTCACCTGGGTAGCAACTTTCGCACTAGAAGACATCCGTATTAACTCCTCACTGCGTTGACGAAATCCGAGAGCATCCCGTAGGCCGTAGCTTCTGGCCCGGGGTCGCGCTCGCAGATAATCAGTTCCTTAAAGATATCGGTTTCAAAAGCGATGAGCAGCGACGTTCCATGCACCTGCGCGAGCGGATCGTCGAGCTTCAGCCGCTCCGGCGCGACCGCTGCTACGAGGCTGCCGTCGGCTTGCCGTCGCACGCGGCTCACCAGCTTCCAAGCTTCGCCGTTTTGATGTGCTTCCTGCAACTGTCTGGGAGTAATGCCGCGAATTCCCTGGCGCGAGACATCGCTAAGCTTGAGGCTGGCACCCATCAAGACGTTTGCCACTTCCACGATCTTGACCGCTGCATCGATGCCGTCCACGTCCGCCGAAGGATCGGTCTCGGCAACCCCTAGCCGCTGTGCTTCCGCAACCGCTTCTTCGAAGCTCTTCCCTGCCTGCATCGCTTCGAGTATCACGGTCGATGTGGAGTTGATGACCCCGCGGAACCCACGGATCTCAATGGCAGGCAACGCCGAGCGAAACAGCGAAAACACTGGTGCCCCGTCCATCATGGCCGACTCGAAATAGAACCGCAGGCCGTGCGATGCAGCCAAGCTGCTCAACTCGCGATAGGCGTACACCACCGGCCCCTTGTTGGCGCTGATGGCATGCGCCCCGATCATCAGCGCGGTCCGAATGTAGGTGATCGCCGGCTCGCCAGTCTCCGCATTCAACGAACTGGCCTCAAAAACTACGTCGGGCTTTGCCGCATGCATCCAACTGGCGACGTGCGCAACCGATCGGCCTTCGGAGAAATCGCTGGCTAGCAATTTCTCCGCAGTGAAACCCTCATGGTTGACCAGCCATCCCCGCCGGCGCGTAGATACGGCCGTAATGTGCCACCCGATGCCGTAGCGCTCGGCTAGCTCCTGCCGCTTGCGCAGCAGTAGCGCCACCAGGGCGGAACCAACATTTCCCAGCCCGACGATGCCGAGATTGTAGGTGCGGATGCGGACGTCTCCTGTGTAACGATTCTCGTTTCTCCATTGTAACCACGCACCGCATCACTGACGATGAAGCGCCGGCCAATTTAGAATCGCGCCGAAACTCCTCATGAGTCCTGAACTCTCGCTGGTCCTAATGAAGACTGTGCATACCGCGATCTGGGCGGTGCTGGCGATCGCCATCCTGTCGATCCCGGTTCTTGCGCTGCACGGGCAATTTCGCCGCGCGGGATGGCTTACGGCGCTGATTCTCGCCGAATGCGCGGTCCTCGCCCTGAATCACCGCCGCTGTCCCCTGACCGACATTGCGGCACGATTCACCTCCGAACGTTCCGCAAATTTCGACATCTACCTGCCACCCTGGCTGGCGGAACACAACAAGGCGATCTTTGGTGCACTGTTTGTTGTGGGCGAGTTGGTGTGGTTATGGCGATGGCTTAGACTTCGCAACGCGCAAAAGAATGGCGCCACCCCGATGAGCGGGTGACGCCATGCCGTGTTGCGCCTGCTCGCAGCTTACTTGCCGCCGAACGTGAAGTTCACGCCGGCAAAGTACTTGAAGTTGTTCTGGTTGCCGGTGTAACTGGTGCCGTTCACTCCAAAGCGGGTATAGAGGTAGTCCACTTCCACCGGGCGGAGCTGGATGTGCGGAGTCAGAGCATAGTCCACTCCGCCGCCGAATTCCATCGCGAACGCATTGTTGTTGCTGCTCGCCGAGGTTAAGCCGGTCTGAGCATTGTAAATCTGAGCGTACACGTTGCTGTGCGCTGCACCGAACAGGGCCTCGCCGAAGGGCTGCCACTTGCCTGAGTGCTTCTTGATCTGCGGGCCGAACATGTAGGTGAACACATTGCCGTTCGCCTGACCAGCGTAGCCGAGTTTGGTCAACTGATTTTTCAGGCCGCTGCCCTGGGTGTAGCCCGCGAAGTCAGCCTTGATGCCAATCCACGGGGTCACGTTGTACACGAATCCGCCACCGCCGCCGAAGATATTGAAGCTGGTGAGGTGGGTGATGTCGGGGTGAACGTTGACGAACGAGAATCCAATCGGCACTTCGAATTTCGGAACATCCTGTGCGACCGCTGCCATGGTGCACATCAGTGCTACTGCCATAAGAATCAAAGACTTCTTCATTGCTCGTTGCTCTCCTCAAGCTGGATATGTCTCCGAACCTCAGAGGGCCTTTTCCACCCGGTCGCCCGTATGACGAACTGTCGTGGCGCACGGCCGAGGTTTTCGTTCGGAGGTCGATTTGGGGTGCCTCCGGAACTGAACCGGTTTTCGGCAACCCACGCCTATAGACGCGTGTGGCAACATAAAGTTTCCCGCAACTTTCACACCCAATTGGGGTTGCAGTCAGCCAAACGTATCTTTTCCACCTTGGGCTGCGATTTTTTGCCAAATTGTTTTCAGTTTTTTTGAGATAACAGTCCTATGGACGAAGTCCAGACCCGGCTCCGCGGACCGGCACACTTCTCGTTTATAATTCACAGTCAAGCTGAGTTCATGACCTCCCGCGAATTTCACTGCGCTCCCGCTAAGATTTTGTGCAGCACCAGCGGCGTCGCGCAACTAGCAGGGCAGCTTCTGACGCGTACCAACATCCTCGAGCAATGCAAGGAGCGCCTCCATGGCCATCAAAGCGAGTGAACTCATCTGGCACAACGGGAAGCTGATTCCCTGGACCGACGCCAACTTGCATGTCATGTCGCACGTCGTCAACTACGGCTCGTCAGTCTTCGAAGGCATCCGCTGCTACCAGACCGAAAAGGGCCCGGCCGTGTTCCGCCTCCGCGACCACATTCAGCGTCTGCTCGACTCCGCCAAAATCTACCGCATGGAGATCGACTACAGTCTCGACCAACTGTTCCAGGCTACCTTGGATTTACTGCTCGCCAACAAGGTTTACCCCTGTTACATTCGACCGATCATTCTCCGCGGATACGGTACCGTCGGAGTCGATCCCACCGGCTCTCCGATCGAGGTCTACATCGCCAATTACGAGTGGGGCAAGTTCCTCGGCGGCGCCGACGAAGGCATAGACGTCTGCGTGTCTTCGTGGAATCGCCTCGCCCCCAACACCATGCCCACCATGTCCAAGTCCGGCGCCAACTACATGAACTCCCAGCTCATCCGCATGGAGGCGCTGGTCAACGGCTACAGCGAAGGCATAGCCTTCGACGTCACCGGCTATGTCAGCGAGGGCCCCGGCGAGAACATTTTCCTCGTCCACAAGGATCGCCTCTACACGCCGCCGCTCGCCAATAGCGTATTTCCGGGCATCACCCGCAACTCGGTCCTGCACATCGCACAGGACCTCGGCATTCCGATTCACGAGCAGACCGTCCCGCGCGAGCTCTTGTACCTGGCCGAAGAAGTCTTCTTTACCGGGACTGCCGCCGAAGTCACGCCGATTCGTTCCGTCGACAGGATCACGGTCGGCGACGGTAAGATCGGCCCCGTCACCCGCGCCATTCGTTCCGAGTTCTACGCAATAGCCAACGGTACGGCGCCGGACCGTCACGGCTGGCTCACTCCGGTGCCTGTCAAGCAACCAGTGGCCGTATAGTCAAAACTCGCAAGTATCGAGAAAAAGGGCGCGGCGATTGCGCCCTACTTTATTTGTCTTCGATCATTCTTCGCAGACTACTTGACCTGTATCGACTGCACGTAGTTGGTCAGGTTACGAATCCGCAACTGCACCTGCGCCTGGCTGTGGCCACCCATCGAACGGAAAATGGGGCCCCACACCGGCATGTCCTTGCTGCCATGGGCCCCCGTCACGCCGTCGCCTTGAATCACCGCTGCCACGTGCGCCGCCGGAAACGTCCCACCGTTTTTCGCCGCGAGCATCGTCAGGTTGGTGGATGGCATTTTTAACGCCGGTGCGGCGGGCCCATCGCCTTTACCGTCCATCCCGTGACATGAGGCACAGTACTGCTGGTACATCTCCTTGCCAGATGAAGGATCTGTGTAGGCGGCGGGCACGTGTTTGATTTCTGGTTTAGCGGCCTGCGGTGTAGCCGCTGCGGATGCGGTTTGCGCCGTTACGTTTACGGCGCCAGCCAGCACGAGAATGATAGCCAAGCAAATTAGTCGGGAGCGCATAAATTCCTTCCTTCGAGTACTCCGTGATGATTACCCTCCACTATCTTCCTGCCGCCGTAGTCGGTCAACGACTGCCGTCACAAGCATCCAGTGACAATCTGTCACAATTTCCCAATTTAGGAATTGATTGACTGACTAGATTGGGGCGACTCGACAGGGTTGTAATTGGGTGCCCTTCCTCCGTACGCTACGGCGGACTGAAACAGTGGGAATCGAGGTCTGGCAGCCCGCGAATTCAGTTCAGATCGCCATCGTCTTTAACTCCGGACTAATCAGCAGCGGCGCATCTGTCGCACTCTGCACATCGTCCACACTCAGGCCGGGCGCTATTTCCTCTAGCACCAGCCCCGCCTGCGAGACCCGCATATACGCCATCTCCGTTGCGATGTTATGCACCACCCGCAGTCCGGTGATCGGCAGCGTGCATTTCCTCAGGATCTTCGGCGCACCGTCCCGCGTAGTGTGCTCCATGGCGACGATCACTCGTCGCGCACTGGCCACGAGGTCCATCGCGCCACCCATGCCCTTCACCATCTTTCCGGGAATCATCCAGTTGGCAAGGTTCCCTTCCTCGTCCACCTCCATCGCTCCCAGTACGCTGAGGTCGATGTGGCCGCCGCGAATCATCGCGAACGACTCGGCGCTCGAAAAATACGCCGTGCCCGGCAACTCGCTCACGGTCTCTTTCCCAGCATTAATAAGGTCAGGGTCTTCCTCGCCCGATATTGGGTACGGCCCGACGCCCAACATTCCGTTCTCGCTCTGCAGCACGACTTGCATGCCCGGCAGGCACACAGTTCGCCACCAGCGTCGGCATGCCAATGCCGAGGTTCACGTAGAACCCGTCGCGCAACTCCTGCGCCACCCGACGAACAATGCGGTCGCGCTTCTCCGTGTCTTTCTGCTTGTCAGGTTTTGCCTCAGCCATGAACTTGTCCCTGCAAAATCAATTTTCACCACTGAGGCACTGAGACACGAGAAAAACTAATTAAAGAATTCTCAGTGCCTCGTGTCTCTGTGGTGGATTCTCTACCTTCCGCAACGTCCTTCGCTCAATCCGCTTCTCGTAATCCACACCCTGAAGAATCCGCTTCACGTACACGCTCGGCGTATGCACCAGGTCGGGCTCGATCTCTCCCGGCTCCACCAAATGCTCCACCTCCGCGATCGTCACCTTCGCCGCCGTCGCCATCATGGGATTGAAGTTCCGTGCCGTCTTGCGATAAACGAGGTTGCCCCACCGGTCGCCCTTCCACGCCTTGATGAGCGCGAAGTCCGCCTTCAGCGCGTGCTCCAGCACATACGGACGCCCATCGAACTCGCGCGTCTCCTTGCCCTCGGCCACCACCGTGCCGTAACCCGCGGGCGTGTAGAACGCCGGAATCCCCGCGCCGCCCGCGCGAATCCGCTCGGCAAACGTTCCCTGCGGAATCAGCTCGAGGTCGATCTTGCCCGTCAGCACCATCTCTTCCAACAGCTTGTTCTCGCCCACGTAGCTGCCCTTGTGCGAGCGAATCTGTCCGGCGTAGAGCATCAGGCCAAGGCCGAACTCGTCCACGCCGACGTTGTTGCTGATGGTGTTGAGGTTCTTGACGCCCTTCTTCACCAGCGCCCGGATGAGGTTCTCAGGAATCCCGCACAGCCCGAAGCCGCCGACCATGATGGTCGCGCCGTCCTGGATGTCGGCCACCGCCTCGTCTGCATTCGCAAACACTTTGTTCATTGACATGGGAGTAAGTTCCGAACGGGCGATTGTAATTACGGGAGGGGTGATGTGGCAAAGAGGGAGGAGGCCGTAGGCTAGGGATGGAAAGGACATGCTTGGTCTGATAGCGGCATTTTGACACTCGACCATTGCCTGAAAGACCAAATAGACGTGAGCCAACTCCAATTGAGGCGAAGGACGCGCCGGAACTCCACGAATCGTCACCAAGTCGCCGCAGTCACTTCTTCAGCCACCCCTGTAACTCCAGCCATTCGACGAAACGGTCAATCCAATGGTCCGTAGGTAGGTTCTGCTGTCGCATTCCGAAGCCGTGCCCACCCTTCGCGTATACGTGCAGCTCAGCCGATTTGTGGGCCGCCGCCCACTGTTGATAGAGAGCTACGTTTGCCGGCGCGAGTCCGAGCTGATCGTCGTTGGCGACGACAACAAACATCGGCGGCGCATCCGGCGGAACGACCGCATCTTTGGACTCTTCCCCGCCCGCATAAATCGGGGCTACGAAGGCGGGCCGGCCTTCCGGCGCGTAATGGAAGGCAACGCCGGCAGTGACCGCTCCACCGGCGGAGAATCCGATGATGCCTACCCGATCGGGGGAAACTCCCCATTCCGCAGCGTGCTGCCGGACGTAGGTAACGGCCGCTAACCCATCGGCGACGGCCAGCGGAACAATCTTGCTCGCCATCTCCTGAAATTTCTTCCTGTCCGCCAGCATCGGGCCAAATTCCTGCGTGGCGTCCTCGCCGGTGTGGGAGAGGCGGTACTTTAACACAAACGCGGTCACGCCTCTCGCGGCCAGGTACTTGGCAACATCAATCCCCTCGCTGTTGATGGAGAGGGCCATAAACCCGCCGCCCGGACAGATCACCACGGCGGTGCCATTTCTCGACTCCGGAGACGGTTGGAAAACCGTCAGGGTCGGGCGGGTCACGTTGGTAACGACTTCGGTATTCCAGACCTTTGAGAAGTATTCTTTCTCGGGATAGTTTTCCTGCGTCGAGCCGGGCGGTGTGGCGGGGTAAAGGGGTATGACTTGCTGCGCAGCGGCAAAGGCCGCCAGAAATACCACGAAGCAGAGCGTTGGAATGGAGAGTCTCTTCATGACCACGCAGTCTAGCAGAGAGTCGCCGGTCGGGTGAAAGTTATCGCCCACGGGTGGACTACATTTGCCCGCCGTTGGCAAATGCGGGTTCACAACTGACCCATCAATCGCTTCTTTCGCCCAAACCGGTTCGCGCTCTCAAACATCTCCCGCAGCCCCGGCCCGCGCAGGTTCTCGCGCAGGTGCGTCATCTGCTGCTCGAAGCGCAGGATGACGTCTTCCAGGTTCTCGCTGTTGGTCAGCGCGATGTCGCGCCACATCGAATACGGACTGTGGCCGATGCGCGTCATCTCCCGCAGGGCGCGCCCGCCGATCTGCATCACGACTTCGTCGTCGCCCAGTTCTTCATGCAGCACCGAAGTCAGCGCCGTGGAGATCATCTGCGGCAGGTGGCTGATCCACGCGCACAGCAGGTCGTGGCGCTCGGGATCGAGGGTGATGATGCGCGCGCCAATCGAAGTCAGCAGAGCGGTGAATTCTTCTTGCAGCGGCGTGTACGGCTGGTCGGCAGTGATCGGCGTGATGAGCCACACCGCGCCCTGAAACAGGTTGGCGTCGGCGTGCTCGACGCCGCTGAACTCCTTGCCCGCCATGGGATGCCCGGGCAGCACGCGCTTCCCTGCCTCGTCGCCAAAGACCATGCGCGCCCGCTCGACCAGCTTCTGCTTGGTGCTGCCGGTGTCGGTGATGAGGGTCGTTGGCGGCAGCGTCGGCGCGATGGCCTCAAACTGCGACAGGATGGTTCCGACCGGCGTGGCCAACACGATTACGTCGCTGCCGACGACCGCGCGCTCCAGGTCGGCCTCGGCGCGGTCGATGACTTTGCGCTCAAGCGCCGTGTCGAGAACCGCGTGCTTGTCGCAGCCCACGATCGTCCCGGCGAACCCGCTCTGCCGCAGCGCCAGCGCCAGCGACCCGCCGATCAGCCCGGTCCCGACAATCGTGATTTGCTGAATCGGCATAACGACTCCGCGCTAGCTTAAATCGTCCGTCCCACCGCCGGCGCAATCAGCCGCAGCTTGCTCCATCAACTCCGCAAACTGCTCAGGATAAAGGGATTGCGCGCCATCCGACAGCGCATGGTCGGGATCGGGATGCACCTCGATCATCAGCGCATCCGCTCCCGCCGCCAGCGACGCACAGGCCATGGGCGCGACCTTGTCGCGCAATCCCGTGCCGTGCGACGGGTCCGACGTAATCGGCAGGTGCGACAGCTTGTGCACAATGGGGATAGCCGAAATATCGAGCGTGTTGCGCGTGTAGGTCTCGAACGTGCGGATGCCGCGCTCGCACAGGATCACGTCGTAGTTGCCGCCCGACATGATGTATTCGGCCGAAAGCAGCATTTCCTCGATGGTGGCGGCGATGCCGCGCTTCATCAGCACCGGCTTGCGCACCTTGCCCAACTCGCGTAACAGGTTGAAATTCTGCATGTTACGCGCGCCCACCTGGAAGATGTCCACGTAGGGCATCATCAGGTCGATCTGCGAAATCTCCATGACCTCGCTGATCACCAGCAGGCCGTGCTGCGTCGGCGGCTTCGCGCAGCAGCTTAAGTCGCTTCCAGGCCAAGGCCTTGGAAGGTGTACGGCGAGCTGCGCGGCTTGAAGGCTCCGCCACGCAGAACTTTGGCGCCGGCCTTGGACGACCTGTTCCGCCGCTTTGAAGAGCTGCTCGCGCGACTCGACCGAGCAAGGCCCTGCCATTACAACGACTTGCGGGCCGCCGATCTCGACGCCCTTGCCCAACTTGATGACCGAGTCGTGGGGATGGAACTGGCGTCCCACGAGCTTGTAGGGAGCGCTGATGCGGTGGACTTTTTCGACGCCGGAGAGAACCTCTAAGTCGCTGTATCAAAGTCGATGCGCCTGCCCACGGCGGCCAGCACCGACTGGCGCGCGCCGGTGGTGCGATGCACTGCGAAACCCATTCGCATCAGGTGGTCGGTGACGTCCTGGATCTGGTCTTCGGTGGCGGTTTCTAGCATCGCAACAATCATTCGTAAGGCATCTCCTAAATTAACGACTTAGCCGTTAGCTCTAATAGCCTTACAGCCCGCACGGCTACATTCAGTCGTCGCGGCTCCATTTCGGTCGGCTCGCCGTCGCTGTTCCGGCACCGGCTCGGGAGCGATTTCGTCCTTCTGGATCTGGCGCATCACATCTACCAGGCGCTCGTAGATTTGGCGCAACTGCACTTCGGTCAGCGGGCCGTGGTTTTCGCGCTGTATGTTGTTGAAAATAATGCGCTCGCGGTCGGGCTCGTAAATCGGCAGGCTCGAGTTGCGCTTGAGCTTTGCCGATTTCCTCGGCGCAGTGGGCGCGCTCGTTGATCAGCGCGACCAGTTGCCGGTCGAGTTCGTCGATTTTGAGCCGCCACTCCGCGATGTCCATAGTCTTCAATAACTTGGCGGCGTTCAACGCGCCGCAAGCCCTTTAGGAATTCTGACACAGCTTCGGCTTCGTGTCCCGCATTATTTTCAATGAGTTGCACGATGGCGCTGCCGATTACTACGGCGTCGGCAAACTGGCCAACTTGTTGAAATTGCTCGGCATTCGAGACGCCGAAGCCGACCGCGATGGGCAGTTTCGTGAGCGCGCGGAGGCGCTGGACCAGCGATTGCGCGTCGCCCGCGACTTCCTGGCGAGTGCCGGTGATGCCGGTGCGGGAGATGGCGTAAACGAAGCCTTTTGAATACTTTGCAACGGATTTCAGGCGCTCGTCGGGGCTGGTGGGCGCGGCCAGAAACACCGGCGCGAGCTTGTGGGCCTTCATGGCGCGCAGGTAGTCGTGCGCTTCTTCGACGGGAAGGTCGGTGACCAGAGCGCCGTCAACTCCTGCGTTTTTAGCAGCTTGGCAGAAGTTGTCCAGTCCGAACTGCAGGATGGGATTGAGATAACTAAAGATGATGAGGCCGGCCTTCGAGTGCTGGCGGATCTGGCGGGCGACGTCGATAACTCCTGCCAAATCAGTGCCTTGCGCGAGGGCGCGCTCGCTGGCGCGCTGGATGACGGGGCCGTCGGCGACGGGATCGCTGAAGGGAACGCCCAGTTCGATGACGTCGGCGCCCGCCGTCGATGGCTGCAAGTGCAACATCGCGTGAGACTTCGAGGCTGGGATCGCCGCAGGTGATGTAGGCGACCAGTCCGGGTTTGTGGGTGAACTTGATGGCCATGAAGGAATAGGGTAACAGGAGACGGGCGTCCGCGGAGAGCAGATTTTGGGGTCGCCAAATGGGTCGGCTTATAACATTTATTATAATGATTTTTGATTTTGCGCAATTTGATTGCCAAAGTCGGGGTATCTGCCACGGAGTCAATGAGTTACGGAGGGCGGAGAGGCAAACGCAGATTGACCGCCAGTTTTGAGTTTCAAATTTCGAGTTTCAAAACCAAAAGCGACTGCGAATTACGCGGGATGCGAGAGCTTGGGTTCGCGCTCGGCTTCGAGGCGGGCGAGGCGCTCACGAATGTGGGTGATCTCCATGGCGTCGCGGATGGTGTTCAAGACCTCGGAGTGACGGCGATCGGCGGCTGCCTCATTGCGGTCGATGCGGGATTCCAAACTTCCCATGCGACTGTCAAGCGCGTCGAGGCGGGCCTTCAACTCGCGAATCTCGGGCGCTAACGTATCCTGCAGCGCTTGGCGGACATCTTGAACCACGCTCATGTACGACATTTTACCCTATCCGCGGAAACGACGGTCAGTCGTTTTGGAATTCGCCACTTCTGAGAGCGTTCTTTCTGTGCGCTCCGCTGACGCTGCGCGCAAGCCTTCGGCAGAGTGGAAATGCGGGGCGGGCAGCCTACCCACGGCTGAAGCCGTGGGCTATTCTTTTCCGTCCCACAGAGTGGGACTGGAGTAGGTCCAGCGGCTCGGGATCGAAATCGCCAGGTCAAGCGCCCAAGGGAAGGGCGCGAAGCCGTCGCGCAGCCGCCGAGCCAGAAGAGCTGCGGTGTTTCCATGGCGTCAGAACGTGTGCACCCGCAACAACAGCAGGCCATTTGACTGACGATTCTGATCGATTTGCCGGTTCATTTCCGTGCTCCCCGTGGGACAAGGATAACAGGCGGCGGGTCGCTTTCAAGTGTGTCAGGTTGCAAGCCAAGCAAATGCAACCGCGGATTTGCGCGAAGCACGATCGGATACGTCTGAGGTCTGAAACGGCAGGCTCAGGCGCGAGCCCGTCGAGTTTGCGAGACGGCCCGTTAAAAACCACCTCCCCGGCAATGGCAGCCGGATGGGGCAGGCGCAGGCTCCCGCCAACGGAATCCGGGATGGGCCACAGCCACCCGCGTTCACTTCCTCCGATACTCGGCGTCAACAAGGGCTTTGTGTATGAGAGGCGCGTAGTCCGCCTTGAGTTTTGTCAGGTGATTGCTAAATGCGTCTAGTTCGTCGACACCGGGCGGAATGTCAAGGATTTTGGCATCCTTCTTTCGCCTTGCAATTTCCTGACATGCCAACTCTGTTACGAGCTCCGCGACAAGCAATTGATTGGCTGGTTTCTCTTGTCCCTCGCCGCCCCTTCCGAAATACAGGTCCACCGATGGCCCGAGAGTATTGATCCAAATCGTACCTTCTTTCTTGTCGAATCTCGCTCGGGTTGGCTGTCCCGGCATTTCGTAGTAACGAATTTCTTTGAACATCCCACCCGATGGATGGGACTCCTTCTGTGCCTTTGTTGATACGACCTCGACGACGGCGATCGCCGTTTTGCTTCCGTATCGGGCGGTGATGAACCCTTGTGCGTTTGCCTGAAGACCTTCGACCTCGATTGGAACCAAGGCTAGCGGCGGTTCTTCGTGGTAAAGCTTCGGCACGCTCGGTGCATTGTCGAGCACTTTGATATGGGCATTGTCGCAAGATACCTCTATCTTGCTTCCGACGGAGATGCCAGTGGTGCCATCAACTTGCACCCTAAGTTTAAGGAACGCGCGTTCAGCAACGACGATCCTATAGGTGTCAGGAATGAATTCGAATCCGTCTTGTGGAGCGTGGGGTTCATTTGGCGTCGCTGTCCCTCCACCGGTCCCTGGCCCGCCGAGCTGAAGCTCTTTTCTTGCAATCTCATTAAGGCTCTTTATTGCATCCCTGAATCGCCGAAGCGTGCTCTCTTGCTCCAACTTCTTTTGCTTTTGCTTCTCTTTTTCCTTCTCTTCGGTCACGATGCGCTCGACAAGTTTCTTCGCGGCGTCAAACAGTTCCCTTGTTAGGGGATGGCCCTTGCGTAGTCCGTCTCTGTTCTTATCGACAATCGGCTCACCTGCAGCTTGCATGTCATAGATCTGGTCGCACCTCAGCTCTCCGAACAGCCGACCCGCATGCGGGTCGTCATCGAATCCGAAAAGGGTCGACTCGTGGTACGTCCGCCTACTTATTACAAGAATCCCGCCTGTTCGGGATGAACCGCTCTGGGACAAATCCGGCCCCACAGCGCGCCGGATTGTCAGAGTTGAATTGATGTGCGGATATGAGGGCAAGCGTCAACGGTTCGCTGTCAACGAGCGTCTCACTGTCCGGCATCTCATAGTGAAGCTCATCCGCTCTTCCACTCTGGAGGTCCCGCAAAACGAGCACGCGATCTGGGTCGGTCATAATTCCTCTGAGACACACATGAGTCTGCAGTTGCTGCCTCAGAGAATCAACGTACGGTATTCTCACTTCCGGATTGGTGATAGTGATTTCGACGACCGTGCCTCCGGCTGTGTTCCGAAAGTCCCGTTTGTCGCTCCGGTCAATAGAACGCCCCGTCACGAGCTCAAGGTCTTCGGCATTTGTGAGGCTACAACAGTATTTTTTTCCATCCCGGAACGACGTGATGGTGCCTTCGCCGAATGCGTTGATGGTGTCCTTAAGTCCCATGCCGAATACGCCACGGCCAACTTGACCGCTCGTATCTTCACCGTACCCACCAACGGATTTCTCAAGCTGCTGCTCGTCCATTCCCTCCGCCCAGTCAATCACGCGAATAATTGTCTGATTCTTGCGCGGGCGGCGGGCGACCTCGATCTCAATCCTTCCGTCCTTCTTCGCGCCCGAGGCCTCGAGACGAGCGTAGCTCTCATCTGCGTTGGTAATCAGTTCAAGCAACCCTTTTAGGAGATCGTTTCCGATCGCTTGATCTGCGAGCATCTTGAATGCGCGCTTGCCGGCCTTGATCTTCATCCGACGAATTGACGCAACTGGAGCCATGACCTAACCCTCTCTTTTCTGGGGCATCAGACCGCCCCTCGAACGCTTACCGACGAACTTCGCGGCGAACCGAGTCCTTAGCTCTTCCAGAAAACCCAGAAGGTCTGCTCGCTTATAGGCGGCGACGTGCTGGCGAACTACATCGAAATTCTTGTTTATGGTCTCTGGAGAACTCTCCAGAGTGCAGTAAAGGAGATCGCAAAACTCATATTCCGAGATGGATTCGGGGGCCCCCGCTTTGAACTTCGCGAACGCGGCGCTATTTTCAACTTTGAGTGCCACTCTGGAAGAAATCGTCTGACGGCTGCCGCGCCTTTCCGCCGAAGAATCTGCTTTACGGCCCTGAACTTTAGCGATGGTCTTTTCAGCAACCTGCTCGCCAAGCGGGGTCAGCGCGAAACCTTCAGAGGCCGATCCAGTTATCCACTTCTTGTCGGTTCTACAGCGGACCCACGCTTTTCCGACAACGTGAGAGTTCGGCCACTGCGGATACCCCTCCAACTGAAACCTCTCCGGAAAACTGAGGAATGCTTCCGCAACCAAGTTCTCGAATGACGTTTCCTTCCGTTCGTTGACCAAGTACCAAAGCGCAGCCACGACGAGGTGGTCTTGGCTCAAATTCAGATATTGCGCGGCTCGAAATCCTCGCTTCGATTCCATTCCAATGTCTCCGGTGTTCACAGGCGACTCTTCCGTTTCTTGCTCTTTCGCGGCTTGCGGACCTTCGGTGCTCGCGCAAGTACTTGCTCTTCAGGAACGGTCCCTGCGATTGCGTATGTCCCACGCGCAACCCTCACAAATGTTTTGTTGTTCAACAGATGCACCAAGATGTTGAACGGCGTCCCGCCTCCGGGAATTGGATATCCCTTGCTGACGAATTGACGATGAATCTCGTTGATATGCAGCGGGCCCGCTGCCTCGGTGAGAATCTTTTGGGTAAGTTCCCTCACCATCGCCGGCGTCGCTCTGTTGTCAGGGGCAATGGCCTTGTGAACGTCGGCGAGAGGAGCACCGCTCGTTGAGATTCTTCGAGAGATCGCATCTGGCGTACCAAATCCAGCTTTCTCGAAAGCTTCTGAAAACGAGCCTCCACATCGTCGCGCTACGACCCAACTCCTCGAGCTCCGAGCTCAGCAGCGTCTCCCATTCGAGCAAGCGCTTCAGCTCATCAGATTTCATATAGTTCTATATACCCTATATAGGACAACGCGTCAAGTACATATTTGGTATATAGGGCGTACTCGCTTACTTCCTAGCGGAAGAGTGCCGTCGGCTCAAGCCGACTCGCCGGTTTATTGATTGGTGCGCGGGCTGACGCCCACGCCTCACACAAATGCCGCCGCAAGCGGCTTCGGAGGTGCGCATCGTGTGAGAGATTGGCGTTGATCCCACCCTTTCGCAAAGAGCGCGAAAGGATGGGGCACCCACTGTGTCGTTATTCGGGGCAGAAAGAGCAGGTCCCTCGGCGGCCTGACGGCCGCTCGTGATGACAAATCAAGAGGGGGCGCGGAACGCGGCGCTGAAGCGCCGCTCTACCACCGACAAGGGCAAATGCAGGTCCCTCCCCTTCGCCGTCCCGCGGAGCGGGACGGCTCCGGTCGGGATGACGGGTGAAACAGTTGCCAGTCGGCAGTAGTCAGTTGCCAGTTCGAGGAAAAAGCAGATCCCCCGCAGCCTAAAGGCTGCGAGGGATGACAAATAATTAGGTGGCTTATCGGCACGACTGAAGTCGTGCCCTGACGCGGGTACTCCATGAACATCTACAGCGCGAGATTTTCGCGGAGGATGCCGATGTCTTTGTCGCCGCGGCCGGAGATGTTGACGATCACCACGTCTGACGGGCTCATCTTGGGGGCGCGTTTGATGCACTCGGCTACGGCGTGGGCGGACTCGAGGGCGCAGATGATTCCTTCGAGATGGGCGAGCTGGCGGAGGGCGTCGAGCGCTTCGCGGTCGTCGGCGGAGACGTATTCGGCGCGGCCTTGATCGTGCAGCCAGGCGTGCTCGGGTCCGATGGCCGGGTAGTCGAGTCCGGCGGAGACGGAGTGGGTGAGGGCGACTTGTCCGGCGGAGTCTTGCAACAAATAAGAGTAGGTTCCCTGCAAGACGCCGGGGCTGCCTCCGCCTTCGGAGTTGAAGCGGGCGGCGTGCTCGCCGAGGGAGTGGCCGCGGCCTCCGGCTTCGACGCCGATGAGCGCGACGCCGGGGTCGTTGAGGAAGGCGTGGAAGATGCCGATGGCGTTGGAGCCTCCGCCGACGCAGGCGATGATGGCGGTGGGAAGCTTGGCTTCGGCTTTCAGAATTTGCTTGCGCGCCTCTTCGCCGATGACGCGGTGGAAGTCGCGCACCATGGTGGGATAAGGATGCGCGCCGAGGACGCTGCCGAGCAGGTAGTGCGTGGTGCGGACGTTGGTGACCCAGTCGCGCATGGCCTCGTTGATGGCGTCTTTGAGGGTGCGCGAGCCGGAGTCGACGCTGCGGACTTCGGCGCCGAGCAGACGCATGCGGAAGACGTTGAGCTCCTGGCGGCGCATGTCTTCGGCGCCCATGTAGACGACGCACTCGAGTCCGAAGAGAGCGCAGACGGTGGCGGTGGCGACGCCGTGCTGGCCGGCTCCGGTTTCGGCGATGATGCGGTGCTTGCCCATGCGGCGCGCGAGCAGGGCCTGGCCGATGCAGTTGTTGATCTTGTGGGCTCCGGTGTGGAGGAGGTCTTCGCGCTTGAGGTAGATCTTGGCGCCGTTGAGTTTTTCGGTGAGGCGTTCGGCGTGGAAGAGCGGAGTGGGGCGTCCGGCGTAGGTCGTGGAGGAGGTGCTGGAATTCGTGCTGGAACGATTTGTCGCGGCGCGCTTCGGCGTAGGCGGCTTCGAGTTCCTGCAAGGCGGCCATGAGGGTTTCGGGGACGTAGCGTCCGCCGTAGGGGCCGAAGCGGCCTTTCGCTGTCTTCTTCTTGGGCGTGGTTGTGGTCGGCATGGTGTGTCTTCTTATTATGCGGGATTTGTGGCGGGGTGGGATCCGCAACCGCACCGCAGCGCAAACAGTCGGATCCCACCCTTTTGCTTCGCAAAAGGATGGGGCACCTCGCGATAGCGCTTCGCTTATGGATGACGCGGGGCGTCGGCGCGGGCGGCGGCGATGAAGGCGCGGAGCTTGGCGGGGTCTTTCTTGCCGGTGGAGAGTTCGACGCCGGAGACGACATCGACGCCGCAGGGATCGAAGAGGCGGATGGCATCGGCGACGTTGGTGGGGTTGAGGCCTCCGGCGATGATGACGGGGACGTGCGCTCTTTGATGCGCTCGACGAGCGGGAGGGTGGCGTTCCAGTCGAAGGTTTGGCCGGTGCCTCCGCGGGCGGCGGGCGAGCCGGAGTCGAGGAGGATGCCGTCGAAGGAGTGCGCGCTGCGCGAGATAGGCGTCGAGTTGCGTCGGGGTCGGCGAGGAGTTCGCGGGCCTGCAGCGTCTTGATGAGCTTGCGGAGGCCGAGGGCGCGACGGAATTCGGGGAGCTGCGCGGGCGGCTCGTCACCGTGGAGTTGCAGGCCGGTGAGGCCGATGGTCATTCGGCGAGTTGCTGCGAGGGTTTGCGGAGTTTCGTTGACGACCACGCCGATTTTTTCGACCGACGGCGGAAGGGCGGCGATGATCTTGGCGGCCTCGTCGGGCGTGATCTGGCGCTGGCTGGCGGTGAGGATGAAGCCGAGGGCGTTGGCTCCGGCGTCGAGGGAGGCGAGAGCGTCGTCGAGATTGGTGGTGGCGCAGATCTTGATCCAGAGCACTAAAGACAGTTTCGAGTTTCGAGTTTCGAGTTTCAAGTGAAAAGCGAGGGGAACGAAAATCTATTTCTCCACGGGCCGAAGCGGTGCCTCTTCAATCCCACGTCATACAACCGGATCAAGCAGGGCGCGCAAGGCGTCGCCGGGGCTGCGGGGCGCGCATGAGGGACTCGCCGATGAGGAATGCGTCGAAACCGGCGTCGCGGAGGCGGGCGATGTCGGCGGCGGATTCGATGCCGCTCTCGGCGACCTTGACCACGTCGGCGGGAATGCGCCTGGCGAGTTCGAGCGAGGTGTTGAGGTCGACGTGGAAGGTGTGCAGGTTGCGGTTGTTGACGCCGATGAGGTCGCATCCGGCGGCGAGGGCGCGATCGAGTTCGGCGGCGTCGTGGACTTCGACGAGGACGTCGAGTTGAAGCTCGCGGGCGCGGCGGTGGAGCGAAGCGAGTTCGTCCTGGGTGAGGGCGGCGACGATGAAGAGGACAGCGTCGGCGCGGTGGGCGCGGGCTTCGAGCAGTTGGAATTCGTCGAGGATGAAGTCTTTGCGGAGGCAGGGGATGTGGACGTGGCCAGCGACGCGAGTTCGAGGTTGTGCAGCGAGCCTTGGAAGAATTGCTCGTCGGTGAGGACGGAGAGACAGGCGGCGCCGGCGTTCGCGAGTTCAGCGGCGAGGCTAGGGACGTCGAAGTCGGCGCGGATGAGTCCCTTGGAGGGCGAGGCTTTCTTCAGTTCGGCGATGATGGCGGGGCCGGATTGGGAGACTAGCGCGGAGCTGGTCGCGGAAGCCGCGGGGCTGATGCGCGTGGGCCGTGCGGGTGAGCGCGACGAGGTCGGCAGCGGACTTTCGCAGCGGCGACGCGGGCGCGGGTGGCGGCGAGAATCTCTTCCAGCTTGGTGGGCATGGGTAGGGAAAGTATAGCGGGTGGCAGATTCTGGCTCCCACCCTATGCGCCCAAAAACGGGGCGCATAGGATGGGGCACCCGAAGACTCTCGAGTCCCACCCTGTCGCCAAAGAACGGCGACAAGGGTGGGGGCACCCACAATGGAGGATTGGTTCCCACATTTGCCAACAGCAGGCAAATGTGGGCCACCGGGAGGCGGGGTCACTCCGGTGATTCCGGGTGGTTTCGGGGTATGGTGCGGGTGGAGCGCGAGCCTATAATGAAGATGCTCTGACGATTGGTCCGCCGGACTACCCCCTGCCCGCACGGAGTGCGCCGAGGCGGTGGTGTAGCCGAAAGCTTGTGTCCAGATGAACAGCCGCTGGCACGCAACTCGCGGACTGAAGAGTTCAATCCGCGATCTCCTTTCCTCACAACTGATTAAGCGGCCTGAAGCGAAGGCCTGTCGTACCTACGGGAGTGGGACGGGGTTGGGCAATGCACCCAGCGATGAAGCGCGGGGCTTCGATCCGCGGTCCCTCCACAACCCCACGTACTGCAAATACGGCGCTTCGTGGGGGCCCCGGATCCGGGACGGCCAATATAGTGCCGCCGCTCGGCGGCTTGATCGAGTTTTCGACAGTACCGCAGGCTTACGCCTGCGGCTCACGCAGATTTCGCCCTTCGGGCTGGTTCTCCTGCTAGTTTGTTTGGCCCTTTGCAGTCCGACATTCGCTGCGCCGGCCGGTTCTCCCGCAGCGCGGAAGCAGCAGGCGCGGACACAGTTTGAGACAGCCGAGCGGATGCGGGAGGCGCTGAACGGGCGTCCGGAAAGCGAGCGCACGCGCAAAGACTATCGGAAGGTAGCCGACGCGTATCGCAAGGTGTATTACGTGTCGGCGGCGTCGTCGAAGGCGGACGCGAGCGTGATGGCAGTGGCGGAAATCCTGGCGGAGATGGGGCGGCAATTCGCGCCAGACGACAAAGACCTGCACGCGGCGATTGGGCAGTATGAGTTTCTGCGGCGGGAATATCCCGGCAGCAAGTACCGGATGGAAGCGCTGTTCACCATCGGACAAATCTATAAGGAAGACCTGGGAGACGATGCGGCGGCGAAGGCTACATTTGCGGAATTTCTGAAGAAGTATCCGCATAACCAACTGGCGCCGAAGGCGCAGGAGGCACTAGCGGAGCTGAACCAGCCGCAGTCCAAGAAGAAGATCGAGGCGACGGCGAAAATAACGGCCAGCCCTCCGATGGACGCTGATACTCCGACGGCAAAGGCTGGGGAGACGACAAGGGTAACGGGCATCCGCTATTGGTCAACGGCGGACTATACGAGAGTGGCCATCGACCTGGACGCAGAGGTGAAATACGAGGCGGGACGCGTGCCCGATCCGGACCGTATTTTCTTCGACCTGCCGGACACGAAGCTGGTTTCGACGCTGGTGGGCAAGAGTTTTGACGTGCAGGATGGCTTCCTGAAGAAGATACGGGTGGCGCAGTACCAGAAGGGCTCGACCCGCGTGGTGCTGGAAGTGGACAACGTCGCCGAGTACTCGGCGTTTCTGCTGCCGAATCCATACCGATTGATCGTGGACATTCACGGGAAGGACAGCCGGACGGAATCGCAGGTGGCGGCGGCTCCGACGACGCCTGGCGAGCCCGGACCAGAGCGCACCGAAGAAGGGCGCGGCAGTTGCTGAGACGGCTCCCTTGAAGTCCGAAGGTAAGGTTGCGGCCACGGCGAGCACGGTCGCAAGCGCGCCAAAGTCGCAAGCGGCGGGCAATCCGGATGCGGCGGCGACGAAGGTTGCCGGCGGGACGACTGCAGCGACGACGACCACGGCCTTCAAGAGCTGCAACCGGAGAGCTGGTTAGCGCAAATACTCCCCCGCCGAAGGTTGCAGAGGTCAAGAAAAGTGTCGGAAAGCCCGATGCGGCAGCGACGACACAGCCGCCCGCGAGCGACGACACGGCCACCAAGCCCACAGGCAAGAGGGCCGCCGCCACACCACGAACCGCTCCGCCCGCTCCTGAGACGATGGCGAAGAAGAGCGGTAGCAAGAAGTCGGCCAAGAACACGGTGGCCGACGCGCAGCCGGTGCATGTAGCCGCGCCGACAGCGGAGGGCGACCGCAGCCTGATTCGAGCGCTGGGGCTGAAGATCGGCACCATCGTCATCGATGCAGGGCACGGCGGACACGACACCGGGACCATCGGGCCCAATGGATTGCTGGAGAAGGACCTCGTGCTTGACGTGGCTCTGCGACTGGGTAAGTTGCTGGAGACGCGGCTGGGGGCTGAGGTCATCTACACGCGCGACGACGATACGTTCATTCCGCTGGAGACGCGGACGGCCATTGCCAACGAGCACCGGGCGGACATGTTCATCTCGGTACACGCCAACTCGAGCCGTGACGCTTCGGCGCGAGGCGTGGAAACGTACTACCTGAACTTCACCACCAATGCCGATGCGCTGGAGGTGGCGGCGCGCGAGAACGCGGTGTCGGAGCAGTCGGTGTATGCAGCTGCAGGACCTGGTGAAGAAGATCACGCTCAAGGACAAGATTGAAGAGTCGAAGGAGCTGGCGGGGGACGTGCAGACGTCGCTGTACGCGGGACTGTCGCCGAAGAACCCGACGCTGCGTAATCGCGGGGTGAAGAAAGCACCGTTCGTGGTGCTGATAGGGGCGAATATGCCGAGCATCCTGGCGGAGATTTCGTTTGTTTCCAACCCAACGGACGAGACGAAGCTTCAGACGCCGGAATACCGGCAGAAGATCGCGGAGTCGCTGTACAAGGGCATTGCCAAGTATGCGGACGGGCTGAGCGGGGTGAAGGTTGCCAGCAAGCTCGACAAAGAGAGCGGGAGGTAGTGGGTAACTGGTAGCTGGTGATTGGCTCTTCGGTCTGCGGTCTGCGGTCTGCGCGTCTTCGCTCTTCGCTTTTCGCTTTTCGCGATTCGTGCCTCCCATCGCATTTCGTTTAACGTGCTGCAGAGGCGCGTGTGCTTGTGTTGCGAACGAACTCAGAGTCATCGTCTGCCCGTAACGCCGCCTGACTAAATGCGCGGCGGCCCCTCCGGGGGTTGGAAACTTTGGGGGCGGGACGGTAGTCTAATGTCGTAGTGGAGAGGCGTTCCCTTCCCTGAGCGACTGAATTCCTGGATGAAGCGAATTCTCAAACCGATTGTGTTGTTGGCGTTGTTCAGCATCGCCAGTTGCGCCGTGGGGCAAAATATCTTGCCTCCGTCTTTCGCCGGATGGACGCAGCACTGGCGACGTGAAAACGGTGACGAAGCCGGAACAGGCGGACGCAGCGTATCCGGCGGTGCTGAACGAGTACGGATTCGACGAGGCGGAGACCGCGACCTACACCCGTCCGGATGGACGCAAGCTGACGGTGAAGGCGGCGCGGTTCAAGGACGCCACCGGCGCCTATGGGGCATTCACGTTCTATCGCGATCCGGCGATGAAGAGCGAACGCATCGGAACGAAGGCGGCTTCGGCGAACGAGCGCATCCTGTTCTTCCGCAGCAACGTGCTGGTGGATGCCGGTTTCGACCGGCTGACCGGCATGTCGGCGGCGGAATTGCGCGAGCTGGCGGGGATGCTGCCGGAAGCCAAGAGTCCGGCGGCGAACTTGCCGAGCCTGCCCGAGTATCTGCCGAAACAGAATGCGCAGGAGAATTCCGCGAAGTACATCCTGGGTCCGCAGGCGCTAGCGGCGAGCAAGACGCCGCTGCCGGCGGACTTGGTCAACTTCGACGTTGAGCCTGAGATTCTGACGCAGAGTTACTCGACTGCGGATGGGCCGGTGACGCTGATGCTGGTGGAGTATCCGACGCCGCAGATCGCGATCGAGCGACTGCGCGGCGTTCGAGGCATCGGCGAGCAACCTGCTGGCGGCGACGCACGGGACCGATCCTGGTAATCGGAGAGCGGTAACGTTGGCAACAGCGAAGCGCGCAACTTGCTGAACGCAGTGAACTACGAAGCCGAAGTCACGTGGAACGAAGCGACGTCGATGAGCAAGCGCGACAACATCGGCAATCTGTTGATGGCGGTGTTTGGATTGATCGGCATCCTGCTGTTGGTGGGAGTTGTCTTTGGAGTGTTTTTTGGCGGCATTCGGGTGCTGATGACCAAGTATTTTCCCGGGCACGTTTCTCGACCTGCCAGAGAATGTGGAAATCCTGCAGCTGCACTTGGACGAGCCTCCTGACCTCGAATAAGTAATTGAAAATAAGCAGTTAGGATGGCCTGAGAGGCGACATCGGGTAATTTCGGTCAATTTCCTCAGACTCGCGTGAACATCTGTGTAAGTTATTGAAAACAAAGCAATTTAAGTTCTAGAAACTGCTTGACAGTGGGGGTAGGCGAACCTACTATTTGGTAGAAAGTTTTGACGGTCTAAGCCTCCGTTGGAACTATTCTCCCTTGAAGAGAAGGCCGCCCTGTTGCCGGGTGGCCTTTTCGCTTGTGCAAAAGTCGGATCAATTGATTGCGCGATGAAATTGCGACGTCGAAGATGATCGCACGAATGCAAAATTGCATCGCCAGCGGTGCAAGTTGACGTCGCAACGGTGCTTGAAGATTGAATCGAGTGATGACTCGCGGTGTATACGCGAAGTGACACGCACCCGCATCGGTCGAGTTTGAGGGAATCCAACGAACTTGCATGTCGGCCACTTCTGAATCGAAAACACCTGCGAAGAAAACACCGGTCTTCAAAGCCCTACCGGAAATCTGGCAACTGATTCGTCCGCGACGCGGACTGCTGGCGCTCGGCCTGGTGCTGATGGTGATCAACCGCGTGTCGGGGCTGGTGCTGCCCTACTCGACGAAGTTCCTGGTGGACAACGTCATCACGAAGCGGCAGATGTCGCTGCTGCCGTACATCGTGGGAGTGGTGCTGAGCGCGACGCTGATCCAGGGGCTGACGTCGTTCACGCTTGACGCAGACGCTGTCGAAGGCGGCGCAGAAGCTGATTGCCGAGCTGCGGCGGCGGGTGCAGGAGCACATCGGGCGGCTGTCGGTCTCGTACTACGACTCGAACAAGACGGGCACCATGGTGTCGCGCATCATGAGCGACGTGGAGGGCGTGCGCAACCTGGTGGGCACCGGGCTGGTGGACTTCACCGGCGGCGCTGCTGACGGCGGTGATTGCGTTCGTCGTGCTGATGCGCATCAGCACGGTGATGACGATGATCGCGTTCGGCTTCCTGCTGGTGTTTGGCGTGGGACTGCGGTGGGCGTTCAAGACGATCCGGCCGATCTTCAAGGAACGGGCGAAGATCAACGCCGAAGTGACGGGCCGGCTGACGGAATCGCTGGGCGGGGTGCGGGTGGTGAAGGGCTACCACGCCGAAGATCGCGAGCATGCGGTGTTCAGCGCGGGCGTGGAGCGGCTGCTGCAAAACGTGTTCAAGACGCTGACGGCGACGTCGCTGATGAGCCTGACGTCGTCCACGCTGATGGGGGTCGTGGGCGCGATCGTGATGTTCATCGGCACGCGCCAGATCATGGCAGGCAAGCTGACGCTGGGCGAGTTCTTCACCTACACGATGTTCCTGGGGTACCTGGCGGCGCCGCTGTTCCAGGTGGTGAGCGTGGGAACGCAGATCACCGAGGCGATCGCCGGGCTGGAGCGCACGCGCGAGGTGCTGAGCGAGACTCCGGAAGACGAAGACCCGGGACGAACGGTGACGCTGCGGCCGATCGCGGGCGATGTGGCGTTCGAGGATGTGACCTTCGCCTACGAGAAGAAGAAGACCGTGCTGCACGGCATTTCGTTCCATTCGCAGCCGGGAACGGTGACGGCGCTGGTGGGGTCGTCGGGGTCGGGAAAGTCGACCATCATCGGGCTGGTGGCGGCGTTCCACAAGCCGAATTCCGGCAAGGTGCTGGTGGATGGCGTGGACCTGGCGACGGTGCGGCTGGAGTCGTATCGCACGCAGCTCGGCATGGTGCTGCAGGATTCGTTCCTGTTCGATGGGTCGATCCGCGAGAACGTGGCGTTCGCCAAGCCGGATGCGACGGAGGAAGAGATCCTGCGGGCGTGCCGGATCGCGCGGGTGGATGAGTTCGCGGAGAAGTTCGAGCTGAAGTACGACACGATCATCGGCGAGCGGGGCGTGAAGCTGTCGGGCGGTCAGCGGCAGCGGGTGTCGATTGCGCGGGCGATCCTGGCGAATCCGCGGATTCTGATTCTGGACGAGGCGACCTCGAGCCTGGACTCGGAATCGGAGGCGCTGATCCAGGCGGGACTGGCGTACCTGATGCAGGGGCGGACGACGTTCGTGATTGCCCATCGGCTGTCGACGATTCGGCGGGCCGATCAGATTCTTGTGGTGGAAGAGGGACAAATTGTGGAGCGCGGGACACACCAGTCGCTTTACGAGCTGGGTGGCCGATACTTCGACCTGTACACCCGGCAGCATGGGATCGAGCAGAACCTGTTCCTGGCGCCGGGCGAGGGGGACGAACCGGAGGAGACGGCGGCCGAGCCGATGGATAACGCGCACTGCGGAAGAATTGGACCGGGAGACGGTGTAGAAGTTCCCAGGTTAGCGCCCAGAAGCAGGGCGCGAACCTGGGGCACCAACTGTGTAGGAATTCACCGATCCGCGCACACCTTCACATGAGCAACAGACCCCAGCGCATCTGGACACAAATCAGCAACTGGTGTTTCCGCCATGCCGTGCTTTTGGAGATGGCTTTCGGGGTGGCGCTGTTCTGCGCTGCTTTCATGGTGCGAGTGTGGCCGCTCTCGAAGGTGCATTTCTGGGATGAGGCGGTCTACCTGCAGAACGCCGAAGTCATCTGCTGCGGGAAGACGAACTACTCGGAACTGGAGAGCCGTCCGCCGCTGCTGTCGCTGATCTTCGCGCTGGTGTTCCGGGTGTGGCACAGCGTATATGCCGCCGACATCGTGACCGCGATGCTGAACGCGGCCGGCCCGGTGCTGCTCTACGTTTGCGGACGCAAGATTGTGGGCCGCGCGGGCGCAGCGATTGCGGCCTTGCTGCTGGCGTTCGTGCCGTTCTTCGTCGGCGTCTTCCCGGTCGAGCTTCGATTCGGACGCCACCGGGAACAGCCTGCTGACGCGACTCTCCGGCGCTGACGATTCTTCTGCTGGGGTTCTGGATTTTGCTGTGCGCGCTGCGGCGAGAGAGCATCGGCCGATTCGCCGGTGCGGGCTTTGTGCTCGGACTGGCGGTGCTGATGCGGTTTGCGTCGCTGGCATCTGCCGGCGTGATCATGCTGCTGGTGTTCGCGGCATCCCGGTGGTGGAGGGCCGCAGTGGCTTGCGGGCTGGGATTCCTACTGGCGATCGTACCGTACTTGTGCTGGTCTCGAATGCGCTATGGCGGGTTCTTCGAGACGTTCCGCAGAGGTTGGCGATACTACGAGGGAGCGCGCGAGTCGCCGCTGTTTCTGGCGCGGAACTTCGAGGTCATCTTCTCGTGGATCACGCTGGCCGGACTGGCACTGTGGGTTGGCCGGTGGATTTGGGAACGCCGCAGTCCGGGCGGCGAGGAGCAGGCTGGCGATGCGACTCAGCGAAAACTTCAAGCCTTCCTGTGGTTCTGGGCAGCGGCGCTGGCGGTGTTCTTCACGGCAGTACGGCACCAGGAGCCGCGGTACGCGATGCCGATTGGGCTGCCGCTGTTTCTGCTGGCGGGCAGCGGATTGAGCGTGCTGCTCAACTTTCGCCGACCGGCGGCGAGGATTGCTGGCACGGCGTTGCTGGGACGCGGCGCTTGGTGTACACCTTCCTGCCTTTGCGGCATGATCTTCGACGGGCCACTAGTGGAGCGCGGCGTTACCGAGGAGATGCAGGTTGCCGAGTTCCTCGATCGAAGCCTTCCGGCGGGGACAGTCCTCTACTCGAACTTCAATTACCCGCTGTTCGGCTACTACACGCATCTTCCGGTGTATGAGCTTGCCGGAGGCCGGTCCAAATTTGTACGACGCCCTCGAGGCGTTACCGGGGGACGGGATCTTGATTGCGTACAAGAAGAAGGAGATCGCGCCAGACCCGCGTCCGGAGTGGCTCGATGCCCATCCGGAATTCGAGGCGTGGCACGAGTTCCCTTCCATCGTGTTGTACCGGTACCACAAAGCCGTTGCCCCGTGAGAGATGCTGTCGGGAGTCCTACTTGTTGATGTCCTCTTTCTTTTCGAGGCGGTTGATGAGTCCCTGGATCTGCGACTTGGCGTTGTCGGGAGCAGCGTCTTTGGCGAGCTTCATCTGCTTGACCGCTTCGTCGTAGTTCCCTGCCCCGACGGCGATGCGCGCCTGGCCGGCATAGGTGTAGAGGTTGGTCGGATACTTCTTGGCCATGTCGCGGTAGATGGCAAAGGCCTGGTCCTGCTTGCCGTCGCGCTGGAGCTGGCGGGCGTACTGGTAGGACTGGCCGGCATCGGCCTTCTCCAGTGCCATGGCCGTGTACTTCTTGGCCTCGTCGGGCTTGCCCATGGCGGCAAGAATCTGCGACTTGGTCATCAGGTTGTCGTAGCGCTCCTCGATCTCGATCGACAGTGTCGGCGTACTTGAGGCCTTCGGGCAGGTCGGCCTTGGCGTCGAGGAAGTAGTTGGCCGCGTCGTTGTAGCTGACCCAGGTGTACTGCACGATGCCGCGGAACTGCTTATCGAGGCTGGCTTCAACGATCTTCGGCACGTCGACCGCGACCTTGAAGGGAACGGCGAGCTTGTCCCAGTGGAGCGTGAGCAGGGCGGAATCGGGCGTGAGCTGGTCGAAGTCGTAGAGCAGCGCGTCGTGGAAATCAGAGGCCGTGGGCTTCACGGTGACGCGCAGCACGTCTTCGTCGGGCTTGTAGGTGAAGGCTCCCCAGGCCGTGTTGGTCTTGGAGAAGATGATGGTCCACTCGTTTTCGGTCGGGATCATGAACAGGCCGTAGGTGCCTTTGTCGAGCGGCTTGCCCTCGATGGTGACCGGATCGGCGAAGGTGATGACGGTGTTCTCGTTGGCGCCGGCGCGCCAGACTTCTCCGTAGGGAACGAGGCCGCCCCAGACTTTGCGTCCGTTGACCAGCGGGCGGCTGTACTTCACGGTCACGTTGGTGATGCCGATGGTCTGGCTGACCTGGGCGTTCTGGCTCTTGCGCGGCAGGTCGAGCAGGGCGGACTGGGCATGGCAGAGGCCGGCGAACAGTAAGAGGCTTGCGACGGAAAGCAGGAAGCGTCGTTGCAGCATGGAGAGCTCCTTGTGCGCGGGGATTCGCGATGCGGATGGGCGTGCTGATGGTGCCACCGCACCCGACAGCGGTGATGCGCGGGTTGGACGGGGAGTGCGAGGCGATGGTTAGCAGGCGACGTGACAGGATTGCGGACAAGACCCACACAAGCCAAAAGCGGGATTGTGTGGGGCACCCAGATCTGCCGTACGCCGGTATCAGGCTAGTCCGACCAGTGCGCGGGCTTGCGGTCCCAGCGGTGCGCGCGCAGTTCGGCGATAAGGCCGGAATCCAGCGGGCCTTTGTCGCTGTAGCTCACGTTGGCGGCGACGTGCTCGGGCTTGCGCATGCCGACGATCGTGGTGCTGACGGTCGGCTCCGAGAGCACAAAGCGAAGCGCCATCTCGGGCAGGGTCATGCCCTGCGGAAGCACTTGCTTGAGTCGCTCGACGCGCTCGATGGTGGGCACGAGGTTCTCGGGACTGAAGTAGCGGGCGCGCCAGTCGCCTTCGGGGAACTTGGTTTCGAGCGTCATGTTGCCGCCGAGGCTGCCTTCGTCGAGCGGGACGCGGGCGATGACGCCGATGTTCATCTCGCGGCAGAGCGGGAAGAGTTCGTCCTCGGGAGCCTGGTCGAAGATGTTGTAGATGACCTGCACGGCGTCAACCAGGCCGGTGCGGATGGCGCGGATGCCGTTGGCGGGCTCCCAGCGGTTGAGGCTGAGGCCGAAGGCGCGGATGATGCCGTCGCGCTTGAGCTTTTCGACGGTGTTGCGGAAGTCGGGCTCGTCGGTCCAATGGTCTTGCCAGACGTGGAACTGCAGCAGGTCGATGGTGTCGACGCCGAGATTCTTGCGAATGATGTCGGCGTAGCGGAAGACGTGTTCGGGCGAGAAGACCTCGGCGTGCGAGTACGACGGCAGCGCCGGCCACTTGAAGTTGCCGGGAGGAATCTTGGAGGCGGCGTACAGGCGGCGTGCCGGGATTCGCTTTGAGAAGGTCGCCGAGCAGCCGGTCGCTCTTGCCTTCGCCGTAGGCCCAGGCGGAGTCGAAGAACGTGCAGCCGGCGTCGGCGGACGTGCTGTAGCGCGGCGACGGATTGCTGGTCGTCGGAGCCGGACCAGCCGCTCATTCCCCACAAGCCGTAGCCGATGTCGCTGACGTTCCAACCGGTGCGTCCGAAGGTGCGGTATTGCATGAGAGCCTGCCTCGAAGAATCGGATTCGGTAAAGGACGATGGTATCAAGAGGATAGTTGTCAGTTGTCGGTTGTCAGTTTCGGAAGAGCACGAGTCGACCACGGATTCGCACGGATCGCGCTCGCAATCATGGTTGAGTCTGCCCACGGGCACGAGTATTCTGGAAGATGCACTCTGCGCGATTCAGATGCGTGCTGAGGCGGTTGCGGAGGACGAATATCTTGTTGGCTGCTTTTTCACGCCGTACATCACTCGTTACTCGTCCTGTTGCTGATCGCCGGAGCGACCCAGGTGTGCTGGGCGCACGCCATCCTGAGGGAGTCGACGCCCGCGATTAATTCCACCGTGCAAGGGCCGGACCTGGACATCTCGATGCGATTCAACGTGCGCATCGACGGCACGCGGTCGCGCGTGCTGCTGGTGGCGCCGGACGGAACGAGTTCGGCACTCACGCTCGCCACCCAAGCAAAGCCCGACATTCTGCAGACGCACGCCACCGGCCTGAAGCCGGGCGCGTACAAGCTGCAGTGGAAAGTGCTCGCCTCCGACGGCCACATGAGTAACGGAGAGATTCCCTTCACGGTGAAGTAAGGCGAGATGCTAGTCAAGCTGGTCGATCTGTTCTCATTTCTGTCGGTGGTGCTGCGCGCCGGGACACTGGTGTTCCAGTCGGTGCTGCTGGGCGGCGTGCTGTTTGTGCTGTGGATCGCGCGGCGCTCGCCTGACGCTTCCGACGAGAGCATCGACCGGGTGCAGGCGTCATCGTGGAAGCTGCTGCGCCTCAGCGCGGTGGGCCTGGCGATCGTGCAGTTGCTGTACCTCTACGTTGACTCTGCGGTGCTGATGGCCTCGGCCGACATCGGGTTCCAGGCGGTGGTCGGCGCAAACTTCTTTATCTCGGGCTCAATCGTGCTGGTGGCAGCGCTGCTGACGGCGATCGTGGCGAGCCGGCAACAAGAACATCGCCCGATGGGCGCTGCCGGTGCTGACGGTGGTGATCATGACGGCGTCGGTGATGACCAACCATGCGGCGTCGCGGCTGTCGGGACGTCCGCTGTTGATCACGTTGTCGAGTGTGCATGAGCTGGCGACCGGCTTCTGGATCGGCGGGCTGCCGTTCCTGGTGCTGGCGCTGTTCCGCGCCAAGGACGTGACCACGCGGTGGTATCTCACCGAGCGCTTCTCGCGCATGGCGCTGGTGAGCGTGGCATTTCTGGTGCTGAGCGGCTCGATCATGAGCGTGCTCTACATCGGATCGTGGCGCGCGGTGCTGGGCACGGCCTACGGCGTGATGGTGGGCGCCAAGGCGGTGATGCTGGGCGTGTTGCTGCTGCTGGGCGGCGTGAACTTCCTGCTGCTGCGCAATGCTCCAAAGGACCAGGTGATGCCGCGGCTGCGGCGGCTGATTGAAGCCGAGCTGGGCATCGGCATCACGGTGATTCTGACGGCGGCATCGCTGACGTCGCAGCCTCCGGCGGTTGACCAGCCGGAGGAGACGGTGACCATGCAGCAGATCTACCAGCGCGTGAAGCCGGTGTGTGCCGCGGCTGAACTACCACTTCATTCCGGAGACGGACAAAGCCACAGGCAAGCCGATAAAGCCCGGGCCGGATACTCCGGTAAACGTGGACGGCATTCCGCTGACACCGCGGCTGATCAACAACTCGATCGAGTCGGAGTCGAACCATCACTGGATGGGCGTGGTGGTGCTGGCGATGGGCCTGCTGGCGCTGCTGGCGCGAACCGGAAAGGCCCCGTGGGCGGAGATGTGGCCGCTGCTGCTGATCGGCATCGCCGTCTTTATTTTCTTGCTGGCCGACACGGAATGCTGGCCGGTGGGATGGAAGAGCATGGGCGCGTGCTGGGCCGATCCCGAGGTGTTTCAGCACCGCATGGCGGCGCTGGTGTGCGTCGGGTTTGCCGTGTTCGAGCTGCGCGTGCGAAAGCAGAAGAAAGACAACGATCCCTGGGCGATGGTCTTTCCGCTGATGTGCGCTTTGGGCGGCGCGGTGCTGCTGACACATCAGCACGCCATCTCGAACGTGAAGGAAAACCTGCTGGTTGAGCTGAGCCACGTGCCCATGGGCGTGATCGCGGTGTTCGCGGGATGGGCGCGCTGGCTGGAGCTGCGGCTGCCGGAGAAAGACCGAGCGATCCCGTCGTGGATCTGGCCGATGTGTTTTGTGCTGATCGGCGCGGGACTGCTGAATTATCGCGAGATGTAGAGAGCGGACAGTTTAGACTGATGCGCATGAAAATTTCGTCGCGCAGTCTTGCTGCCTGGTTCAGTGTTCTCAGCTTTGCGTTCGTTCTTGGAGCTTCCATGCCCGCATGGGCCCAATCCGGCGAGACCCAGTTCTCCATTTCCTTCAGCAAACAGCAGAGCGACAAGCCGCTCGACGGCCGGATGCTGCTGCTGCTCTCGACCGATCCCTCGGAAGAGCCGCGCATGCAGATCAACGACACTCCGCAAACGCAGATGGTCTTTGGCGTCGACGTGGACGGACTGAAGCCGGACCAGCCGGTCATGGTGGACGCGTCGGCGTGGGGCTATCCGATTCGCAGTCGCTGCGCGATGTGCCGCCGGCGACTACTACGTGCAGGCGCTGCTGGTGAAGTACGAGACGTTTCACCGCGCCGACGGCAAGACGGTGAAGCTGCCGATGGACCAGGGCGAAGGCCGGCACTGGAACCTCGCGCCCGGCAACCTCTATAGCAAGCCGGTAAAGATGACGCTGGGCAAGAGCGGCGCGCCGGTGAAGATCGTGCTCGACCAGGAGATTCCGCCGATTCCCGACCAGCCCGACACGAAGTACGTGCGGCACATCAAGATTCAGAGCGAGCTGCTGACCAAGTTCTGGGGACGCCCGATGTACCTCTCGGCCGTGGTGCTGGTGCCGTGGGGATTCGATGAGCATCCCGAGGCGCACTATCCGCTGATGCTGTTTCACGATCACTTTGTCGACGGCATCGACGACTTCCGCACCGAGCCGCCCGATCCGAACCTGAAGCCCGACTACAGCGACCGCTTTCACATCTCGGGATACAACCGCATCCAGCAGGAAGAGGCCTACAAGTTCTACCAGCAATGGATCTCGCCGAAGTTTCCGCGGTACCTGGTGGTGAAGATCCAGCACGCGAATCCGTACTACGACGATTCGTATGCGGTGAACTCGGCCAACCTCGGGCCCTACGGCGACGCCATCGAGACTGAGCTGATGCCGGCGCTGGAGAAGAAGTTCCGCAGCATCGGACAGGGCTGGGCGCGGTTCACCTACGGCGGCTCGACCGGCGGATGGGAGTCGCTGGCGGTGCAGATGTTCTATCCCGACCACTACAACGGAGTGTTCTGCGCGTGCCCGGACCCGGTCGATTTTCGCGCGTACACGCTGATCGATCTCTACAAGCAGAAGAACGCGTTCTATCTCGAGGGCGCGCACAAGCAGGTGCTGCAAGCCGGGCATGCGCAACTACCTGGGCAACACGCTGATCACCATTCAAGGACGCGAATGCCTACGAGCTGGCGCTGGGCACGCATGGCCGCTCGGGCGAGCAGTGGGACATCTGGCAGGCGGTGTATGGGCCGGTCGGAGCGGATGGCTATCCGCAGCCGATCTTCAACAAGGAGACCGGCGAGATCGACCACAAGGTCGCCGAGTACTGGCACGAGCATTACGACCTGCGGGCGATCCTGGAGAAGAACTGGCCGACGCTCGGCCCCAAGCTGCAAGGCAAGATCCACATCTACGTCGGCAGCGCGGACACCTACTTCCTCAACGACGCCGTCTACCTGATGGAGGATTTCCTCGAAGAGCACGACGAACCCTCCGTACGACGGCGAGGTGAAGTACGGCGACCGCGCCGAGCACTGCTGGAACGGCGATCCCAATCTGCCGAACTACCTGTCGCGGCTGCACTACAACACGATGTACCTGCCGAAGATCATGGAGCGAATCGAGAAGACGGCGCCTCCGGGAGCGGACCTGACGAGCTGGCGGTATTAGGTCACGTCACTGCGCAGGCGGTCACTTCCACCGTGCTACAACCGAGGGCGGTATAATGGAGGAACGCCATGTCTTCTCTGCAGGAGAAGTTTGCGCAAGCCCAAGTGGACGTAAACGGATTGCCGTCAGCGTCCGGACAACGACACCATGCTGAAGCTGTATGCCCTGTTCAAGCAGGCAACCAAGGGCGACGTGTCGGGCGAGCGACCGGGTGGATTCGATTTTGTGGCAGCCGCGCAAGTACGACGCCTGGAGCGCGGTGAAAGGCACCTCAGCCGACGATGCCATGCAGCAGTACATCGATCTGGTGGCGTCGTTGCAGGCGTAAGGAAGAAACCATGTAGCGCCGCGTTTCCTTATTCAGGGTGTTCCTCTGCGTCCGGAGAGCACACGGAGTATCCCGCGCGCGGCTGCAGGAGCTTGGCGATGATACCGGTCCAACCGGTTTGGTGCGATGCGCCCACGCCGCGACCGTTATCGCCGTCAAAGAATTCATAGAACGGGATGTAGTCGCGGAAATTCGGGTCGTGCTGAAACTTGGGATAGAGCGCATTCACCTGGCGAAGGCCGTCGCCGTTCTTTAGAAAAATGCCGGCGAGGCGGCGCGTCAACTCCTCCGCGATCTGGTCGAGCGTGACGTAGCGACCTGAACCGGTGGGGCATTCCACCTTGAAGTCGTCGCCATAGTAATAATGAAACTTCTGCAGCGACTCGATGAGCAGGAAGTTCGCGGGAAACCAGATGGGACCGCGCCAATTGGAATTGCCGCCAAACATCCGCGAGCGAGACTCGGCGGGCTCGTAGTCCACGGTCAGGACTTTGCCCAGAAGCGGAGTCCGCAGTTGAAAAGGCTGCGCGGCATAGTAGCGCGAGAGCGAGCGCACGCCGTAATCCGAAAGAAACTCGGCCGGGTCGAGCATGCGCTTCAAGAGCGCCTTCATGCGATGGCCTCTTAACAGAGACAGGAGCCGGCGCTCGCCCTTTCCCGGAACGTCCCACCGCGAAACCAGGTTGGCCATCTCCGGCCGATTGTTGAGGAACCACTCCATGCGGCGCTTGAACACCGGGACGTTGGCCAGTTGCTCGGGCTCCAGCGTTTCCACGGCAAACAGCGGTATGAGACCAACCATGGAACGCACCTTGAGGGGGACGGTCTCGCCATCAGGAAGGTTTAGCACGTCATAGTAGAAGCCGTCTGCCTCGTTCCACAGGCCAACGCCCTTGCCGCCGATGTCTGTCATGGCCCGCGCAATGTAGAGGAAGTGCTCGAAGAACTTGGTAGCCATGTCTTCGTAGGCGTGGTTGTGCTGCGCCAGCTCAATCGCAATCCGCATGAGGTTGAGGCAGTACATGGCCATCCAGCTGGTGCCGTCGGACTGGCTGAGGTAGCCGCCGTCGGGCAGCGGCTGGTCACGATCGAAGGCGCCAATGTTGTCGAGTCCGAGGAAGCCGCCCTGGAAGAGGTTTCTGTCGTGGGAGTCTTTTTGATTGACCCACCAGGTGAAATTCAGCAACAGCTTCTGGAAGATGCGCTCCAGAAACAAAATATCGCCGGGATGGTCGGGATGCTCCAGGCGCTTGCGCTTGCGATCGATCTGGAAAACGCGCCAGGAAGCCCATGCATGCACGGGGGGATTCGCGTCGCCGAAGTTCCATTCATAGGCCGGCATTTGGCCATTGGGATGCAAATACCATACCTGGCCGAGTTGAATGAGCTGCCGCTTGGCGAACTCAGGGTCAATCAGCGCGAAGGTCACGGCGTGGAAGGCCAGGTCCCAGGCCGCGAACCACGGGTACTCCCACTTGTCGGGCATGGAGAAGATGACGTCGCTGTCGAGATGAGTCCACTCGTGGTTGCGACCGGTGAGGCGCTGCGGCGGTGGGCTGGGGAAGTTGTCGTCACCATCGAGCCAGCGTTGTACGTTATATCCGTAGCGCTGTTTGTTCCAGATCATTCCTGCGAACGCCTGACGTTGTACAAGACGAGCATCGGGATCGCTCAGACCGCAGTGGATTTTGTCGTAGAACTCATCGCACTCGCGGCGCTTGTCGGCGAAGACCTGTTCGAACTTCTGAAATGGATCGGTTTGTTGCCGAGCGCTCAACCGCAGCCGAAAGCGGACTTCCTGTTGCGTCGCAACCTGCTGGCGGAAAAGCACTCCAGCCTTGGTGCCTGTTTGCGCCGGGATTCACCGCCGCACGGTCATTCGCAACAACGTACTGGTGGAAAGCGTCTTTGGAGTAGCCTTGGGAGGGCTGGCCAAACACCCGCAGGGTATTGGTTTCGTTGTCGCAGAACAGGGTTCTCGGCCGGCCCGTCAGCATACAGGGAATAGCTTCCGAGCGTGGGATGCTGTGCAATGATGACGCCTTTGTCATCGAGACGGATGGTTGGCTTTGCCGGGGCTTCCGCATCCCACGACCAGGTGTTGCGGAACCAGAGCTGAGGCAGCACGGTAATCTCTGCCGTCTCGGGCCCACGATTCTGAACAGAAATGTTGACGAGAATATCGTCATCCGTGGCCTTGGCGTACTCCACGAAGACATCCCAGTAACGGTCCTGGTCGAGGACACCGGTATCAATCAGCTCGTACTCGTTGTCGTCAAGGCCGCGCTGGCGGTTTTCCTGCAGCAGCCGCTCGTAAGGAAACTCCGCTTGGGGATACTTGTACAGCATCTTCAGGTAGGTGTGGGTCGGCGTCGCGTCGAGATAGAAGTAGTATTCCTTGACGTCTTCGCCGTGGTTGCCCTCGGCGTTGGTCAATCCGAAAAGACGTTCCTTGAGGAAAGGGTCTTTGCCATTCCACAGGGCCAACGCAAAACACAGGATCTGGCGGCGATCACTGATGCCGGCCAAGCCGTCTTCTCCCCAGCGATAGGCGCGACTGCGAGCGTGATCGTGGGGAAAGTACTCCCAGGCATCGCCGTTGGCCGAGTAGTCCTCGCGAACGGTACCCCATTGACGTTCACTCAGGTAGGGCCCCCAGAGCGGCAGAGTCGTCTCAATAGGATTGGGGTTGGCCGGAGCCGGCGGATTCATGGGCGTGGCTTGATCGATTTGGGTCACCTGCTGTAATCCACGCTACGCGGGAGGTCAGGTCAAGGTCACCGGTTCCCGTTTGAGACTCTGAATTCGACTTGCGGTCGAAGCAACAAATCATACGACCACGGGCGCCGCTGTGCCAAATCGGGGTGAAGGGTCGCGCGATGTGGCCTAAGCTAAGAGGCACTGATCGGCGGACTTTCGTCTATGCGATCGCCGTCCGCGGAGCTCGGAAAAATGACGGCCGCTACGGTCTAACGCCAAGCCCACACAAGCCCCATTCTAGGCTCGACCATCACAGTCCGACCGCCGCGATACTGGGAGTCCGAGAAGTTCGGCGCTCGGAAGAAGTGGAATGCGCATCCCGATCGCAGTGCCAGCCCTTTCCCCAGCTTGAGCTCCGTCCCGCCCTCGGTCACAAACTCAAACTGGTCGTCTAATCCGACAACTCCTCCGGGCGCCCAGCCTCCGTCGGTGATAAACACGCCCACTCCAACCTTGGCGTAGGACGTGATCGGCGACTCGTTCCTGTGCCAGGTGCGAACGTAGCCGCCGTTGATTTCGTGACGCAGCATTCCCCACTGAATCTTACCGCCCTCAGAAGTAAACTTAGCGTCGGTGGTGGCAAGGTTATAGGCTACCGAGAATCCATTTGCGTGCCATATTTTGCGGTACTCGGCTCCGCCACCGAGCGACGGCCGGGACGATTGGTTCTCCACAAGACCATATCCAAACCCGGCAGCGTCCTTGGTGTACTGAAAGGAACCGAAAACGGCCAGACTGTCTTGAGCGGAACAGGTGGACATAAGAAACACGGCGATTGCCGCTAAAAGAAAGAGTGCAGTATTCTTTCCCAAGTCCATCGGGAGCCTCCTTATCAGGCTTTCTTGGGTCAGCGCCGTATCGGTGGTGCGAACACCGATGCGGCGTGCTTACATCAAACGGCTGGATGCCTTTCGCCGCTGGCACAGATATCGGCAACAACGCCCGTGCAGATTATTTAGGGAGACTCTGACCACACATCGCGATTTCCCGCGACCTGCAGGTTAGAGTGAGAGGAGATGGAACCGGTTCTGTTGTGAGACCAGCTGTGACGATTGAGAGGAGCGTACGGTAACAACGTTGCTCGCCAATTGGTTGCAAGTGTTGCGGCATCGAAGACGCGGTCGGGCGCAACCTCGCTAGAGTTTCTAAAGTGCGACGTTCAGTGCCGGCGAACTGTGCGACGCACGACTGATTGGCGGAGAGTCGACTCGACTCGCATGTTGCCAGTACAATCCAAGGAACCATGCCAGCTACTTCTGACCGGATCGGTGATTCTTAGGATCTCTGGGGTCGCGAACTGCTCCTAGCAGTCCGATGGCAGGGTTTCGACCGAATTAGTGGGTGTTGCTTGGAGATCATCGACCGGAGCACATGTTGAGAGTCGGGCTGAAGAGGATCCTCATTCGCCTGGCGCTACTCAGTGCTTGCTTGAGTATTCCTCTGTGGGCCAGCAGCCCGATGCCCCGAGTGGTCCCGGCTCAATCGCGCCCGACGATGCAACGCCCCCCATCCCAATGAAACCAAGTTCTTGAAGCATTTGGCAGCGGACCAACTGGGCATTTGGACCAGTCCGATGCGGCTGGAACCCAAAGATGCGACATGGCTCATACCGATGGGTGGCATTGCGACCGGGCTCTTCGTCACCGATCCGGCCAGCTCGTTTGGAATGGCCAGCTATCATCCGAGCACTTACAACACAGCGTCGAACGCGGGGCTAGCCGTCGCTGCAGGTCTCTCCGGGTCGTCGTATCTTTGGGGCCGTTCGGGGTGCTGACTTCGCGGATGCATATGGCTTGGCTGCGCCATATCGGCGGGAGACTGGAGAGTCGCTACAGATACTCCGTAGGGATCGTCTATAACCCATTTCCCTGGCCCGAGAGTACTCCTCGGCAGCGGGAGCGGATCATGTCACTGTCGCAGACTGTTCTGGATGCGCGGGCGTCTTTCCCCGATTCCAGTCTTGCCGACTTATACGATTCGGACGCGATGCGGCCGTCGCTCGTGCGTGCTCACCGCGCGTTGGATTCTGCGGTTGATAGGCTCTATCGCTCGACGGGCTTTCAGAGCGATCGGGAGCGGGTGGAGTACCTATTCGGGAAGTACGAACGGCTGATAATGCCGCCTCTTGTACCCGTGCTACCGGAAGCGGGGCCACGGAGGAGGCACAGAGGTCGACGGGTTATTTAGGTGGTGACCCGCATCCGTCTGACGTTGGCGAATGTGAGTGGCGAGTGGTTCGCTGATTGGGCTCGTGCGAGGTGCGCGAATCCAAACATCAAGAAGAGCAGATCCCCCGCCCGCTGCGCGGGCGAGTGATGACAATTGATAGGGGCAGCGCTGGACGCCGGCCTAAAGGCCGGCTCTTCCACCGAAAAGATGGGAGCGTTGCGGCGCGCCTGAAGCCGCGCCCCTTCCAGACGTCGATCCCACCCTTTCGCAAAGGACGCGTAGACGGGGGGGCCCCAGCGGCGCTGAAGCGCCGCTCTTCCACTCCAGGCTCGGGCGAGTTGGGAGCGGTGGAGGGATGACAGATCAGTGGATAGTGGATAGTGGATAGAAAAAGCAGATCCCTCGCTTCGCTTGATTTCATAACAACGACGGCTCCTCACGAAGTCCGAGTAAGCTTGATTTTGCAAAAGACCAAGACTCGGAGGAAAGGAGCCGTCATGAAGATTATAGGTTGTGATTTCCATCCGAGTTTCCAACAAATTGCCATGGTCGATAGGGAAACGGGCGAGTACACGGAACGCAAGCTGCCACCCGAAGCGGCGCGGCAGTTTTACGCCGAGCTGACGGGGCCGGTGCTGGTGGGCATGGAGGCCTGCGGCAATACGCTGTGGTTCGAGCGCCTACTGGAGTCGCTGGGTCATGAGTTGTGGCTGGGCGATGCCGGCAAGATCCGGGCCATGGAAGTACGCAAGCAGAAGACGGACCGTCGCGATGCGCAGTTATTGTTGCAGTTGTTATTGGAGGAACGCTTTCCCAAGGTATGGGTGCCGAGCGTCCAGCAGCGCGATGTGCGGCAGTTGCTGTTGCATCGTCACAAGCTGGTGGGTATGCGGCGGCAGGTGAAGAACGAGTTGCAGCATCTGGCGCTGAATCAGGGAGTGCAGCAGAAGCGCAAGTTGTGGAGCGCGGCGGGACGGCAGCGGCTGGAAGAGCTGCCGCTGACGGGCTGGACGAAACAGCGGCGCGAGGATTCGCTGCAACTGCTGGACGAGTTGAACCGTCGGGTGGCGAAGTTGGATGTGGCAGCGCAACAGGAGGCCGATCGCGATGCGGTGGCGCGCTTGTTGCAGACGCATCCGGGAGTCGGACCGATCACGGCGCTGGCCTACTCGCTGACGCTGGGCACCATCGAGCGCTTCGCCCGCAGCCGCCAGGTGGTCAGCTACCTGGGACTGAATCCGGCAGAGCATTCCAGCGGAGGACGGCAGCACCTGGGCGCGATCAGCAAGCAGGGCAATCCGATGCTACGCAGTTTGTTGGTGGAAGCGGGACAGAGCGCGGCGCGCTCGGTTCCAGAGTTGAAGCGTGCTTACCAAAGGCTGAAGCACAGAAAACATTCTGGCGTCGGCAAGGTGATGGTGGCGCGCAAACTGGCGGTGCGGCTGTATTGGATGTGGAAGACGCAGCAGCCGTATGCCGTCGCTCGCACGCAGGGCAGCCCGAGTCATCACGTGGTCGCGGTCTAAGACCGGGCGCTTGAGTGGGCACCCTGCCTCCCGGAAGAGTCTGGGAGATCGAAGACAAGAATCATGGTTCCGCCCGAGCGGGATCGAATAGATGGTTGGTGGAGTCGAAAGGCTGCCATCGGTGATTCAAGAAGAGCGCGAGTCTTGGTCTTATGCAAAGTGCAAGAGGACGATTTCCATTAGAGCGAAATGGCGCTTCGAAAAAAACCAAAGCGTCGGCGCCGAAGTATACCCTTGACAACGCCGTCGTTGTTATAGACGTGATGACAAATCAAGAGGAGGGCGCGTGATGGCGCGGCTGAAGCCGCGCCCCTTCACAACGACGATCCCACCCTTTCGCAAAGAACGCGAAAGGATGGGGCACCCAGCGGCGGCCAAGTGCATGAGGGGCAGAAACTTAGTGGAGCCGACGATCGGACTTGAACCGATGACCTGTCGATTACGAAATGATGCCGGATTTTCACTAAGCTACTGTAAACAAATAACTTAATTCAGCCTCGGTTCGCACAGATGCGTTTATTGCGCTTGTTTGTTTTGAATAAGTTAGAAACGCAACGACACGTTTACGACACACTAAATTGATGCGCCATCCGGCTCCTTGAGCAGGTCGATCCAATGGGTGTTTTTGCATCGTTTATTGTGCAATTTTGAAAGCAGCCACCACCTCCAGAATCTGGTGTTTCACGGAGCTTGGGAACCTGGCCGCATACTGCAGGAGCTTGTTCTGGTCAAGCCGTTGCAGATCCAGTTCGTCGGTATGGATTGTGCTGCCCGTCTGTCGCCCGAGATAGACCCAATCCAATAACGCCTTTTCCGGATCAGCAGCATTGTACTTGCCGTATAGCGTTCGTTCCTCGTGAAACCCCCAGAAGAGCCCTCTCGATATTCGACGAAAGACGATCGCTAGGGACTTCGCTCGAAACTCGCCTGGTCGCCCTGGTGTAACGCAAGTCAAGACCCTCGGGCTTTGCGTCGAAACACCTGAATCTCTCAACACGGTTTCAAGCGACAGGTAGGCTTCCGGTCGCAACACATTGATCAACTCTCGCCCGGAGAAATCGCTGGCCAGTCGGTTGATGAAAATCTTCTTGCCGACATGTTCGACGAGACCGCGCCCCTCCTGGCGTCGGAGCGAATTTCGAATTGCAGCCTCGGAGAGGCCTAAATCTCGAGTCAGTTCTTCCACTCGGAGTAAACCGGAAACCCGCGCCCGGTCCTTTATCAGTTTTGCCCAGTCCATTGCGTACCTCCTAGAGCCATGCAGAAAACAACTGCCGCAGTGCTGCACGCAACGGCTCGAAGTCCGAGCTTTCAAGTTTCTCGAATACGTCCTTCGGCAGATACGGTTGTAACTCGGGCGTGCAGGTTCGCGAGTTAACCTGGGCAATTCGCTGGGTGATGAATTCAGGATTTTCCAGTCTTTCGGCTGCTGGTCCATCGACCAGATGAACCGTCAGGCTGTCGCTCAGGACAGCACCAGAGTCTTGAAGCAGCTTGATGTCGAACGCATCTCGGGTCTTCAGGAAAGGTCGCCTCAAGAAGGCCTCTGCCTTGAATAGGAGTTGCAGATTCCGTGAAGGAACTTGGACGGTTACGTGTTCACTTGAGTCAGAGGCTATCGGGAACTCGACCAACTCGCCTCGAATAACAGCACTGATTCTCGTCAGATCGATTGTGAAGAGAATCCGTGTGCCAGCCCTGACTGCGAGCTTTGAGAACTCACCTGCTGTTCTGGCTGGCTCGATTGTCAATCCGGGATAACCAAGGATTTCGGCGTCAGCTCGCAGTGGCCCTTCCAGCGCTTTTTGCACGGCATCGGCGCTCGGTGCAGTCTCCGTACTGATCAGTAGATCCAAGTCTCCCGAGTGTCTGGGACTGCCGTAAAACAGAACCAAGCTTGCGCCACCAAAGAAGACGAATGTATCGGGAAAGGCCGAGAGCAAAACCTGCAATGCCTGTTCAAGCAAGACATTCACCGCAGCGGTTTCACGGTTGAACCCCCGATCTTCGAACCTCGCCAATCGCGCAGCAATGTTCATTACGAAAAAGTATCATAAATGAAGCATTTACGGAACATGACACTTACATATTACGCAAATGCATCATATTCAAGTATATTTTCGGCACCTAACTGCCAACGACAATACACGGAGAGTTGGAGCCGCCATACCGTGTGCGTTTGTGCTGGAAGCCCCAGAAGAGGTCCATCGATATTCGTCGGAAGACAACTGCCAACGACTTCGCTCGAAACTCGCTTGCTCGTCTAGGCCGGATTCTACTAACGTCCATTTCGGATTGTAAACTCACTTGATCCGGAAAATAACGCTGGACGGAAGTCGGCGCCGGGGCCTAAAGCTCCTCCCGATGAGATAAACATGTTATCCGTCTCAAGTTTCTCTACCTGATGTGGTTTCCTGACTGTTGCGCCGTGACCCGTTACAGCTTCGCATTTGTCAGCCGACGCAGGAAACTCTCCTTGGCGGCGTGGGTTTGGCGGAGTTTCTCCAGCGCGGACTGGAATTCAGAAACTTGCTGCTTGCGGACCGCCAGATCATGGAGGTCGACCAGCAAGCTGACCGCCTTGTCGTATTCGTTCGGCTGGCGTCTCTGGATGTGCGCCGCAATCTGATTCCAAGTCGTTTCTCGGCGCTTCTCCAATTGGTCCAGATACCGTCTGCGGTCTGCCTCGGCTTTTGCTTTCTGTCGCTTTGCTTCCGCCGCTCGTTTTGCGTCCGATAGCCGAGTTCTCTCCTCAGCCAGGGCATGAACTGCCGCCAGGAGGTCTCCGGCTGTCCGCCGTTGGACCTGACGGCATTCGCGAGAGTCGCGCTGTTCATTCTGCTGCCGAAAGCGCCGCAGAAGATCGTTTCTCCAGCGATCGCCGGATTGCGATGCCGCGGTTAAGAGCAGATCATTCTTCTCCTTTTCGGGCAGGCTTCGAATCCAGGCATCTAGTTCTTTCCTGCTCGGCCCGGCGTTGAGCGGCGCTGAAGTTAGCGCTGCGACCTCGACTAGTTCTTCGTCGATTCCAAGAAACTCGATCAGCGAGTGGAGAGGAGCCGAAAGTTCGCCCAAGCCGGCGGGTACGGGAGGCTCCAGTTCCTCTTCCGCGAACTCTTCACACTGCGCGCAAAGAAGCCATCCGAGATATAGGCATCGGAGGTCTCCGCACAGCAATTCAGAACGCAGCGACATCAGTGAGCCCATCCAGCCCGTGCCATCGTCCCAGTCATCCTGCTCCGACTCATTCTCAAACCCGACAATCAGGTGTCTTCCAGCCTTTCGCACGCTGGCGGCGTCGCCTGGGAGCATGACCTTGAGCTGTTTGTAGTCGACCAACTCCAGCGGAAGGCGAAGATAGAATTCCCGTGTCCCCCAATTTGCCACGTAAACAAATGCGTCGAAGTACTTTTCCAGAAGTTTAAGGGGATTTGCCTTCAAGTCTCCCCACTCGTAGTCGTTCGTGAAACTCGTCGAGGTAATCACGGCGCGGGTGGAAATGGACCGCAGTTCAGCCATCTCAGCTCTTGTCAGTGCCCGATCCATCGCCCGGAAATCGTAGTATTGGTATTCGCTCACTCAGAACCCTCTGCTCCAGTGGTGATAGGCTGCGATCCATTCCGCGCCGGCCGGCGTGGGCGTCGGTAGCGCCAGATCGAGGATTCCGATTCTCTGCCGGACGTTGTCTCGCCGGCAAACCGCCACAATTCGGCCGTCGCGGGTCATGTCCACTTTCTCCACCACAGCCTCAACGCCGAGGATATTCACGGAGAAGGGCAGAACAAGATGATCCTGAATCATCGTGAGGAAGCCGACGGCCTGCTCCTGCTCAGTGTAAGCATCCACCACCGCTTCCGCGATCAGTTTCTCCAATCGTGCTTTGCTGACGGACGGGAGATTGGTTTCAGGTTCTGGCTTCAGTTTCCGTACATCCATGTGGACTACCACCAAGGGTTCGCGCTTCTTTTGCGTCATATCGTCCTTTCGATCCGAGAAGCCGTTCGCTTCATTTCTCCCGAAGAACGGCTTATTGTACTGGGCTGGATGCCAGCTCTTGCGCGCCGTCGCGAATCCTGTAGCCGATGGCACTGTAACCTCTCAATCGGCGCGCGTACATTCTCGCTAACATCAGGACATGGCAATCTACATAGTCGTAGACCCTGACAACGCGCTTCGCGTCGTGCAGCCGATGAAGGCGCCCGACATACTGCTGCAACGTGCCCTTCCAGGAAATCGGCATTGCTAAGAACAGCGTGTCCAAGCGCGCATCGTCAAAGCCCTCTCCTATGTAGCTGCCAGTTGCCAGGATGACTCGTGGCGCGTCCTCCGGAACGGCCGCGATGGCTTCCGCTACTGATCGCCGTTGTCTCTTCCCCATGCCGCCTCTCAGGACGAACACGTTGTCCACTTTACCTGCAAGCGTCGTCTCGAAATACTTCAAGTGATCAGTCCTACCGGTAAGCAGCAACGGTGAGCGTCCATCTTCGACAGCCCGTACGAGATCGGCAACGATGAGTTCATTTCGAGCACTGTCATTTGCAAGTGCGGCATACAATTCCTGAATTGTTGTGTCGATCTGCTCGGACGGCAAGCAAAACTCTGTCAACCGAGAAATCACTTCATGATCGAAAGGTGTAGCGGCGGTCATCGAGCGAGCGCTAAGCTTAAATCGACTCGGCCCACACTGCATGTAGATGATGGGATGATGTCCATCTTTACGCTCGGGAGTTGCCGTCAAGCCGAGGATGTACTTCGCTTTCACCTGCTTCATCACCTGCTCGAAGGTGAACGCCGACAAATGGTGGCACTCATCGACAATGACTTGACCGTACTCTGCGACGAAATCCTTGACTCCGTTTTTGTCGTGGGTGCTTTGGATGATTGCGATGTCAACACAGCCGGTGCGCTCGCTCTTTCCTCCGCCAATTTGGCCGATTGACTTGGCTGGAAGATTTAGGAACATTGCTAACCTTGCATGCCACTGGTCCAGCAGTTGTTGGCGGTGAACCAGTACGAGGGTATTTACTTTTCGTGCCGCGATTAGCCATGCGGCCACAGCAGTCTTGCCGAACGCAGTGGGTGCACAGAGAATTCCCTCATCGTGTTGGGCAATCATGGAGACAGCATCCTTTTGCAACGGGCGCAACTGGCCAGAGAACTCCACATCAATTGGAAGGCCGGCAACCCGCTCGTCACGAATGTCTGTCTTGATGCCATGCCCTTCGAACAGTTCCACTACCTCCGAGAGGCAGCCACGCGGCAACGCAATGTGATTGGCAAGATCTTCGCCGCACGCGATCACTCTCGGCTTATTGAATGTGGGAAGGCGCATTGCCTGGGCCTTATAGAATTCGGGATTCTGAAATGCTGCCAAGCGTAGCAGCCGGTTTAACATCGCCGACGACAGACCATTTTTCTCGATGTACACGAGATTGGCGCGAATGATTTGCACCTGCGTTGGGAAAGGTCCTGGTATTGGGCGCTCCACTCTCTTTTGTGACGGCAGCAACGTCCACGGATCTTGTCCCTCGTCTTCTGCAATGCTGATTCTGACCCCAATGAGATCTCCGCGTCGTTGCGCTTCAAGCACTACTGCCTCGACGGCATCGGCGGACATCTTTTCTAGGCTTGCCAGAAATCCCCACTGATCCGGATAGGGATGAAAGTTCTGCATCGACAAAGACACTGTTCCCGTTCGCACGTGGAACCTTTTGCAGAGGTAGGGCGATTAGGTTGCCAAGCCCACCCTTGGGCATCGTGTCCTGGTTGGGAAAGAATCGGTCATATGAATCCAGTCCCACCTGATGGCGGGACTCCATGGTTCGGGTGAGGATGGCGCAGCCCAGTTTTCGCGCGGTTGTGGCAGGGATCGCTCGCTCAAAGAAAATCCACACGTGTCCACCGTTTCCCGACCGGGAACGTTCCAATGCCGCAGGCACTTTCAGTTCGTGACATACCGCGAGAAACGCAGTGGCGTCCTTCTGCCATGTCTTCTTGTCAAAATCCACCGCCAGCAGCCAGCAAGTCTCGTCCAGCAGGAGCGGGTAAATCCCGATCGTGTGTTCGCCGACAAGGTGCGCACGAACAACGTCATCGGTGAGCGGCCTGAATTTTCGCGTCAGGCGATCAACCTTCCTGCGCTCCTCGTCTTTGGCACGTAGATACGATTTCCAGTCACGATCTGCCTTGGGCATGTATCCGGATCGCCCGTCGGCGCTCTCCCATCGAATGGCATATACGTCGTCGCGCCCACGGAATAAGCTGCGAAACAATGCGATCCGCTGTTCCGCGGTGCCCACTGGGGACTGGCCAGGTGTTGATGGCGTGCTCGTGGTCCGAGACATCCCCGTTGTGGGTGGAGTCTCCGGAATGTGCAGGCCATGCTCGATCAAAAGGCTTCGCAGTCGAGCATTTTCTTCACGCAGGCGTCTTACCTCCGCTAGGGATGTCGCAAGGTTTGGAAGTTCACTTTCAATTTTGCCCAAAGCAAAGTCCTACCGGCATGCGCCGTTTATTGACGCCAAAATGATCGCATATCGCCGAACTTCGCGATGTGCTGGCAGCGCATAGCCACCATGCTGGTGGCGGGGAGTGGCGAGGACATTTCGAAAATGAACCCAAATTGTTCGGAAATCGCGGGTGGTGACATGCCTATGTTGTTGAATTCAGAGGATCAAATGCTCACCCACTGAGAATCCATGAAACCAGGGGTTCATCCGAGGTTGGCGGTTCTAGAAGCAGTTGATTCCAAAGAAGATTGGTCGGGGAGAGAGGATTTGAACCTCCGATCCCCTGGTCCCAAACCAAGTTACCTGTGCGTCGATACACCTGAAGCACGCCGAGCAATCTCGAGCGAATGGTAGGCCTCCGGTCTCAGGATGTTTATTAGCTCTCGCCCGAGGAATCATTGGCGAGGCGGTCGATGGGCGGCGGCAGAAAGAACCTTGGGGAATCCAGCAATGGACTGGGGCAAGTTAAGTGCATAAATATGTAACAAAACACCCTTTATAAGGGGGTTTAGTTACATATCGACGTTGACCACTAAGCCAGCAGACTGCTATTATTTTCATCGAAACTCCCTTTTTAAGGGGGTTTTGTTACGGATAATTACATGCAGCTGATAACTCGATCTTTATCGCCTCAGGAAAGCCGGGTCGTGTTGGCGCTCACAGAACAGGGCAGACGAGAGGCAACGCGGGCGGACATTGTCGAACTACTTGGCAGCAGCCCAAAGGCTGCCGACCACGTGATCGAGTCGCTGCGCCGCAAAGGTTGGCTCCAACGGGCGAGCTGGGGGGAGTATCTGCTCATACCGCCGGAGCAGGGGCCGGACGCCCTGGGCGACAGCAACTTGCTTGCACTCGCCAGCCGCATCGCCAACCCTTATTACATCGGCTTCAGCACTGCCGCCGTTCACTACGGGCTGACGACACAGCACCGCAACGTGATCTTCCTTGTGACGCCAGTCAGGCTGCGAACCCGCGAAGTCGGTGAGTCACGGGTTCAGATCGTCAACCAAGCAGCCAGTAAATTCTTCGGCTTCGAGCCAGTCGATGTGCTCGGATACAAGGTCATGATTTCCGACCGGGAAAAGACCGCTATCGACTGCATTGACCGACCGGCGCTGGCCGGTGGGGTGGGCGAAGCCGCAACCATACTCGCGACCGCCAGCCGCCGGATCGACTGGACTAAGGCGACCGATTATCTCGAACGGATCGGCTCAGGCGCCCTAGCGCGAAGATTTGGCTGGCTCGTCGATCACGTCGAAGCAGATGTTCCGGACGAGGTCCGCGACCGCCTGCTACGCCTGGCCGCGCTAAGCCGCAAGACATGGTTCGGAACGGATCCCGCGCGCGCGGGCGTAGTGCAGGGTGCGATTGGCTACGACAAAACCTGGCGTGTGTTCGTCAACGCGACACGGGAAGACTTCCACGGAAGCGCTGGGCTCGGCCGGCGCAAGGCCCTCAGGAAGGAAAGTTAGAGATGCTCACTCAACCGCAGGTACAGCGGTACTCCGTGGAGTGCGGACTTCGCAACCTCATGATCGCGGAGAAGGAAGTCGTGCTGACATTCCTGCTACAACTTCTGTCCGAGCGCGGCATTCTCGACAGGCTGGCTTTCAAAGGTGGCACCTGTCTTCGAAAAATGTTCGTCGGAAGCCAGGGACGATTTTCGACCGATCTGGACTTCACTGGAATTGAGGAGCACGATCACGAAGAAATCGTCCTCGACATGATGCAGGCGTTCGAGCAGCCGTTTCACGGAATCCCGTTCGCCATTCCTGACGAAAGTTACTACGACACGCAGGACGGTCTGTCGTGGGGTGTCAATCCGACTTATTCTCACGGCTGGAATTCGGGCGGGAGCGAAATAAAGATACAGATCAGCCGCCGCGAAACGCCTACGCTTCCGACGGAACGCCGACCGCAGATCGGGCAAAGTTACTTCAGGTTCCTGCCGTTTGTTCCGGCGGACATCATCTGCCTTGCGCTGCCCGAAATCCTTGCCGAGAAAATCCGCGCCTGTTATCAGCGAAACAAGGCGCGCGATATCTACGACCTAAGCACGTTCGCCACAAGGCCGCTCGACCGGACACTCATCCGACGCCTCGTGGTGCTCAAGCTCTGGCAATCGCGCGATACTTTCGACCCCGCACGTCTGATCAGGAAATTCGAGGATGGCAGGGACTTCGATTGGGATGACCTCCGCCAACTCCTTAACCGAGCGACAGCCATTGACCCCGGGCGAATCACCGCAGATTGTGTCAGAGGATATGGATTTCTCGCAAACCTTACACTTGAAGAGCAGACGCTGGCCAATGACGCGCATCAGCGGGAGCACGCCCTATGGGAGAACCTGCGCGCTGGGCTGTAAAAGCACAACAGCGGCAGTACGAATATTTCCGAGAAGATCGCCAAGGGTGGTGAGGGTATTATCTTCGGTGTCAGAGTCCTCGCGCGGAACGACGACGGCACGGATCGATGGCATCGCCCAATTCGCGAGAGCGCTTTGGGAGGCGAGTTTGTACCCTTGTTCCGCCTTACACCTGATCAGAGCAATCACAAACTCCCGAATATGGTTTGCTCCTGCAATCACGTGCGCCGACCCAAGTGTCACCGCCCAACGAAACAGGTACGCCATTCCCTGTGTGGTTTAATGATCCGGAACCCGTGTTGACCACTCCCGACAGATGCGCGCGAGACTTCGATGACAGGAGCGCGCGGGTCTTGCATGATCCAACAGACGCAGGGATGCGTGGCTGGGAGGCAGATCCGTGTCTATCACGGTTCACCGGCAAAGAACGCGATACCGAAACCGGCCTCGATTACTTCGGGGCGAGATACTACGGCTCCAGCATGGGACGCTTCATGTCGCCAGACGAGCCGTTCATGGATCAGGATCCAATCGATCCACAGAGTTGGGATTTGTACAGTTACGTCAGGAACAATCCCTCCAGCAGCACTGATCCAAACGGTCTCTGGTGCGTGTGGGAAGACGGCACACATGACGACACGGAGCACAATGGTGGAGCGTCTCAGGGTGACTGCCAGGGGCAAGGTGGGCATTGGGATCAGTACAACACAATTACTGGTATTACCCAAACTGATGGCGTGGTGACAAGTATCAGCACAGTGTTCGGGAAATGCACTTCCGGTAATTGCGGCGTCGGAATGACACTGGAAGGCTTCGATCAGACACTCCAATCTTATACACGAGGGGACGTCCCGACTCTGGACGTGCCGCTCAGTCCTGAAGCGCAGGCCATCTTTACATTGGCCTATTACCGCAGCATGCATGATTTGGGGTGCACCGGGTTGGGATTCATAGTTGGGGGAAGTGGCTCGGCGGGCGTTGCGGCCGGCCGTCCTACGATCGATAAGCCGTTTGCTGGAGAGGGCGCGATGAAGCAGACGTCTGCCGCCTCGGAGGCTTTCCGTGACGCAACCAAAGGGGCCAGAGGTGGTGCTCGACTCCCCACGCCCGTTGGTGGCCCCGGAACAGGCCAACCCTTTAAGTTTCGTCCCACAAACAGTGTGGGAGGTGTTTGGGGGCGTTGGGCACCTTATGTGGGCGGAGCACTAACGGCATATGGGGCATACGAAACCTACAATTGTTTGAGCACAACACCAACGCGCTGAGGTAAATATGGCGTTGTACCTGATAGGTGGAATAATCGTCGTTTCAGTTGTAGCTTGGGTCGTCACCGATCAAGTTCGACTTCGTCGGAAACGTGGTTTGTCGCGGGAGGAGTTCGTTGCCACTTTTCGGAAGGAAGGGATCGATGATGCCGTTCCTGGGCTTGTATACGACCACTACAGTTCGTTTGCAGTCGGGGGCCGGTACGCGGTCTCCCCTGACGACAGCTATGAAGATGTGCTGCATGAGGGAGCGGAGGACATCGACGACGATGCCGAGCATCTGCTCAAGCGACTGAGGCTGCAATTACCAAGCGAGTCAGCCAGGCGCGAATGGTCGCCGCCGCTCAGAACAGTACGGGATATGGTGCTATGGCTAGACTGGATTCGTCGGCGGCAAGAATCGAATGGCCCGGATTGACCTATGATGCTGCCCGCCTGCAACTACACGATGAAGCATCGGTCTTTGTGCGCCACACTTCACCGATCGGGTAGGAGGCGGGGTCACCCCTGCCGTCCTCCCACACCACCGGACGTGCGGTTCCGCATCCGGCGGTTCATGAAACAGGCGAGAAGCGCTGCTGCATTTCCAGCAACGAAACCAGCCCCATTTGGTCGAACCGAGAGTTCGGATAGGCTGGTTCATGTGCGAGGCGCCGCCGTTCCACCATGGGCCTTGCCCGTTGGTGGCCGATTGCCACGCACGCACTTTCCCCAAACCCAGCCGCATCAGGTTCCTTGCCCGTGTGTAGACCTGCTTCCATTGCCGCCATAGTAGGACACGCAGTTTACGCCTGATCCAGCCATCGAGGTCTTCCAACACACCCTTGACTTCGGCGAGCCGGAAGTACGCAACCCAACCCCGAAGTACCGGATTGAGCCGCTCGATGGTTTGTTTCAGGCTTCCACCACGCGCCTCCCGCAACGTCTTGCGGATTTTCTCCGTCAGCCGCTCGCGGCTCGGTTGCGCGATCTTCAGCTTCGGCTTCTTGTGCCACGTCAGCTGTAGCCCAGAAACTTCCGCTTCCACGGCCGCGCCACCGCGCTCTTGTCGGCGTTGACCTTCAGCTTCAGCTTCTGCTCCAGAAACGCCGTCATCGCGCTGCCATCACCCGCTCTCCCGCCCGCTTGCTGCCGACATAGATGTTGCAGTCGTCGGCATAGCGGCAGAAGCGAGCCCGCGTCGTTCCAGTTCCCTGTCCAGATCGTCCAGCAGGATGTTCGACAGCAGCGGCGACAGCGGTCCGCCTTGCGGCGTCCCTTCCGTCGCGACTCACCATCCCGCCGTCCATCATCCCGCTTGCAGGTAGCGCCGGATCAGCCTAAGCACCCGTTTGTCCTTCGACCTTTCGCGCCACCCGCGACATCAGCACGTCGTGGTTGACCCGGTCGAAGAACTTCTCCAAGTCGAGGTCTACCACCCAGCGCTTGCCTTTCCGCCACGTAGCCCCGGGCCGCTTCCACCGCCTGATGTGCGCTGCGTCCAGGGCGAAAGCCGTAGCTGGATTCAGAGAAAATCCGGATCAAAGATCGGGTCCAGCACCTGATGGAGCGCCTGCTGGATCAGTCGATCCACCACCGTCGGGATGCCCAGCGTGCGCACCCCGCCTTGCGGCTTTGGTATCTCCACCTTGCGGACCGCGGCCGGCATGCTAATCCCCCAACAGCGCTTCCTTACGCTCGGCCATGCGTCTTGAGATAGGGTTTCAACTCGGCCACCGTCAGTCCATCGACGCCCGGCGCTCCTCGTTTCCCACCACTCGCTCGTAGGCCGCCGCATGTTCCTGCGTTCCACCGCGCTTCCATCAGACGCTGCGTCTCCGGTTTCGTTCTGCCCTTGCCGCCGTGCGAGCCTCTGCACCAGAACCGGCCCCGCGGATTCCGTCCGCTCTCCTCCGCCCTGGCCATACTCGCGTATGCTTCTGCTTCTTCGCCATCGAATCAGGTCTCCCGTCCTACTCCGTGTTTCATGTTCGGGCCTTCGGCCCGTGCTGGCGGCTACTATGGCCTCTGCTGACTTCTGGCGACCCATCCCCGCGCCTCGCAGCGCGGGTAGCTCAAGAGCAAACCGCCAGATCTCCCCGGGTAATGCGCACTCACCTTCACGCTTATGCCCGCCGGATTTACATCCCTGAGTTCCGTGCAAGTATTGGGCTTTGAGTCTATTCGCCCTCTTATCCCTCATGGATGCCTCATGCGTTTCCTGTTCGTCAGGCCAGCGCTTTGCCTGCGGCTTCCTTCGGATTCCGCCTCGCGACGGACACCCTTGCCGTTCGGCTAACTGTTCCCCCTGTCGGGCCTGTAGAGGACTTTCACCTCCGAGTGGGTGCGCCCTGCCGGGCGCACGCAAAGAAGGCCAGCTCACGCGAGCTGGCCTTTGTCTTATCGTTACCACGCTGGATGCGTCGCTCGGTGAACCTCCTGGAGCTTGCGGATCGCGACCTGAGTATAGATTTGTGTCGTCCTAATGTCGGCGTGACCGAGCATTTGCTGGACGAAACGAATGTCCGCACCGTTCTCATGCATCAACGTCGCCAACGTGTGCCGGAATAAGTGCACACGCGCCGGCCTTTCCCATTCCAGATTGGGTAACGTATTGGCGTACCATAGCCGTCAAATGGTCCCGGCTGATGGCCCGCCCTTCACGGCTCAGAAACAGTGCCGGCTCGACGCATATCGCTTACCGCGCGAGGCCGCGCGCGGCGCAGGTAGCGCATAACCCAGCGCGAAGCCCTCGCACCCACTGGAACGTGTCGGTCTCGATTGCCCTTTCCGCTGCGAACGAGCACCAGTCCGCGGCCAGTTGCAGGTCGGCGACTTGCAGTCGGGTGACCTCAAGCCTGCGTAACCCGACGAGTAGAGCAACTCGAAGAATGGCTCTATTGCGAAGCCCAAACGGCGTTCGAGTGTTGGGCTGCTTCAGGATATGTGCGACGTCTATCTGCGACAGGATGACGTGGGGCAGGTGCCTCCCCAGACGCGGAAGCTCGATTCGATCTGACAGATCAATCGAGATCATTCGCTCCCGCTTCATCAACACTCGTCCCCGACACCCGCAGCGGGACTAACCTTGCAAACCTGGAAGAGATCGAAAGTGGTTGCCCGTCGCGCTTCCGGTATTCAAAAACGTGCTGCGTATAGTCCCTAAGCACGCTTCCAGAGACGTTTCGCGTTAAGCGGACGGACCGGTCGTCGCACCAGCGGACAAAGAACCCGATGTGAACTTTGCGGTTGCGGATGGTGAACTCCGAGTAGCCCTTAATCTGCAACGCCGTCAAGTGCATTTTCAGAGCCCTGGTGAGATCGGTGTCGGTGGTCTTTGTTGGTCGAGCCATGAGGAAGCCTCCTAGCTCGCGAACTGTACTCCCTCGACGCAGGGGATGCGCGTGGCACCGGCTCTTTGCGCGTGAAATATTTTGGGTATCCGAGTCGGCTGCGCAATTCAGGGCGTCGCCGAACGGTAGTTGGTACATGTCACGGTATGAGGCGCGTCCACCGCCCCGTTGGTCTGGAATCGGCCGGTTGCCCAGCCAGTCGTTGAAGTGGAAATACGTCTGGTTGTCGTTCTTGTACGTGGCGATCAATTGCCCATTCGCAAAGATGTTCGTGCGCAGCACATTGCCCAAGCCGTCGAGTTCGATGAGTTGGCTGCCACCGGCGTCGAGGAGATCTTAATTGGTGATAGTGCCGGTTGCGTCTTCTGGCCACTCGGCGTCCCTCGGCATCATAGAGGTACTTCGTGCTGCCCGCTGTAATGAGCCGGTTCTCGGCGTGGTAGGTAAAGGTGTGCGTTCCGTCGTTCTCAAAGGTTACCCGTGGCATCGTAGCTCCGCCTCGATCGGTTGTTGCCAACGCAAAACGTGTAACTCGGCGTCAAACAGCTGCCGTGAGCACTCACACGATGGGGACGCTACACCTTGATCTTTTGAAGCTTGCGCCGATATATTCGTGAGTTGATCGCTATCCCCGTACAGATGATGAATGGAAGCAGCAGGAGCATTGACAACAGCACCAAGTACTTTCCGAACGATTCCCAATGACTATGAAGCACATGCTCTTTCAAGAAAGGGTACACAGCCACACAGCTCAGGGCGAACGCAGCTCCGGCACCTAGGGCCCTTTTGTCCCACTGGCTGACGAGCCGCTGTGCTCGTTGTATTGCCGCTTCAACCGACTCGTTGGTATCTAATTCTTCAGTGGCCTCGAAGTTCATCGCAACCGTCCCTTCAGGTTCCGTTCGTAGCATTTGTCTCCCTCCCTCATTGGGGGAAGGGATTCTGATTCGGGTCAAAATAGATCGTTGTGGTCACTTCTTCGCCCGGATGTGGATTGGAGGGCGGCGGTGACGAGAACAACCAGTCGACGAACCAAAAGCCCGAATGGGTTCCTTGCCCACCAATTGATGAAGCAACACCTGCACGTACTGTTTGGCTCACGATGGCCCGATTGCGCGCCGCCAGCCGAACTTGGTAGACAGAAGTTCGTGCTTGGTGCCGGAGATCGGGTCGAATTGGCTCATCGGGTACATGGACAACGCTTCCCGCCAAATGTCCGACGCCACCTCCAATGAATCCGGCGACCGCATCTTGGGGATATCTCTGAAACCCGAAAACACTTCATTTTTGGTATCGCCCTTGGCAGCCCGAGTGACAATGCCTCCCACAGTGTTACCGAAGCCACCGGCCACAATGTCACCAACGATCGCACTCTCAACGAGCGACGTTCCACCTGTCGCGACGGCTAAAAGCCCTGCCTGCCACCGCACCACCGACCGCATTCGCCTGAACCTCTCGATAGTTCACAGAAGAGAAATCGCCGCCGTTGTTGTAGAGCTGCTTCCCTAGATCGAAGCCCCCTTCTGCTAGAGCTCCAACTGCTGCACCAATGCACCAAGGGCACCGACCATCAGGGTCCTTTGCGAAGAGCGGACGATTCAAGACATAGCTATACTTATTCCAAGATAGCGGAAGCTCTAGGATTACGCTGTTTGCGGAGTAATCAGGCGAACTCCAACGTCCCGCTGGAGATGCATAATATCTCGCGCCGAAGTAATCGAGTCCTGATTCCGTATCCCGTTCTTTGCCGGTGAAGTGGTGCTCGGTGGCATCGACACCGCTGCCGGTGCAACTCAGAGCGTCGCCGAACGGGTAATTCGTGCACGTCATGGTGTGTGGCGCGTCTCCGGCGGCGTTGGTCAGGAAGCGCCGGTTGCCCAGCCAGTCGTTGAAGTGGAAGTACGTCTGATTGTCGTTCTTGTACGTCGCCAGTAACTGCGGGTTGGGGGATTCGTTTACGGTTGCGTCATTGCACGTGAGTCGTGGTGGATAAAGCATCCTGCCGCCATGCAAGAACTACAGAACACGAGGCCGGGGGCAAGTGGGCCACAGCGAGAACTGGGTCACCGGCCCGAGACCACCTCGATCCGCTCAAGGTGTGACAACTACGAGGTCGTCCGTCTCCGGGAAAAAAGCCAAATCAGGCAGTGAGCTATAACGCCTAATCTGCCTCGTCTTGCCAGATGAGGCTTCCAAGACGTGAACCGCCCCGGATCGAGTCGAAACAGCAATTAGAGTTTTACCGATTGCTATGCTTTCCAAATCCGCCACCCCGATATCATAATCCGTCTGGGGGCGCAGTTAGAGGTGTCAATCAGGCGGATAAATTTGTGTTTCCGCAATTATGGCTATCCAGGTGGAATTAGCTTGAAGGCTACTTGAGTATAGCAAGGTCTTGGCAGAGCAGACTTCCTTGTAATCGTCGCCGCCTTCCTTCCAGACACTGAGTCGCCCTGATTCATCTATCACCCCCGCCACAACGCCATCGCGCGATAGTGCTCCAGAGTACACTTTACCCGGCAAAGCGTGTTCCCCGCTTATCTCGCCATCCGGCTTCAATCGAATCAGGCGGGAATCAGATATGACAGATATTCTGCCGCTTGGGTCTGCACTTACAACTCGCACACGCTCACGAAGAAGAGTCTTCCGCGGGCTGAGATGGCCTAACTTCTAGAAGCACTTTACCGCCTACTGACAATTGCTCATCCGGACCTAATGAAACACTATTCCACCGGTCAATCTTATATCTTCCATAAATTCGCCCATTTGCCATCAGTGAATGATAAAAGATATGCGACGTCTTCAAGCTCAAAAATAGCACATTGCTTATTACTCTGACACGACACTCCTTCTGGAGAAACCAAGTCTGGCGGCAGACTTTGCCCTAAGCCGTCGAGAGCTCCTAGGCATACAACCACGATATATAACATGGTGGCGAATACTCGCAGCCGATGGTTCCGTACAGTCACGCAAGAATTATCTAAATAGTTCATTTCAAAAACGGTCCTCTATTCCGGCGTGTGTTCATCTTTGACTTCACCGGACTCTGGCATGCTCCGGGGCAACTCAGAGGGCTCCGTTGATATCGGATCCACAACAATGGTGTGAATAGTTGTATTTTCGCCATCGGCCTTGTCGGCTGCAATGGTTTCCGAGATGGCGTCGCGAATGTCGTTATTGGCTTGCCCAGACTTGCCAAGCTCATCTTGGCCAGTTCCCTGTCCTTTCGGGTTTAACCAGTCATAACCGGGCAAGATACACCCAAGAGTGTTATCTACTTTGCTACCGGGATGCACCAGAATGCCGCTGAACCCAGGTACGTCTTCCAAGCGTATGCTGGCATTGTGGTCATTGTCGCTCGATCCTCTTTGTGCAGAAGAAGAGCCCGCGGGGATATGGCCATGTGGATGAAGCTTCGGCCATCTCGGGTTGAAGCCGGGATCATGGGCCTGATCAGGTCGCTCAAGTGTGTGGCCATTAAAGGAGTCGGCTCTCGAGAGTAGGGGCGAAATTGCCCCAGTTCCGCCAGAAACAGGGCTGTCACCAGTACGTATTACCAGGAATAACACGTCACGGGTCGAGCCTTGTGATGGGATTATTCACAACGTAGGAGTATCTGTTTAGGCGCTGTGGCAGGCTGAGCACTCGCAAGGCGATTACTGCCGCGGTGTCGATCGATGTGAACCTGCCACTAACAGAACCGGGTGTACCTGGCCCCGAAGTAGTCCAGCCCGGTTTCGGCATCTCGTTCTTTGCCGGTGAACTTGTACACCCTCAGGTACGCGTTGATAGCTTTCCGTGGTCGCGCCGTATATCAGTCCCTCGATCGAATGGCCGTAAGAAGGAGGAGAACGACGGCGCCGATGGAGAGCACTCCGATAAGGCGCAGACTCCTCGACTGGTGATGTCTGCATCCAGCTTGAAGCCGGATTGCTCATCGAGCCAATCTTTTTCGCAGCGTTCCTGAGTGCGAAGTCTCTGACGGCGGCTGTCCTAAATAGGCATAGAACCCCAATGGTCGCAAAGAAGACGACTCCGAAAACGCTTGCAACAACTCGCGGAAGATTGCCTATGACTATCGTCATTACCAGCCTCCGTCCCCGACAGTTCCGATCTTCCAGGAATATGTCCAGCCGAAGCCAATCTGTGGAGTGACGACCCCGACGCCAAGAGAAAAGCCACTCCCCGGAGTCCATCCCCCCTGCACACCGCCCCAATAGCCAGCCGAGAAATTGAAGGAGTTGCTGGTTAGGAAGCTATTCAGTTGCTGCGAGGTCGGCCTGCCCCTCATTAGCAACTCGTTATAAGTAAGACTCCCCAAACGAGTGTGGCAGCCTTGCCGACGTTAACTCCAAGCCCGAAGTACACGTTTGCGTTCCGATCCACACTCATGGTTCCTGTTGGACCCGCAAGATTCGCCAGATATGGAATGCCCACATTAACGCTAAGCTGGATGAAATCCGGTCCTTGGCTCAGAAAACCCTTGATAGCACTAGCCGAAGTGTCACTGGCTTGACCGGGCGTACCTACCGTGAGATTTCCAGTCATGCCGTTAACGCCCGGATCCAGATTGCTGCCGATCAGACTCCAACCACTGTTTGGGTCGGTAATGACGTTTGATTGCTCTACGCGCCCCTCCGCCCAGGCCCCGCCGTTGGCCTTGCATTCTCCAGCATTGCTGTCGTGATCAATGGACTCGGCTTTATCTCCTGCGGCGTTCAGATAAGCGCAGTCGTGGCCGTCCCGGTCAATGAGGCTTACGGGATTGTTGCGCACGTAGCTATATAGATTTAGGCTTTGCGGGGTGCTTAGATCTGAAAAAGGGACAGGGCCGGCAATGGGTATTCCAGTCCGGTGACATGAACCGTCCCACTGAGCTGCCATAGTAGCGCGCTCCGAAGAAATCCAGTCCCGATTCGGTATCGCGTTCTTTGCCGGTAGAATGAGGAGCCCTCGAAATGTTTCTTTCCACATTATGGCAGACTGCATCGTGAGCATAGCCCGTCACTTGATCGAAATTAAGGTCGCCGGGCAAGATAATCTCTTGGGGTCGAGGACACAGAACCAATCCCTCGAGCGCATACCGTCGTTCCACTTCCAACTCTTAACCAAGTCGTACTTGCCAGCGCTCCACTGGTACACATCAGTTCTGCTCGGAATGGCCTCTGAGCCGACGAGGAATTCATCCCGATAGACAAGCAAGACATCCGGGGCAACTAGGAAGTCCGGGGCGAACTCCAGCGCCTCATCAAAAACCTTCTGTCCTGTCGTCGAACGGTCAGTCGCGCTCACTTGGAATACGGCCATACGGAAGTGGGAACCTCCCTCCCGATCGGGTGACGATTCGGCCTCCTGTCGCTGAATTTCTCGAGAGATCAACCAAGTCGTCATCAGTGGAGTAGCTTAGAACAAGCTTCCCGTCACAGGAGATCGCGAGCTGTCTCCCTCTGGCGCTAAGGAGGACACCTCTCGGACACTCGTTCTGCACTCCGGTCCGTTTTCAAGGTTAAACTTTAAGGTCGCCAGCTCAGACTTTGCAGCCTGAGCCTGCGCACAAGTTACGACAATCATAATGAGGAAAATCAATGTCCAGCAGCGCATTCCATCCTCGCTTTCGCATACCCATCACCCGTGCCGTAGGCCGCCACCCCAGCTTCGACGTCGCCGCCGTTGTAAAGATTGATCTTAGCGTTTAGCAGAGCCGTACCGGCAGCGATGTTCACGGCAGGGTCGAACATCTGTGAAGCGATCTGACCGCCATTTGCTCCGCCGGAAGCCCGACGTACCTCCATGCCGCACGCTGTTGGCATCAAGTCGCGCAACATCTGCGGCCCCACCATGACTTGCATCAGTCCCTTTGCCGTGTCTGGCGGAGGCGTTGCAGCGGTGGTATTGCCACGACTTTCATGGGAGATGATGCAGCTCATCAGCGCATCCGATTGCCCAGATCGATTCTAGCGAGCTAACCAAGCTGCTTAAGAACTGTGCGGGAATCGGCTTCTGAGGATTGAACGGAAAGATATTTGGCGTCGAGAGCACAGTGCTTGGAGAGTTGTTCGATCCGTTGGCCGCCACTGAATTGTAATAAGAATCTGTCAGTTGACCGTCTTCCGTCCCTTGCAAGTAAACATCGTTGCTATTGGAGTAGACGGTTCCGGAAGTAAACGTCCCATCTACCCAATAACCACCGTTCTTGTCACACTCCCCAAAGTTGCTGTTCGTGTCTACAGATTCCGCCTTGTCGCCTGCATTGTTCAGATACACGCAATCGTAGCCAGCGGGATCCACATTACTGAGTGGATTGTTCAAGACATATACGTACTGATTCCAAGTCTGTGGATTGCCGGGGTCGGCAGCAAAAAGCCAAGCTGGGTCCACGCTCATGAACCGCCCCATTCCGGAATCGTAGTATCTGGCTCCGAAGTAGTCCTTAACCGTTTCTGT
>CAVVTL010000028.1:0-13606 GCA_963751155.1 uncultured Acidobacteriaceae bacterium | reverse complement strand
TCGACATGCGCCTGGTGCCCGACATGACCGCCTTGCGGCACGCTGCAATTGCTCAAAGACCACCTCGCCAAACACGGCTACGGCGATATCGAGGTCAACATGAGCGGCGGCTATGATCCCAACCAGACATCGCCGGATACCAAGCTCATCCAGGCGCAGATGACGACCTACAAGAAGCTGGGGCAGGCCCCGCTGCTGTGGCCGCGTTCCGCCGGCTCGTGGCCGGGATACATCTTCACCAATTCGCCGCTGAGCCTGCCCGCAGGACACTTCGGCCTGGGCCACGGCACCGGCGCACACGCGCCGAATGAGTACTACCTGATCGACTCCACCAATCCGAAAGTCTCAGGACTGGATGGAGCCGTCGGGTCGTTTGTAGAGTACCTGTACGCCTTGGCGTGACCGGCCCTACGTATTGTCGGGCACCCCGCTCGAGCGAAGCCAAGCGAGCTAGGGCGTGTGCGGCGTTGCATTTGGCAAAGCCTGTTCACGCCGGCAAACACTTAGGGGGATCGACTGGCGTTACAGATCAACTTCCCACAAGGCGACTTATCAGGAGTAATTTTCCAGAAGCCGGTTTGAACTAAGCTGCTGGCGCGGCGGAAGGACCCGCTTCCATTCCATCTGGGACGCAGAACTAAACCTCGGGAAAAGCGGCACTCGGAAGGAAAGGCCCTGCGCCACGCCATTCCACGCGAGGTGCATGCGGATTGAAAGCCGTTAAGAAACGGGCTTGACCCGATCAAAGACTGTCCATGGCGACTGCAGAGAAAGGGAGGGTTAACATGACGACCGCTGATAACGCCGCCCAACGGCCGGGCGCTGCTCGAGAGGGCCTGCTCGCCCGTCACCCGCTGGTCGCATTCTTCGTTATCGCCTACGCTTTCTCATGGCTCGTGTGGGTGCCCTTGGCGCTCTCCGAAGATGGTGCTGGTTTCCTGTCGCTTCGTGGTCCGATAGGGGTCTCTGCGGCTGTCGTCATCGCTTCCTTTGTGGGCCCATTCTTATCGGCGTTCATTATGACGGGCATCACCGAAGGGAGGGCGGGCATAGGCCGCTTGCTGCGCCGGTTCGTGTTGTGGCGGGTGGGGCTTGGGTGGTACCTGTTCGCCCTGATCGGCATCCCGATGATCTTAGTGCTCGGCGTGATTGTCCTGCCGCGAGCTCTGTCATCGTTTCAAGGACTCGCTTCCCTGGCCCCGCTGAATCTGCTCAGCCTCTTCGTTTACGTAGTATTCCATGGGCCGTTGGGCGAAGAGCCCGGCTGGCGGGGCTTCGCGCTGCCCCGCCTGCAGCGGCTGCACGGTCCCTTGGTCGGGAGCCTAATCCTCGGACCCCTCTGGGCATTGTGGCACCTGCCCCTGTTCTGGGTTCGGGTTTGGAATTTCCCGCCCACCCTTCTCAACATAGCCCTGTTTGTCCTTGCGGCCATCCCCTTTACCATCGTCATGACGTGGGTCTTCAACAACACTAAGGGCAGCCTGCTCATCGCCGTCTTGGTGCACGCGACTTTTGACATGACCTTTGTGATCCTGAATCTGCTCTTTACCGCCCCTATCGTGACTGACTACGGCAGTACCGTGCCAATTCTGATCGGCTGTGGGGCGGTGGCGTTGCTGGTGATCGCCCTGACCCGAGGCCGCCTGGGCTACCAACGCTACCGGCGAGAAGAACCTGATCTGGCTACAGCCTCACGATAAGGATGAGTTCTACCCCCAGTAGAGCGGATGGTGGTCGACATGTGGCTGAAGTTGGCAAGTGTGGGAGTGCCGACAGTCTCGTATCAGGGCATTACTTCAGTCGTGCCGTTCCACCCAACTAAAATGGAAGTGGGCTTCAGCCCCTGAGGGAACTCGATCCTCTCCAAATGGCATTTGCGAGACCGATTCTAATCTGCGATCCGGCATCTCTACCATGCAACGAACGGATCACTACATTCTCGGATTGATGCATACTGGGGACTATGCTGGCAGATGACTCCAAGGCGGCCGCTATCCAGCGCACGATTTTCCGCGCCATGACGACGGAACAGCGGCTCCGTTTGGCCTTGGAAATGAGTGAATCTCTGCGCAATGTCGCGCTCGCTGGATTTGCGCAGCCGCCGGCCCGACCTCGACGCGAATGGCTTATCTCGCGAAATGGCCCGCATCATGTATGGGTTGGCGCCTCAGTCATGACACTCGAAGATCTAACTGTGGCAAGGAGTCGTGGTGGCAGCCCGAGAAGACGGATCAGGTGAGTTGACGTAGCAATATGCCGACGGCAGAGGACGCACTTTCAGAGACGTTTGGCCGATTCATGAAGAATTGGGCCTTTATTACGTCACTCCGGCAGGTTGCAGACGTGGCCCTTCCAATCGCGGAGGAAGCCTTAGCAGCCATTCATACTGACTTTGTCGAGCATGCGTCCGTTGATCCCCAATTCAAAAACATCATCGTTAACCTCGACGGCAGTGAAACGACGTGGGGCGAGGGTACGAAAAATCTCCTACGAACCGGCATGACGGAAGGCGCGATCACGAGTGCTAGGCTGCAATCGACGCCGCATCCCTGCGTCTTCGCACACTGCCGTGCTCGATGACTGCGCATGGTCGTACCTAAGAGCGTGCTCACTTGCGGACGCCGCAGATTGGGAGCCGATCATTGCCGAGAAGAAGCCAGTTTCGCGGACTATTCCGGAAAGCCCATAACGTAATCCGGGACGAGATGATTCAGGAGAAGCTTAGGCAGCTCGAAAGGGACTCTCTCTTGAAGAAGGCGGATCTGCTTTTCCAACTTTGTACGCCGCCCAAGGGCTATGCGCCCATCAACGACTACGCCTACGACCGTGACCGGCTGGGAGAAAATTGACGATGCCCGGCACGGCGTCATTCACAGGAACGGCATGCGGAAAACCCGTGGCCAACATAGACGACGATCTGGAATTCATTTCGAGAACAGCGAATTATCTCTTGGCGCTTGTGAACAACAAATACGGCGTACAACTCGACATTATCAAGATTTTTGGCATGCCTATACCGCCGGCAGCGGTGCAAGGATAGGGTTCGCACGCCAATTCCCGTAGAATCGTCAGTTGGCAATTATCCCGCTCATAGCGGTGTAAGGAGTTCTGCATGGCACACATGGTGAAGTGCGCAAAAATGGGCAGGAGCTGGAGGGCCTCGACGAGCCGCCCTTCGACGGTCCCCTCGGACAGAGAATCTACGACAACGTCTCCAAGTTGGCGTGGGAGCAGTGGCAGGAGCACATGAAGATGCTGCTCAACGAATACCGCCTGCAACCCTGGAAGAAAGAGCACCAGGAGTTCATCGTCCAGCAGATGGAAGCGTACTTCTTCGGCGAAGGCGCAGAGACGCCGAAGGACTTCGTACCGCCGCCAAGCCACTAGAGCGGTTTTGGTAGAGCGGTGCTATAGCTTCACCGCCGCGTTCAGCAAGGCCTGTTGAAGGGAGCCTGGGTTCACCCCGGCTGCGCCTCGTCTCTTCTCGAATGCACCAACCTTGGGTTTGCTTTTGGTCGGCGCTTTAGTCACACGACGCTGTGTCCTGCGTCCTTTCGCCCTGATCCCCCGTCCGATATTCAAGAAGGCGTGAGGCAGGGGAGATGTGTCTCCGCCCGGACTGCGCACAGGCCGCAGCCCAAAGTAGCTCTTTGAAAGCTCAGACCAACCTAGGCATCGGTAATCGGAGACAGCGGTCTAACTCGCCGGAGATTGTCAATCGGCGAAGAACCACGCAAGCAGACAACTGTAACTATCTTTAGAATGAAATGGATAGCAATAACTAACTTATATTTCAATGACTTGCGAACAATTTCTGCCTAACTGACTGATTCTAAACAACAGGGCGAAAATATTTATGTGTTATATGCAACTACAACACAGTGAACTATAACACCAGCACTCGCCCCCAAGCCCGGAACTGAGTGCCTCGCCTCACTGGCTATTGGGGCGCGTAAACCGCCCACCCCCTGGTCCCGCCCAGAAATCGCCATGCCCGTCGTCCGCTGTCCACTTGGTTGCCGGACGGCTGGTGTCGTGGCCTCCCCACGCCACCGGATCGAGACGGACCCCGTGCCACTGCGTCTGAACGGTAGCTCCGTTCCAGGCGTCGCCGCGATTGTTCAGCACGTAGATCAGCCCTGGATGGGTCGCATCTCCCGCGCGCTGCATGATGTACACATCGTCGCTGGTAAAAAGCACCTGCGTTGATCCGCCCGCGTATTTCTCATGCGCCGCAACCAGTGCCGCAATGCCATTCGCGCTACCCGCCAAGGCCAGCCCGGAGTTATACCAGTCCTGCCAGAAGACGCTAGGGTAGCCCTCATGCGTCAGGATGAAGCTGTAGGCCATCAGCTTGTCGTGCAGAATCGCGCTGCCGTCGTCGCGAATGGTGTCGTGGTTGTCGACAAACGTCACCGCATGCAGCGGGTAACTCTGCACAACCGTCCCGGGCTGGGCCAGCGTGGTGAGGCTGAAGCCGTATGTATCGCACAGATCTTTCAGCCGGTAATGCAGTGCGAAATCGAACGCCGACACCGGGTTGTCCATGAAGGTGTTGATCGAATTCAGCCAGTCATCTGTGGTGCGCGCGTTGTCCCAGCACTCTCCGACGACGAAGGGATAGAAGCCCTGCGCCGCCTTGTTGAGATAGCGCAACTCGGCGACCGACTTCACCATCCACGGACCGTAGCCCTTCACGAAATCGAAGCGGAAGCCGTCGTAGCCCAGGGCCTCCACCATCCATTCCGCCAGGTTGACCACTTCTTCATACACCTTGGGATTGCGATGGCAAAGGTCCGGCATGTCGCCGAAGGTCATTTCGTCGTAACGTTCGTACGGTGACGGGTGGAAATACGTCCAGTCGCGGAGAAACTTGCCGCTGCCTGGCGTGAACTTGGTCCACCGCGTGTTGCCGTCGAGCGGATTGGGCTCCTGTGCATCTCCGCCGTTGTTGTGGTTGATGACAAGGTCGGCATACACCTGCATGTTGGCCGCGTGAGCGGCGTTGATCAGTGCAACCAGCTCGTCTTGGTTGCCAAACCATGTTTTCGTGCGGCCCTTCTGGTTGATGTCGCCGAGATCGTAGTAATCGTAAGGGTCATAGCCCATCGACGGCCCGCCGATATTGGCCGCCTTGCATGCCGGAGGCAACCACAGCGCGGTAATGCCGGCCTGCTGCAGCTCCGGAATCTTGCCGGCGACAAAATTCCACCACGTGCCATCCTGATTGTCCTCGGCTGGACAGTTCCAATAGAACGCTTGCAAGAGAACTCCCATGTCGGCCACCTCCAATGAGAGGAGAGCATAGCGCAGAACGGCCCAGAATTTTGCGAATTGCGAATGAAATTTCGGAATTGGAGCGATTGAAGAAATTGATGAGCGCGCGGTGGAGTCGAACGACCTGCGTCCATCCTGACCGCGCTACTGGCGATTTTCTTCCCCGCCCAGCGGCAGGAAGTACTGCGTGCCGCGAATGGGCTCGCTCACCCGACGCAGCAGCGCCTGCAGGTCTTCGCTGCGTTCCACGAAGTCGATCTCCGAGGTGTTGACGATCAGCAGGTCCGACGAGGTGTAGTGAAAGAAGAAATGCTCATAGGCCTTTACGACTTCCTCGAGGTAGTCCTCGTTGATCGCCTTTTCGCCCGGCGCGTTCTTTTTCTTAAGCCGCTTCTTCAGCACCTCAGGCGAGGCCTGGAGGTAAATGACCAGGTCTGGCGCCGGAATGTTCTGCCGGAACAGATCGTAGTAGCGGTTGTAAACCTCCAGCTCCTGATCGCTCAGGTTGAGGCAGGCAAACAACTTGTCTTTCTCGAAGATGTAATCGGCAACAACCGTCTTGTTCGGGTTGCGCTTCACATCCAGCGCGGCTAATTGGTCATACCGCGCGATGAGAAAGGCAAACTGCGTCTGAAAGGCAGCGCCCCGCTCCCCGGCATAGAAGCTCTTGAGGAAGGCATTGCTCTCCGGCTCGCTGATGCGCTGCGCGTGCAGGGTTTCGGCGATGACCTTGCACAAGGTGCTCTTGCCGACTCGGATGGGGCCTTCTACAGCGATGTACCGCGGTGGTTCGAACAGGTTTGCCATGGGAGGATACGTTTCGCAGAATATCGTCCCGCCGCACCTGTGGCAATGACACAGTGGCGACCTTTTGTGGAAACCCGCCGGAAGCTTGGCTGACCGCTTCGTAGCCCGTTTAGAATCAGCACTGGCGGGCTTAGAATCATCCCCATGCTCCCTGAACTCGCCGGCGGTGTCGCACTCGCGGGTCTCGCCACCTGGCTCGGCGTCGAGTCCATGTGGCCAACGCTATCGCTCTACGGACGCTCTTTCGTTGGATTGCCGCCCTGCTCGCGCCAACTGGCACTCACCTATGACGACGGCCCCAACGATCCCGGCACGCTCCGGTTGATGGATGTGCTGGCGAAGCATGATGTGAAGGCGACGTTCTTTGTCCTCGGCCGCTTCGTCGAGCAGAAGCCACACATCGTTCGCGCACTCGCCGAAGCCGGTCACGTTGTAGGCAACCATAGTTGGGACCATCCGCGCCTAATCTTCGCCTCCGATGCGGAGTTGCGTAGCCAGGTGGAGCGTACCCAAGCAGCCGTGTTCGACGCCTGCGGCGCGACGCCGACGCTGTTCCGTCCGCCCTACGGTGGACGCCGGCCGGGCACGTCTGCAAGCAGTCCGGAAGCTCGGCCTCGAGCCGGTGATGTGGAACGTCACCTGTTACGACTGGAAGCCCACCTCAGCCGACAAAGTCGTTGCCCACGCCCAGCGGCAGATTCGCGGCGGCGACGTCATCCTGCTGCACGATGGCGACCAGCAAGCCATGGGCGCCGATCGCAAGCACACTGTCGAAGCCACCGACCGCCTCATCGCCCACTACAAGGCCGAAGGTTACGGCTTCGTGACCGTGCCCGAGATGATGAAGAAGCAGCTAGCCGTTAGTGATTAGCTTTCAGCTGTCGGCAAAAGGTACACCCGTGCAACACCAATCGCGGGCCCGTGTCGTTAGTTCCCCCAAAAAGAAATCCAAACACTTTCCGTTGTTCGTTCGTCCTAGCTGATGAGAACGGCCAAGAGCGCCGCTCGCGACTACAATGGCGGCAACTCCAACCAGTTTCGCAATCCTCACGCAGGAGACCACCGTGCTCGATGGCTCAGACGAGTTCACGAACCTCGAACTCGCGGTCCACCAGCACGCCCGATTCGTCTTCAAAGTCGCCTACGGCGTGCTGCGCAACTCGCACGACGCCGAAGACGTAGTGCAGGAAGTCTTCCTGCGGGTGCACCGCAAAGGGAGTAAGGGCGTTCACGATGTGCAAGCTTGGCTGGCCACCATCACCTTTCGACTGGCGCTCGACCGCGCGCGCAAACCGGAAGCGCTCGATATCGCCGACTTCGAGTTTCCCTCCGCCGGCCCCGACGCCGAACGCACCGCTATCCACCGCCAGAAAATCGACCGCGTGCATCGCCTGATCGCCGCGCTGCCGGAGGAATTGCGCCACGCCTTAGTGCTCTCCGCCCTCGACGATCTGAACTCGCGCCAGATCGGCGAGGTGCTGGGCATTCCCGAATCATCGGTGCGCGGGCGGATACTGCGCGCGCGGCAAATCCTGAAAGACAAGCTGACCGTGATGGAAGCGAAACCATGAACCACGACGAACATCTCGACAACCTTCTCGACGAGGCGCTAAGCGAGTACCGCGACGCCGAACCCCTTGCCGGGCTGGAGTCGCGCGTCCTGCAGCGGCTCCATCTCCTACCGCAGGGACGCCGGGTTGCCTGGTGGAAATGGGCAACGGTCGCGGCGTGCGCGGCGACATTGGCATTTGCCGTGTGGCTTGGGCTGCGACCGCACGTACCCACTGCACAGCCCCTGGCTGAAACCCGCAACATCGAGGTACCTCCGGAGACGCAGCCAGCCGCGCAGACACCGCGTTCGGCTCCCCAATCACCGCGTCAGCCTCCGACAGAACCGGCACGGAAGACCGACCATCGAGTCCTCACATCGACGACACTGCAGCCGCCGGTAGCAGCGCCCAAGAATCGAGTCAATGAGTCCGCTCCCTTGTCAGCGCCGCTGACGGGCGAGGAACGTCAGTTGCTGGCGCTGGCACAGGCTCATCCTGATGCCTTGCGCGAGCTCGCGCGGGAAGATCAGCGCATCGCAATCGCGCCACTTAACATTCAACCGCTTCCTTCCGAAGCAAACCCGAACGGAGACAACTAATGCTGAAACGTCTGGCAATTCTCGTAACCCTCGTCTTACTTGGCACACTCACAATCACTGCGACAGCGCAACAGAATGAGTCGGCTCAACCCGCAACGGAAACGACAAAACGAATTCCCACGGTGCGCTATTACCGGCTGGATTTCGTGGTGCGGGAGTCCGATCAGGGTAAGGTGCTAAGCCAGCGCTCTTACAGCCTCGGCGTGGCCGCCGCGGGCGTCGCCGAGGGTCGCGACTGGTGGAGTCTGCGGGCCGGCACCAAAGTCCCCGCCGGCAGCAACTACGTGGACGTCGGCTTCAACCTCGATGTTCGGCCTGAGGACGCGGGAGGCGCGCTGCAATTGCGCCTGAAGGCAGACCTGTCATCGCTGTCTCCCGACGTGAGCAACGTAAACATGCCGCCGATTCGGCAGATGCGAGTGGAGGAAGCGGTCCTGGTGCCGATTAACAAGCCCACTATCGTGTTCAGCTCAGAAGACCCCAGCAGCAAGCACCAGTTTCAGATCGAGGTCACCGCAGTGCCTCAGAAATAAATCGGCCGGGGCGGGCGCCCTAGCGAACGCACCATCGCAGTCGGGTTCCCCGTTCTAGCCGGATTCTGGGTAGGGCGGGCATTTTTGGAGGTGCTTGCTGACAGCTAGAAACGGTCGCCCATAGGCAGGGAGTTATAGTGTCGTGTTTGTGCATTACACAAAATCTTCGCTGTGCGGTTGTTTAGAATCAGTCGGTTAGCAGGAAATTGTTCGCAAGTGATTGAAAATTATTGTAGTTATAGCTATCCATGTGATAACAAAAGTAGTTATAGCCCGCAATTTCCGTTGTTTCTTCGCTGACTCGTAATTCTAGTTGGGGCAGTCTGCGAGGTCCTCACGGTTCCCCGATTTCAAAGAGCCAAATCGCTCCGCAGCCTGGGCGCGGTTTCGGGCAGAGACACCTCTGCCCTTACGTCACGAAGCCTTTCTTACTAGACGGGAAATGCGTTGGGAAAGTACAGCGGACACGTTGCTTTGTGATAAGCGGGGTGGTGCCCAGATTTCGAGTTTCAACACCCCTCTTCACGACGAACAGCACGCGATATTCAGCACTCGCAAAATTGCTAATGGCAGGCAATTGCGGGCCACGCTGAGGTTCCCGGCCTGGGATTGGATGTGACATGGCCTGTTATCACTCACTATCTCTCCCGTAAAGCTTTTGTTAGGCTTTTCTTTGGGTTCGCATTCGCACTTTTGCGGTTGCCGGTGACGTAAGCTGCTATGGCCTATAACCTTCACAATCGAATAATCGCCTTTTGGAAGCTGTGCCTATCTTTTCGCCATCACGATTGGAAACTCACCGACTATCCAGTTGTGGTCAAGGAGCAGGAAATTGACGCGGCGACACAGGGTACACGGTGGAAACCTCTGCGTTACATGGCTTTCATTGTGGATTGGGGCTTAGCTGGGTCTGGGGATACCGAAAACGACGCATTGCAAGACTTGGCGACAAACTTCGCATCTGCGAAAGCAGAGCGGGAAAGAAAGCAAATGCCTCTTCCACGCCCAGGCACGAGCGTACCGGTGCAGTTCGCTTCGGCAGAACGAGTCAACGCACACACCGAACTCGCGGAAGACTTCGTTCGGCGTATTCTCGACCTGGATTGGGCTTGGATTTCAGATGAGTCAAGCCTGTGGGACTTCAACTGCAGCGAAACGAACGCGGCGCTGGTTGCAAGAATTAAGGATGTGTATGGCGTGGATGTGTCGGACATTAGTTCGGCGCGGCTCTATGAAATCTTCGACCGAATCGCAGCATCTCAAAATCCGGCAAGTTGACGTGAAATCGCCATGTCGGAGGTAATCCCGCTGAGCGACCCGGTTTATGTTAGAGCACAAGACAGCCTAATTTATCCTATCAATCATGATTGAACGAGTCGCGTTCTTCCTTTGCGGGACCATCACTATCTTGGTTGGTCGTGTGTATAGCACATTGCCGAAGGGTGTGGCCCCACATCAAATTAGCTGGTCGCCGTTCGCTATTTCGTTAATCGCGATGGGCCTTCTTGCAGTGTCGCTCTCCCTAATGCCGAGAGCATGGCTCACCCGCAGTGCAGCGGACACTAGAAAACGCGTATCGTTCCGTCTAAAGTTTCTCTTGGGCTTTGCTGCCGTTGGTGTCCTGCTGGTAATCGCACTTGGTCTGATACCGCCCGGTTCCTCTATCCCTGCGGCGGCACTTGTCTATTCGGTTTGTCCAGCTTGCGTGCTGACCATCACCGTTGACCCATCTTGGACTACGGTGCTTGTCGCCCTCGCGCCGTTAAACGCCCTCGTTTTCGGGGCATTTGGCGGTGTCCTTGGAACGGCACTCAGTTTCATTCGTATTAACTAACGGCAAATCGCCATCTCGCAAGTAATCGAACTCGGTGGCGCAGGTTGGGTTGAAGCGCTCTACACCTGCTTCGAGCGCCTCTTTCGCTGCGGCGATGGTGTTCTCGATGTCCTGCGGCGTGTGGGCCACGCTGAGGAATGCCGCCTCGAACTGCGAGGGCGGCAGCCAGATTCCGGCGTTCAGCATGGCGTTGTGGAAGCGGCCGAACTTGGCGGTATCGCAGGTGGCGGCGCTGTCCCAATCGGTGACCGTCTTGTCGGTGAAGAAGAACGTGAACATCGAGCCGACGCGATTGGCCGTCATCGCAACGCCCGCCGCTTTGGCAGCATCGAGCACTCCCGCTACCAGCTTCCCGGCGTATTCGTCGAGCTGGCGGTAATACTGCTGGCGATTCTGCTTTGAGCTGCGCCAGCGTCGTGATGCCGGCGGCCATCGCCAGCGGATTGCCGCTGAGCGTTCCCGCCTGGTAGACCGGCCCGAGCGGAGCGACCATGTCCATGATCTTCGCCGGGCCGCCGTAGGCGCCGACCGGCAGGCCTCCGCCGATGATCTTGCCCATGGTCACCAGGTCGGCCTTGATGTTGTACAGCTCCGAGGCGCCGCCGAAGGCCAGCCGGAAGCCGGTCATCACCTCGTCGAGGATCAGCACGGTGCCTTCGCGCTCGGTGATGGCGCGCAGGCCCTCGAGGTAGCCGGGATTGGGCGGCACGCAGCCCATGTTGCCGACGACCGGCTCGACGATGACGCAGGCAATCTGGTTCTTGTATTTCGCGAACGCCTCTTCCACCGCTTGCAGGTTGTTGTAGGGCAACGCCAGGGTGAACTGGACGAACTCCTCGGGAACGCCCGCCGAGCCGGGGATGCCCAGCGTGGCCACTCCCGAGCCCGCCTTCACCAGCAGCGCGTCGCTGTGGCCGTGGTAGCAGCCTTCGAACTTCACGATGTACTTGCGATTCGTATAGGCGCGCGCCAGCCGGATGGCCGACATGGTCGCCTCGGTGCCGGAACTCACGAAGCGCACCTTCTCGACCGCCGGAAAGGCTTCGGTCACCAGCACGGCCAGATCGGCTTCGGTCGGGGTCGAGGCGCCGAAGCTGGTGCCGTTGCGCGCGGCGTGAACGATGGCGTCGATCACGTCGGGGACGGAGTGGCCGAGAATGAGCGGTCCCCAGGAGCCGACGTAGTCGATGTAGCGGTTGCCGTCGGCGTCCCAGACGTAGGCGCCTTCGCCGCGAACCAGGAAGGGCGGCTCTCCGCCGACCGAGCGGAAGGCGCGGACGGGCGAATTCACGCCTCCGGGGATGAGTTTTTCGGCTCGTTTCTGCAGCGCGCGGGACTGATCGAAGTTCAAGGCCATGATGACAAGGTCCTATTCGGGAAGAAAGTTCGGGTTCGGCCCGCAATTGAGCGAACCTTGGAATATATCAGGGATGGCCGCGCCCGCCCCTGTGAGTCAAGTCACAGAGCCGTCACGACTTCTGGCGGTTCTGCCGACAACGCGAAATGCCGAACGTACCTTTCGCGATGGCAAACGTCCAAACGGCTGGCCCGAGGACGGTTCCGCCTGGCCCCGGCGTCGGCAGATTTCCCGCATCCGGCGGATCAGGCGGTCATCCAACCATATGTATAATAGGGGGAAGCAGTTCCGGGCGGTGAGCGTGACTGCCTGACCTTCCAGCGAATTAGCAATCCACATGTCGAAGACTACCAAGCTCATCGTTCTCGGTCTTTCGTTTCTCATAGCTACGCTGGTCGTAGCCGGTGGATTAGGCGTAAAGGCCAGCACCACCAACGAAGATTCGTACCAGCAGATCGAGGTGTACAGCGAAGTGCTGTCGCGCATCCGGACGGAGTACGTGGAAGACCCGAACGTCACGGCGGTCACCAACGGCGCGCTGCACGGACTGCTGGAGTCGCTGGACGCCAATTCCAGCTACCTCGATCCGACCGAGTACAAGGACTACAAGCTGCGCAAGAACGAGGGCCAAGCGAGTATCGGCGCCACCCTGTCGAAGCGCTTCGGTTACGCGGTGGTGGTTTCGGTCATTCCGGGCGGCCCGGCCGACAAGGCCGGTGTGGACAGCGGCGACATCATCGAAGCGATTGAGGGTAAGAGCACGCGCGACATGTCGCTGGCGGAAATTGACGGTATCCTCGCGGGCCAGCCGGGTTCGGTCATCAACGTGTCGGTGGTGCGTCCGCGCAAGGCGACCCCAGACAAGATGCCGATTACTCGCGAGATCGTGACGGACCCGGCGGTTAGCGCCAAGATGCTGGACGACGGTATCGGCTACATCAAGGTGGACGACTTTCCCAAGGGGCGTTCGCAGGAAGTGGCCGCCAAGCTGAAGGAGTTGGAGAAGAACGGGGCCAAGAAGCTGGTCCTGGACCTGCGCAACTCCGGCAGCGGCGACGAGGACGAAGGCATCGCCACGGCGAACCTGTTCCTCAATCACGGCATGATCTCGTACCTGCAAGGACAGAAGTATCCGAAACAGACGTTCAACGCCGATCCCGAGAAGGCGATCGCCCCCAGCCTGCCGCTGGTGGTGCTGGTGAATCGCGGAACGGCGGGCCCGGCGGAGATCGTAGCGGCGGCCATCATGGAGAACGCCCGCGGCGACGTGATCGGCGACAAGACCTTCGGTTCGGGATCGATCCAGAAGGTCATCGAGATGCCGGACGGCTCGGCGCTGATGCTTTCCGTGGCCAAGTATTACTCGCCGTCGGGCAAGGCGCTGCAGGACACGGCGATCACGCCCAACATTCTGGTGGCCGATAATTCGGACGACCTCCTGCTTCCCGACGAGGACGAGAATGCTCAACCGGACGACAAGCAGGAAGTAAAAGACAAGAAGACTGCGCCTGACGACCAGTTGAAGAAAGCGATCGACGTGCTGAAGAATCCGGCACAGAACCAGGCGCAGAAGCCGCCGCAAAAGCCGGCTGAGAACAAACGTACATCGAAGTATGCAAGCCGCGGACTAGAGTCCGCGGCTTTTTATT
>CAVVTL010000027.1:0-114616 GCA_963751155.1 uncultured Acidobacteriaceae bacterium | reverse complement strand
TCCAGCAGACAACCGTTGGTCCCCAATTGCGAGTCTTCCAACACTTCGACTTTCGTCGCTGGCAGATGCGCCGCAAAGAATTCGCGCCACTCCGGGCAGGACTCGGGTGCCACCCGCAGCACAACGTGCGAGCGCTGCTGCAGGCTTTCTACCGCCACCTTGGCCAGTGCGGCCAGCAGCATATGGTCCACCTGGGCTTCACGGTGCAGGATTTTCGACGCGACCGACAGAGTGAGGGTTACCAATTCCTGCTCCTGCCAGGGATGCATGCTCCTGCTGGAAGGCCACGGACGACGTCGGCGACCAGGCCTTCCAGTCCATCTGCGTCTCGCCAGTCTTGCCGGATTTCTCGTTGTCCTTTCCCGGGCGTTGGCGGCGCCCTGCGCAACTTTACCTGTAATCTTCCTCGGTGAGCGACAACCTCACGGAAGAGTCCTCTGTGGTCGTGCCAACGCTTCTTCCAGTGGTGTAGCGGCACCCGGAAGATCGAAACCAACCTCCCGATATTCCAATGCGGCGATAGGAATCGCCGTGCCGGATAACGCCGACGAGCTAAACGATGTATTCATCATTGGTGTCGTCCTTCAGGACCAGCTTGCCCTCGGCCTCCAGTTTGCGGGCGATGGTGACGATCTCCTGCTGGGCCTTGGCCACGTCCGGCCGGCACCGACCCAGCCCCTCGATTTCTTCCTTCATCATCTCCACTGCCCGCGATGACATGGTGCGGTAAATGCACGTCCGCAACTCCTCTGTGGCGCCCTTCAGGGCCACGGCAAGGATGCGCTTGTCGATCTGTCCGATCAATTCGCGCAGCGATTGTTCGGGAACCTGCAAAAAGTCCTCGAAGGTGAACATTAGTCCGCGAATCTCCAGCGACAGCTTGGGCTCTTCCTGTTCGATGGACTCCAGGATGGAGCGCGCCGTGTCGCCCTCCAGCCGGTTCATCAACTCGGCCACGCTCTTGAAGCCGGAGTAAGTGCGCTGCCGCTGCTCGCCCAACGATTGCAGCCGTTGGTTCAGGATCACGGAAACCCGCTCCGCCATTTCCGGCGAAAACTGCCGCAGGTGCGCCAACCTTTTCACGGCCTCGGCGCGCACTTCGGCAGGCAGTTTCATCAGCAGCGTCGCCGCCTGCTTCGCGTCCAGATGTCCGAGGATCAGAGCCAGCGTCTGCGGGTGCTCGCCCTCCATAAACTTCGCCAGTTGTTGCGGGTCGGCCTGCTGTAGCGACTCGACCTTATCGGCGGTCATCTTCCGGGACTGCGTGACCCGCTCCAGCAGGTGCCGAGCTCCGTCTTCGCCGAAGGCCTTCAGCAGCAGCCTGCTGGCGTAATCGAACCCGCCCTGTGCCATGTACTCTTGGGCGATCGCTAGTTGGTGGTACTCCTCCAGGACCTGTTGGGCTACGTCCACGGGCACCTGCCCCAGCGACGAAAGTTCTTCCGTTATCCGCTGCACGTCATCTTCGGAAAGGTGGCGGAAAACGGCCGAGGCACCGTCCTCACCGAGGACCGCCATCAGGATGGCGGCCTTGCGGACGCCGGAGATTTGTGATGTCGCTTGGGTCAAATTCACCTGGGTTCCTCGCGTAACCAGGACCTCACCAGTTGGCTGCTGGACTGCGGCTCGTGTTTCACTTTGTCGAGTACCTGTTTCTTCAGCAACTTGGCTGTCTGCGGGGCCTCGCCGAGCGCCGCCACGGCGTCTCCCTGCAGGCCCGCCGCCTGCCCTGGCAAGCCATTTGAGCTGACCGCACGGCGGCTTTGGGCCGGTAATTCTTTCATCGTCGAAATCGCCTGGCTCTTGATGGGGCGAATGACCAATGCATACGTGGCCAGAAACAGCAGCACGATGATTCCATAGCGCAGTGCGCTCGACCAGTCATTCATGACGGTTCGGATGCGCTCGGACCACGGCACGGCTGGTACGGGCTGCGGTGCTGGCTGGTCGAACGAAATGTTCTGCACGCTCACCAGATCACCACGCGCGGCGTCCAGCCCGAGTGCCGCCTGCGCCAGATCCTGAACCTGTTTTAGACCCTCGGGAGTCCATCGTTTGCGCGCTGTGACGCGCTTTCCGTTCTCCTCGTGGCTTTCCACCACGTCGTCCACCAGTAGCGCGGCGGTGATTCGGCGGATGCGGCCCGCCGGCTCCGAGGTATGGCGCACCGTCTTGTTGACGCCGTAGGTTGCGCTCTCTGACTTACTGTTCTGAGTCCCGTCTCCAGGGTTGGCACCAGATGCAGAATCCGGTTTGGCTCCGGGCACATTGCTGGAGGTTCCCGCCACGCCGCCGACGCTGCTTCCGCCAACACGATCTTCCGAGCGCTGCATGGAAAGCGTGACCGTCCCCGCCGGATCGTAGCGTTCCTGGCTTTCTTCCAGTGTGCTGGGATCAATTTCCACGTTTACGCTGGCGCGGACGTGCTCCGGGCCCACCACCGGCGCGAGTGTCATCAGCAGGCGCTGCGTCAGCTGTTCGTCCTGTTCGCCCGCTGCCGAGGCATCATGGCCCGACCGTCCGAGCGGACGGTTCGTATCGGCGTCAATGACGGCCACATTGTCGGGCGAGAGTCCATCCACCGCCCCCGACAAGAGCCGTGCAATCGAAACCTGCGCTTCCTGGGAAAGCGAACCCCGGCGCAACTTCAGGATCACCGAGGCCTTAGCTGACCGTTGCCGATCGACAAAGACTGACTCAGCGGGCAGCACGAGGTGCACGCGCGCCGCCTCGACATCGCGCAGCTCCTGGATGGTGCGCTCCAGCTCGCCCTCCAGCGCCCGCTGATAATTCACCTTCTCGTCGAATTCCGTCTGCCCCCAGGACACCTTGTCGAATATCTCAAAGCCCAGCCGCCCGCTGTGCGGCATGCCCTGCGATGCGACCTCCAGCCTCGCCGCGTCGAGCTGGTCAGCAGGCACGCTGAGGGTCGTTCCCGCCTGGTCGATCTGGTTGGGAATGTTCCTGGCCGACAACTGCGCTGCTATGGTCTGAGCGTCAGCCGGGGTCAGCCCGTTCAGCAGCACCTTGTAGGTCGGGGTCGCCAGTTGCCGGACGAACAGCCCCAGCAGCACCCAGTAAGAACGGCCCCGCCCAGCAACAGAAAGCGCTGCCGGCCGCTCAGTTCTTGCCAGAAGCGGGTCATCTGCTCGATCGCCTTGCGCATCTCGGGCATGCGGTTTCAGTCCTGTCTCAGAACTGCATCTGCGAAACCTGCTGGTAGGCGCTTACGATCTTGTTGCGCACCTGCATCATCAGCTGAAAGGCCACGTCGGCCTTCTCGATCGCGATCATCACGTTGTGCACGTCACCCCGCTCTCCCTGCAAGAGGGAGCCGACTTGCTGATCGGAGTTCGCCTGCAGTGCCTGTACTTGGTCGATGGCGCCCCGGAGCACGTCTTCAAACCCTCCGCGCTGCTGCCCAGCATTGGGCTGGGCCGTCTCTCGCGGCTCATAAATCAGCGGCTGAACCGAGCTGCCAGAAATGGTGTTACTCATGCTGCACCTCGCCAGCGCCGTCTGGCGCTTACTTCAAAATGTCGAGCGACTGCTGGATCATCTGCTTAGAAGCGGAGACTGCCGACGCATTGAGTTGATAGGCCCGAACCGCTCCCATCAGGTCCACCATTTCCTGGATGGGGTTGATGTTGGGATAGGCTACAAACCCAGAGGCGTTGGCATCGGGATGACCGGGCTCGTAGCGTACTACCGGCGCGCTGGTGTCTTCAGCCACCTGAACCAGCCGGACGGCACCGGCGGTACGTCCCGCAAGACGGTTGTACCCCGCCAGTAGCAGGCGGAACGCAGACGTCCCTGCCCCCGAGAACACTGCCATCTTTCGCCGGAACGGGCCTCCCTCCGCGGTGTGCGTAGTCTCTGCGTTGGCCAAGTTGGCCGCGACAATGTCGGCCCGCGCACGTTCGGCAGCCAGTGCCGAACCGCTGATTTCCAGTGTCGAAAAGAGGCTCATGGTCATTTCCCTTCGTTGATGGCGCTGAGCAGTCGATGAAACTCGGAGCGGACCACCTGTACGCCAATCTGGTATTGCATCTGCGTCTCGGCCAGCAGCAGGCTCTCTCGGTCAAGGTTGACATCATTTCCGTCCGGGCGCTGCAGCAAGCCGGATACCGTACGGCTGACCGGCGTCGTCGTGCCGCCGCTGTCCATTGCCCGGTGAAGCTCATTACGGAAGTCGATATCTTGGGTGCGATACCCAGGCGTATCAATGTTGGCCATGTTGGCCGTGATCAACTGGTGGCGATCTGAAATCAAGCCCAGGAAAGTTTGTACAAGTTGTAAGACGGGTGTCGCTGCCATCGCTTATGCATACCTCCTCGGGGGAAGTCCGTACTCCCGGATCTTGTTGCGTATGGTGCGCACGCTGAGCCCCAGCATCTCTGCGGCATGCGTGCGATTGCCGCCCGTTTCCCGCAGGGTCTTCTCGAGCAACTGCCGTTCCAGACTGCGCATTGGCGTGCCTGCTACCAGCAAATGAGTCATGTCGGAGGACTTGTCGGCCCTGGCGCCTGCCCCCATCGGCGAGAAACACTCTTCGTCAAGGCAGGAAGCATCAAGCTCGCTACCCGGCTGGAGCGCCATCACCCGCCGCATCAGGTTTAGCAGCTCGCGCACATTGCCTTGCCAGCAGTGCTCCATGAGCCGGGCTAGAAAGCCCGCGCTCAAGCGTGGCACGGCACGTCCCCCTTGAGCCGCGATTTGCCGAGCGAAATGTTCTGCCAGCACCGGAATGTCCTCGCGCCTTTCTCTTAGGGGAGGCAGTGTGAGAGGTATCACGTTGAGGCGGAAGTACAGGTCAGCCCGGAACTTCCCCGCTTCGACCTGCGCGCGTAGGGCAACGTTTGTGGTTGCGATGATGCGCGCCTGCAGCGGAACCGCCCGGGTTTCGCCTACCCGCTCGAATTCGCGCTCCTGCAGCACACGCAGCAGCTTGGGCTGCAGGCAAACTGGCATTTCGCCGACCTCATCCAGCAACAGCGTGCCTTCACCCGCCAATTCAAATTTGCCTGCTTTCGCCGCTACTGCCCCGGTAAACGCCCCGCGGGAGTGGCCAAAGAGCTCGGTTTCTAACAACGTCTCCGGCACGGCTGCGCAGTTCACGGCGACAAACGGCTTGGCACGGCGCGGGCTGCTTTCATGTATGAACCGCGCCAGCAGCTCCTTGCCGGTGCCGCTTTCGGCCTCGATCAGCACGTCGGCGTCGGTGCGGGCGGCGGCCCCTGCTCGCTCCATCGCCCGCAGCAGGGAAGCGGATCCGCCAACCAACTGCGTGCGCAGACCGCTGGCCGTGAGCTGGGTGCGGGAATCGTTGACCATCACGCGTGCAATCGCGGCCTTGAGCTGTTCGAAGGAAAACGGCTTGACCAGGTAGTCCGATGCGCCGCCCTGCACCGCCAGCACCGCCTCCGGCACCGACCCAAAAGCAGTCAATAGAATCACTGCAGTCGCAGGTGCCGTCTGGCGGACGCTGCGCATCACGTGCAGACCGTCACCATCGGGCATGCGCACGTCGGTCACCACCAGCGGATAGCGGCACTGGCCGAACTTGCGCACTGCTTCAGCCGCGCCCGAGGCACTCTCTACCTGCCAGCCGTCTCGCTGAAAGTTGGCCACCAAGGCCGCCCGCATTCCGGGCTCGTCGTCCACCACCAGTACAGATTGGCCTTGCGTTGTCATGGCTCGATTGGGAACTCCAGAACGAACGTCGTACCAAGGCCGATCTGGCTTTTTACCCCGATTGTGCCGCCGTGCTGTTCGACCACCCGGCGGCAGACCGCCAGCCCGAGGCCAGGAGTTTTACCGTTGCCGCTGCACCCAGCCTCGAAAATGTGCTCCACCAGCGACGGCTCAATGCCGCAGCCATTGTCGGCAAACTCGACCCGTACTCGCGCCTCCAGAACATCTTCTGCGCGACTGGCCGTGATCCGGAGCCAGCCGCCCGCTGCAGTGTGACGGAAGCTATTCAGAGCCAAGTTCAGGAACACCTGCTGCAAGGCGTTATGGTCGCCACAGATGACCAAATTCCCGGCTTCCAGCTCCACCAGCAGATCGATTTCCCTCTGTTCCGCCAGGGGACGGACAAACTCGGTAGCGCCGCGCAGAAACTCGGCCAGCTCCACGCGGGTACACTGCAGTGTGTCGCCGCTGTGGAACCGCAAAACGTTGTTGACGGTTGCCGACAGGGACCGTATTCCGGCGCGGAGCTGTGCCACATACCCCGGCTCGCCACCGCTGTCCCCGACCAGTCCGGCAAAGAGTTCCAGGCTGGCCAGTGGATTGCGAATCTCGTGCGCCAGCACCGCCGACATTTCCGCCAGCGCCAGGACGTTGCGCGCTGCCTCCCGATCCTGTTCGAGTTTCTTTTGGTTGGTGGTGTCGCGCACAATCAGGATGGTCTGACGATTTGTACTCGCATAGCCGGAGCGTGCAACCGATCTGGCTGCATTTTCGCCTACTTCACGGCCTCGAACCGCCAGCCAATGTTTTTCAGCCGCGCCGGCAACGCAAAACTCGGCCTCGGCACTCGCCGGGGCAATGTCCTGTAGGACTGCCTGCAGCTGTGCACGGCTAGAGACTGGTAGGTCCTTCAAGCTTAATATCGACTCGCATCCAACTCCCAGCAACCGTCTTACCTCCTGATTGCTCAGGGTGATCTCGGAGCCGTCCTCAACGACCAACACGCCGCATGGCAGGGAATCGAGGATCTGCCGCAGCGTCAACTTCATTCGCGAGTTTTCCGCCCGGCTCGTCGACAGCGCACGATTGCGCTCGGCTAAGGTGGCCCGCAATTGGCTGACTTCGGTTTGCAGCTCTTGATAGGAATGTTCCAGTCGCTCGGCCGCGGCGGTGAACTCAGAAAAGGCGTCGGCCAAGGCAACCGCTCCGGTGAGCGCAGGTTCGGTGCCGCGATGGATTGGAACGAGATGAGAAGTAGGCAACATCTGCCTAGCACTCATGCACGAAGGATGCCAAACAGCCTTGCCCGCGACAGATCAGATGATGATGTGCTCCGGCTTGATCTCCCGGCCGTCTTCCACCAGGATGCTGGCGCGCTCCATCACGTTGCGCAACTCACGCACGTTCCCCGGCCAGGTGTGTTGGTTCAGAATGGAGAATGCGGCCGCCGACAAAACTACACCTGGGCAGAATCTTTGGGCAAAGCTACAGGCCAGCAATGGCAAGTCCTCCAGCCGCTGGTTCAGCAGCGGCAGCTTGATGGAAAACACCGCCAGCCGGTAGTACAGATCTTCGCGGAACGCCCCGGCCTCGACCTGCCTGCGCAGTTCGATGTTGGTGGCCGCGATTACCCGCACATCCACCCGAAAATTGTCGTTGCTGCCCAGCCGCTGCACCTCTCCTTGTTCCAGGAATCGCAGCAGCTTGGACTGCAAGGCCAGAGGCATCTCTCCAATTTCATCTAGAAACAAGGTCCCGCCTTGCGCGGCGTGAATGCGCCCCATGCGGGACTGGACAGCGCCGGTGAACGCGCCCTTCACGTAGCCAAACAGCTCGGCTTCTAGCAGCGCCTCGGGAATCGCCGCGCAGTTGATGACCACGAACGGGTTCGACCGCCGTTGACTCAGCAGATGTATGGCTTGGGCCAGCAAGTCTTTTCCCGTGCCGCTTTCGCCCAGCACGACGACCGTGGTGTTGCGTTTCGCCACCAGCCGGGTGATGGAGTAGACCCTCTGCATCACAGCAGAATCGCCAATCATGCCCGGCAGTCCGGTGCCCGAATCAGGCGCTTCGCTGTGCGGCGTTTGGACCTGGAACGACTGCAACGCGCCACTGCGTTCCAACTCCTCAACCGCCTGCAGTGCCAGGACGCTGGGCGACGACGACCGCAATAGGGGCTGTCCCGTCTGTGGATTTACCGTAACCACGTGAACATGTGGGAACTGCTGGGTTACCAACGCGTGAAACTCGCTCGGTTCAAGGTCCGGCAGCGTGGGATCGAGCAGTAGGAGGTCTCCTCCCATTGTCTCAAGCTTCAGCAGGGCGTCGGCGCCGCTTTCGGCTTCGCTGACCGCCCAGCGCGCCGAGCCCAACCGCTTCGACAGGTCCTGCCGCAATGCAGGGTTTGCGCTCACCACGACTACTGGCACCGTCGAAACGAGACGCATCTGCGATCCAGGGGCATTTACTCGTGCGGCGCTGCTCATATCCAACCCTCCGCAGGAACCATGAGAAATCGGTGAGCACTAGTCATGGACGATATCCCGCCGGGACAAGGCATTGTGACTGATAGGCAGTGACAAACAAGCCGCAAACGGCTCGGCCTGCCACTCCATTCTTCCCCCGACGCATCTTGCCAATGCTGTTGCCAACGTAAGGCGCGGAAAAAGATTGCCCCACGAACCGTACTCCCAATCGGAAGCATCACTCCGAGGTGACTCGCTGCTCCATTTCCGCAGCACAACTTGCACTACGCGACCTCTTCGCAGGGCTTGCATTTCAATCGTTCCTCCCTTACGACAGGAACTCAAGGCGTGCTGCATGAGGTAAAACAGGCATTGCCGCACTCGTGAAGGCGATGCCGACAAGATGGGCAGGTCGCGGGAGATATCGAGTTCGAGGCCCACTCCGGCGGCTTCCAATACGCATTGCAAGTCTTCCTGAACAGTGGCTACCACCGCAGCCAGGTCCATCGGCGAAGGTTCGGGAACGTCCCGCGCAACCCTAATAAGCTCCTGCACAAATCTCATGGTTTCAGAGATGCGTGAGATTTCTGTCAAAGAGCTGTCAATCGCCCGCTGGTAATGGCTGATGGAAGTCGCATTACCGGATGCGATCTCGAGCGTGGCGCGCAGCACCGTGAGTGGCTGGGCCATGGTGTGCATGCCTTCCGAGAGTGTTGCCAGCAGGTCGATTTCGGCGCCGCTGGAGTGGCATGTCTTGGAGGCTGAATTGCTGTTAATCGTCGGCAAGCATGTACCCCACGCCGCGAACCGTGCGGATCAATTTTGGTTCCCCCTCTAGGTCCACCTTGTCCCTGATGTACTTAACGTAAACGTCGACGACGTTGGTGGAGGGATCGAATGGCAAATTCCAGACTTCCTCCATTAACGTAGAGCGCGGAACCGGCCGTCCCGCATTCCGCATCAGGAACTCGAGCAGGTCGAACTCCCGTGCCGTCAGTTCAATGCGGCGCCCGTTGCGGTCGACCTTATGTTCGTCGCGGTTCAACGTCAGGTCGGCAACCTGCGAAACTCGGCTGACCGGGCCAGAGCTGCGACGCAGTAAAGCCCGCACCCTTGCGTGTAACTCTACAAAGGAGAACGGCTTGACCATGCAGTCGTCGGCGCCGGTGTCCAGTGAGAGAGCCCGGTCGGCCACCTGGCTCCTGGCAGTCAACACCAAGACGGGCAGACGCGGCTGGGAAGGCCTGATCTGCCGCAGAAGTGACATTCCGTCCAGCTTCGGCAAGTTCAGGTCCAGGATAACGAGATCGAACCGGCCATCTTGGATGGCTCGCTGGGCTGACTCGCCGTCATGCGCCATGCTGACGTGATACGACTGGCTTTCTAATTGTTGACGCAAGAGTTTTGCCAGCGGTATGTCGTCATCTACCACCAAAACCCGGTTGCCGGAATCGAGGTAGAATCCATCCGCAATCTCATGAGTTTGCATGGCCGGATACCGCTGCGGATCAAGTCCGCGTGCACGAGAGATTAGAAAGCCAACGATGTCGCCGGCCGATAAGCTGGCACGCGGCATTATTCGAATCTGGTACGCATCTAATTTTCCACCCGAAGGAGCTAATTTCCGCAAAGGGAATTCATTGGTGCCAAACTTTAGTTTTGATTTCCGAAAACTTTGGTAACCACCAAATTTTGGTTCCCGCTCTCTCCATTTGGTCCGGGATCACGCTTGCCGCCTTGCCGCGCGCCGCAAGCCGGGCCGTACGCGATGGTTTTGGGACGGACAACCCTGGATCTGCGGTTTATTCTCTCGACCTGCCGAAGCGTTGCGGGCGCCTCCCTCTGATTGCGATTCACAGAAATGTGCCTGGCAGGAAACCATGATCTTGCTCTCTCTGTTGCTCTCACCAGCTTTTAAAATCGGAGTAAGATGCCTACAACGGCATTGGGGTCGGGCAGTGCATTGGGGGAGCGATGAGTCAATCCATTCGGATGGCGCATCTTTGTATCGCGTTAGTGGTTCTGTTGTCATCGGCTGCTGCGCAGCCCGGTAGCGGCGGCAGTAAGCCGGTATCGCGTCCTTCTGCCCGAACGACCAACGACCCCTCAGCCGCCACGCAGCAACTAGTCTTTTACGTCGGTAAGGTAGTGCTTGACTCGGGAACTGCCCCTAGCGCGCCAGTTGCAGTCCTGCGTGTCTGCAATGGGTTTGTCCGAAGAGAGACTTTCACAGGCGCCGATGGTTCATTTTCGGTCGTGCTCGGCGATCCGTTTCGTGACGTGGCCCCGGATCCATCCGACGACTCGCGCACCTCGTCGGACAACAGCCAATTCCCGCGCACCCAAGTTGCCTCCAATGGTCAGCTATCCACCCAGAACCGCGTTGCCGATTGCGAACTTCGGGCTGAATTGGCGGGCTATGAATCCTCCTCGATCCGGATCGACTTTTCGATGAACAACTCCATGGTCGGTATCATCACACTGCACAACCGTGGGAGAAAATCCGATGGAATGGTGACCGTTGCTAGCTTGGAGGTGCCACCGAAAGCGCGCACTCAGTTCGAGAAGGGAAGCGAGCTACTGGAGAAGGGGAACTGGACTGATGCCGAAAGATCGCTACGCAAAGCGATAGAGATTTATCCGAAGTTTGCCGAAGCTTGGTCGCGCTTGGGTGACCTTGAACAGCGACGAAACAAGCCCGACGCCGCCCGGCAGGACTATCATGCCGCCATCAACGCCGACCCAAATCTGCCGTTGCCATATCTGCGGCTCGCTATTCTTGATGCCACAGCGAACGAGTGGGTCGAGGCAAGCAAACTTACAGATCAGGTCATTTCTCTGGATTCGACCGGCTTTCCCATCGCGTACTATTACAATGCAGAGGCCGAGTTCTACCTCGATCACATTGCCAAAGCTTCGAGGAGCGCGCTTCGTGCCGAAAGCCTGGATAAGCAGCATGATGAACCTCGTATCGAGCTTCTGCTCGCAAGTATTTGCCTGGCCCAGGGCACTTATGCTGCCGCAGCTGAACATTACCGCACCTTTCTCCAACTGATTCCGGCTGGCCCGCTGTCCGATCAAGTGAAGACGGAACTTGCCAAGACCGAGCAGTTGGCGAGGGCTGAAGCTCCACCGACTCCGACCAGGAAGTAGGTCGCGGTTTCACATCAGCCGAGTCCTGGCGGCGGGCGTAACTCTCCTTGTACCCCAACTCCATTCGTGGTCACATTGCATGTCCCGCGCATAGTATGGTGTTTCACTTTTTGCGCACTAACTGTGCTACCAAACATGGAAGACACGGACTTCTTCAAGCACGCGGCCCCGGTTGCCCAACGCGTCACACGGGAATTTGCCCGTAGGTTTCGAGGCCCATGCCGGGTATTTCGCGCTCCGGGCCGCGTCAATCTGATCGGTGAGCACACCGATTACAACGATGGGTTCGTAATGCCGGCGGCTTTGGGTTTCTACACCTGTGCGGCGGTCGGGCCACGCAGCGACGGCAGGCTGACTATTTATTCCGTCGACTTCGACGAGACTGTTGACATTGAGATCGACGCGTTGGCGCAGGGCCCAACTGGTCATTGGAGCGACTACCTCCGTGGCGTTGCTGCTGTGCTGCGTGCACGCGGGGTGCCTGTCGCAGGCGCGAACCTGGTCATCAAGGGCGAAGTTCCCATCGGCGCCGGCCTCAGTTCTTCGGCGGCCATTGAGGTGTCGACAGCTCTTGCTCTGCTTGCAGCCGCAGGGGCCCATCTCGACCGACGCGAGATCGCGGCGGTATGCCAGCGCGCTGAACATGAATACGTCGGCACCCGGTGCGGAATCATGGACCAGTTCATCTCCTGTTTCGGTCAGGCGGGCCATGCCCTGCTGCTCGACTGCAGAACGCTTGCCTATGAGCCCGTGCCGATTCCCGATACCGTCCGCATCGTAATTTGCAACACCATGGTGAAGCACGAGCTGGCGGGGGGAGAATACAACCGACGCCGTGCCGACTGCGAGGCTGGTGTGCAGCTTCTTCAGCGCCATGTGCCAAAAGTCCGCGCGTTGCGCGACGTTGACATGCAGCAGTTGGAGCGGTATTCCGGCGAGATGCCGGAGCGCACCTACCGCCGCTGCCGTCACGTGGTTAGTGAAAACGCCCGTACCCAGGAGGCGGCCGCAGCTCTTAAGAACGGCGATCTCAGTTTGTTTGGAAAGCTAATGTACGCGTCACACGCCAGCCTCCGTGATGATTACGAGGTCAGTTGTCGTGAACTCGATCTTTTGGTGGATTTGGGCGCCAAATGTGATGGCGTCTTCGGCGCGCGTATGACTGGAGGCGGCTTCGGGGGCTGTTCCGTGAACCTGGTCGAGGCAGGGGCGGTCGATACCTTTCAACACGACATTGCGCGTTGGTACCAGACGGAAACGGGAAGACCACCGGAAATCTATGTTTGCGCGGCCTCCGACGGAGCCGGGGAAGTAGGACCAAACTCAGCATGATCGACCTCACGCCGATTCGTGATGTGCCGCACCGCCGCTATAACCCCTTGACTGGTGACTGGGTGCTGGTTTCCCCGCATCGGGCGCAGCGCCCGTGGCAGGGACAGACCGAACGCCAGCCCGAGGAGCGGGGCCTGCGCTTCGATCCGCATTGTTACCTCTGCCCGGGCAACCAGCGTGCGGGCGCTCTCCAGAACCCGGTATATGACACGACGTTTGTCTTTGACAACGATTTCGCCGCCATGAGACCCGACGTCTCGCCCATACAATTCGGCGACGGTGAGCAGGGCCTTTTGCTGGCCGAAGCTGAGCCGGGCGTCTGCCGCGTGGTGTGCTTTTCACCGCGCCACGATTTGACGCTGGCCGACATGGATGTGCACGCGATTCGCTCCGTCGTCGACGTATGGGCCGCGCAGTATCGTGATTTGGGCGCGATGCCCTTCATCAACCACGTGCAAATTTTCGAGAACCGCGGGGAAATGATGGGTTGCAGTAATCCCCATCCTCACGGGCAGATCTGGGCCAACCGGACGATTCCCAATGAGCCGCGCAAAGAACAGTCCGCGTTTGCGGATTACCTCAATCGCAAACATACTTGCATGCTCTGCGATTATGTGGAATTAGAACGCACCGCCGGCGAGCGAATCGTCTGCGAGAACGAGCACTTTGTCGCGCTGGTGCCTTTCTGGGCGGTGTGGCCGTTTGAATTGCTTCTGTGTAGCAAGAGCCATGCCGCCGACCTGTCTGCGCTTGACGACGCCGGCCGGGGCGGGCTGGCGGAAATGTTGAAGCGCATCACCACCCGCTACGATAACCTCTTCGAGACGTCTTTCCCTTACACGATGGGAATTCATCAGCAGCCCACCGACGGGGTGTCTCATCCCGAGTGGCATCTGCATGCTCATTACTGCCCGCCGCTGTTGCGCTCGGCAGCCGTCCGGAAGTTCATGGTGGGGTACGAACTGCTGGACGCGCCGCAGCGTGACATCACTCCCGAAGCCGCCGCGGAACGGCTGCGCGCCCTGCCCGAGCAACACTATCGTTGTAGCAAAATGCAAGCGGGCGATTAGCGCGCGATCTCCACTTCAGCGGGCTCGAATGAAGCCGAATACGACGCGCTCGGCTCGCCGTTCGGCTGGGCTTCGGATATCTTCGGCAGCGGGCGGCGCAGGTGTGACCGAAATTCGCAGATGTGAATTGCTTCCTCCCAGCCGCGAGTTGTGGTATTTTAGCCGGCAAACAAGCAAGTCATTGAAGATCGTTTTCGGTTTGACCCAAGCCTATGGACATGATCCGCATCTTCGGCGTACCCGCTGCGCTCCTGATCGTAGCCGTTCTGGCCAACCGCCTTTCGCGTTGGACACGTGTGCCCGACATCATCGTGTTGCTTGCTGATTGGAGTGGGTATCGGTCCTGTTCTGCATTGGGTCAATCCCGGGAACTTGCAGGACATGACGCGCATCCTCGGCATGCTCGCCTTGATCCTGATCCTTTTCGAAGGCGGGATCGAGCTGCGCCTGAAGGAAGCAATCCGATATTCGCCGGGCGGATTACTCCTGGCGCTGGTCAGCTACGGGTTGACCGTTGGACTAGTGGCTGCTGTTGCCAGATATTCGCTGCACCTCTCGTGGCTGGACGGAGCCTTACTCGGCTCGGTCTTGGGTTCCACCAGTGCTGCGGTTGTGCTGCCCGCCATCCAGCAGATGGACGTACCCTCCCCGATCAAGATCACCCTTACGCTGGAATCGTCGCTGGGTGAAATCATCGCGGTCTTGACAGTTGGTACACTCATCGGCCTGCAGAGCGACGTACCCGTGGTGGAGGGGCTGATCAGCCGGGTTCGGCCACCACGTGTTGGTCGACGTGGCCCTGGGCATCGCGGCCGGCGTTGCTTGGTGGCGGATATTGCCTCTCCTGGCCGACCAGCAATTCAGCAACGCACTGAATCTGGGGACCGTACTCGGTGTCTTTGCTCTTGGGCGTTTTGCCGGTGGAAGCGGGCTTCTGGCGGAACTCGTATTTGGCTTGACTCTGGCGAATATGCCGCGGACCGACTGAAATGACGCAGAAGGGTAAGCGAATGCTGGCCTTTCATTCCGAACTAACCTTCCTGATCCGCTCATTTTTCTTTGTTCTATTGGGCATGATGGCGCAATTGGTGGGACGTGCCTACGTGCTGCCGATCCTCGGTATTCTGGCTGCTGTTGTGTTGGCGCGCTGGCTGGCCGTGCGCGCCACCAGTTGGTCCGTGCGTGATATCACGACGGCAGACACCGAGTTGCTTAAGTTGATGTTTCCCCGTGGACTGATCACCGCAGTCCTTGCATTGCAAGTGCTGGCTGCCAGGGGACAGCAGTTCTTCTATCTGCCCGCAATGGCATTTACCGTTGTGCTATTCACTAACATTTTTGTCGTTGTGGCGGCAGTGAAATCGAGGAAGGAATCGACTGATGCCCCCGGCCTCCAGGTCGTCGGCACTTCGGTCGGTGAGTCTCCTGTGCTGGAACCCGAAGGCACGATGTAGTCCGCTGATAGAGCGGGTGGACGCGCGACGCGACTACACCATCTCCGTACCCCACAAATCGTGGAGGTGCAGAACGCCGAGCAGTTTGCCCGAGTCGTCCACCACGGGAAGCGAAGTGATTTTCTTCTGCTCCATGATGTCGAGGGCGGCGATGGCGAAGGCGTCCGGACCGATGGATCGTCGGGTTGCGCGTCATGCATTGTCCGGCGGTGAGGTCGAACACCTCTTTGCCGTGCCGCTCCAGCAGTCGCCGCAGATCGCCGTCGCTGATGAATCCGACCAGCCGTCCGTCTTCGCTGACGGTGGTCATCCCCAGTCCCTTGCGCGACATTTCGTAGATCACCTGACTGATGGGAGTCGAGAGCGAACGCAGGGCAGCGGCCTCTCCGCTGTGCATGAGCGTCGAGACCCGGCTCAGTCGCTTGCCCAGTTTGCCGCCGGGATGCAGGCTGGCGAAATCCTCTTCTCGAAAGCCTCGCTTTTCCGAGAGCGCCACTGCCAGCGCGTCGCCCAGGGCGAGCATGGTGGTGGTGGACGCCGTCGGCGCCAACCCGAACGAGCAAGCTTCACTAGTGACGGAACAATCCAACGCAACGTCCGCCGCCTGAGCCAGCGTGGAACGCCTTCGATCCCCCGCCGCCGGGGAATGCAGATCGTCGCAGGTAAGACTGACCAGCCGAATTCCCAGCCGCTTTACGGTTGCCAGCAATTGCAGAATCTCCGCCGTCTCTCCGCTGGCCGAAAGCGCCACAACGACATCGCCGCGCACGATCATGCCCAGGTCGCCATGCATGGCTTCCGCCGGATGCAGGTATAACGCCGGCGTGCCAGTCGAGCTCAATGTCGCCGCCACTTTGCGCGCGATGAGTCCGCTCTTGCCCATTCCGGTCACGACCACCCGGCCCTGGCAGTCAAACAGCAATTCAATCGCTCGCTCGAAATCCGCCGCCATAGCCCCGGCGATGCGATCAGCCAAAGCCTGCAGGGCTTCGGCTTCGATGCGGACGACATTTTCGGCAATGTTCTTCATGAGTCGGCGTTTCGTCGGGCTACTGCGTACGATTTGCGGCGCCGGGCTTCGCCGCCGTGGCTCCCTTCGGAGTGATGACCAGAACGGCCACTTCGTTCGGGCCGCCCGACAGCGGTACGGGTTGCCCGTTGAAAGTCACGTCTACCGCACCGGCATTTCCCGTCCACAAAACGATTTGGTCGTTGGCCCGAATCGTTTTGACGTCCGGAGGGCCGATGATGCCACGCACCGTGATCTTGCCGTCGGCTTTGATCGACACCCAGGCCTTGTCCCGTGGCTTTACCGTCACTTCGAATGGTTGAGCGCCAGGGTTCGAGCCAGTCGCCGCACCGGGGGCACTCACTGCAGTCGTCGCATTGTTGGCAGGCGTGTTCGTGCCGGCACCGGCCGGTGAACCGACTGCTTTCGTAGGAACATTCACGTCAGCCGCCAGCTGCGACGCTTGGCCAGCGCCGACGGTTTCGGTGCCTACCGGAGTGCCAGCCGCGCTCTGTCCTGCCGCTGCGGGTTCAGGTCGCGTTGAAGTCCCAGCGGGCGCTCCAGTTTCGCCAGCCGCAGGCGTCGCGCTGATTGGCGAAGACGTACCAGCCGTCCGCTGAGCATCTTGCCTTGCTTGCCGCTCGTGCATCCGGTCCTGATAGACGTGCCATCCTCCGGCTCCGGCCGCGATTACGACGAGCAGAATCAGTACCGGAATAATGGGAAAACCAGCCATGCGTGAACCGCCGCCGTCGCCCTCCGAGCGATCTATGCGAAATGCGTTTTGCTCGGCGATTACACGCGGATCGGGCGTTGACTCGCCTGCCGCCTGCAGATAGTCGCCAACCATTTCTTCCTCATTAAGCCCGAGATACTTCGCGTAGGCGCGAACAAAGCCCTTGTTGAAGATCCCGCCGGGTAGCACTTCGAAATGCTCTTCTTCCAATGCGCGCAGCAGCCGTGTCCCGATCTTGGTAGCCTCGGCGATGTCGTCCAACGACACGCCTCTCATCTCCCGCTCCCGCCGAAGCCGATCGCCAAACGATCCCATGGTCTGCATTTCCTCGATGGTCATGTCGCGTGCGGAGCACTAATCTCCGCAGCCCGCAAGTTTTGCGCGCCGCCTTCGGTATTAGCCCGGCAAATTCCCGCCACACCTGTGGCAACGGCGGCTACGACTTGATTTCAAAATGGGAGGGAAACTCGTCCCAGAGTCAATCGTACTATAGGATAAGCTGCTAGTTTCCTGTAACATAGACCTCGTTTCAACCACCCAGATCATGCCCCTTCGGTGGGCCTGGTCGAAGATACACGGCGACCCAACGTGCAGCCAGATGTAACGACACCATGACAGGTCATCGAAGATTGTCGGCGCAAACGGACAATGATCGTCAGCTGTATGAATTAAAGATCTTTCATGACGTCGCGAAGGCGCTGACTTCGACCCTAGATCTGGACACCATCCTGCAAACCATCATGGAAAAGATGGCCGCCTACTTCGAGCCGGCCACCTGGTCGTTCGTGATGATCGACGAAGGCAGCAACGCACCGTACTATGCTGCTTCCGTCGGAAAAGCGGCTCAGGACCTGGCTTCGCTTCGCCTGACCGACGGCTCCACACTCACTGACTGGGTCATTCAGCGCGGCGAACTCCTGGTGATTGAGAACGTCAACGCCGACCCATCCATCGATCCTGACAGTCGTGCCGACTGGCTTGAAGGCAGTTGTCCGGTAGTCTGCGTGCCCGTCATGACCGGCGGCAAGGTATTAGGCGTGATCGAACTGGTCAACATCGATCTCAGTGTCTACGCCGCCAGCCACATGTTGCTCCAGACCCTGGCCGATTATGCCGCCATTGCCATTGAAAACGCTCGCGCAGTCCGTCGAATTCAGGAACTCAGCATCACTGACGACTGCACCGGCCTCTACAACGCCCGGCATCTTTTCACGGTGATTGCCGAAGAACTCCACCGCTCCGCCCGCTTCGGCTACGAATTTACTCTGCTGTTTCTCGATCTGGACCACTTCAAGCGGATCAACGACCAGTACGGCCACATTGTCGGCAGCAAACTCCTTGCCGAAGTTGGCGAGTGTTTGCGGGAAAGCCTGCGTTTGGTGGATGCCGCCTTCCGTTACGGTGGCGATGAATTTGCGATCCTGTTGCCGCAGACTTCTCGTGACGCCGGTTTGCACGTGGCACGCCGCATCGCGAAGCTCTTTCACGAGCGCCGGTGGCTGCCGGACGAGACCTCACGTGTCGATCTTTTCGCCAGTATCGGCGTGGCTACGTATCCTGCCGACGGCACCACGCCTCAGGCTCTCGTGCAGCGGGCCGACGACATGATGTACACCGTGAAGCAGGCCAATCGCGACAATATCGCCGTCGCTGGTCTCGGGATCGTCGGCTTGGACGAAGATTGCAGCGCCGGCTAGCCCCGGGCTCGGTCTACTGAGGAGAAGTCCCTTTCGCCGGTGCCGCCCGCCATGTGTCCGGGTTGGCCGGAGCCTGCGGACTGACCCCGAAGTCCCACACGTAGAGGTTCATCTCTTCTGGCCCCAGCATTTCCACTACGGCATATTCTCCCGGCGGCAGCAGCTGCACCGGAGTGATTTTTACCCATTCGCCCGTCCCGATTTTTGCGACGCTCGCAGGGAGGAAGTTGCTCTCTTGCGACGTCTTGCCGGTAAAGGTGACTTTCAGGTTGCCGATCACTCGCAGGTCCTTCTTGACGTCGGCACGTACGATTCGAAACCTTCCTTCGAGCGGCAGGTCGTTCTGCGCACCTTCATCAATGTCAACATAGATGGTCGGCATCCCGTTGTGCGACTGAATCCGGGCGTGCGGTCCTTTCAATTCGAACGCATGTTTGGAACTGCCGACCGGATTGATTGCCGACCGCAGCACGCTTTTCTTGTTCGCAGTCTGATTGAGTTCGCTGCCATTTTGCAAGATTTCGGCCAACTCCGGTTTTCCGTTGATTTGGTCGAGCAGGAACACTCCGCCAGTTCCGGGCAGGCGCAGACCCGGCTGGATTTCCGGGGAATTCGCTTCCTCTCGCTCGCGGTCTTCCTTTTCCTCCGGAGTTTCCACGTGGGCCCGTGCCTTGCCCTGGCTTAATTCCGCTTCATACTTCTTCGTCGCATCCCAGTCCACCAGCGACGCCGGCATGTCTTCCCATTCGTAACGCTCGGCGCTGAGGTAGTGTAGGCGGTCGCCCTGTATCTCGTATTTGATGACCATCTGGTAGGAGCCGTCTTTCAGTACGATCCGCTTGGTTTGTTGCTCTGCGGTTACAGAAGACGTTTGCGCGGTCGATGTCCCAATTCCGGTAACCAGAACCGCCACCACAACAATTAATCTGCAACAGGTCCGCTTCATCGTCACCAGTTTAATCTTTCCCCGGGGTTAGCACGGTCCGCGACTTCCTTTCGTCACGTGACCCATGATGGTGAAGTTTATTTTTCTTGTGACGCACATCACCGCGAGATACGGCAGGCTTCGCCACAATCAGGGAGAGCCGTTCCGCCCGCAGTTTCTGTTGTATGAGAAACGCGTGCGCGGTGTAATCTGAAAATGAGGTAGCGAATGGATAGCGCACTGCTTATTCACCGCCTGCAATTCGCGTTCACCGTCACTTTTCATTATCTATTTCCCCAACTCACCATGGGACTGGCGCCTTTGATCGTTGTCCTCAAGACGCTGGCCATCCGCAAGAACGACGACACTTACAATCAGGCCGCGCGCTTTTGGGCCAAGATCTTCGGTATCAACTTCGCCATCGGCGTCGTGACCGGCATCCCGATGGAATTCCAGTTCGGCACCAACTGGTCGCACTTCTCCCGCTTCGCCGGCGGGGTCATCGGCCAGACGCTTGCCATGGAAGGCTGCTTCGCCTTCTTCCTCGAGTCCTCATTTCTGGGTCTGTTTCTTTACGGCGAAAAGCGTTTGAGCAAGGGCATGCACTGGTTTGCCGCCTTGATGGTGTTCGTCGGCTCCTGGGCCTCCGGCTACTTCATCGTCGCCACCGACGCCTGGATGCAAAACCCCGTTGGCTACGAAAAGACTGCCGACGGTTCCGTGCAACTTTCCAGCTTCTGGGCGCTGGTTCTGAATCCTTGGGCGTGGGTGCAGTACGCCCACAACATGAGCGGCGCCGTCATCACGGGGGCCTTCGTCATGGCCGCCGTAGGGGCTTTCTACCTGCTCGGTCAGCGTCACGTCGAGCAGGCACACATTTTCCTGCGCGTCGGCGTCATCGCCGGGCTCATCTTCTCCGTAATCCAGATTTTCCCGACCGGCGACACCGCCGGCAAAATGGTGGCCCAGAAGCAGCCGATTACCCTCGCCGCCATGGAGGCGCTGTTTGACACCCAGAACGGCGCACCGCTGGTCATCATCGGTCAGCCCAACATGGCCACGCAGCATATCGACAACCCCATCATGGTGCCGAAGATGCTGAGCTTCTTGACCTTCAAGCGTTGGAACGCGGAAGTGCGTGGCCTGGATCAGTTTCCCGAGACGGACTGGCCGCAGAACATCCCGCTGCTGTATTACGCCTACCACATCATGGTTGGTCTGGGCACCATGTTCATCGCGATCATGGTAATCTCGGCCTTCCTGCTCTGGCGCGGCAAGCTCTTTCAATCCCGCTGGATGCTTTGGATCCTGATGCTGTCGTTCCCGTTCCCCTACATCGCCAACACCGCGGGCTGGATGACCGCCGAAATGGGACGCCAGCCGTGGCTGGTTTACGGTCTCATGCGCACCGAAGAAGGCTTCTCCAAGATGGTTTCCGCCGGCAACGGCTGGTTCACCTTCCTCGGCTTTGCCGGAATGTACACCGTACTGGGAATCCTGTTCCTGTTCCTGGTGCGCCGTGAGATTGAGCACGGTCCTGAGCCCGCGGCAGCATCCTAACTGCCGCAACCGGCGGCAACTCCTGCGGAGGTGCGATAGCCATGGCAACGATCTGGTTCATGATTGTCGCAGTAATGGTCGCCATGTACGTTTTGCTCGATGGCTTTGACATCGGCGCTGGCGCGGTTCATCTCCTCATCGCCAAGACTGACGTCGAGCGTCGCACCATCCTTCGTGCTATCGGCCCGGTCTGGGACGGCAACGAGGTCTGGCTGCTCGCCGCCGGTGGAACGCTCTACTTCGCCTTCCCGCTGCTCTACGCCTCCAGCTTCAGCGGATTCTATCTTCCGCTGATGATGGTGCTTTGGCTGCTGATGCTTCGCGGCATCGGCATCGAATTCCGCAACCATATTCACGATGGCATGTGGACTTCGGCCTTCGACGTCATCTTTTCGATTGCCAGTGCGCTGCTGGCGATCTTCCTGGGCGCCGCCCTCGGCAACGTTGTTCGCGGCGTGCCGCTGAATGCCGACGGCTACTTCTTCGAGCCCCTCTGGACCAACTTCACCGTCGGCACCAATCAACGGCGTGCTCGACTGGTACACCGTACTTAGCCGGAGTGGTGGCGCTGGTGACGCTCGTCGTGCACGGCCTACTCTACCTCGCCACCAAGACCGAAGGCGACCTCAATGCGCGTGCCCGAGGAATGGCGCGCATGCTGTGGCCGGTGCAGTTGCTCGTGACCGGTCGTCAGCCTGATTGCGACCATGTACGTGCGTCCCGGAGTGCTGAACAACTTCTTCAAATGGCCGATCGGCTTCGCGATTCCGCTGGTCGTTGTGGCCAGCCTGCTCTACCTCTTCGTGGCCGAGAGAAACGGGAATGACAAGGGCGCGTTCCTGGCTTCCTGCGGCTACATCGTCGGCATGCTGGTGGGAGCGGCGTTTGCGCTCTATCCCATGGTCCTGCCCGCCAGCACCGATCCCAGCTACAGCCTCACCATCTACAACACCGCGACCGGAGCCCACGGCATGGCTGTCGGCTTCGTGTGGTGGAGTATCGGCATGGTGCTGGCGACCGTCTACTTTGTCTTCGTGTACCGTATGTTCCGCGGCAAGGTGCGGGTGGAAGAAGGCGCCGGTGGCCACGGCTACTAGATCAATCGCGCAAGCAAAACAAGAGGCTCCGGAATTGCCGGAGCCTCTTGCTTTTACGGAATTGTGATCGCACTACCACACCGCATCGCGCCTAATCACGACAGGCTTACACCGTAGCCAGTGTGACCGCGCTGGCGGTGTGCTCCACCTCGTGAGCTACTGCGATCGACAGCCGGCGGATGCCTTCGCGAATCATCTCTGGCGTAGCGTTGGAGAAGTTCAGCCGCATGTGCGATCCCGCGTCACCTTCCGCGAAGAAGGGCTGTCCCGGAACGAAAGCCACATTGTGCCGGATGGCGTCGTCAAACAGCCGCTTGCAATCGACGCCCTCTGGCAGCGTGACCCACAGGAACAGCCCTCCTTGCGGATGCGTCCACTTCACTTCGGGTGGGAAGTAGTCGTTCAGCGCCGCCAGCATCGCGTCGCGGCGCTCCTTGTAGCACTGGCCGAATGGTCTTCACGTGCTCGTCGAGGAAGCCGTCCCGCGCTACCTCGTACATCACCATCTGCGCGAACGTGCTGGTGTGCAGGTCGGCGCGACTGCTTCAACTGCACCAGCTTCGTGATGACGTCGGGCGGCGCCACGATCCATCCCAGCCGCAACCCCGGCGCCAGCACCTTCGAGAACGTGCTCAGGTAGATGACGTTGCCCAGGTGATAGCCGTCGTCGCGCAGCACATTCATGCGATCCAGCACCACCAGCGGTTTGATGTGCTCGCCTTCGTAACGCAACTGGCCGTAGGGATCGTCTTCGATAATCGGGATGCCGTACTTGTCTGACAGCCACACCAGTTGTCGCCGCCGGTCTTCGGAAAGCGTCACTCCTCCCGGGTTCTGGAAGTTCGGCAGGATGTACATGAACTTCGGCCCCGACCGCAGCGCGCCCTCCAGCAATCGAGTCTGCAAGCCCTGCCCATCGACTGGCACGGTCACGTATTCCGCGCCCATCAGGTCGAACGCCTGCAGCGCGCCGAGATAGGTGGGAGATTCCACCAGGATGCGATCGCCTCGGTTGATCAGCAGCTTGGCGATCAGGTCCAGCGCCTGCTGCGAGCCCGAGGTAATCAGCACATTGTCTACCTTGGCCACGATCCCGTACTTTGCCATCTGCGCCACGATCAGTTCGCGCAGAGGCAAGTAGCCTTCCGACGGTCCATACTGCAGGGCCGCCGTCGGTTGGGTCGCAAGTACACGCTCGCAGGCCTCGCGGAATCGTTCCACGGGAAACACCTCCGGCGCGGGCAATCCGCCGGCGAAGGAAATGATCTCTGGTTTGGTCGTGAGCTTCAGTAGCTCCCGAATGATGGAGCTCTTTGCCGTCTTGGTCCGCTGCGCGTAACGATGGGCCCAGGGAGCAGCCATAGGTACACCCCCAATTCCAGCCCATTGTGGAGTGTCACCGATGCTGCCGTCTGTGACGCAGGACACGCCTGTGATGTTTATGTTTCACAACGGAGAGGAAAATGAACCGTTTGTTTCATCCCTGGCGGTCGTAGGTTTCTACCATCTGCCCTAAGCGCGCACCAATCCCGAGCGTCAGTTCCTCCGCACGATATCGCCAGCGCCAGTTGCCCGACGACGTCCCCGGCAGGTTCATCCGCCCCTCGTTGCCCGCGCCCAGCACGTCCTGGAGCGGAAATATCACCGTGTCCGCCACCGATGCCATCAACGCGCGAATCATCACCCATTGGATCTCGGTGCCGTCCGTCCCAAGATAGCTTCGGGCGAACTCCATCTCTTTTCCCACGTCCTCGGCAGTCCGCACGCTGTCACCCTCGCCACTGCTGTTCCACCAGCCCACCACCGTGTCGTTGTCATGAGTGCCGGTATAGGCCACGCGATGGCGCGGATAGTTGTGCGGCTTGAAGTCCGGCGCCTGCGGGTCTTTGCCAAATGCGAACTGTAGAATCGCCATGCCCGGGAAACCAAACTGATTGCGTAGCCCCTCGACCTCAGGCGTGATGACGCCCAGGTTTTCCGCGAGGATGGGAAGCTTGCCCAGCGCCGCTTCCACCGCCTCAAACAGCGGTGCTCCCGGACCCTTCACCCATTGGCCGTTGACGGCAGTGGTTTCCTTGCCCGGAATCTCGTAATACCCGGCGAATCCTCGGAAGTGGTCGAGGCGGATCATGTCGTAAAGCTCAAACGCCCGCCGGAAGCGCCCGATCCACCACTTGTATCCCGTCTCTGCGTGAACATCCCAGCGGTATATCGGATTGCCCCAGCACTGTCCCGTGGCGCTGAAGTAGTCCGGCGGAACCCCTGCAATCACTCGCGGGCTGCCGTCCGGATTCAGGTCAAACAAGTCAGGCTGCGCCCACACGTCCGAGCTGTCCTGCGCCACGTAAATCGGGACATCACCCATCACGCGAATGCCGTTGCGCTCACAGTGCGCTTTCAGGTCGGCCCACTCCCGGTCAAACTCAAACTGGATGAACTTGTTGGCTTCAATCTGCTCATGCAGATGGTGTCGGGCCCGCTTCATCGCCGCCGGCTCCCGCAGCGCCAGCTCCGGCTCCCAGAGCGTCCACATCACGTAATTGTGGGTCTCCTTGAGTGCCATAAACAGCGCAAACTCTTCCAACCACGAAGCGTGCCGCTGGCAGAACGCCTCGTATGCCGCCCGTTCTTCTCCGTCCGCTTTCTCTTTGAACCCGGCCGCCGCCTTCCGCAGCAGCGGCAGCTTCCACTCGATCAGAGTCCCAAAGTCCACGCTCTCGCGCGGAAATTTCGGTTGCGGATTCAGCTCGTCGGCAGCCAGATACCCGCGTTTAACGAGTGTGTCGAGGTTGATCAGCAGCGGATTGCCCGCAAACGCCGCGAAGCATTGATACGGCGAATCGCCATAGCCGGTCGGCCCCAGCGGCAGCACCTGCCAGATAGTTTGTCCCGCGCTTTTCAGAAAATCGGCGAAACGGTGTGCTTCACCGCCCAACTCGCCGATGCCGTGAGATCCCGGAAGGGAAGTGGGATGCAGAAGAATACCGCTCGAACGTGGAAATCTCATGCTCGTTGGCTCGCTGAAAAAAGGAGTGACTTACTTCACCGCTGATCTGTCGGATGCCCCAGCGTTCGTGCCCCGCTCTTGGGCGCGAAGGGTCGGGACCCTGTTCTGCATGCCCTATTTCGCTCTGCCTGGTTTCAGAGTTGCAATCACTTCCGCGCCAGCCGGCAACGGCGCTGCTTCTTCGATGACTTCGGCTCCGGGATCGACCACCCGCTGCATCAGTACTGCCGCCAGCGCCATGAATACTCCACCGGCAATGACTGCCGCCAGTCGGTTGTTGTTCAACATGTGGTTCATCACCCAGCCAAACCCAAGCGATGCGATGATCTCCGGCAGCACGATAAAGAAATTGAATATTCCCATGTACACGCCAGTATGCTCACTGGGCAACGACCCCGCCAGAACCGAGTACGGCATCGACAGCGTGCTCGCCCACGCAATTCCTACTCCCACCATCGAAAGCAGCAACAGGTTCTTGTCGTGAATTACCGCCACCGACATCAGTCCCAGGGCCCCGCACAACAGGCACAGGCTGTGGGTGTGCTTGCGCCCCACCATCTTGGCCAGCTTGGGCAGGGCAAACGAAAATCCGAAGCACACCAGCGAGTACATCCCGAAGCACACCCCACCCCACTCCACACCGCGTGTGTAGCTCGGCGAGCTCTGGTCGCTGGCCCCGAATACGTTGTGCGCCACCGCCACCGGGAAGTACAGCCACATGCAGAACAGTCCCAGCCATGTCAGCAATTGCACCGGAGCCAGTTGCCGCATAGTCAAAGGCATCTTCCCGATGGCCGTGAAGATCTCTTGCGCATGGCTCGCAATGCCTCGATGTTCCGACTTCTTCTGCCGAAACGCCTCCAGGTCGTCCGGCGGATATTCCTTTGTCGTCAGGATCGTCCAAAGCACTGCGCTAAAGAACGCCGCTGCTCCGATATAAAACGACAGTCGTACCGTGGTCGGAATCGCATGCGGGCCATGTTCCATGCCGACATGAAACACGTTGGTCATCAGCCACGGCAGCGCCGACGCCACCACTGCACCCAGCCCGATGAATAGGCTCTGCATGGCGAATCCCTGCGTGCGCTGCTCTTCCGGCAGCAGGTCGGCCACGAACGCCCGGAATGGCTCCATGCTGATGTTGATCGACGAGTCCAAAATCCATAGCAGCCCCGCCGCCATCCACAGCGCTGACGACCGCGGCATCAGGATCAGCGCGCATGAACTGAGGATCGCGCCCACCAGGAAATACGGCCGTCGCCGCCCCAGAGCGCCCCACGTATTGTCGCTGGCGTGACCGATGATGGGCTGCACCAGCAGACCCGTCAAGGGCGCGGCCAGCCATAGGATCGGTATCTGGTCAGCACGCGCGCCCAGGTACTCGTAAATCGCGCTCATGTTGGCCATCTGCAGCCCCCAGCCAAACTGAATGCCGAGGAACCCGAAGCTCATGTTCCAGATTTGCCAGTAACTCTTCCGTGGTTTTTGCATCATTCGACCATCTCCTTTGCCCAGCGTGTTACACGGGCGAAGGAACCATCCGACACTTTACTCTGTCCGCTGCCCAACCTCCAAAACCAGCTGAACCCTCGTTTGGCAATTCCCGGTGCGCGACCATACCATCTCAGGTTGGGAAGAAGCTTTCCCCACCGAACTCAGTCATCGAGGTCCTGCCGTGACCCATTCCCGCCGCCTGCTCGTGATCGCTTTTGCCGCCGTGCTGTCTCTCAACTGCGTGGCCGCTGCGCCCGTGGTCACGAAGGTCGAGCCCCCCAACTGGTGGACCGGCTTCGTCTCGCCCGTTATGATCCTTCTCTACGGCGAGAACCTGAACGACGCGAAGATCTCCATCGCGCATCCCGGCGTCAAAATCGAAAGAGCCCAACTTCAGCCCGACGGCAAGCATGCCTTCGTCTGGCTCAACATTGCGAAAACCGCCAAACCCGGCGAGGTTCCGATCACTCTTAACACCGCAGGCGGGTCCACAACCGCGTCGCTGCAACTGCTCGCCCGCGCCCCGCAGCAGGGGCGTTTTCAGGGCGTATCACGCGACGACGTGGTCTACCTCATCATGCCCGACCGCTTTTCCGACGGCGATCCCGCCAACGACATGCCCAAGGGCGCCACGCCTGGCACCTACGACCGCAACGCGCCCAAGGCCTACCACGGCGGCGATCTCAAGGGCATTCAAGATCACCTGCCCTACCTGAAAGACCTTGGCGTCACAGCGCTCTGGCTCAACCCCATTTTCGACAACGACAACACCAGCGAGGGCTACCACGGCTACGGCGCCACTGACCTCTACGCGGTCGAGGACCACTTCGGCACGCTGCCAGAATTCCAGCAACTGGTTGCCGACGCCCACCAGCAGGGAATCAAGATTCTCCTCGACATGGTTCCCAACCACGTGGGCCCCAAGCATCCGTGGGCCACATCGCAACCCGCGCCCGGATGGCTCCACGGCACCACCGCTGTCCACATCAACACCGACTACGACTACCCGCCCGTCACCGATCCGCATGCCGTAGAGAAAAACTATCGCAGCGCTCTCGACGGTTGGTTTGCGAATATTCTGCCCGACCTCGCGCAAGAGAACCCATTGGTCGCCCAATACCTCCTCCAAAACGCCTACTGGTGGATGGAAATCGGCGGCGTCGACGGCTTCCGCATCGACACTTTCCCTTATGTCCCGCGCACCTTTTGGACGACCTATCTGCAGGACCTTCAGCAGACCTATCCCAACTTCTTTGCCGTGGGAGAGGTGTACAACTTCGAGCCGCCAGTCGTCTCCTACTTCGCTGGAGGTCAAACGGGCTTCGACGGCATCGACACTCACCTCACCACGCCGTTCGACTTCCCTATGAACTCCGCCATTCGCGAGGTCGTAAACCACGGCGCTTCGGCGAAGAAAATCGTAGACGTCCTTCGCCAGGACCGCCTCTATCCTCACCCCGAACTGCTGGTCACCTTCATCGGCAATCACGACATGACGCGGTTCCTCACCGACGCCAAGGGATCGACCGCCAAGCTCAAGCTCGGATTCTCGTTGCTGGCGACCCTTGCGCGGCATCCCCCAGCTCTACTCCGGTGACGAAATCGCCATGCCCGGCGGCGAAGACCCCGACAACCGTCACGACTTTCCCGGCGGGTTCCCCGGCGATCCGCACAACGCCTTCACCGCCGCCGGTCGCACTCCTGCAGCAGCAGGAGGTCTTCGCCCATGTGCAAGGCTTGCTTCAATTGCGGCGCGAGCACCCTGCCCTCCGCGAAGGCGAGCAAAAGCACGTCGTCGTCTCTGACGACTACTACCTTTTCACCCGCGAGACCGCGGGCGAACGACTCCTGGTCGTCTTCTACAAGGGTGAATCCGCGAAAGACATTACCGTGGACCTTACGGACACGTCCATCGCTAATGCGCGCGGCTTCGGCCTGTTGAACTCTGCCCCTGAGGCCGCTCTTCGGGGTTCGACGTTGCAGCTGCATCTGGCGCCGCAGTCCGTCGCGATATACAAAGTTGAACTAGACTGGCAACTTACGCTTGGCAGGAAAAATCCTCTCACACCGCCCAAACTGCATCGTTCCGTTCGTGGTTCAAATTCCCAAGCCTCGGTGACGCCGGTCACTGTCGCCCGGCCATTCCCTCGTTACAGTGGATATCGGTGTGGCTGGCCGTGCCGCAGTTGCGGCCGGACGGACACCAGGAGTTTCGGCAATTGTTTTACGGCCTGATGATGCTTAGAATGTCAGGCGTTGCGGCACTCTAATTCTTACAAGGAGACTGAGATTCCATGAAGCGTTTCATCGCATTGTTGTTCGCAGTTGCATTGATGTCGGGCATGGCTCTGGCGGCCGAAGACGGCGCTGCCATTTTCAAGGCGAAGTGTGCCATGTGCCACGGTGCCGACGGCGCCGGCAAGTCCGGCCCGGCATTGAAGGGCGTATCGGCAGCCACGGTTGCCGACGTCCTCCAGAACGGTGGCAAGAAAGCCCCCCACGCCAAGGGGATGGCAGCTCTGACCCCCGACCAGGTCAAGGCTGTGTCTGCCTTCGTAGCGACCTTGAAGTAGTCCTGAACTTGACGCAATAGCAAGAGCCGACCCTCGTGGCCGGCTCTTGTCATTGTTCTTGGTTCTTGATCTGCAGTTCGCGATGGCGGCCTTTACTTCGTCGTCGCCATCACCGCTACGCCGTAATGCGGCAGCGTCACTGACTGCACTGTCCCACCGTTCAGCACATCCTGCATCGCTGTCGGCAGCTTTACGGTCTGCGGGTCCTTCGCAAAATTGACCAGCACGATAAACTGCGCCTTTCGCGCCGTACCGCGGATACACCTCCATCCCCTCCGGCACCGGCCCCAGCGCAGCCTTCACTCCGCTGACCTCGGTCATCCACTTCGCGGCTTGTTCCATGGTCTTCGGATCCAGCCACGCCCCGATGTACGTGATCCGCCCCTTGCCCACCTTGCGCGTGATCGCCGCCGGCTGTCCGTCGAGCCAGCCATTGCTCTTGCCGTAGCGCATCAGCACTTCGACGTCCGGCTGCTTCGCGCTCAGCAAGTTCCGCCCACATCGGACTCTCCCCGGCGCCCCACTTGCCCTCGATCGGCGCCGCATCCACCAGCGCGTAATACTGCTCAACCCGCCCGCCCAGCATCTCGGTCAACGGTCCGGGCTGCCGTTGCGGCCACAGGCTGTTGTCGTCGTCCTTCATGGCAGACCGCTGTCCCAGAACCAGATGCCCGCCATTCTTCACGTATTGCATTAAGTTCTGCGCGATCGCGTCCGACACCACATTCAGCCCCGGCGCCACCACCAGCTTGTACTGGCTCAGCGACGCCGTAGGCGGCACGATATCCACCGACTGCGCCTCTGCCCGCAGCGGCCCGTAGTAGCTCAGGATCTCCTTCACCGGGTCGTAATTCTTATTGTGCTTCTGCCACTGGATCGCCCAGCGGCTGTCGTACGAGTGCAGGATCGCCACCTCCGACTTCACCGACGTCCCCGCCAGCGCCGGGCTCGCCTTCTCAAACTCCTTGCCGATCTGCGCAATCTCCGGATACAGCGGATCCGGCGTTCCGTCCGGCCCCACCAGCGTCCCGTGATACTGCTCCTGCCCATTCAGCGCGCTGCGCCACTGCCAGTAGCTCACCGTGTCGGCGCCGTGCCCAATGTCGTGCCACGCCATCGCCCGCACTTCGCCCTTGTCGAGCCAGTTGTTGATGTCCGCCCAGTTCACTCCGCCCGGCTGCGTTTCCATCACCCAGAAGTTCTTCCCCTTGAAGCCGCGCGTCAGGTCGTGCGTCGCGCCGTTGCGCACCGGATCAAGATGTCCCTGTCCCACGTAGTCATCCCACGCAGCCAGATCGAGGTCCTGCGCTACCGTGTAATGGTCGTAGCCGTCGAACCATCCCATCATGTTGGTCGTGATGAACTGCCGCGGGTCGGCATTCGCCCGAATCACCTCGAGCTGGTTCTTCTGATAGCTCCGCCACGTGTCGCTCACAAACCGCATCCAGCTCAGCAGCAGCCCCGGGTTGCCGTAGCCCATCTGTATCGGAATCTGGTTCCAGTCGAAATACGTCTCGCTCCAGTACGACGTCGTCCAGCGCGTATTCAGGTTGTCGAGCGTGCCGTAGCGCTCCTTCAGCCACTGCTGAAACTGCGCCTTGGTCTCCGCGTCAAACGATACGTCGGCGTACTCGTTGTCGATCTGCCATCCCACCACATTCGGATTGTGTCCAAACCGCTTCGCCAACTGTTCCGCCATCGCACGCGCCAGCTCACGATACTTCGGATTGGCAAAGTTAAACTGCTGCCGGTTGCCGTGCTGGTCCTTGCGGCCATCTTCCTTGGTGCGCAGCGTCTCCGGATACTTCTGCGTCAGCCACGCTGGAGGCGCCGCCGACGGCGTTCCAATCACCGTCACGATCCCGTGCTTCGCCGCCGCCGCAATCGCGTGATCCAGCCAGTCCAGATCGTACTGACCTTCGCTCGGTTCCATGCGGCTCCAGGCAAACTCGCCCACCCGCACCATGTGGATGCCCGCCTGCTGCATCAGCGCCAGATCGGCATCCCATCGCGACTCTGGCCACTGCTCCGGATACCACGCCGTCCCCAGCAACAGCGCCGGCGTCTGCGGCGCAGCCTGCGCTACAACCCGCGGAACACCAAGCGCCACAGCCGCGACGGCGACAATGAGCCAGTACGACAACGAAAGCCAACTTTGTCTTATCCTTGTCATCCGTGAAAATCCGTGGCTGATTTGTCTGGTCACGCCGTTCCCCAAATCTCTCCGATAATCCGCTGAAAGTTCTCTCCCAGCACTTTCTCAATCACCGACGACGGCTGACCCCGCTTCTGCAACTCCGCCGCGATAACCTCCATGTGGTCGGGTCCGGTGAGATCCGGCACATACGGATACCGATCTTCTCCCGGCGCTCCGATGCCCAGCTTCTTCCGTCGCGCGATGTCCTCGTCAAATGCTTTCTGCTGTTCCGGCGTCAGCTTCACCGCTTGAATCGATCCATCCGACCCAATCCCGACATGGTCGCTGCCGCAAACATTCAGCGCGCCCAACACATGGTTGATTACGTGCTCCCGCGTCGGCACCGTCGGCGACGCCACCAGATACGGCATCAGGTACACCCCGAAGTATCCGCCTTTGTCCGCCAGCGCCTTCATCACCTCATCCGGCTTGTTCCGCGGATGCGCATAGATCGACGCGCACCCCGAGTGCGAAATCAGCACCGGCTTCTTCGACGCCGCAATCGCCTCCGACGTCGTCCGGTAACCGCTGTGGCTCAGATCGATCGCCACGCCGAGCTCATTCATCTTCTGCACCGCCGCCAGTCCCGCCTTGCTCAGCCCGGCGTTGTCCGGTTCCAGGCAACCGTCGCCGAAGATGCTGCGATTGTTGTAAGTCAGCTGCATGATCCGCACACCCAGCCGCCGAAACGTCTCGATGCGCGACGGGTCTGCCTCCAGGAACTGCGTGTACTGGAATCCCGGCATGATGCCGATCTTCGCCTCGCGCTTGGCCCGCGCAATATCGGACTGCTGCCGCACCACCGTGAACACGTCAGGCGAACTGCTCCACCAGAGCGTCGACATAGGCCAGGTTGCTCGATGGTTTCGTCGAACGTCCGTCCCGAGATGGTGAAGTTGATCGACCGTGATGCCCGACGCTTTCACCGCCTCAATCAGTGCGGCATCGGGCAGCGTATCGTCGCTGGTGAACGGAGCGCACAGCGTGTCGATCACCACGCTCTGGCGATAAAGAGCCGCGATGTCCGGAGAGAACTGTTCCGCCAGCAGTCGTGGCGCGGCGGCTGCCAGCAGTGCCACGCCGCCCGCGGTTTTCAGAAACTCTCTGCGATTCTTGCTCACTTCGTCCTTATCGTTGATTACTGAGTCAATTCGAAGTTTCCATGCAGCTTCGCCGTCGAGTCCTCGCCCGCCCACACGTCGTAGACCGCAGGCTCCAGCACCCACTTTTTTTCCGAGGGGCTCCAGTACGTCAACTCGTCCTTCCCCAGCGTAAAGTGGACCGTCTTCTTTTCTCCTGGCGCCAGCGTCACCTTCTCGAACCCCTTCAACTGCCGCACCGGACGCGACGCGCTCCCCGACTGCTGATGAATGTAAAGTTGCACCACCTCGTCACCGGCCATGGTTCCGGTATTTTGCACATCGGCTGACACACCGATCACCTCTCCCACCTTCGCCGTCGCCTTGCTCAACTTCAAGTTGCTCACCGCAAACTTCGTATAGCTCAGCCCGTAGCCAAACGGATACAGCGGCGAAGTCGGCTGGTCCTGATACCGCGATTTGTACTTCGGATCGGTTTCCGGCTCGAACGTGAGATCGTGCGCATAATAGAGCGGTTCCTGCCCTCCGCTACGCGGCCAGGTGACCGTCAACTTGCCGCCGGGATTCGCATCGCCGAACAAAACATCGGCGACGGCGTTCCCGCCCTGATTGCCCGGCTCCCACGCCACCAGGATCGCGGGCACATGTTCTGCCGCCCATGAAATATTCAGCGGCCGTCCATTGATGAGCACGAGGACCACGGGCTTACCGGTCGCCACGACCGCTTCGAGCAGCTCCTCTTGACGTCCGGCAAGCCGCAGCGACGAGTTCGAAGCCGCTTCTCCCGCCATCAGCCCGCCTTCCCCCAGCGCCATCACGACCAGATCGTTGCGCTTCGCGGCCGCCACGGCTTGCTGAAAGGCCGCCTCTGCATCCGCCGTGCTCTGTGCAGGCTCGTCGTGCAGTTTGATTCCAGGATATCCGTCGAACTTCGATTGCATTTCGCGCCGAATCGATGGCCCCTTGGCGTACTCGACCTTAATCGCCGGGCCCGCCTTTTGCTTGATGCCGTCGATGACCGTGACGACGTTCGCGCCACCCGTAATCATCCCTCCCCAGAATCCCACCTGCGCCGTTCCCGAGTCCGCCACCGGCCCGATTACCGCGATCGACGAAAACTTTTTGCCCGCTCTTGTCCAGCGGTAGCAAAGCGTCGTCGTTCTTTAGCAGCACCATCGACTTCTGCGCTGCCTCGCGTGCCGTTGCCGCACTCGCTGGATCATTCATCACCGATGCAATTTTCGACTCATCGATGTAGGCGTTCTCAAATAGCCCGAGCTTATATTTCGCCACCAGCAAGGGCCGAACCAGCGCATCAATCTGCGATTCGGTGACGCGGCCTGCCTTCACCAGCTTCGGCAGCTCGTTCAGGTAGCTGTAGCTGGCCATGTCCATGTTTACGCCGGCTCGGAACCCGAGGTGGGCCGCGTCTTCGCGATCGCGGGCATAGCCGTGCGTTACCAGGCTTCCAATCGCCATTGCATCGCTCACCACGAATCCCTGGAACTTCCAGTCCTCCCGCAGCACGTCATGCAACAGCCAGTAATTTCCCGTCGCCGGAACGTCGTTCAGATCCATGTAGGCGCTCATCAGGCTGCCTACGCCGGCGTCGATGGCTGCCTTGAAGGGAGGGAAGTACACGTTCCACATCAAATCGTCGGGTACGTACGACGAATCGTAATCTCGTCCGCCGTCGGCCGCACCGTAGGCCGCAAAGTGCTTCACGCACGCCAGCACATGCTCCGGCGTGCCTAGCTCTGGCCCCTGAAATCCCCGCACCTGCGCCTTGGCAATCGCCGCGCCCAGATAGGGATCCTCGCCCGCTCCCTCTACCATCCGTCCCCACCGGGCGTCGCGCGCGATGTCCACCATCGGAGCGAACGACCAGTTAATCCCTGCGGCACGCGCCTCCCGCGCCGCAATGGTCTGCACACGCTCCACCAGACTCGGGTCCCAGGTTGCCGACATCGCCAGCGGAGGCGGAAAAATGGTGTGATAGCCGTGAATCACATCCAGCCCGATCAGCAGCGGTATATGCAGCCGTGATTCTTCTACCGCTATCTTCTGCAGCTTGTTAATCGCTGCCGGCTCCGAAACCCACAACACCGAGCCCGTCATTCCTCGCCGTACTTGCTCGGCCGCCGGCGGAGCCCCGGGAAGAGGAAACCCGCCGGCTTGGTTGAGTTGTCCTATCTTTTCTTCCAGTGTCATCTTCTTCAGCAGCGCGTCAGCCCGCTGCTCGGCCGTGAGTGTGGTGGCCTGCGCCTGCAGGTTGCTGGATCCGATCAGGATGCAAACCAAAATCGCTGTGAAGAGGAATAGAACGCGCGAGTTCAGTGTTGCGTTATGGCGCTGCACCATCGGGAGGCTCCATGGTTGGACTATGGTGTGATAACACGCGCACCAATCGGCCATGCTAACACCTTCGCGCCCGACCCGGGTACCAAAGTATGGAATCCGTGCCCCACCCGATCGTCCCCGCCTGCGGACGATCGGGTGAGTTTCACCTACATCGCCGCCCGCAAGTGTTTTACCGCCAAGGTGTGAATCTGCGAGACCCGCGACTCGCCCACCCCCATCAGTTCTCCCACCTCGCGCATGGTGAGTTCCTGCTGGTAGTACAGCATCAGCACCTGCTGTTCCCGCTCTGGCAATTGCGCGACGGCCCGTTCCAGGCGCTCGTTCTGCTCGCCCGCGACGCAAAGCGTCAGCGGGTCCTCGTCCGGCGGCCCCGGAATGTTTTGTGCCATGTCCGTATCCTGCCCGTCCTCGTTCATCTCGAACTGCAGGCTGCTGATCTCCAACCCGCGGATCTCATTCGTCAGCGCATGAAACTCCTCCAGCGTCAGCCCCATGGCCTTGGCCAGCTCCGGCTCCGAGCACTTGCGCCCCAGCTCCGTCTGTAGCTTCTGCATCACCGTGTCCATCTGCCGCGACTTGCGCCGCAAATCGCGCGGGCTCCAGTCCAGCTCGCGCAGGCTGTCCAGGATCGCACCCCGAATCCGGAACTTCGCGTACGACGCGAACTTCACGTTCTTCTCCGAATCGAATTTGTTCAGGGCATCAATCAGCCCAACCATCCCTGCTTGCATCAGGTCCTCGAACGGAACGTGCTTCGGCAGGTGCTCGTGTATCCGCCGCGCGATGTATTTCACCTGCGGCATCTGTTCCATCACAATCTGCTGGAACTCTTCTTCGCTGCGCTGTTTCGGGACATCAACTGTCGTGGGTAGCATGCGGTCGTCTCCAATTCACGGCTGCGCCACCGGAGAAACGCCGCCGTGGCAGCCGGCCAGGGATTTCGCGGCAACTCGCGCATGACGCAAGAACAGAAGGAAAAGCGAGGAGGGCGTCAGCTGCGCCGTCGATCAGCGCCTGTTCGTCGCATCGAGTTGTTCGCTGCTCAGGCGGGACGAGTTGGTTCGCCGTTCCCGCCTGGTGCCGGAGTAGGAGTCTCCGCTTCAGCCCGGAGCCGCTGGCCGTCCGCGGCGCAATCGCGCTACACAGGGACTGGCCCGCCGGACATGGACAAATCGCCTCATGTCCCACGTTGTAAGACTAGGAATTTAGATTGAAATAAGTTCGGGGTTAGAAGTTCTTAGGAAAGTAGATTGATCATGCTCCGCGCATGGTTCTTTCAGCCCAGAAAACAATAGACGCCTCCAGTCGGGTCATCCCGGCTGAATTCGTCTGCCAGTGTTTTCTTGGCTATCGTTGTGTTTCGCTGGCCTGCCCTGCGCAGCAAGTCTGCTTTCCTTTGCGTGACCGCTCGTCCCGAGCTTCCCTCAGCTCCAGCAGGTTCCGATGCAGCGACTGCGCTACGCACAAAAGCGTCCGCATCCGTCGCTTCATTTCCGCAGCGGTTCGGTCCCGACGCAGCCCAATCTCCAGCCCGATCTCCAGCGCCGTCACCGCCTGGCTCAGACCATGCACCACGTCCGACACGAATGCCTTATCCTCCGCCTTCACGCCACCGCCTCCGAGGGCCCCCGCAACTCGTATCCCACGCCCCGCACCGTATGAATCAGCCTTGGACTGAACCCTTCATCCACTTTTTTGCGCAGGTAATTGATGTAGACATCCACGATGTTCGTGCCCGTGTCGAACGACAGGTTCCACACATGCTCCACAATCATGTTGCGTGTAATCCGGTGGCCAGCGTTGCGCAGCAGATATTCCAGCAGCCCGAACTCCTTCGAGGTCAACTCGATTCGCTTGCCCGCCCGCCGCACCGTCCGTTCCACACGGTCCAACTCCAGGTCCGCGACCTTAAGCAGCGTTGTTGCCGTGACCGGCCGCCTCCGCAAAAGTGCCCTCACCCTCGCCGACAGCTCCGTAAACGAGAACGGCTTCAGCAGGCAATCGTCCGCCCCCAAGTCCAGCACGTGAACCCGGTCCTCCAGCCGGCTCCGCCCGGTCAACACCAGCACCGGTAGCGACGGCCGCTTCGGACGCACCTTTCCCAGCACCCCAAACCCATCCAGCTTCGGCAGGTTCAGGTCCAGCACCATCAGGTCGTACTCGCACTCGCACGCCAGCCAGCGCGCCTCCTCGCCGTCCGGAGCCACGTCCACCGCGTAGTGTTCCGCCTCCAGTCCTTTGCGCAGAAAGCTCGCCAGAGGTCCATCATCTTCGACCACGAGAATACGCATGGCTAAACCTTGATTCCTGTCTGTTAACGGCACTTTTGCACCTGTCGTACCGGCAAGAACCATTAGATTCTTCCAACCCACCTCATTTCTTAGTCCCATAATGGACGATTTCCAAACCGGGAACATGCCCTTTGTACTACCACCTTCCTACTAGCTATGTTCGCCACTTAAATGCCTTTTTTCCACTCACAATAACCTGTGATTCCAATCACAGCTTGCCGCGCCCCAATTTGGCATAAGTAAAAGATGCGAAATGTGGGGCCCAAGGCCAATATCCTCAAAATCTCGACCCGTCTGAAGAAGTCGCTTCTCGCTGCCGGTACTGTTGAATCCCATCCTGCGAAACACTGTCTGTTCCGACTCGATCAGGAAGCCGTTGGTGTGTACCTTGTGATGAAGGGAAAGGTGCGCCTTTCCTTGCCCGACCTTCCCAAACTCGACCGCGTCTTCTCCGCCGGCTCTCTTTTGGGACTCCCCGCGACCTTCACCGGCCATGCGTATAGCTTGGAGGCCACTGCCGCGACCGCTGCCGAAGTCCTGCATGTCGGCCGCCAGGAATTTCTCGATCTCATGGCCAGTCAGCCAGAGTTCTGCCGCGAAGCTGCCGATATCCTCAGCCACGAGGTCAGCTTCATCCAGCGCGCCCTCGCCGAGCGCCGCCGCCTCAAGCCAACCGCCGCCTGAGCCCTCGATCGCAGCTTCGGTTCGCCCCAAAAAGAAAGGGCGCGACTCTCGCCGCGCCCGCCAGCCTTACTTTAATTCAGTCTCGTCGTCTCAAACCGGCAAGTCCGTCCTCAACTGGCTACTGGCGACCGGCCACTGGCGACTGTTCAGATCTTCTCCAGCGCTGTCGTCAGCAGCTTCCAGAACATCTCCACCGTCGAGATTTGCACCCGCTCATTCGGGCTGTGCGGGTCCACGATCGTCGGCCCAAACGAAATCATCTCCATCCCCGGATACTTCTCGCCAATCACGCCGCACTCCAGCCCGGCGTGCATGGCAATCAACTTGGCCGGCTTGCCGAACACCTGCTCATGCGCCGCCTGCAGCTTCTTGACGATCTCGCTGTCCGGCTCCGGCTTCCATCCCGGATAGTTCCCGCTATGCTCCGCCTCGAACCCTGCCAGCCCGAAGGCCGTCGCCAGCATCCGCGCCAGGGTGTTGCGGCTCGACGAGATCGCGCTTCTCTGGCTGGTAATGATCTCCACCACGTCGCCGCTGGTCGTTACCACAGCCAGGTTGGTCGAGTTCTGCACCAGCCCCGGAACATCCGGGCTCATCGCCATCACGCCGTGCGGCAGGGTCATCAGCAAGTCCACCACGCGCCGCGCATCCTGTCCTCGCAACACGCTCTCCGACCGATCCACTTTTTCCACGCTGATCTGCAGCCCATCGTCGAAGCTGCCCAGGTCCGCTTTCCAGTCGGCTTCACACGCCGCTACCAACGCGCGCAGCTTCTTTTCCCGCCTCGCGTTCACGACCACCACCGCCGACGCCTCGCGCGGAATCGCATTCTGCGCGCTGCCGCCCGTAACCGACGCGATACCTGCTCGCAGCTCCTCCATCAGCCGCTGCAACACATCGCCCAGCACCCGCAGCGCGTTGCCACGGCCCTGATGTATGTCCACCCCGGAGTGCCCGCCTCGCAGCCCAAACACTTTCACCCGCCACCCAGTGTCGCCCTTCGCCGGCACCAGCTCCACCTTGCGCCGCCCAATCGTCTTCACCCCGCCGGCGCAGCCAATGCACAGCGTTTCCGTCTCTTCGTTGTCCAGGTTGAAGAAGAACTTCGACCGCAGCACCCCGCCCTTGAACTCTGCCGCGCCCGTCAAACCTGTCTCTTCGTCGATAGTGAACACGAACTCGAGCGGCCCGTGCGCGATGTCGGTTGACTCCATTACCGCCAGCCCAGCGGCCACGCCAACGCCGTTATCAGCGCCCAGCGTCGTGCCCCGCGCCTTCAGCCAGTCGCCGTCGCGCCACACATCAATCGGATCGGTGTCGAAATTGTGTGGTGTGCCTTCGTTCTTCTCGCACACCATGTCGAGGTGTCCCTGCAGCAGCGTCGGCGTAGCCTTCTCCCGTCCCGGATGCGCCGGCTTGCGCACCACCACGTTCCCGGCCTCGTCCTGCACGGCCTCCAGCCCCAGGTTCTTAGCCTGCTCCAGCACATAGGTGCGCGCGGCCGCCTCTTTGGTCGAAGCCCGCGGCGTCGCCGCCAGCACGGCAAAATGCTTCCATAAAACTTTCGGTTCCAGTCCTTCAAATGCGGATGACATAGATCACTCCCAGCGGAAAGATTCCCCTGCCATCCTAATTGTCGTGGGCTGACTTGGCGAATCGGACACGACTAACAAAAATGCGGGGATCAGTTCCCCGCATCCTGGGCACACGTCCCCAACCGTCACTTCTAATACGGCCGCTGTCACCTTGCCGCTGGCAGCATGTTCCGGGTTAAATTCACCGATACGCTTCCCGCCGATTGCGAACTGCAGTGATCGATATGGTGTGCTCGTCTGTCTGATCGAAGAACGCCCGAAAGTCCCCGCAGCGCAAACGAAAACCGCCCAGAGGCGGCTTGAGCTTCTTGATATCTCCGATTCGACTGCCAAGGAAGCGGTCCACACAGTGCAGAATCTGCAAGGCGGTTTCGCGGTCGATGGCCCGCAAATCCGCCCGTGCTTCCGGCGACCAAACCACACCCAGCCGACCGGGTGCTGCCGGTTCGGTCATTTGGGGAGCCCGAACTCGCGCAGCACGGCTTCGTGGGTGATTCCTTCCCCGCGGGCTAGTGACGCCCGTCCATGCTCGATCGCTGCCGCTGTCTCCGGCGCAAGTTCTTCCTGTTCCACCGCAGCCGACGCAAACGGATCGGTCATCACCTGCAGCAGGTGAACCACAGCGGCAAGCTGCCCGGCATCGAGTTGCTCGAGAAGCTCGTGCGCCTGCTGTTTTTCGGTTGCGCTTGCCATGTGCAGAATTTTACCACCGCATAATAGCAGGCGCCCCAGAGCCTGCCCTGAGCCTGTCGAAGGGTTCGCGGCTCGATGTTGGCCACCAACCCCGGCACAATAAAACGCGGAGATGATCTCCCCGCGCTGGTTCTATTCCCGAAGTCTCACTGCTGATACGGTTGCGCCATAGTCACTGGCGGCTGCATGGTCATCGGCTGCGCCTCCGGCATCACAATCCACGCGATGATGTAGGCCAGAATCCCTCCCCCGCCGAACAGCGCGACAATCAGCCACACCACGCGCACGATGGTGACGTCCACGTCAAAGTACTCCGAAAAACCCGCACACACCCCCGCGATCTTCCGTTCCGGACTCCCCTTCGGCGGACGCATCAACTTCTTCGGTTCCACCGCCGCATAGCCCACCTGCCGCCCGCAGTAGGCGCACAGCCGCGCATCGTCCTGAATCTGTTTCCCGCAATAGTTGCAGTACATGGTGCCTCCCCTCTTGGAGATACGGATAGGATGGCAAAAGGTTCCCGCCACCGCAAGTCGCTAATTACCAATAACGAATCACCAGTTACCAATTACCAGCTACCAGTTACCTACTGCACCACATACGCCTGCTTCATATACCTCCGCGCCAACTCCGCCGACTCCGTCCCCGAATTCGCTGCAATCACTGCCTTGTACTTCGCCAGTGCCAGGTCGCGCTTGTGCATGGCGTCGTCCATCTCGGCTTCTTTCAGCATAGCCCGCTGCTTGAAATCCGGATCGATCGCCGTGCTGGCTGCCAGCGCGTACGCGTCCGCCGCACCCTGAAAGTCCCGCTGCCCCTTCTCCGCCTCGCCAAGTCCGTAAGCCGGAATCTCCATGCGGCACACCGTAAATCCATTGCCGCGGCACCCGGCGACAATTTTCTGGTAGGCCGCCACCGCCTGCGGCCCATGCCCGGCAGCGTTCAGCAGGTGGGCATACTCGGTGGCTACCAGAAAGTTCCGGGGAAACGCCTGATACATCCCGCCAACAAGTTGCAGCGCCTCGTCGTACTTCTGCTCCCGCCGCAGAAACATCGCCAGCGCAATTTTGGCGTCCCACGCCACCTCGGGAGTGCCATGGACACTCACGTCCCGCAGGTATTCCAGCCCTTTCTCCTTATTACCGGTGACGCCGACCATCGACGCCGCTACTTTGGCCGGCCAGCTCAGGCTCCCAATCACGTAAAGATGGATACCCAGCAAGGCCTTTGCGTCTACGTATTTAGGATCGATCTCCAGCACCCGCTCATCGTCGTGCCGCGCTCCCAGAACGCTGCGAAGCGCAGAAAACCAGGCGTGCTCGGCCATTCCTGTGTAGGTGGCCTTCAATCCTCGCGCCACCCCCCTGGCATACAGGGCATTGACGTCATTGGCGTCCTTGGCTAGATATCCGTTCGATAGCTGCTCCGACCGCGCACTCAGTTCGTTGACCCGGTCATGCACATTCGGATCCAGCGGAACCAAGTACTTCTTGTCCAGGAAGTTATCGCTGGCGTACGCCTCGGTGTCGAGCGCCCCGATTCGCAGCAGCTCCTTGAAGATGACCGCCGACAGCAGGTGATTCACCGCAAACGGGTCATCGGGATGCGCCTGCAGCGCCACCTCAAAATCCTTCACGGCCTTGTCGTAATCGAGGTTGTAAAAGGCGTCGAAGCCCTTGCGGGTGATCGCATCGTTGGTACTCCGGGTAGGGACCCAGGTGCCACTCTCCGCGCCAAAAGCGGCACTCAACGTGAGGATTACCAGCAGCATCGCCGCCAGCCAACCAGCCTTGCCGCAACTCGCCGAACGCAGGGGAAACTTCATCGGGCTCGCTGCCTGCGAGTTTAACCGAAAGCCCACTCCCGCGCAGTCAGCCATCCAATCGCTGCCCTCGGCCGCTTCACCGCACGAAGTAAACGGTTCCTTTAGTTATCGCTCTTCCGGCAGCCGAAAAAGATGATTCATCGGGCCCGTCCCTCGACCCACCGGATACGCCGCCAGCATCGCCTGCCGCACAAACTCTTTGGCTTCCCCCATCGCAGTCGGCACGTCCCGCCCTCGAGCCAGCAGGCAAGCCACTGCTGTCGCGAACGCACAACCCGTCCCGTGCGTCGCGCGAGATTCAACCCGGCTACCCGGAAAGACCTGCTCAAACTCCTCCTCCGATCCTCGTAAGCTTAAGAAATCATTGGCCTCCGGCAAATCTCCGCCGGTGATGACCACGCCTCGGCTACCATGGTCGTGCAGCTTGCCAGCTAGTGCGCGAAGCGCGGGTAACGCTTCGTCCCAAGAATTTGGAGTGGGAAATTTCTCCGGTTTATCGCCCCCCAACACGACTGCCTCGCCAAAGTTTGGCGTAATTATGTCGCAAAGTGGTAAGAACTGGTCGCGAACTACCGCAATTCCTCTGTCATCCAGTAGATTCGCACCCGACGACGACCGCAACACCGGATCAACCACCACATTCCGCGGCCGAACCTCCCGCAGGAAATCCGCCACCGCCTCCGCCACTTCGCCCGATCCCACCATCCCGACACGCACCGCTCCCAATTCCATGTCATCCGCCAGTCGCACAAGCGTGTCGCGCACCACCTCCGCCCGCACCGGCTCGACCCCGAAAACCCCCTGCGTCGACTGGACAGTCAGCGCGGTAATGCAAGTCACCGCATAGCAGCCCAGCGCGGCGGCAGTTTTTACGTCCGCCGTAATCCCCGCCCCCGACGACGGGTCGTACCCTGCAATGCTCAGGATGATCGGTCTACTTGCCATGGGAAGAATGTACCGCAAGCGCACAACTCCAGCACCCCGGCGCCGTCCTGCCGCTCCTAGAATTCCTGTAAACTTCTTATGTTCATTAAGTTACAAGCTTCTGTGCCTCTGGATAACCGACCGAGCGCCAGCCCACTCAAGTCCTCCCGTCGAACTCCCGGCACAACCCGCCTTCGCCCGCCGCCCCAGCCCGATGTCTCTGAATACACACAATTTAGCATTAGTCAAGCACAAAATTAAGAAAAGTTTAATTCTGATTGACTCCCTTTCACCCCGGTCGGTAGAATTTAACAATCTGTACGGGAGGGCCCCATATTTTGAAGCGAGGTGTTTAATGCTACGAGTACTGAACCAGGCAGCCTTGGTCCTGCTTTTGACCACGGCGCTGGGAGCGGCACCCGGTAACAACCAGACACCGGACTCGAACCAAGGTATCCCGGGACAGACCCAGGAAGCTATTAAGCCCATTCCCACCCGCAAGTTTCAGGTGGGCAAGGCATCGTGGTACGGTCATCTGTTCCAGCATCATAAGACCGCGAGCGGCGAACCGTATGATATGCATGACTTTACGGCCGCCCATCGAACTCTGCCACTAGGCTCTTGGGTCAAGGTTACGAATCTGAAGAACGACAAATCGGTGATGGTCCGCATTAACGATCGCGGTCCCGTTCTGAAGAGTCGGATTCTGGACCTGTCCTACGGCGCTGCCATGATTCTAGGCGTAGGCGATGCAGGTATCGCCAAAGTTCGCCTGGATGTCATCGAGACTCCGACCGTGGCCACCAACATCAGCCCGCTAGCGGCTGAAGGATCACAATAGTCCTGTAATCATAGTGCGGTAAAATGGGCCGATGCTTAACCGAGATCGGCTCATCGTAGCGCTGGACGTCTCCAGCGCTACGCAAGCCCGCCAAATCGTGCAATCCATCGGCGAATCTGCCAGTACCTACAAAATTGGCAAGCAACTTTTTACGGCCGAGGGGCCGCAGGTCGTCCGCGACCTCGTCTCCTCCGGCCGTAAAGTCTTTCTGGACTTGAAGTTCCACGACATCCCCAACACCGTCGCCGGGGCCGTCGCCGAAGCCGCCAAGCTGGGCGTCACCATGCTGACCGTCCACGCCTCCGGCGGCAGCAAGATGCTTAAAGCCGCCGCCGAAGCCGCCGCCCAGTCCGCCTCCAAGCCGATGGTGCTGGCCGTCACCGTGCTGACCAGCCTCTCCGACGCCGACCTCGCCGAACTCGGCGTCTCCGGACACGTCCAGACGCAAGTGCTACGACTAGGCTCCCTCGCCCTCGCCGCCGGCTGCGGAGGCCTCGTCGCCTCCGCCCTCGAAGCCCGCGAACTCCGCCGCGAACTCGGCGACGACTTCGCCATCGTCACCCCCGGTATCCGCCCTTCTATATTCTGGGTGCCCCACCCTTATCGCCCGCTTTTGGCGATAGGGTGGGATTAGACCAGAGCCAACGTGGGGAAATAAGAACCACTCGCCCCGACGACCAGGCCCGCGTCCTCACCCCCAAAGAAGCCATCGCCGCCGGAGCAACCTACCTGGTCGTCGGCCGCCCCATCGTCGAAGCCCCCGACCCTGCCCAAGCCGCCGCCGCGATCGTGCAGGAGATCGACGAAGCTTCTGCGCGCTAAGACCTCCGGCGCAGTTCCCGTTGCTACGTCCTGAGACGTCCGTCGCAGGTGCGCCCGTTACGCCGATCATTCCGGTGCCGAGCAGGAGCAAAGAGGCCGGTTCGGGGCTGGGAGCTTGGAGGTGAAAAGCCCCAGTCTAGGTCGAACGGGGCAACGGACGGATTGACGACGCCTCCGCCTTCCGAGCTAAGCGCCGAAACTTCCTCGCAATGCCCAAAAATCCCGTGCCCAACAGCACCAACGAAGAAGGCTCAGGGGCTGCACTATTTCTGGAGCGAAAAGCTCCAGTCTAAATCGAATGGCGCGATCGACGGACAGACCAAGCAATTTGGATCCAAACCGATGGGAACGCTGGTTGTTCCCGTCATCACCGCTACAGCCGTGTTCGGAGGTGAGAAGTAGCCCGAGGCCAGATCCTGAAACTGCATCTCGATCACGGCCGATGTAGATCCCAAAGTTCCCGTCGCATATCCGTACGTAGCATTGCTTACATTGTCTCCCGAGAGCACAGTGCTGCCATCGGAATGCACGGTGATGGACATGCCGCTATAACCTTGTGGGAAAAAAAACGTCTGCGTGACCGTGGCCAGTGCGCGCCAACTCGTAGATCGCAAGTGAGGCTGCTCATGTTCCATCAACCCGAACGCGTTCAGCAGCTCCGACGGAGCCGTTAAGAATCCAGTTCCCGAGCCGCCTATGACACCGACCGAATCATAGGCAAAAGCTCCCTGTCGCATTAAATCCGAGTAGGGACGCGGTTATGCTACTGGCATTCGCCGGTATCGGAATCATCGCAACTGACCAGCAAGGTCGCAAAACCTGAAAGCACTATCAGCCGGCTATACCGCACGGTCAGGGTGGCCGCCAGGGTAGTCCGTGCTGAACTAAACGATATGCGCTTCATCGGAATTCTCCTTCCTTCGGGCCGCTCCGTCCCCGTTCTTTATCTCTCCGAGCCCCCGGGCGAGTGACTGAGGATCGTGCCCTGCAATTCCTGCACTGTGGGAAGCAACTTCATTACCAAAATGGATTCCCGACGGATTTTGGTACGCTCCCTTCCGTGCCCCGCATAGAGCGGGCTGGATCGGAGCCAGAATCATCGTCAGAGCGGGGCAAGACTCTTATCTGCGCAATTCGACTATCCAATTGGATAGTCGCGGATTATCCAATTGGTTTGCGGACTGAGGTGGGGCTCACCCGGTGGAGGGTCCGCCAATTCTCGCCGCGATCAGTTGCCCACTCTTAGGTTCGTTACGGAATGGAGTACACCAAACACCTGCAACAGCCAGATGACGACCACGATGACCACCACCCCTTCAGAATCGACTTGATCGCGCTCTGCATGGGAATGTAGGTGTTCACCAGCCACAGCAGGACACCGACTACAATCAGCACAATCAACACCTGAATCAGTGGCATCTCTCGTCTCCTCTTCGCCACTCAAGTCTAAGGCGGGTACATACCGAATGAGTATCAGGTGGAAACCCTAAGGTGGACCCGCAAAATACCTACGAGTTTTGGCGAGCGGCATTTGTGTGGCCCGTAGGCGTCAGTCCGCGGCGCAGCTGTTTAGACGCCAACCTGGGTCATCCAACTATGAGTGGCCTGCGCAAGAACTCAGTCGCCTGGTGCCCCAGGTTCGCCCTTCTTTTGGGCTAACCTGGGCATCACTGCACTCGACTCCCAGAATTTTGTAAATTCCGTTTACGGCACGCGGTCTGCGGCGGTCGCGGCAGGCCGGACAATCGCATTTCATCACATTCAGTCCACGCTGTAGCGTGGTGAAACATAGCCCGACAACACCTGGGGCCGTTACTTGTTCTAAGCCGTCTGTGGTTTACTACGGTCTTTGCGCCGTTCGATCAATTTCGCAACTGCCCGCAGGGTTTCATTAACGTCGTCAGCGGTTTGAAACTGCCGGGCGACGTCGGGGGCTAAGACGACAACGTTAGTACCGGACGCGTAGCGCGCCGCATGTTTACCGCGCACCCCTTTACTGAAATCGTACTCGGGGCGCATTGGGTCGGAACTACGCGCCTTTACTCTAGTCTGCTTCTTCATACTGTCTTCGTTCATGAGCTGTCGCAAGTCGCGCACTAATAAGGCGGATTCGGCTGCCTCGCTCTGTGTACGATACCACGAGCAAGCGCCCGAGATGTGAAAGGCCGATGTCGACAAAGCGCATTTCCGCCGAGGAATGATCGGGATCGGAGATGGTGATAGACAGCGGGTCGGCGAGCACCGTGGTGGCCTCGCGAAAAGACACACCGTGTACTCTGAAGTTTGAATCCGCCTTGTGGTCGTCCCACTCGAAACGCAGTGCCATCGGAGTTCCCTTTTATATCAGAACGACGGGAGGGAACCACAGGCGGTTGGCCCAGGCTAACCCATCTGCTTCGACAAAACAAACTTAAAAAAGGGTGCCCCATTCAACGCCGCGCAGTGGCCTTAAGTGGGGGTTTTCGCCAGCTTCGACTAACCTGCTAAATCTCCGCTCCCGGAAGCACCTCCGACTCGTTCTCTATTTCGTCAGGAACACGTCCTTGCGCGGAAACTTCTCAAACACCGACGCGTCCTGGCCGAAGTTTGTGGCGAGCACATCCGTCGGATTGCCGGCAATCCACTGCGACAAATCGATCGTCTGATAGTGTCCGTTGTTAAAGACAATCAGGATTCGCGCCTTTTCGCTTCCGACATTTTCAATCGAATGGCCAAATCCCTGCGGAATGTACCCAACATCTCCCTGGCTGAGCCGCTCTTCGCGCCAGCGTCCCTGCGAACCAAACAGCGTCACGCTGAATTCACCGCTCAAGATGTATTGCCACTCGGCGGCATTGGGATGCCAATGCAATTCCCGCAGCGCTCCCGGCTCCATCTCCAGAACCACGCCTGTCATGGTCGTAGAAATTGGAAACTGCGTGCCATCCACCCGCCATTCCAGACCACCGCTGAAGACTTCGAAGGGCTTCTGCGAAAGCAGTCCGTACTTGTGCGTGAGTGGCGGCGTCTTCCAACCCTGCAGCGGCGCAGCCGGCACAACAGGAGGAATCTTGCCCTTGGCAAAGTACACCTCTTGCTTGGGGAACTTCTCGAACGTTGACGTCGGCACGCCGAAGTTCTTCGCCAGCAGTTCCTTCGGCGCATGACCCAGCCAGTCGGTGATGCTGAAGGTCCCGAACTCGGAAAAGTACCCATTGTCGAAGACGAGGATGAAGTGGCACGGCTTATCGCCCAGCGTCTCGATGACGTGCCCATGACCGCGCGGAAAATACCAGACGTCCCCGGGCAGGAAGTCGTTGGTCTCGCAACAGCCCTGCGGGTCGATGACCGTGGTGCGCACCGCGCCCCCGGTGACAAACGCCCACTCCGCGGCAGTCGCGTGCCAATGCAGTTCGCGCATCACGCCGGGCTCCATCCGCATGGAAACACCCGCAATTCCCTTCGAAATCGGCAACTGCTCCACCGTGGCCTCTTTGCCATAGCTGCCTTCCATCACTCGTCCTTGCGACTTTTCCAGCTCGAACTTGAATGTCGGCAGTTCCTTGCCCGAAGTAACGGGATCGGGAACGTTGTTCTGGAAGCTGTTGTGCCCGCCTTCCGAACTAATGGGAACCTTGAGTGAAAACACGAAGTCTCCTGTCCGGCGCAACTCTTCACATCTGCGCCCTTGCTGTTGTCTGGGATATTTAGGGGAACGCCAGTTGCAATACCTTAGCTGCCGGCGCATCAGCCATGCAATCAAAATTTCTTCGCTGGGCCAACCGGGTGGCCTATTCCGCCTTTCTTCGGGTCAGTCCCATGACATCCTTTGCAGGGTGTCCCAAGACATCCTTTACACTCTTGCGCGCTCCTCGTAAATCTGTGGCTGCCCTTGCATCTCAGTGCGCCCCGTTTCCTCCACGGTGAACGCGCGTTTTCTAGCCACCAGCCCCTGGCCACTGACTTCGTTCATCCGTCACGCGCAAGCGTGACAAACTCGCTTGGTGCTTGACAGCTACCTGTTGTACACTGCCGCACGGAAGGATGAGAGAGAGCTGTCTTCCATCGAGTCGGCAGCCGGATACTGCCCCCATCCCCAGCAAGGTGCTTCGACCTGTGACAGGTCCTGTTCACTGTCGCTTTTTCGCTTTTCTCCCCGCCAGGGCTCCCGTCCAGCCCGCAAGGGTCCAGCATAAGTCCTTTGTTAAGAAGACTTTGCCCGTAAGTCCTTTGGGCCGAGGATTTTGCGCGCATCGCTCCCGTAAGTCCCTTAAGAATGAGGATTTTAGAAAATATAGGGGGAGGGGGAGGGGGACTCGTTATCGGACATAGTCCCATTTCGGGAATTCTTCGCCGCCCTGTTCGAGCCTTACTTGAATGCCTTCAGCGCCGTGTCCTGATCGTCGTGAACGTCGAAGACTGTGTAAAGTCGCGTGACTTGCAGCAGGTTGCGGACGTTTTTGTTGAGGTTCATCAGCTTGAGTTCACCGCCCTGATTGCGCAGCGTCGTGTAGTTGCTCATCAGTTCGCCGATGCCCGAGCTGTCAATGTGCACCACGCCGTTGAGGTTGAGCACGATCTTGTTGTAGCCCTCGCGCACAAGTTGCTGAACCGCCTCGCGCAGTTTGCCTGTGCCTTCGCCGAGCCGAAGCTGGCCGCTGATGTCTACAATTGCAATGCCTTCCACCGCGCGGGTGCTGATCTGAACCGACATGAGGCGACTCCCAGAAAACCCTTGTCTGCAGGGTTTGCGGCCTAAGTGTATATCCGAATCCGGAACTTTGCATTCTTGCGCCGCGGGATTGCTGGGTTGTCAGCGTGCTAACCTCAGCCATATCAATTTGCCGAGAGCTCCCATGAAACTCATGCAATTGGATGATGGCTGTTGCGCTGCTGACCGCTTCGTCAGCCGCGCAGAAGAACGACTGGCTGATCGTGCCCGGACAACGCGTTGGACCGGTTACGGCGGCAACCACGCGCGCCGAGCTCGACGAACTGTTTGGCCACGAGAACGTGCGCGAACAGAACCTGGAAATCAGCGACGGACCTGACGTTGCCACCGTCGTTTACGGTACCGACTCGTCCGCGGCGCTGGCGATTACCTGGGAAAAGGAACATGCAGCGTCGGTGTACATCTGCTTCGCGACCAAGTCGGGCCCGTGCCGCTGGCGAACGGCGAGCGGTATTCGGATTGGCCTGCCTGTCCCCGAACTGAACAGGCTGAATGGCAAGGGGTTCCAGGTCAGTGGGTTCGGCGAGGGCCGCGGCCAGGTGGTTTCGTGGCGCAAGGGCGCCCTCGAAGAAGATCCCGCGGCGTGCGGCCACCTTGTGGTGCGGCTGAGTCCGGCGGCCGAAGCCGAAGGACGTGAGATGTCCAAGGGCGAATCGGAGTTGCTCAAGCAGTTGAGGGGAGACAAGCCGTACCCGTCGTCGTATATGCCGCTGCTGGAGTTGGGAACTATCGTGTCTGGGCTGGAGATGCAGTTTACTGGCGCGGGCTGCGGGAAGTGAGAACGCTGCATGGCTGCTGAAAGAGCAGAGCGGCCCGAGGGCCGCTCTGCTTATCGCGAGCATGTTGCGTGGTTCTAGTTGGGTGATACCGACGTCCGAACAGCGAAGTGCTGCTCGGGAGCGGGAAGTCCAGCACCGGCTCCGGTGTCGCGAATGACACGGTTGGTGTCGAAATACACCTGCCAGTAGTTGGCGTTGTTGCAGTAGGGACGAACCGCCAGCACAGGGCCGGCCAGAGTGAAGGTAAGGATCTCGACGTCGGGCGCAGGGTTCGTCAGCACGTTTGGAATCTGCGCGAGATTTGACTTAAGCAGCGCTATGACCTTATGCACGTCGGCGGTGTGATCGAGTTGCGCCTGAAGGTCGACCCTTCGAAATGGGTTGTGGCTGAAGTTCTGGATGATTTCAGCGAAGATCTTGCCATTGCCGACGATGTTGCGGATGTTGTCAAGCGTATTGATCGAAGTCACAAACAGGCCGATCTCCTCGACGGTTCCCATGACTCCGCCTGCGACCACGAAGTCACCTACCTTGAAGGGCTGCAGGATGACGAGGAATACGCCGGCAGCAAAGTTGGCCAGCAGGCCGCTCCAGGCGAGTCCGATGGCGACGCCGCCAGCGGCAATCAGGGCCGCGAAACTCGTGGTCTCCACCCCGAAGAATCCCAGGATCGCGATCACCAGGATGATATTGAGCAGGGCTGCAACTGCATTCTGTACGTAGCGGATCAAGGTCGGGTCAATCTTCTGCTTGGTCATACCACGGCCGATGATGCGCAGCGCCATACCGATTAGCCAGCGACCGACGATCCATAGGGCAAGTGCTTCCAACACTCGAATTCCGAGCGCCAAGGCCAAGGCCCAACCCTTGTCCATAAGCGAATTCATTCTCGATGTATCCATTTAAAGCTCCCATTTGTAGAACGGAGTGAACGACTTGCAGCCGGGGGGCAGCCGCTTTGAAGAATGATACTACCTTTGCCAATGCCAAGCAGCTCGCGATTCGAATCCTGTAGTCAGCAATTAGGTTTCACACTCTCGTGAATGTTCTCTGCGGACTTCTTCGTGCTTCACGAATCCAAGTTAAGTGGACACCGGACTACGTTCTGGGATCAAGCGGCCGATGCGGCGAATCTGGGCTCCAACTGAGCGGAGTTTCTCTTCGATGCGCTCGTAGCCGCGGTCGAGGTGGTAAACGCGGTCGATGATGGTTTCACCGTCGGCGACCAAGGCAGCAAGTACCAGCGAAGCGGAGGCGCGAAGATCGCTGGCGAGTACAGCAGCGCCGCTGAGAGGAGTCTTGCCGCGGACCACAGCTCGCCGTCCGTCGATTTTGATGTGGGCGCCCATTCGGACGAGTTCCTGGGCATGCATGTAGCGGTTCTCGAAGATGTTTTCAGTGATCAAGCTAACGCCTTCGGCTTGCGTGGCCAGAGCCATGTATTGCGCCTGCATGTCTGTCGGGAATCCGGGATACTCCTCGGTGACGATGTCGGCGGACTTCAGTGGGCCTCCCGAAACGACGCGCACGGAATCGGCGGTAGTGGCGACGTGAACGCCGCACTCGTCGAGTCTGCTGAGCAACGCGCCGAGGTGCTGGGGTTCGCAGGCAGAGACGGTGAGATTGCCGCCGGTCAGAGCAGCGGCGATGATGAAGGTTCCAGCTTCGACGCGGTCGGGGATGATGCGATGGCGTGCGCCGCCGAGTTTCTCTACGCCCTGCACGCGGATGGTGCGAGTGCCCGCGCCTGCGATGCGTGCGCCCATTTTGGTGAGCAGTTCGGCGAGGTCCACGACTTCAGGCTCGCAGGCACAGTTCTCGAGAACGGATTCTCCTTCGGCGAGGGTGGCCGCCATGAGCAGGTCCTCGGTGCCAGTGACGGTGATTTTCTCGAAGACGATGAGGCCGCCTCTCAAGCGGTCGGCACGGGCCTCGATGTAGCCGTGCTCCTGAGTGATGCGAGCGCCGAGCTTCTCCAGTCCCTTGATATGCAGATCGATGGGGCGGGCGCCGATGGCGCATCCGCCGGGAAGCGACACGCGGGCGTGTCCGGTGCGGGCGACCAACGGGCCCAACACGAGGGTGGAAGCGCGCATGGTCTTGACCAGGTCGTAAGCGGCTTCTTCGTTGACCAGGTTGCGGCAGGAGATCGTGGTGCGATGCTGGGCGCGTCCGTAGCCGAGTTCGACCTCGGCGCCCATGGCGGCCAACAGATTGCGCTCGGTGATGATGTCGCGAACCTGGGGGATGTTTTCGAGGATCACCGGTTCGTCTGTGAGCAGGGCCGCGGCCATCGCGGGCAGTGCAGCGTTCTTAGCACCGCTGACGCGGATGGTCCCTTCGAGCGGATTGCCGCCACGGATGACGAGTTTATCCATGAATGAAGTACCACAATCATTCTAAGCGGTGCGGCGGAAAAGCAGGAGGCTCTGGTCATCGTCTTGCGCATAGTTGGCGGCCAGCGCGGTGTGGATCTTCTGCGCGATGGACGCCAGCGGGTCCGATCGGTTGTCGCGAAGGACGGTCTCGATACCATCAAGGCCAAACTCGGTGCCCGATTTGTCGGAGGCCTCGAGGATGCCGTCGGTAGCGACGAGCAGCACGTCACCCGGCTGGAGTTCGATTGAGTGACCGTTGTAGGGCGGCCCAGAGAGAAGTCCAAGCGGTAACTGTTGGTCGGCAAGGCGCTCGACAGAACGCGACGAAGCAAGGAGCATGGCGGGCTGCCCTGCGATGGCGTATTCCACGCGGCATGGGCCGTTCGAGTCCGGCTGGATGCGCAGCGCTGTACAAGTGGCGTACATGTGCGGCTCTTTGACGGCGGGCAGAACTTCGTTGAGCCGCTCAAATACAGCCGTGGGCGAAGGCAAGTCGACGAGTTGGGTGCGCACGGCGGTCTTGATCATGCCCATGAGGATTCCGGCGGGGAGACCGTGGCCGGAGACATCAGCGACATAGGCGAAGACTGACCCGTCGGGAAGCGGGACGACGTCCACCAGATCGCCTCCCACCTCGGCGCTGGGCACCGAGACACCATAGATCTCGAGGTTCGCGGAATGCCAATCGACGATCGGCACCAGCGTCTGCTGGATACTTTGGGCAATCGCCAACTCCGTTTGCATGCGCACCGCGCGAGATCCTTCTCGTTGATTAAAGTTCATGAAGCAGAGGTAGGCGAGGGAGCTCAAGATCATGCACGCGACGGTGATCACTCGTGTGCCGTGTTCGGGCGTGGGGCGGTCGAAAGGCCCCAGCTGGCGCAAGAGCATGGACAACAGGCGAGAACCGATGAGCCACAAAACGGCCGCGCCGAGCAGCCAGCGCGGGTCGCGAAAGTAAGCCAGAATCCAAACAACTGCGATGAAGCCGCTGAATAGCGCCCAGGCCACGACGGGAATGAAAGGTTTTCGTCCGAGATCGAGAAGGTCGACAAAACAGCCGACCATGCCGAACAGGAAAAAAATTGCCAGCAAGAGTGAGGTCAAGCGGCGGAGAGGAACTTCTTTCCAATACTTGCGGTGGAGAGGCGACGGTTTCTTCCGGGTCAAGTTCGCGGCGATGGAGCGGATACCCATAGTCGGTGGCGCGCGACGCGATATCAGAGTAGCAGAGGCAGGCTACAACGCCTCGACGATGGCGTCGTGCACGACGGGCCGGACTTGCTTGATGGCTTGCGAGGTTCTGTCCGGCCAGGTGCGGTTGGTAAGCAGGGTGACGCTGAGTTGGCGGTCCGGGTCAATCCATAACGAAGTACCAGTGAAGCCGAGGTGGCCGAACGATCGGGAGGAGAAATGGTGGCCGGAGGAAGATGGATGCGAAGGTGTGTCCCACCCGAGGGCGCGGGAGGTGCCGTTGGGGGAGTCCTGGCGGCGGGTGAAGAGTTCGACGGTTTCGGGTTTCAAGATGGGCGCGCCGCCGCGCAGCATACATTCGGCGAAGCGGGCTACGTCGGGAGCGGAGGCGAAGAGTCCGGCATGTCCCGCAATTCCGCCCATGACGTAAGCGTTCTCGTCATTGACCTCGCCCTGGATGAGACGGAGGCGAAAGGTGCGGTCGTCTTCGGTGGGAGGAATCTCTGTCGCAAGGCCCGGCGGGGGATTGAATCCAGTGTGCCGAAGATTCAAGGGCGCAGCGATTTCGCGGCGAAAGAACGATTCGATTGGCTCATGGGCAAGACGTTCCAGGATTTTGCCGAGCAGGATGAATCCGATGTCGCTGTACTCAGCGTGGGTGCCAGGCGCGTGGTCCAGCGGAGTGTTGCGGGCCGCATGCAGAAGGTCGCGACGGTTGCGAGCGGTTTCGAAGAGCTTGAAGTACGCGGGCAGTCCGCTGGAGTGGGCCAGCAATTGACGAACCGTGACAGCGGGCTGGCGGAATTCGTAAAGGATGCTGGTGGCGCTGGCGTCGAGGTCGAGCAGGCCGCGCTCGTACAGAAGCATCGCCATCGTGGTGGTGGCGACGACCTTGGTGACGGACGCGAGGTCGAAAATCGTGTTGGCCTGGACAGCGGGAGAGTCCGGGTCGTAGATGAAGTGACCGAAGCCCTGCGAGACCACCAGCTCTCCTTGGTGCGTAACGGCGAGTGCCGCTCCGGGGAAGGCGCGCTGCTTGATGGCTTCGCGAATGATGGCGAAGGCTCGAGCGAAGCGGGATTCCTGGTCGTGGTGGGCGGGCACGGTGGTCACGGGCGCGGCAACTTATAATAACGTGCCGGCGCAGAACTCCGTGACGAGCAATGCGACCGGACGTCCAACATTCATCGTGATTTGTCGAAAGGGCCTCTTCGCTTTGATACGCAACCCCCGCTGGCTTGTGATTGCAACGGCTCTCGCTTTCGGCCTTGTTCCGCTAACAAACTGGGCGCAAGCCCCGATTCCCGGTGCGACGGCCGCATCCACACCTTCCGCACTGGCCATGGATTTGACTAGCTACGCCGAGCGGCTGGCGCCGGTGGATGCAGTCGTGAGGAACGCTATTGCCGCAGGGCAGACGCCGGGAGCGGTGGTGCTCGTCGGGCACCAGGGGAAGGTGATTTACCGCAAGGCATTTGGCAACCGGTCGCTGGAGCCGACTGTAGAGCCGATGACGGTGGACACGGTGTTCGATATGGCGTCGCTCACCAAGGTGATGGCCACCACCGGCAGCGTGATGCGCATGGTGCAACTGGGGCAGATCAAGCTGAACGACCCGGTGGTCGCGGTACATTCCCGAGTTTGCGCAGAACGGCAAGGGCGAAGTGACCATCCGGCAGTTGCTGACGCACTACTCGGGCTTGCGGCCTGACCTCGACCTGAAGCCGGAGTGGACCAGCCAGTTGGAGGCGTTCCGGCTGGCGAGTGCCGAGAAGCTGATCAATCCGCCGGGCTCGACGTTTGTGTACAGCGACATCAACTTCATCGTGCTGGGCGAACTGGTGCAGAAGCTGAGCGGCATGATGCTGAACCGCTATGCCGAGACGTTTATCTTCGAGCCGCTGGGCATGACCAACAGCCGCTTCCTGCCGCCGCAGTCGTGGTTTTCGCGGATTGCTCCGACAGCGAAGGACGAGCGCTCGGGCCTGATGCTGCGCGGGATGGTGCACGATCCGACAGCGCGGCAGATGGGCGGAGTAGCGGGACACGCGGGGCTGTTCTCGACCGCGGACGACACCGCGAAGTTCGCGCAGGCGCTGTTGAACGGCGGCGCGCCGGTGTGGTCGAAGTTGACGGTGGAGAAGATGACGACGCCGCAACAGCCTCCGAACATGACAGTGCTGCGCGGACTAGGGTGGGACATTGATTCTCCCTACTCGTCGAACCGAGGCGACTTGCTGCCGGTGGGATCGTTCGGACACACGGGATTCACCGGAACGTCGCTGTGGATCGATCCGACGACCGATACCTACATCGTGATCCTGACCAACGCGGTGCACGTGAAGAACGGAAATGTGGTCACGCTGCGCTCGGAGGTGGCTACAGCGGTGGCGGCGGCGCTGGAGTTGAATCCCACAGAAGCGCAGAGGATGCGAGTAGCGCGCATCACCGGGTACAACGAACTACTGGCGGCGGGCCGACGAGTCACGGTGCGCAATGGAGAAGTGAAAACCGGCATCGACGTGCTGGAGGAGCGAAACTTCGATGCGTTGAAGGTGCGCGGGCATCGCCAAACCGCGGATTGGGTTGATCACCAATCAGACCGGGCGTGGACAGCCAGGGCCGGCGAACCATCGACGTGCTGGCGCACGCCCCCGGAGTGCAATTGACGGCGATCTTCAGCCCTGAGCACGGGGTGAACGGCAGCGCGGATTCGACCGACCTTGCGAATTCGAACGACACGGCCACGGGCGTGCCGGTCTACGCGTCTACGGCGACACGGACGCAAAGCGGCGGCCGACCGCGGAGCAGCTGAAGAGCGTGGACGTGCTGGTGTTCGACATTCAGGACGCGGGAGTGCGCTTTTACACCTACGAGACGACGCTGGGATACTTCCTGGAGGCGGCGAGCCAAGGCAGAGCAAGCCGATCGTCGTGCTGGACCGGCCGAATCCGCTGAACGGTGCGTACGTGCAGGGGCCGGTCTCGGACGCGATGCTGGAGAGCTTTGTGAACTACCACAGCGTGCCGATTCGGCATGGCATGACGATGGGCGAACTGGCGAAGCTGTACAACGCCGAGCGAAAGCATCAATGCCAAGCTGACGGTCATTCCGATGAAGGGCTGGCTGCGTGGCGACTGGTTCGATTCGACGGGGTTGGAGTGGATCAATCCGTCGCCCAACTTACGGAGACTGGAGGCAGCGACGCTGTATCCGGGCGTGGAACTGCTGGAGTTCACGAATGTCTCGGTCGGGCGCGGGACGGACACGCCGTTTCAGTGGATCGGCGCACCGTGGATCAAGCCGAAAGAACTCGCGGCTTACCTGAATGCGCGGCTGATCTCCGGAGTGCGGTTTGTGCCGATGGAGTTCACGCCGACGTCAGCTACCAATGCGGGGCAAAGTATGCGGCGGAGTGCAGATCGTCGTGGTAAACCGCGAGATTCTGGACTCGCCGGAGTTGGGGATGGAACTGGCAGCGGCGCTGCACAAGCTTTATCCGGCAGGAATTTGATCTGTCGAAGATGAATACGCTGCTGGCGAACCAAGCGGCATTTCAGGAACTGCAATTGGGGCGGGACCCGCGGCGCATCGCCGAAGACTGGCGCGACGGCCTGGAGAAGTTCCTGCAGGTGCGGGCGAAGTACTTGATTTATCCCGAGAAATAAAACGCTACTGCTGGCGGAGCTTGGGGCCTTCGAGAGTGATTTCGCGCTCGAGGATCATCTCGACGGAAGCGCCGGGATCGAGCTGAATCTCGGGACCGCGGGTGAATAGCACGGTCGCCAGGCCTAGCGCAGCGCCCGCTCCAGCGCCGATTCCCGCGCCCTTGCCGTTCCCCGGTGATGCCGCCCAGGCCCGCTCCGGCAGCGGTGGTCTTCGCGATCGTGGCAGCGTCTTTGCCTTTGCTGCCGTCACCTTGAATGGTGCCTTCCGAGCCTTTCGTGTTCATGGTCTGCAAGGCCGGGAACCTTATCCACAGCTCCGGGTAGAAGCAAGGTGTAGCCGTTGGGCAAGATCATGGAAGTGAAGCTCAGCTGCAATTCGGCGCGGCCCTTGACTCGTCCGGGACGGGCAACGCGACGCACGACGCCTTGGACGTAGGTACCAGCGGGAATCACGATGCGATTGTTCTGCGCCACCGGAAAGGCGGTCTGCGCGTACACCGGGTCGCCTTCTTTGGCGGTCTTGGTGGTGATGCCCTGGGTCAGAGTCAGAGGAATCTTGGTGCCGGAAGGAACGTTGTAATCGCGTGCCGGGATCGACGTTGGATTGCTGCTGGGGAACCGGATTTCGAGGCACGACGTGGGGCTGGTCCTGCGCCGAAGCACACAGGCACGAGGGACAACGCGATGAAGCTTGCGAGTGCGGCGAAACGCATGACACTCCGGAGACGAGACAGTTTACATCTTGAAACGCGGAATGCGGCAAGAAGTCGCGGGAAAAGAGATCGTCCAAGCCGGGCATCGATCGGCCGGTTCGTTCCCTGAATCGGGGAAGGGACCGGACTCTCAGTCAACTGCGATCCTATTTCAGGTTGTACAGCGCGTTGACGTGAGCGGTGACGGTGATCTTCTGAGCGCCAAAGTCTTCGGTGGGCGCCGGCGCCGCTTCGCTGGCCTTCATGGCGGCAGGGAGCGGCCATCATCATCGGCCGCGGGCGCGGCTGCTCGTAGGTGTCCACCGAAGCGTAGGAAAGTTCGCCCAGCGTGCGGCCACCGGTCTTGGCGACGGCGTTGGCCTCATCGTGGGCGCGGCGCAGAGCGTCTTCGACGGCCTTGATCTTGGCGGCGTCCATGTCGTCGAGGATGTAGCTGAGTGACTGGTTGCCGGTGACATCCATGTCGGCGATGCCCTGGGTGAGGGGGCCGATCTTGGTGAAATCCTTGAGCTTGATGCTGATGTTGGTATCGACGCGATAGCCAACCAGCTTGCGCTTGGGGTTCTTGTAGTCGTAAACAGGCTGGACGGAGAAATACCCGACCTGGGCCTGCTTGGGATCGAGTCCGTTGGTGCGTAGAAGCTGGCGCACCTGTTCAGCGGCCTTGGAGGCGCGAGCATTGGCGGCCTGCAGATTGTCTTCCTGCGCCGAGATATTGAACTGCATAACCGCGGTGTCAGGCTCGGACTCGTACTTGCCATCGGCGCCGACCCAAACGGTGTTGGGCATGACGCCACTCGAGCGCTCCTGCGCGGGTAACGCCGACGCTGCGAGGAGAACGGCAACGAAGGCCAAGACACTAGCGATGCGGGTAAAACGCAGAGTGAGTTTCATAACACCTTTCCGACGTCCGCCAGCAGTAATTGTCACCGTTCCAGATTGTACGAAAGTGTCGGGCATCGGAGTTGTTCCTTTTCGGGAAGGCGCGCGGAACCAAGATCGACACAGGAATGCCGATGAGATTGCTCTGTGCAGCGCGGAAAAACGTGGCGATAATAAGCTAAGTTGCGGTGTATCCACGCGTAACGGTCAGCGCAGCTCAGGAGTGCTTTATGCGCAAATGGTTAGTTCCACTTGCAGTGCTGGGAGCCGGCGGCGTGGGCGCCTTCTTCGCCTCGCCCAAAGGGCGGGAAACGCTGCGGCGCTGGCGGGCGATGTGGGAAGACGCGCCGGAGCGTTGGGACGACTGGAACGATGCCGCACAGACCGAACTGGACCGCATTCAGGCCGCGCTTAACCAGATTGCGCAATCGCTGGAGCCGCACGGTGAGCCGGGGCGGTAAGCCACGCTTCCAACCTGACGGAGCGCTGCGATCACGCTCCACGATCTGGCTAGGCGCCGACGATCTCATTGATTTTTCCCGCCATACGAATGTCTCGCTGAGTGACTCCGCCAGAGTCGTGGGAAACCAGCGTGAGCGTAACCCGGTTGTAACTGATCAAAATGTCAGGATGGTGATTGGCCGCCTCGGCAGCGTCGGCGATGGCATTCACTAATTTCATCGCGGCGACGAAGTCCGCGAATTGCAACACACGTTCGATGGCATCGTCGCGGCGGGCCCATCCGGGCAGTGTCTGCAAGGCAAGGTCAATTTCGGACTGGCTGCAGAACGGCACTCACGGCAAACTCTCCTCGCGGGCGGTGGTTGCTAGTGTACGCCCACAGAACATCAAACGCGCTCACGTCGATCGATCAGGTGCTTCGCGTCGATTGCCTCGCGCAGTGATTGCCACAGCGACTCGGAGATGGACAGGAAGGTCTCGACGACGATGGGATCGAACTGGTGGCCGGAGTGCTTTTGGATTTCGCGGCGCGCGGAGGAAATGGACTGAGCGGCACGGTAGGGCCGGTCGGAGGTGATGGCGTCAAAGGTGTCGGCCACGGCAAAGATCCGGGCCCCGAGAGGGATCTGGTCGGCCTTGAGCCCGCGGGGATAGCCGCTGCCGTCGTAGCGTTCCTGGTGGGAGTAAACGATATTGGCAGCTTCGTGGAGGAACGGAATCTTGCGCAGCATCTGGTAGCCGAGCAAGGCATGATCGCGCATCTGCATCTGTTCTTCGGGGGTCAGGCGGCCGGGCTTGCGAAGAATGGCGTCGGGAATGGCCATTTTGCCGACGTCGTGCAGAAATGCGCCGCGAGCGATGACGCGCACCCGCTCGCTGGGCAAGTCCATGGCGCGCGCGATGGCGATGGTGAAGGCAGTGACGCGCTTGGAGTGGCCTTCGGTTTCGGCGTCTTTCAGGTCGAGAGCGTCGCCCAGCGCCTCCAGAGTGATGTCGTAGGAGCGCTCCAGTTCGTGCTATAGCGCGTCTCCAGGTCGGCAATGGCCGTCTGCAGCATATTCGGTGCGAGCGGCCACCAGCGCCTCCAGTTTGTTCTTGTAGGCGTCGTTCTCGATCTTGAGGCGGCGAGTTTTCCAGAGCGCGATGCACGGTGGCGAGTAACTGGTCGCGCTCGAAACGGCTTCAGCAGGTAGTCGTAGGCGCCGCTGCGAATGGCCGCAAGCGCGACCGACATGTCGTGGACGGCCGTGACCATCACAACCGGCATCTGTGGGTCGAGTCTTGTGGACCTGGTCCGAGGAGTGCAAAACCGTCCATGCCTTCCATGGTGAGGTCAGACAGCAGGAGTGCGTATCGCTCGCCTGCTGGCAGGGCGGCAAGCGCTTCCTCGCCGGAGGTAACTGTTCGGCAATCGTAGCCGGCGTGGGACAAGCATCGAAGTGACGAGGTCGCGGATAGATTCGTCGTCGTCGACGACCAGAATGCGTTCGTCAAACATGGCTTAGGAGAACTCATGCCCGGAGTCGCAATCGATCGGCTTGCGACAATTGTACCCACTGGTGACGATTTCGTTTCGCAGTAATTGTACGAAGCGTGAAACGTCCAGAGGTTGACCGGTCAGGACGTTCCACGTTTGCGCTGCGGGTTGATACGCGGGAGGGCGATGAAAGTTCCGTGGTTATGGGCGGCTGCAGTATCGCCCGGCCGCTCCGGCGAACCTGACAGCGGCTGCCTTTACGCTACTTCGGCGAAGGCGCGGAGGGCGGCGTCGGTTTCTCAATCCGTCGAGACTCGACGGAACAGGAATCGCTGCGTCACGTCGGCACGCCGAGCTTGGGCAGCAGCCACTGCGTCAGGACCAGGTAGCCGGCCATGAACAGAATGATCTAGAGCCAGTCTTGCATATGAACTCTGCAGCTGCGATGCTAATTCAAGATTACACGCGGCGGCGGGCTGACGCCAGCGCAGTACCGAAGTCACGCCTAAACGGTTGCGCTTGCAGAATCGCCACTTACGTGCGGTGAGCAAGTCGCCAACTTCCTTATCGAATACGGAACGTCGGTTGCGCCCAGATACTTGCGCGACGATGCGGCCGTCGCGGTCGATGATGAAGTTGACCGGCAGTCCCAAGACGCCGCCGAAACTCTCCGCCAGTTTGTCGTCGCCCACGGCGACCGGATAGTTCATCTTGTATTCCTGGTAGAACTCGCGCACCGGCTTGGCGTCGTCGTCCATGGAGATGCCGATTACCTGGAAGCCCTGCGGGCCATACTTGTTGCTGCATCTCGACGAAGTGGGGAATCTCGGCGCGGCAGGGAGCGCACCAGGTCGCCCAGAAATCGAGCAGAACGACCTTGCCCTTGTAGTCCGAGAGCGTGAGCTTCTGGCCGTCGATATCGGTGACGGTGAAGTCGGGGGCGAGGTTGCCGGAGGCCGCGGGCTTGGCTTCTGCGTGCAGCAGTGACGGCGGCCGGCGACGATACTAGAGCCCAGCAGGCAGAGGGCGACGATGCCGTAGATCAGGATGCGCTTTGAGGACATGTGTGCGGGTCTCTATATCTCCCTTCGCGACGGGATAGCCCTTGTTGACCCAGTCGGTGCCGAAATCGTCGGCGATGTAGAGGGCCTTCACGTTGGTGAATCCGAGGGAGTGCAGCAACTGGTAGGCCGGATGCATGTTGGGGCAGTGGCCCCAGGGACAGCAGCCGCAGTAGATGACGATGGCGGCGTTCTTGGGCAGCGACTTCACGCGCTCGCGCAGCTTCTGTTGTCCGGCGTCGGTGGAGCCGGCGCCCATGTACTCGGAGCCGGGGATGTGCGCCTGGGCGTACAGGGAGTGCGGGCCGACGTTGAGGATCAGTGGCTTCTGCTTGGCGGTCTTCAGCGTGTTGGCCAACTCCTCGGGCGTGATGAGCTGCGACTTGCGGGATGGCGTCGTTCGAGGGAAGGCGCTCTGCGCGGAGCCTCCTGGAAGCTCAGTACGACGGGATTGGTTCCATCGAACAAGACCGGGTCCTGGGCGACGGCAGAGGCATGAGAGAGCACGAGTGTTAGGAAGCAAAAGCGACAAGATTGCGGTACATCTTCATTACAACTCCTGATTAAGTCAGTTTCGGTTGCGTGGTTCATTTTCTTCGGCGGCGTCGAGCGCTTCTTCTTCCTCGCGCTTCAGCGGACGCAAGAAGCGGGAAGAGGATGACGTCGCGGATGGAGCGTGAATCGGTCAACAGCATGGTCAGGCGGTCGATGCCGACGCCTTCGCCTGCGGTCGGCGGCAGGCCGTAGGAGAGGGCGCGAATGTAGTCCTCATCCATTTGATGCGCTTCTTCGTCGCCACGGTGCCCGCTCGGCGAGTTGGCCTTCGAAGCGGCGGCGCTGCTCTTCGGGATCGTTGAGCTCGCTGAAGGCGTTGCCGATTTCGAGGCCGCCGACGAAGATTTCGAAGCGCTCGACCCAGTCGGCGTTTTCCTCGGGCTCGCGCTTGTTCTTCGACAGCGGCGAGATGGCGAGAGGGAAGTCGTAAATGAAGGTCGGCTGGATGAGGTGCGGCTCGGCGACGAACTCGAAGATCTCGGCGATGGTCTTGCCGAGCGGCGCGCTGGGATCGTAAGGGATGTGCGGGTTGGCGGCGTTGTAGCGGCGCACCATCGCGGCCAGTCCGTCGGCGGTGGAGAAGTCGGCCATCGCGGGCTTGTCGCCGGCGTTCTCGGGCCAGTACTGGATGATGGCGTCGCGCATCGAGAGGCGCTGGAAGTTCGACCAGTCGATCTCGTGTCCGTTGAAGTGCGAGATGGTCGTGCCGTTCACGTCCTGCGCGACCTGGGCCAGCATGCGCGCGGTGAAGTCCATCATGTCGAGGTAGTCGGCGTAGGCCATGTAGAACTCGAGCATGGTGAACTCGGGATTGTGCTGCGTCGAGATGCCTTCGTTGCGGAAGTTGCGATTGATCTCGTAGACGCGGTCCATGCCGCCGACCACCAGGCGCTTGAGATAAAGCTCGGGCGCGATGCGCAGGAACAGATCCATGTCGAGCGTGTTGTGGTGGGTGGTGAAGGGCTTGGCGACGGCGCCTCCGGCGATGGAGTGCATCATCGGAGTTTCGACTTCGACGAAGGCGTCGGCGTCGAGGAAGCGGCGCAGCGACTGCACGACCTTGGCGCGCTTGATGAAGACCTCGCGCACGTCGGGATTCATGGTGAGATCGACGTAGCGGCGGCGGTAGCGGGTCTCGACGTCCTGCAGGCCGTGCCATTTTTCGGGCAGCGGGAGCAGGTCTTTCACCAGGAAGGTGATTTCTTCGACGTGGACGGTGAGTTCGCCGGTGCGGGTGCGGAAGAGATAGCCCTTCACGCCGATGTAGTCGCCGAGGTCGAGCAACTTGTAGAGCGCGAAGCCCTTTTCGCCGACGAAGTCGAGCTTGACGTAAATCTGCAGCTTCTTGCCGCCCTGCTGGAGGTGGGCGAATCCGGCCTTGCCCTGCAGGCGGATGGACATGATGCGTCCGGCGACGCTGACGTTGACGCGCGGGTTTTCCAGCTCTTCGGCGGTCTTGGGCAGGTATTCGTCGAGAATCTGCGGGAGGGTGTGCGTGGATTCGTAGCGATAGGGGTAGGCGAGCTGCCCCAGCGCTTCGATCTGCTTCAGCTTTTCTTTGCGAAGTTCGTAGATTTTCTGGTCGAGGGCCAAAGTGGATTCCTAGAGTGTGCGTGAATCTTTAATTATAGATATCGAGCTGTCAGTCGATCAGCTGTCAGCTATTCAGCTCGTTCAGCCGTTAGCCATTAGCTACCCCCTCCCCCTGCCTCTTTGTGTTTTCAATCATTTGTGAGAGGGTTTCGCTCAAGCTTTGCGGAAACAAAGGGTTTAGAGCTACATCATAGATTTCATTAGGGTTAGAAGCGCGGTTTTGGGCACGGCGGGGGCGGCGAGCGGACTCGGCGCGGAGGGTGGCGGTGGTCAGATCCATGGCCCAGAGCATCATCGGGCGGTGTCAGGGTCGATGCGCTCGGTGGCGAGAACGCGGTTGATCTCGGCCTTGTTCCAGGCAAGGTCGCGAGAGGTCTCGGGGACGCGGAGGCGGAGGATGAGGGGCGGCGACGGGCGCGGGCCATGTTGTGGAGGCGCGCCTGGGCGTCGAGGTGATGGCGACAGCAGGCGCGGCGGCGGACGGCGGGCTGCTGACAGCGGCGTCCGTTGGGGAGGATGTGGCGGCAAGTTGGATGATCGGGGCACACGAGTTCATAGAGACCTCCGCGGGTCCAATGTTCAGGGTAGGTTCAAGCGCGAGGGAACTCGAAGGAAAAAGAGCGGGGCGACGAAACGAAAGTAACCAAAATTTCCCGAAATGGGAAAGAGGATTCACCACGGAGACACGGAGACACGGAGGAACCTAAGGCAAAAGGCAAAAACAGGGCGCCGGGCCAGCCCATGCGCTGAGCGTTGGTTGGCCCTTCCACTCGCGCTCGCCCGATCTCGCAAAGAGGACGGATCGAAAAACTTTGGCGAGCACTCGGCGAAGGAAACGGGGAAGAGAAAGGGCAGAATGCACCGCTGAAGCGGTGCGCCACCCTTGCCATGCTCCTATTCGCGCCGCAGATAAGGTGTCGTACGCTCCTCGTCTGCCACAAACCGATACTCAGGGCACCAATCGCGAACAGACACGATGTTGGAAAGGCTGAATCCTGGGTTCTTTCTTGAGGGATCGGTACAGTATCCACTGCTTCCCGATGACATGTCCCGAGCCATCCCGGTGAAGCGAAAATGCTCGCAAGTTGCGCACACTACCAAGTGGAAACCTGCGGGGCGCAACTCGTTCAGGACGCGGTATGGCTCATTATCGCTCCCGGGCCTCCCGCCCATCTGCAAACGAAAGCTGTCGCCACGGAAAGTGGCGATCAGGGTTTCTAGATGATCCCCGGGCGTATGGCGCCGAGCCGTTCCTGCAGGTTGCAGCACGAGCTCGCCCAATTCGGATTCCGTTTGCACGCGTAGCGCGAAAGTTGCAACGTCGGAGAGCCGTTCGTGGGTCGACCGTTCTGCATCTTCGAAGGTCGTTACAAATTTGATCTGTTTCGCGTCAAGGATGCCGAACTCGTAGTCGCTCCCAAACCGGCAAAAGGCTGACGAAGAAGGATGGTAGGCAAGCTCGAACCGATCTTCATTGCGCCGTACCAGGGACACAATAGCTTGGCCGTTCGTATAAAGGAACGCTGGGCGGCAGAAGTGATCGAGGTTCATTTCAAGGAAGTCACGGCGAGACTTGAGGAAGGCGCCTTCAACCGAGTGACGATCTCGCATGCGGGCGAATCCGGCATCTAAAATCTTTGCGAGTGTCGCCAGGTTATAGTCGATGGCCTGGCGGTTTGGGGCGTCAGGAAAGAGCTCGTCAGCGGAGTCGTATTCGCCCAGGAAAAACCGGTGGTAGGCGCCCGGGGTACGAGGCGATAGCAACCGGAACCGCAGCAATTGGTCATTCAGGTATTGAACGTCGCAGGTCGGAAACCCGACAGAATCTTCCAATCTAATCTGCACGACAGCACCACCGCATCAGAAGGCTATCACGGGGTCGATAGAGCAAAATACGCCGCTCCCCGGCTGAGGACTCCGTTCCGGCCGAATTGCGCAGGCTGACGAGGGCGTTACAAAACTGTGCCGTCCCCGCGGGACTCGGATGAAATCTCCCTGTGAAACCGGCACTCCGCCTCCGGCTGCGTGCCGGGCTACGATTCTTTCGTGCCTGCGGCACCGGACCTTGTGGCTATTGTTCCACCATCGCCTGATCACGCTGAGTTTCGTAACAAACTCTCAAGTCCGCGAAGAAAAAAACAGCCGGGACGCCGGCCCTTCGACTACGCTGAGCGCAGGCTCTGAAGGCCACCTCTAGCTAGAATTTGTGACGTGTGTCATTGAATCGGGGGGCGCGAGGCGGTATAGTTGCGCTTCTTCTTAACGCCGCTCCCGTGTGGAGTGATACTAAGGGCAGTCGATTATGCCGCAGAATTACGTACCGATTTTCACCTTTGCGTTCGTGGCCTTCCTGGTGGCTGCGGGAACGCTGGCGATTTTCTACCTCATCCGTCCGCGAAAGCCCAACGACATCAAGCTGATGCCGTATGAGTGCGGCATTACGCCGTTTGACGACGCACGCGGGCGCTATACGGTGCGGTTTTATATTGTCGCCATCCTGTTCGTGGTGTTCGACGTGGAGACCATTTTCCTGTTCCCGTGGGCGGTGCAGTTCAAGCTGCTGGGCCTGTTCGGACTGCTGGAGATGGCGATTTTTCTCGGCATCCTGATCGTGGGGTACATCTGGATCTGGAAAAAGGGAGCGTTGGAATGGGTGTAGCCGGCTGTTTTTTACCTCCTCGCGGAGGGTTAGAATAGAGAAATGCCAGAGAACCTAGTCCCAAAAGCCGATCTACAGGCCGCTCTCGATGCGAAGGGTACCGAACTCCTGGAGCGGATTGAGAAAGTCGAGACCACGCTGCTGCGCGAGTTCAGGAAGTGGGCGGTTTCGTTTGAAAGCCGGTTTCGCCCCAACGAAGTGCTGGTAGGCGGCTTTAATGAGCGGCTGATTTCGCTGGAAGAACGCGTCACGGACATCGAGGGTCGCAAGGACGCTTGACGCGGGGTGTAGCATTTTTGACACTGCCACGGCTCGCCTCGGCGGGCTTTTTTATTGCGCTGCGAGGAAAAGATCGCGAGTTGTGACCCGAGTCACAGTTTGCCGTGACCCACGCACGTCATAGTTAGTGGTTGAAGCTGCTACAACTTAAAGGTTCGCCGCGGTCGAGCTGACCGGGGCTAATAGAGAGCTATTGAATGCCTGAAGAGAGCAAAGGACCAGAATCCGTCTCTCCCCCAGCGGAGGGCGCCAAGGCGCCCGCGGAAACTGCCGTTCCTCCGAAAACTGAAGTTCAGCCGGCGGCCCCTCAGGCGGCTGCTGCCGAGGGGAAGACGCCTCCGCCAGCCGCCGCGCCGGTTGCAGCGTCTGAAGCGAAACCGGCGGCTGAAGGCAAGCCTGCCGCACCTGTGGTTGCTGCCAAGCCTGCTGCCCCGGCGGCGGGCGACTGCCGCAAGCCGGCGGCACCTGCTGCCGCCAAGCCCGCTGCTCCTGCCAAGCCTGCCGGGCCTGTTCCGGAGCCGTGGGAGTCGGAGCTGGTTGCGTCACTCACGCAGCAGTACGGGTCGGGAATCGTCGAGTCGCTGCGCTACCTGGGACAGAAATACCTGACGGTGGACAGCTCGCTGCTGCCGGAAATTCTGCTGCGCATGCGCGACGCCGAGGGCTTCGACTACTGCGTGGACATCACCGCGGTGCACTATCCCAAGCGCGAGCAGCAGTTCGACATGGTGTACGTGCTGTATTCGTTCCCGCACAACGAGCGCATCCGGGTGAAGGCGCGCATCAAGGACGGCGAGCATGTCCAATCGGCGGTGTCGATCTGGGAGACGGCGAATTGGCTGGAGCGCGAAGCGTTCGACATGTTCGGCATTGTGTTTGATGGGCATCCGGGGCTGAAGCGGATTTTGCTGCCCGACGATTGGAAGGGGCATCCGCTGCGCAAGGATTACGACATTCTGCAACAGGACAAAGAGTGGGTGCAGATCAACCTGGGAATCGAGAGTGGACAATGAGCCAGCGAACTGACTACCTGGATCTCGATACCAAAGACGAGACATTTCTCGATTCCACCGAGATGGTGCTCAACATGGGGCCGCAGCACCCGTCAACGCACGGGGTGTTGCGCGTCATTCTGAAGCTGGACGGCGAGAAGGTGCTGGGCACCGAGTGCATCATCGGCTACCTGCACCGCGGGGTGGAGAAGATCGGCGAGAACCGCACGTACACCATGTTCAATCCGTACGTGGACCGCATGGATTACGTGGCGGCGGTGTCGAACGGGCTGGGCTACTGCGAGACGGTGGAGAAGCTGCTGAATGTGGAAGCGCCGCCGCGGGCGCAGTACATTCGGGTGATTCTGACGGAGCTGTGCCGCATTTCGAGCCACCAGGTTTGGCTGGGCACGCATGCGCTCGACATAGGCGCGCTGACGCCGCTGTTCTATGCATTCCGCGATCGCGAAGAGATCCTGAAGATTTTCGAGAAGTACTGCGGCGCGCGGCTGACGACGCACGCGTTCCGCATCGGCGGCTGCATTTACGAGACGTACGAGGGCTTCGAAGAGGACGTGAAGAAGTTCTGCACGTTCTTCCTGCCGAAGCTGGACGAGTACGAAGAGCTGCTGACGACGAACCGCATCTGGGTGACGCGCACCAAGGGCGTGGGAATTCTGAAGCCGGAAGATTGCATCGCGCTGGGCGTGACCGGGCCGGTGCTGCGCGCCAGCGGCGTGAAGTGGGACCTGCGCCGGGCGCAGCCGTACGAGGGATATCAGAGACTTCGACTTCGAGATTCCGACCGGGGTGAACGGCGATACGTATGACCGGTACCTGGTGCGGGTGGCGGAGATGCGGCAGTCGGTGCGCATTCTGCAGCAGGCGATTGGAATGATTCCGGCGGGGCCGATCATGGCGAAGGTGCCGAAGGTCATCAAGCCGCCGGTGGGCGAGGTGTATCACTCGATCGAAGCGCCGAAGGGCGAGCTGGGATATTTCATCGTGAGCGATGGTTCGACCCAGCCGTACCGGGTGCGGGTGCGTCCGCCGTCGTTTGTGAATTTGCAAGCCCTCGACAAGATGGTGCGCGGGATGCTGGTCGCCGATGTGGTCGCGGTGATCGGGACGCTCGACATCGTGCTGGGAGAGGTGGATCGGTAGAGCAGTTGTCAGTGATCAGTTGTCAGTGGTCAGTTGAGGAACTTTGAACAGCGAATGTAATCGCTAAATGCTCACATGCTAGACGCGATCAAAACTTATTTAAGTTCGGGCGTGACACCCGGTGAAGCCGGGAGTCAGTTCTGGGCGGCGGTGTACATCGTCGCGATCACGCTGGGGGTGTCGCTCTCGGTGATTGCGATGAACTGGCTGGAGCGCAAGATTCTGGCGCACATGCAGATTCGCCTGGGCCCGATGCGCGTGGGCCCGCACGGATTGATGCAGCCCTTTGCCGACGCGCTGAAGCTGCTGATCAAAGAAGACATCATCCCGAACAACGCCGACAAGCTGGTGTTCTGGAGCGCGCCGGTGGTGGTGACGATGACGGCGTTCACGACGTTCCTGGTGGTGCCGTTCGGGCGCACCCATGCCGTGACCGACATGAACATCGGCGTGCTGTTCATGCTGGGCATCTCGTCGCTGGGGGTGCTGGGCATCATCATGGCGGGATGGGCGTCGAACTCGCACTATCCGCTGATGGGTTCGCTGCGTTCGAGCGCGCAGATGGTGTCGTACGAAATCGCGATGGGACTGGCGATTGTTTGCGCGGTGCTGATGACGAGCCTGCAAGCACGGGCACCGGCACGCTGAGCATGATCGGCATCGTGGAGGCGCAGTACGCGCAGGGGACTTGGTTCATCTTCAAGTTCTTCCCGCTGGGATTTATCGCGTTCATCGTGTTTGCGATTGCGATGATCGCCGAGACGAACCGCGCGCCGTTCGATCTGCCGGAAGCGGAGTCGGAACTGGTGGCGGGATTCCACACCGAGTACAGCGGATTTCGCTGGTCGCTGTTCTTCCTGGCGGAATACACGGCGATGCTGGCGGTTTCGTCGATTGCGGTGACGTTGTGGCTGGGCGGATGGCTGCGGCCGTTTCCGAATGCGCTGAGCGGGCCGACGTGGGACCTGGCGTTTTCGCTGATTCCGGGGCTGTCGGTACTGGCGATGGCGGCGGGAACGTTCCTGGGAACGATTCGCATGCCGAAGATCGTGCAGATGCGCGCGCAGGTGATTGGCCTGGGCGTGTTCGCCGCGGTGATCGCGCTGGTGGGCCTGTTCATGTTGCTGCCGGGCGTGCGCGAGCGCGTGCAGGACATCTTCTGGTTCGTCGCCAAAGTTGCGTGCTTTATGTACCTGTACATCTGGTATCGCGGAACGTTTCCGCGCTACCGCTTTGACCAACTCATGAAAGTCGGCTGGAAGGTGCTGCTGCCCATCGGGCTGGGCGTGCTGATTCTGACGGCTGTGGTGGGCATGCGCCAGGAATTGCTGGCGGCGATTGTGGGAGGAGCACGGTGAGTTTGACTCCGTTGCTACGCAAGGTTTTTCTGGTGGACCTGGTGAAGGGGCTGTCGGTCACGTTCCACAACCAGTCGGAGAAGGAGCGGATTACGGAGCAGTATCCGCTGGAGCGGCCGGTGGTGTTTGAGCGCTATCGCGGGCAGCCGCGGCTCAACGTGAATCCGGATACCGGCGAGTCGCTGTGCATCGTGTGCAACCTGTGCGCGCTGGCGTGTCCGGAGCAGTTGATCGTGGTGAAGGGCGAGCGCAATCCGGTGACCAAGCGCAAGGAAGTGGTGTCGTGGACCTACGACCTGAGCCGGTGCATGTTCTGCGGTCTGTGCGAAGAGGCGTGCTCGACCGATGCGCTGGAACTGACGCAGGACTACGAGATGGCGCTCTACAGCCGCGAAGGCATGATGCTGGACCAGGCGGCGCTGGAGCATGGGCAGGAGCCGGTGAGGTACGCGAAATGAAGTTGTCAGTTGTCAGTGGCCAGTTGTCAGTAAATGGAGCAGGGAGCGCATGAATCCTGTTGCGACTCCAATTTTCTTTTACGGGCTGTCGATTGCGGCGATTGTGTTTGCGATTGCGGTGATCACGCGCAAGAACGCGGTGCACGCGGCGCTGTCGCTGATCGGGACGCTGGTCTCGCTGGCCGGGCTGTACCTGATGCTGTATGCGCCGTTTGTTGCTGGCGTGCAGATCGTGCTCTATGCGGGCGGCATCATGGTGCTGTTCCTGTTCGTCATCATGCTGGTGAATCTGGACCAGAACATCCGCGAGATTCAGTTCAACAAGCAGTGGCTGGTGGGATTGATCGCCGCGCTGTCGCTGGGCGGGTTGCTGCTGTTCGTGATTCGGCAGGGACGCTCGATCTTCCCGGTGGACCAGGTGGCGGTGCTGCCGGAAGGCTCGAACACGCAGATGATCGGCATCGCGCTCTACGGACAATACATGCTGCCGTTCGAGATTGCGTCGCTGCTGCTGCTGGTGGCGATTGTGGGCGCCGTGGTGATGGCGAAGAAGAGGATCTGAAAGCAGTGGATCAGTGGATAGTGGCTAGTGGCTAGTTGAGCATGCGAGTAGCAGGATTGTGGCCGCGAGTGAACGAAGTGATCGAATATGGCAGGCTGAGTGCGAATTCATGGGTGAAATTACAACACTGCATTACCTGGTAGTGGCGGCGGCGCTGCTGATTATCGGCACCATTGGCGTGCTGACGCGGCGCAACGTGGTCATCATCCTGATGTCGATTGAGCTGATCCTGAACGCCGTGAACCTGAACCTGGTGGCGTTCTCGCGGCTGTACGGATTGCACGGGCAGATATTTTGCGATTTTCGTGATTACCGATGCCGCGGCCGAAGCTGCGGTCGGGCTGGGCATCATCATCGCCTTCTTCCGTAATAAGGAGACGGTGAATGTGGATGAGGCGGATTTGTTGAAGTGGTAGAGCGGCGCTAGCTGCGCCGCTGGCCATTAGCTTCGAGCCGATTGAGCCGTTAGCTAAAAGCCAGTGAGCTGATGGCTGAAGCGCTGAGAGCTGACAATGTATTTTCTAGACCACATCTGGTTGATTCCGCTGTTTCCCGCGATTGGCGCGGCTTGCATGTTCTTTTTCGGACGCAAGCTGAGCAAGTCGGCGGTGAGCGGCATTTGCGTGGGCATGGTGGTGCTGGCCTTCGCCTGGGCGTGCCTCGCGGTGTGGCAATACACCGGCTACTCGGCCGCGACCCCGGGCAAGCCGTTCGAGAAGGTGATGTTCACCTGGCTGGGCACGGGCGACAGCAGCGCTGAGCTACGTGGTGCACGGCGGCAGACGGCGCAGTTCCGCGCCGATGCCGGGTTCCTGCTCGATCCGCTGTCGGCGATCTGGCTGCTGTTCGTGACCGGCGTGGGCATGCTGATCCATATTTACTCGATCGGCTACATGGCGCACGAGGGCGGCTACTACCGCTTCTTCGGCTACCTCAACCTGTTCATGTTCTCGATGCTGACGCTCATCCTGGCGAACAACTATGCGCTGATGTTCGTCGGCTGGGAGGGCGTGGGCCTGTGCTCGTACCTGCTGATCGGCTTCTACTTCCAGCGACATTCGGCCTCGACTGCGGCGAACAAGGCATTCATCGTAAACCGCATCGGTGACGCCGGGTTCCTGCTGGGGTTGTTCACGATCGCGTGGTACTTCGGGTCGGTGCAGTACACGCAGGTGAACGCGATTGCGCGCAGCGGGAAGTTCCTGATCGGCGATCCGTGGATCACGGCGGCGTGCCTGTTCCTGTTTATCGGGGCTTGCGGCAAGTCGGCGCAGTTCCCGTTGTATGTGTGGCTGCCGGACGCGATGGAAGGCCCGACGCCGGTGTCGGCACTTATCCATGCCGCGACCATGGTGACGGCGGGCGTGTACATGGTGGCGCGGTCGAACGCGCTGTTTGTGCTGGCCCCGAACGCCATGAAGACGGTGGCGATTGTCGGCGCGCTGACGGCGATTTTCGCGGCGACCATCGGACTGGTGCAGAACGACATCAAGCGCGTGCTGGCCTACTCGACGGTGTCGCAGTTGGGCTACATGTTCCTGGCGCTCGGCGTGGGAGCGTTCGCGGCGGGCGTGTTCCACGTGTTCACGCACGCTTTCTTCAAGGCGCTGCTGTTCCTCGGCTCCGGCTCGGTGATTCACGCCATGAGCGGCGAGCAGGACATGCAGCACATGGGCGGCTTGCACGGCAAAATCAAGGTCACGTTCGGCACCATGCTGATCGGCACGCTGGCGATCGCGGGTATTCCGGGCTTCGCGGGCTTCTTCTCGAAGGACGCGATTCTGTGGGAGACGTGGTCGCGCGAGGCGGGCGCGTTTCGTTACCTCTGGTATATCGCGTTCCTCACGGCGCTGATGACGTCGTTCTATATGTTCCGGCTGATTTACCTGACGTTCTTCGGCAAGCCGCGCATGTCGCACGAAGTCGAGCACCATATTCATGAGTCGCCGAAGTCGATGACGGTGCCGCTGATCATTTTGGCGATTTGCGCCGTGGGATCGGGCTATCTGGGAATGCCGCACAGCCTGGGCGGCGAGAACCGCTTCGAGAAGTTCCTGGAGCCGGTGTTCGCCAAGGAAGCCGTTGTGCTGGAAGCGGAAGGCCATTCGGCCCAGCTGGCGGCGGGCGAGAAGCAGGTGGAGCACACCGATCCGCTGGAATACACACTGATGTTTGCCTCGGTGGGCGCGGCGATTGTGGGATGGTGGCTAGCTCAGCGGGCCTATAAGAATGCCGACAAGGGCTATAAGGAGCCGATCCAAGAAGTCTCGCCGCGGGTGTACAAGACGCTCTTCCGCAAGTACTACGTGGACGAGATTTACGACTGGTTCGTGACTGGTCGGGCGAAGGTGGCAGGCGTGCGCCTGGGAATGCTCGGTCTGGGAGAGGGCCTGTGGAAGTTCGATGCCAACGCGATTGACGGCACGGTGAACGGAGCAGGCTGGATTACCAAGTTCTCCGGCCGGGTCTCGTCGTGGTGGGACAAGTGGGTCATCGACGGCGTCGGGGTCAATGGGCCCGCGATTCTGGCGCGGCTGGCATCGTATCCGGTGAGATTACTGGAGTGGGGACTGGTGCAGTGGTACGCGCTGGTGATGGTGGCCGGACTGGTGTGTTTCGTTTTCTATTACGTGGTGAAGTGGTAAAGGCAGTAATTAGTAATTAGCAATTAGCTAAGGCTGGATGCGCGGCCAAGGTTAGATTGAGCAAGTAGCTGGCGGCTGGTAGCTGCAAGCGAAAAGCCGAAAGCGAAGAGCGAGTATTCATGTATAACCACATACTTTCGATTATTTTGTTTACGCCGCTGGTGGGGGCGATTCTGCTGCTCTTCATACCGAAGGAGAGCAAGAACGCGATCCGCTGGGTAGCGAACATCTTTGGCATGCTGGGCTTCGTGGTCTCGCTGCCGCTGGTTCCGTGGTTCTGGGCGCTGAAAGAGCGCAGCGGCTTCCAGTTCGTGGAAGGCTCGCCCAACAACTGGATTCCGTCGATCGGCGCGGGCTACGTGCTGGGCATCGACGGCATCTCGTTCCTGCTGATCATGCTGACCACGCTGCTGGGGGCGATCTCGATCCTGTCGTCGTGGGAGGCCATCCAGGACCGCTGCAAGGAATACTATGCGTGGTTCCTGGTGCTGCAGACGGGCATGCTCGGCGTGTTCATGTCGAACGATTTCTTCCTGTTCTTTGTGTTCTGGGAAGCCATGCTGGTGCCGATGTACCTGCTGATCGGCATTTGGGGCGGACCGCGGAAGCTGTATGCGGCGATCAAGTTCTTCTTGTACACGTTGTTCGGCTCGGTGCTGATGCTGCTGGGCATCATCTTCCTGTACTTCCATCACCACACGCTGACGGGCGTGTATACGTTCTCGCTCACTGAGTTGTATGCGACGGCTCCGAAGATTGCGGGCCCGGCGGCGATCTGGTTGTTCTTTGCCTTCTTCCTCGGTTTCGCGATCAAGGTGCCGATGTTCCCGTTCCATACGTGGCTGCCGGATGCGCACGTAGAAGCTCCGACAGCGGGCTCGGTGATCCTGGCAGGCGTTCTGCTGAAGATGGGAACGTACGGTTTCCTGCGGTTCTCGCTGCCGTTCTTCCCCGCAGTGGCGATGACCACATGGGTGCGCGGGCTTGCCGTGACGCTGTCGCTCATCGGCATCATTTATGGCGCGCTGGTTTCGCTGGTACAGAAAGACATGAAGAAGCTGGTGGCGTATTCGTCGGTCAGCCACTTGGGATTCTGCACGCTGGGCATCTTCGCCCTGAGCCCGCTGGGACTGAGCGGGTCGGTGATCCAGCAGATTAATCACGGCATCTCGACCGGCGCACTGTTCTTGATTGTCGGCATTCTGTACGAGCGGCGGCACACACGCGAGATCTCGGAGTATGGCGGTATCTCGAACATCATGCCGGTGTATGCGACTATTTCGCTGATTATGTTCATGTCGTCGATGGGACTGCCGCTGCTGAACGGGTTCGTGGGCGAGTTCACGATTCTGCAGGGCACGTTCATGGAGAACAAGTATTGGGCGGCATGGGCGGCGCCGGGCGTGATTCTGGCCGCGGCGTACCTGCTGTGGCTGTATCAACGAGTGTTCTTCGGGAAGAACGAAAATCCCAAGAACGCGCTGCTCAAGGACCTGTCGGCGCGCGAGATGGCGACATTTGTCCCGCTGGTGATTCTGGCGTTCGCGATTGGACTTTATCCCAAGCCGCTGTTCCAGATACTGGCGGTGCCGGTGAACAACCTGGTGGCGACGGTGCGGCCGGATTATCCGGGCTTGACGAAGCCTGTGCTGGCGGGGGAGCCGGCGAAGACGGAGCAGCCGGGCGTGACTCCGGCGGCCGAACCGCTGCAGTCGCCCGACGGAAAGACACCAGCCGCGGTTGCTCCTGGAGGCTCAGGAGTCACTAAGAAGGATGCGCCGACGGCGGTGAAGACGGCGCAATTGACTCCGGCGGCGGCCAACGCTGGCGGGAAGTAGGGTGAAACTGTGAGCAATTCGCTCGGCCTGTATTTTTCGAGCTCTGACTATCTGCTGGCGCTGCCCATGCTGATGCTGGCGATGTTTGCGCTGGGCATCCTGCTGATCGACCTGATGCTTCCCAAAGAATGGAAGCAGGTGAACGCTTTCGTGGCGCTGGCGGGCGTGGGTTTCTCGGCAATTGCCGTGGGCAAGCTGCATCTTGCGTATCGCATAGCCGAGCAGCGGGGCAACGTTGTCGAGGCCTTTACCGGCTTCATGGGCTCGCTGGTGATGGACCGGTTTGCCCTCTACTTCTTCTACCTGTTCCTGGTTGGCGCGGCCATTGCGATTCTGATGTCGATGCGCTACCTCGAGGTTGAGCACGAGAACCATGGCGAGTTCTATGCGCTGATCCTGTTTTCGGTGGTAGGCATGATGTGCATGGCCGCGGGCTACGACATCGTGCTGCTGTTCATCGGCCTGGAACTGATGGCCATTTCGACGTATGTGCTGGTCGGCTTCCTGCGGCGCGACAAGCGCTCGAACGAAGCGGCGCTGAAGTACCTGTTGCTGGGCGCGTTCTCTTCCGGACTGTTCGCCTACGGTCTTTCTTTGTTCTATGGTGTCACCGGCAGCACCAACCTGGGTGTGATTGCACGCCGGCTTGCCGAGGTCGTGGCACAGCGGCCGCACGATCCCATCGTGGCGTTCGCACTGCTGACCACGATGGTTGGATTGCTGTTCAAGATTGCCGCGGTGCCGTTCCATCAGTGGGCGCCTGACGCCTACGAAGGCGCGCCCACGAGCGTGACCGGCTTCATGTCGGTGGCAGTCAAGGCCGCGGGATGGGCGCTGCTGCTCAGGATCTTCCTTTTTGGGCTGGGACCGCTGCGGTCGATGTACGTGCCGCTGGTGATCGTCGTATCCATCATCACCATGACCGTCGGCAACCTGGCGGCGATTTCGCAGAACAATCTGAAGCGGCTGCTGGCGTATTCGTCGATTGCGCACGTCGGCTACATGCTGCTTGGACTGGTGGCGAGCGACGGTGTGAACAACTCCACGGGCATCATGGCCATCATGATTTACCTGCTGGTGTATACGTTCATGAACCTGGGGGCGTTCGCGGTGATCACGTCGCTGCGGCGGCGCAACATCATCGGTGATGACATCGACGACATCGCGGGCCTGTACTTCAAGGCCCCGGTTGAGACGATGCTGATGCTGGCGTTCCTGCTGTCGCTGGCGGGCATTCCTCCGCTGGCCGGGTTCTGGGGCAAGTACTTCATCTTCCTCAGCCTGATTCAGACCGGGCACTACACGCTGGCTGCGGTAGCGGTGCTGTACTCGGTGATCGCCCTGTACTACTACATGCGCATTGCCAGTGCGATGATCATCAAGCCGGCGGTAAGCACCGAGCCGGTGAGCGTGGGCCCGGCGATGACGCTGGCATTGGCGGTCACCGCGGCGGGTACCATCGGAATCGGCATCTTCCCCAACTTCTTCATCAATGCGGTGAATTGGTCGCTGGGCATCATGGGCAGCGCGCACACGGCAATGCTGATGCGGTAGGTCCACGACAACCCACAACCGAGTCGCTAGGGGACGATAACGAGCCTGCGTCCGTACGAGTCGGCACGCGCCCACGCTGTTTCGATGTCATGTAGCGGAACGGGCTCAACCTCAATGTGGACCTTGTCGCGGGCCGCAAGATCCATAAGCTGCTGGAATGCCGAGGAGAGTAACTCCATAGTCGGCATAACGCCCGAACCTACGATGGTGACGCCCGCGCTGCGCAAGGACTGAGCGGACAGAGAAATGACAGGCCCCGCGCTGTCGCCGATCTGAATGAGGCGCGTGCCAGCGCGCTGCGTGGGAAAACCCTTGCGGGTCATGGCCGCGAGGAGAATCTCCGTCGGATGCCCCCACAGGTAGTCGAGTACGACGGCGAATCCGTCGTTGGGCCCTCACGTACGAATGCTTGCTCGAGTTCCTCGTCGGATGTGGCCAGCGAAATGACAGAATCAGCGCCGAGTTGGGGCAGTCGAGATAAGACGTCTTGGTTACGGCCCGCAGCGACGACTCGTCCGGCGCCGAGATGTTTCGCGATTTGAATTGCGAGCCGGCCGGCGACCCCAGTGGCGCCGAGGACCAAAACGCTCTCGCCCGGTATAAGCCGCGCAGAGGAAACCAACGGAAGCCAGGAAGAAAGGCCGGGATTCGGCAGAGCGGCGGCAATGACATCATCGACGCCGTCGGGCAACGGCCAACAGAATGCCCGCGGCACCACCGTGCGCTGGCACATCGAGCCGTTTGGGGGCCGTCTTACGCCGAAGAAGACGCGAGTGCCGTCGTCAAGGCGCCCGACGCCCTCGACTCCGCATATCACGGGTAGCTGTTTCGGGCTGGCATAGTGCTGTCCGCTGGCCAATAGTTTGGTGGAAGGATTCAAGGCGGCCGCCGAGACATGGACGAGGACTTCATCGTCGTTGCAGACTGGTTCGGCGAACAGTTCGAAGCGCGGCATTTCGCCAAATTGGTGCAATACGGCAGCATTCACCATTGCAATACATCCTTATCCATTCTGCGTTCGGGATGCGCGTTGGCAGCAAGAATATTACATTTTTGTTTTGTATAATCGATAGGTTGCACACCATCCTTGAGGTGAATCCTTTGCAGGCAGAGATTGGAATTATCGGCGGGAGTGGCCTGTACTCCATGCCGGGGCTGACGGACGTGCGCGAGGTGTCGCTGGAGACTCCGTTTGGAGCGCCGTCGGATGCCTATGTGTTGGGCACGCTGAGCGGCCGGAAAGTCGCGTTTCTTACGCGGCATGGTCGCGGGCATCGCCTGATGCCGACCGAGCTGCCCTATCGAGCGAATATTCACGGTTTCAAGCAACTAGGCGTTGAGCGCATTTTGTCGCTGTCGGCGGTAGGATCGCTGAAGGAAGAGCACAAGCCGCTGGACTTCGTCATTCCGGATCAGTTTGTCGATCGCACGCGGCATCGCGTGGATACGTTTTTCGGCGACGGGTTGGTCGCGCACGTTGCGCTGGGCGAGCCCATCTGTGACGAAGCAGCCGAGGTCGTCGCACGCGCCTGCGAGAGTGTCGGCGTGCATGCCAAGTTGGGCGGCACATACCTCAACATGGAGGGCCCGCAGTTTTCGACGAAAGCTGAATCGAACCTCTATCGCAGTTGGGGCATGGACGTCATCGGCATGACTAACCTGACAGAAGCGCGGCTGGCGCGCGAGGCCGAGCTTTGCTACGTGACGGTCGCCATGGTCACGGATTACGACTGCTGGCATCCTGAGCACGATCATGTAACGGTGGAGCAGATCATCGGCGTGCTGGTGAAGAACGCCGAGAACGCCAGCAACGTGGTGCGCGAGGCGGTGGCGTCGATGCCGAAAGAGCGCGTGTGTGCCTGCGGTTCGGCGCTGAAGCACGCCATCATCACCGACAAGTCGAAGGTGCCGGCGGCTACGCTGGAGCGCCTGAAGCTCATCGTCGGCAAGTACTTCGAGAAAGAAAACAAATAGGAGAGCAGTCTTGTCCATAGTCGTTGTCGGTTCGGTTGCATTCGATAGCCTGAAGACCCCTTACGGCGTGCGCGAAAAAGTGCTGGGCGGCGCGGCCACCTACTTTTCGCTTTCCGCCAGTTACTTCACCGATGTGCGCGTCGTGGGTGTTGTGGGCGACGACTTTTTGCCCGAGCACGAAGCTGTGATGAACAAGCGCGGTGTGGATACCCGCGGGATTCAGCGCGCCGAGGGCAAGACGTTTTTTTGGAAAGGCGAGTACGGCGAAAACGTCAACGAGGCGAAGACGCTGCAAACGGACTTGAACGTGTTCGCCAGCTTTCAGCCGCAACTGCCCGCGGAATATCTGAATTCCGAGTTTCTGTTTCTCGCGAACATCGATCCCGTTTTGCAGGCGAGGGTGCGGGACGCGATGCCCGGTGCGAAGCTGGTGGGCGGCGACACCATGAATTACTGGATCAACGACCATCGCGCGAACCTGGGCGAGATGCTCAAGCGCGTGGATGTGCTGCTGATCAACGACACCGAGGCCAAGATCCTGGCGGGCGACAGCAGCCTGCCGCGCGCGGCGCGCAAGGTGCTCGAACTGGGGCCGAAGGCGCTGGTCATCAAGCATGGCGAGTACGGCGCGACTATCTTCTTCCGCGACGGCGAGTTTGCCGGCGGACACCATCCCTTCCGTGCGCCCGCGTTGCCGATCGAAGAAGTGCGCGACCCCACTGGGGCGGGCGACAGTTTTGCCGGCGGATTTATGGGCTATATCGCGTCGCAGGGCGAGGTTACGCGTAACGTGCTGAAGCACGCGATGTTTTACGGCAGCGTGATGGGATCGTTCTCGGTGGAGCGCTTTGGCACTGAGCGGTTGCAGTCGCTGACGCGGGAAGAGATCGATGAGCGCTTCAACACGTTCCGCGAGTTGACGCACCTGGACTAGAAAACGTCAGGTTCGCTGCCAGGAAAGAACCTCAGGGGCTAAAGAGTCTGTGTGAGAACGGTGTCGCCGCTCCGCGGCTCGCTGAAATTTCCCACCTTACCCCGGGGCTTGCGCCCCGGGCTAACGACTAAGCCGCCGCGTCGCGGCTGCTTCCAACTCGAAATCGAGATTGATCTTCCACCACGCTTTAGAAAGTTGAGTTCTCACACAGACTCTAAAGCCCGTCGTGTTTTCAACGTCAAGCGGCACGACTGAAGAGGCTGCTGAAAAAAGCGGATGTACCTGACGAGGTACGAGGCTTTCCACAAGCCAGTAGGGTAAGTAAGCAGTATGCGTGGAGACGAGAAGCAGCAACCTGTGATGTTCAGCTACATCGACCTGGAACAGCGGGTGCCCGCCGAGCACCCGTTGCGAGCGATCCGGCCGATGGTGGATCAGGCTTTGGCCGGCTTGTCGGTGCACTTTGACGCGCTGTATGCCCGCCGGGGGCGGCCTTCGATTCCTCCCGAGCAACTGTTGCGGGCCTTGCTGTTACAGGCGCTGTATTCGCTGCGCAGCGAGCGGCAACTGATGGAGCAGATCGATTTCAACCTGCTGTACCGCTGGTTTGTGGGACTGGGGATGGATGAGCAGGTGTGGGACCCGACCGTGTTCACGAAGAACCGCGACCGTTTGCTGGCGGGCGAGGTATCGCAACGATTGCTGGCGGCGGTGGTGGAACAGGCGCGGGCGCAGAACTTGCTGAGCGAGGAACACTTCACGGTGGACGGAACGCTGCTGGAGGCGTGGGCGAATCGCGACAGTTTCGCGCCCAAGGATCCGCCGCCAGCGCAGGGCACGGGAGCCAGGGGCAGGAAGTTGCTGCGCGACACCCATGAGTCGAGTACGGACCCGGATGCGCGCTTGTATAAGAAGAGCAAGGCGGGGGAGTCCAAGCCGAGCTATCTGGGACATGTCATCATCGAGAACCGCAACGGGCTGGTGGTGGCGGCCTGCGCCACGCAGTCGAGTGCGACGGCGGAGCGGGAGGCGGCGCTGGCCATGCTGGACGAGATGCAGAGGGCAGGCGGGTGCACAACGACCAGCCCGAAGCCCATCACGCTGGGGGCTGACAAACACTATCAGGAGCAGAAGTTTATCGCGGCACTGCGCGAACGCCACATCGCCCCGCACGTGGCGGAATACGAAAAGCCTTCGACCCACTGGCCCAACTTTTTAACCGCGGCGGAACGCAACGATCCCGGCAGGAGCATCAGCCAGAAGAAGCGCAAGTTGGTGGAGATGGTGTTTGGCTGGGGCAAGGGAGACAGCATCATGCGCAAGCTCAAGTTGCAGGGGGCGAAGCGGGTGGACTGGCTGTTCCGATTGCTGGCGACGGCCAACAATCTGGTGCGCATGGTGAAGCTGCGGAAGCTAATTCCGGCGCAGTAAGCCGAGGGAGTAGTGTGTCTGCAGGGCGAAAAACGGCACCTGCAGAAGCGGAAGAGCAATGCCGAAGGGCCGCTCAACTCGCGAAAAATGAGCACAGAGAGAAACTGCAACCAAAGTAAGCGCTTTTTTCAGCAGCCTCTGAAGTCGTGCCCTGACGCATGACCGCGCGAAAGGGAGTTCCTCAGCTGCTTCTAACGGCGTGCCCTTCAAATCGGATTAATGAGATTACTCCCAGGCGGCTCCGCGTCTGATCGAGCCTTGTTGCGGTCAGTTACGCTTGTCTTCGGGAAGCGCGCTGGCGATGGCGTTGCGTACGGCGGCGGTCAGGGCTTCGCGGTCAGGAAATTCCGACGGGTCAATCGGCGGATGAAAGATGACGGTGGCGGTGCCTGCGTGGCTCGCGAATGAGCCCTTGGGCCAGCACTCGTGGGTGCCCAGCAACGTTACCGGCAGCACGGGTACGCCGGCTTCCATAGCCAGGTGAAAGGGGCCCTTCTTGAAGGGGAGCAAGCGGCCGTCGGTAGATCGAGTGCCCTCGGGAAAGATCACCATGTTCAGCCCGCTCCTCAGCACCCTTGCTGCCGCATGAACGCTCTCGATGGCCGCCTCGCGGTTGTGGCGATCGACGGGTACCATTTCCGCCATCTTCAGTACTGTGCCAAAAATCGGGACGCGCAAGACCTCTTTCTTGAAAAACACCGAGCAGCGGCCGGGAATATTCGGGACGAACACCGGCGGATCGAGGTTGGACGTATGGTTCGACATGAAGATGTAGCTGCGCGAGGGCTGCAAGTTCTCCAGACCTCGCACTTCGATCTTTATGCCGGCCACGCGAACGCCAGTGATTCCCAGCTTCATCCCGACGCGGTACAACGGCAGAATGTTGCGCGTGAGGAATGCGTGGATCATCATGACCGGCCCGACGATGAGGATTGAGACTCCCCAGAACGTCAGCATCACGAGGGTCCGAATCACTGCACACCGCCGATCTCGTCATCGCCGCGAATCCATGCTGCGCGATGAGCGCGCTGTTCGGGCGACACTCCGGGTATGTCTTGCAGAACGAATGCCTGCTCCGTCCGGGCCGTCAGTTTGAGCTTGAGAGCGCGCTCACCAGTCCGTCCGGCTACACGCAGCTTCACGGTTGCGCCCTCGCGCATCTTTGACACCTCGAAATCCAAATCCTGGTTGGCGGGCTTGCCGTTCAATTGCAAAATGCGATCGCCCACGACCATACCGTCGCGCTGAGCTTCGCTGCTGGCCTCAACGGTCGCCACCTCGGGCTGGCCACCCAAGTTGGTCGAAGTCGTGAAGCCGGCCGTTGTGTAGCGAGCGGTGGTCTCAGCCACTTGCAGCCCTACGAAGGAGAAGAAGTCGTTGTACGGCAACTCGCGCACACCAGCCACATAATCGCGGAAGAACTCGGCGAAGCTCTGTCCGGTAATGGCCTCGGCTGCTTGCTGCACGCCGTCGGAGTCGGGGAAGTAGAGGCCCTTCTTGGCGTAGGTGTCATTCATCCAGCGAAAGAGATCGCGCAATGACTTGCTGCCGTTGGTGAGCTGGCGAATGCGAAGGTCGAGCAGCACTCCGACCACTTCACCCTTGTTGTAGTAGCTGATACTGCGGTCGGGCGTTCGGTAAAAGGCGTTGCCCTCAAACCAGGCGTCGAGGCCCGACTCTTCCACCGATTGCCAGCGGCGTGCGGGACGCGACTGCAGTTCGCTCATCTCGCTTGCCACGCGGTCGAGATACTGGCGTTCGCCAATGAGCCCGGCGCGCGACAGCATGAGGTCGCCGACGGTGCTGGTGAGTCCTTCGCTGAACCACAGCGCGCGCGTGTCCATGATGTGCTGGTAGTCGATGGGCTCGAGGGATTGCGGCCGGATGCGCTTGACGTTCCAGAGGTGGAAGAACTCGTGGGCGCTGACGCTGGCCACCGGCATCATGTTGCTCTTCAGCCGCTCGGCATTCAGATCGATGGCGGTGCCGTAGGCGTGCTCCATGCCGCCTGCGCCGTGGCCCTGGGGAAAGTGGTAGAGGAAGGTATAGGCATCGAAGGGGCGGTCTGCCATCCAATCGACTTCCGCGTGGGTGATGCGCTTCAGGATGTCCTCGAGTTTCGAGGTATCGTAGTCGCCCGGATTGGCGTGTACCACAATGTGGTAGATAGCGCCGTCCTGCTGGAAGTCAAATTGCTGAAAGACGCCGGTTTCGGCGGGGCTGTCGGTCAAGGCGTCGTAATTGGCGGCGACTCCGACGATCTGCTCGACTTTGCCGGCGGGAGCCTCGCCCATTACGTGAACGTCGTGCAGCGCCCAGCCGGGCGGCACGTCGAGCAACTGCACGCTCATCTTCTGCGAGCGAGTCGATGGCGAGTACATCAGCACCATCGCCCAGTTGAAGAATCCATGCTCGGCGTTGAGCTGAGCGCCGAAAGGCCCTCGTGCGTCGAGATGAACGTCGTATTCGGCGACAACGCAGGGCCCGGAAGGTGTGATCTGCCATTCGCTGGTCTTGGTGTGGCGCACCGGAACGGCTTGGCCGGATGCGGCCAGGACTTGGACATTTTCGATGTTTGCGGCGAAGTCGCGTACCTGGTAGAGGGCGTTCCAGACGGGCATGTCCAGCGACAACGGCCCGCTTGCCTGGGTGAAACGGATGCTCACGTGTGCCAGATGGCTGGCGTAATCGGCGAGGGAGACGAAGTACTCGGTGGGCTGCGGCTGCGAGTCGGCGGGCGAGGCGCATGTGACTTGCGTTCGCGCCCAGCCAGGGTTAGCGAGGAATCCGCAGCACAGGAGCGATGCGAGTACGGTGGCTCGAAGGCTGCGAGGAGGTTTCACGCGGGAGTCGATGCCTCGTGCAAAGCGTTAAGCCGTGCCGGCAGTTTTTCGTAGATGCCGCCGAAGCCGCCGTTGGAGAGGATGGCGACCACATCGCCCGCGCGCAGTTCGGGGGCGATGGAATTTACGATTTCGTCGGCCGAGCCGAGCAGGCGCGCTGCCGTGCCGGTCTGGCGTACACGATCGACCACGCGATTCGGATCGAGCCGCTCAGTCTCAGGAATCGCGTCCGACTTGAAGACAACCGCCAACACCACTTCGTCGGCGATGGCAAGGCTGGCAGCCAGTTCTGTTTCGAAGACCTTGCGGCGAAGCGTGTTGGAGCGCGGCTCCAGCACGGCCCAGAGGCGGCGTCCGGCGTAGCGAGTGCGTAGCGCCTTCAATGTGCCGTCAATAGCCGTGGGGTGATGTGCAAAGTCGTCGATGATGGTGATGCCGTGCAACTCGGCCTTCACCTCTAGACGGCGCTTTACGCTGAGAAACGAGCGCACGGCTGCGGCAATGGATTCCACGGGGATACCGTAGTTCGCCGCCATGGCGGCGGCGGCGGTGGCGTTGAGCACGTTGTACTCGCCCGCGAGTTGCGATTCGAACTCGGCCCAAGGCGCACCGTCGCGCCACACCGCCCAGCTGGATGTCTCCGCCGAGTACGAGACGTCTGTGATGCGCCAATGGGAATGTTCGGCGAATCCGTATCGCTCGACGCGGCAAAACGCGCGCGACACACATTCGTCCACATTGGGGTGCCCATCCCATGCGACCAGGACGCCGCGCTGGGGAATCAGGTTGACCAAACGTTTGAAAGCCGTCTTCACCTCGTCGAGGTCTTTGTAGATATCGGCGTGGTCGAACTCGACAGAGGTCAAGATGACCGCGTCGGGGAAGTAATGGAGAAACTTTGGACCCTTATCGAAAAAGGCGGTGTCGTACTCATCGCCCTCGAGGATGAATTCGCGGCCCGCACCCAAGGCGAATGAACTGCCAAAGTTTTCCGGTATTCCGCCGATGAGGAAACTGGGGGCACGCTGGCCCACCGTGAACAGCCACGCCAACAGGGAGGACGTAGTTGTTTTGCCATGCGTGCCCGCCACCACCAGCCGCTCGCAGTTCGCAAGAAATTCGTCGTGCAAGATGCGCGCCATCGAATCGAACGGGATGCGCTGGTCGAGCACGTGTTCGAGCTCGACGTTGCCGCGCGAGATGGCGTTGCCGACGATCACCAGGTCCGGCCGCGGCACCAGGTTTTGCGGGCTGAAGGGCTGTGCGACAGGGATATTCAGCGACGCCAGGAAATCTGACATTGGCGGATAGGCAGCGACATCAGAGCCGGTGACGCGATGACCGCGTTGCTGCAACATTCCGGCGAGCGACGCCATGGCAGTGCCGCAGATGCCGATGAGATGGATGTGTTTCTGGCTCATGATGTGTGAACGGCAACTTGCGCTTTCATCCTGACCGACGCCGACCAGCTAAGCGAGACGGTGGGGCCAGCGTCCAAGGTAGCGTGTACTCCGAAGGGCAGCGTGATGTTACCGCCGGAGACGTGGCCTGACTTGAGTCCGTAGGCGACCGGGACGCCGAGGTCGCCGACGACTCGCTGTACGACTTCCGGCAAGGTGAAGTCGCCGTTGTTGCGGGCGCAACTGAGCATCTCGCCGAAGATCACGCCACGCACTCCCTTGAACTTTCCCGCCAGCTTCAGGTGCATCAGCATGCGGTCGATGCGAAACGCTGGCTCGGCCAAGTCTTCGAGGAAGAGGATCGTGCCGCGAGTTTCGATTTCGTACCGCGTACCCAGCGACGCGCACAGCAGCGAGAGACATCCGCCGTAAAGTGTGCCTTCGGCAGCTCCTGGCGCAAGCGTGTGCACCTCGTCGGGCGTGAACTCGCGCTTGTACGGTTGGCCCGACATCAGGGCAGCGGCCCACGAGGCTTCGTCCACGCCGTCCGGTCGAACGTCGATATTGAGCATCGGCGCATGAAACGTCACGATGCCGGCGGCATCGCACAGGAAGGTGAGCAGTGTGGTCACATCGCTGCAGCCGCAGAAAATCTTGGGATTGGAGCGCACCAGGGCGAGGTCGATGTGGGGCAGCAGGTAGTTGCAGCCGTATCCGCCGCGCGCGCAGAAGATGGCTTTGAGCTCAGGTCGCGCAAACATTTCGTGGAATTCATCGAGCCGTCGTGTCGCACTGCCAGCGAAGTACAAGTCGCGATCAAGGATCGAGGGCAGGAAAAACGGATTGAGCCCTTTTTGCTCCAGCCAGGCGCAGCCGGCCTCGAGCGCATCGGGGTCAATCACGCCCGCGGGAGCGATGATCCCGACCGTGTCACCGGGTCGCAGCGCAGCCGGACGCACGCGCTCTGGTTGTGCGAATTTCGCCATCGAGAAGCCCTATCTTAAACGAAAAAATCGCCGCGACAGAGTATCGTTGCAGGCCCGTAGAGCACGAGATCTCCCTGCCACTCGACGGTCTGCGTGCCTCCGGGGGCGAGGACCTGCACTGGCGACTTCGCGCGGCCGGCATGGATCGCGGCAGCCGCCGCGGCCGAGGAGCCTGTTCCGGACGACTGGGTTTCTCCCACGCCGCGCTCGCAGAAACGGACCTCGATTTCGCGCTCGTTGACAACGCGCACCAGCTCGACGTTAGTGCCGTGCGAAAAATCGGGATGCACGGATACCTCGCCGGTCCACTTCTGCCAGCCGGGTTCGAATTCAGGGACGAAAATGACGTAGTGGGGATTGCCCATGGAAACCGAAATGCCATCGAGCACACGATCGCTCAGCCTGACTCGCGTTTCGGCACCGACCTCGGGCCGGCCCATCGCGGTGCGGAACTCAAACGTCTGGCCCACGCGAGCTATCAGATCGCAACGCTTGAGTCCGGCATCCGTGCGAATTATGGCCGAGTCGCGTTCGTGCTCGGAGCAAAACCACGCCGCCACGCAGCGCGTTCCGTTGCCAGAAATTTCTGCTGCGGAGCCGTCGGCGTTGACCAGCCGTATGGCGAGGTCGGCGTCAGTCGCGGGCAGCACCCACTCCACGCCGTCGGCACCGACTCCGTTGTGCCGGTCACAGATGCGGCGGGTGAACCCGGCGATATCGTCAGGCGCGTGCTCAATCCCGACGATCAGGAAGTCGTTGCCGCAGGCGGTGGCTTTTACGAACGGAATCGAGGCCATAAGAAAGACGAGTGTAGCAAAGCGGCGAGGGCGCTAGTGGCTCTGCGGTTGAGGTTGCGGGGCACCCCGGCGGTTGCTGCGGAAGATCGCGACCCTGGCTTGCTCCGGCACCGTAATCGTGACCATTTCCGTGAGTTCGCTGCGGTGCTCCTTTGCGGCCATCCAAACCGGGTCGCCCTGGAAGGCCACGATGATGTCAGCTTTGCCGGCCGGGTCGAGCAACGCCCACTCCCAATCGGGGTGGCTGACCTCGCTGATCACGTTGCGCAGCGGAATTCCTGCCTGCTGCAACGCCCCGACATGCTCGCCTTCGTACATCAGCAACTTTGTCGAGGGCGGCAGGCTCGCGAGATAGCGCGCCAAGGCATTTTCGAGAACGATACGCGTGCGGGAGTTGACTTGCGCTTCTTTCAGCGTAATGGGAACGCCGGCATAAATCGCAAGATAGCTGCCCGCGACCACCAGCGCCAGCGCGCTCGCGGCGAGCAACTTGCGCGCGGGGCGCTTGATCCGCTCTGCCAGAAACACGCTCAGCAGCACGGGGAAGACGGCGAACACCGGCAGCAATTCCAGTCCATAGCGCACGTTGTAGTACGAGAACGGCCACCACGCGGGGATGAAGATGGGCACGCTGCCGTAGGCGATCGACAGCGAATAGAAGACCAGTGGGACCCATAGCAACATCCAAGTGCGATACTCACGCCACCGCCAGATGGCAATGGCACTTCCCGCGACGGCGAGCAGCAGCAGCACATTGCCCCACTGTTCGGGGCCAACGTTAAGTTTCGCGGCCTTCAGAAAGTACAAGCCCGCGGTGATGACGTGGTCCTTTCCGGGATACGGCGGCGCTCCACGTGCGGTAGTGCGCTCGGCGATGGCCTTGGCCGAGTAGGGGCCGTTGGCCCAGTCCATGGCGCGGCCAGAGACGCGGTGGTTGTACGCCAGCCAGAACACCGGGACCAGAGCGTTGAGCAACAGGAACTCGGCCAGCGACTTTGCCATGCGACGGCGTCGTTGTGCGTCAGGCGTGGAGCGGCACCACCGCATAAAAGTCCACACCACCAATACGCCCATGATGGCGCCGAAGAACCATCCGTCGTAGCGGGTTGCCGCGCCGCCGGCGAGGGCGATTCCGCATCCTTCCAGCGCGCGCTCCGGCAGAACGATCAGGCGCTGCTTCGATGGAGAGCCCGCGCAGCCATTCGTCGAAATAGACGATGGCCCAGATAAAGAACGCCAAATATAGCGGCTCGTTCATCGCCGTGGTCTGCATGTAAAGCAGGTTGGGATTGAGAGCGTAAACCGCCGCCGCAAGATACGCCGCTGCCTGCGGGGCGCGGCTGCTGACCAGCCGGAAAATCCCCAGCGAGCCGGCCACGTAGGCCACCATGCTTGCGATGGAGCCGGCGACACCGCTCACCCACAGCGCCTTGTTCCACACGAAGGGAAGCATCAGGATGTGCGGCAGCGGCAACCAGACGGTGCCCAGCTGGAAGAACGACGACAGCCACGAGCGGTTGTCGAGCACTCGGCGCGCGATGTTGATGTGCGCGACCGCGTCTCCGTACAGCAGGAGCTGCTGGTGCGCGTAGTACCAGAGCAATGCGGCGATCGAGACTCCGCCGAGCGCCAGCGTAAACAGTCCGTCCTTGCGCTGCTGTGAATAGCGCTGTTCCAGTGCCGATCGTTCGGGCCGTGACTTGGATGTGGGTAGGTTCGCCAAGAGTTCAATGTACGACGAAGTAAGGTGTCCGGTTAACCGGTGTGCAAGTGCCGCGGCCCCGAAACGGCTGCGGCGCTACTTCTCTTTCTCTGGGGCCTTCTGGTGCGACAGTCCACGCACCGCCTTCGCGAGCTCCGGGAGCTTCATGAACGCATTGACCGCCCTCAGCCACTGGCGATGGTCGAATGCCGGCGAGCCGCTCACCATGCTGCCGGCGGGAATGTCTCCGTGGGTGCCGCTCTGGGCGGTGATGACGACGCCGTCGCCCACATTGCAATGGCCCGCAACTCCGGCCTGTCCGGCGATGACGACGTTCTTGCCGACCACGGTCGATCCTGCCAGTCCCACCTGCGCGCAAAGCAGGGTGTGCTCGCCCACGACGGAGCCGTGGCCTACCTGCGTGAGGTTGTCGATCTTTACGCCGCGCGCGATGCGGGTTTCACCGACGCTGGCGCGGTCGATGCAGGCGTTGGCCTGCACTTCCACGTCGCTCTCCAGAATCGCCGGGCCAGACTGCGTGATCTTCTCCCAGTGGTCGCCGTCGCGCGCGAAGCCGAAGCCGTCGGACCCGACGATGGCACCATTCTGCAGCACGACATTGTCGCCGAGTTGGCAGCCTCTCGCGCACGATGGCATGCGCGTGGGCGAAAAAGTTGTCGCCAATTCGCGCCCCGCGATAGATGACGACGTGCGGCAGCAGCACGGCGTTGTCGCCTATCGCAACGCCATCGTCAATTACAACGTAGGCCCCGACGTGAGCATTGGCCCCGATTTTCGCGGTGGATGCAATGACCGCCGTCGGGATGAATTCCGGGAGCGTATTGCGGCGCCCGGTAGAACAGGTCGATGGCGCGGGCGAAGCTGAGGTACGGGTTCTTGCTGCGCAGGAGCGGTGTCGCCACGGCAGGGAAGTCGTCGGCCACGATGATGGCGGCGGCGGTAGTAGATTTGGCGGCGGCAGCGTACTTCGGGTTGGCCACGAAGGTAATTTGTCCGGCGGCCGCCTCTTCGATGCCCGCTACGCCGGTGATTTCAGTTGCGGGATCGCCATTATCGAGCGTGGCGTTCAGGGCGGTTGCGATTTCGCCAAGTTTCATACGATGGCTGCGACTTTCAACATTGAGCGGTAGTGCCGCAAGGTAGTAGTCAGGCTCACGATCATGTAAACATCGGTACTTGGCGGGTGTCGTCGGGATGGCGTCCGCGACGCTGCGATTTCCTCTCGCCAATGACCGACAGCACCGTCATTTCCGCCAGGGCGCTGCGCGGCACGAAGATCCGCTGGGTATTGGACTGGTGTATCGGGCGGGATGATGGAGAACCCGTCGCCGCCATCCTGGACCAGGTCGTTGGGCATCATGCCCTCGATGATTTCGTTGTCGCGGAAGCGCAGTCGCACCCACAGGCCCTCGGTCCGCGGCCGCGAGGTGAAGGTCTTGCGGGTCAACGACTCGGAGTCGCCGAACTCGCGAACAAAGTAAATCCCTTTGACTTCACGCAGTTCGATGGAGACGACGTTGCCCGCAGTATTCAGAATCTCGACCTTGCCGTCGGCGATGAAGGACGCCGACACGTATCCGTTGACCGTGTCACGGTCCATCTTGCGGACGATTACCTTTTTGTGCGTGGTGCCCATGCGTAAAGATTGGGCGAAGCTGGCTGCCCAAGCTCCGATTGTCGCACTTTTGACGGAAAAAGTGCCCTAAGTAACGTAGTTTGTAGCCAAATCGTCAACGTTGTGTTATTGTCAGCTTGCAGCGAACCCGGTGCAGAGTGCTGTAAGTATAGGCCAGAGAGTAAGTTGCACAGGCCTTGACGGCTTCGATTCCGGTTTTTACAGTGCTGGCGGCCGGGTGAAAGAGGTAGTGTAGCCGCAGCGCATCCCCGTGCGACCCCGAATCATGTTCGGCTAACACGCTTAGAGTCATACACTTAGATGGCAGACTACATCTATAGCATGGAAACCCGGCTCACACCGGACCAACAGCGCGGTGTGAATTTGGTCCAAGACATAGCCCGGCACGCGGGGCTGAACCTCTACCTCACCGGCGGAACCATCCGTGACCTGATTACCGGTTTCCCCATCCGCGATATCGACCTTTCCGTCCAGGGTAATCCGCTCAAGTTGCAGAAAGAGCTGGAGAAAGCCGGCATCTCGGTCGAGGGCGTCGACGAGGACCTGCGCAGCTTGTACTTGTTGCTGCCGGGTAACGTGCGAGCTGAGCTAAACCTAACCCGCTCAGAAGCTTACGATAAGCCCGGGAAGCCTCCGACCATTACGGCCGCCACCATCAACGAAGACCTGCGGCGGCGTGACTTCACGGTCAACGCCATGGCCCTGTCGCTCAATGAGGGATCGCGGGGGCTGTTGCTCGATCCGTTTAACGGCATCGCGGATATCGAGGCGAAAGTCCTGCGCGTGTTGCACAATTACGCGTTTCTGGAAGATCCCATCCGGCTGGTGCGAGCCACCCGGCTGAGCGCCCGCTTCCACTGGCCACTGGAAGAGCGGACCCAGGCCCGTTACGATGCCGCCAAGGAAAACAACTACATCGAGTTTGTCGGCAAGCGCTCGGTTGGGGCCGAGCTGGAGCAGGTGGCCCACGAAGAAGATCCCATCACCATCATGCGGGCGCTCGAAAAAGAAGGCTGGCTCAAGGTGTTGCATCCGCACCTCAGCGTGGCCAAGGCCGAGGCCAGCGACTTGGGACAAGCCATCAAGCTGCGGCAAACGCTGAATGACCTGGGCTATTCGGTTGAGACGGGGCCGATCGCGCTGTATCTCCTGACGAAGAAGCTGAGCGACAAGGATGCGTCCGAAATCCAGCGGATGATTCCACGCCGCGACTTCGTCGAATAAGTGGAAGCACCTGGAGCACGACGCGCAGGAACTGGCGAAAAAGCTTAATAGCAAAGAGGCGGCCACCAATTCTGGGGCGTGGAAGCTCCTCAGTGCTGCGGAGCCGGAGCGCATTCTGTTTCTGAGCTTGACGACGCGGCAATCGGCGGTTGACCAGAAGATCAAGAACTTCATGACCAAGTGGCGGCAAGTGCGCGAGAAGCTGCCTTATGTCGAGATGACGGAGATGCGGATCACCTCCCAGCTCCCCGATTACCAAAAGATTCTGGACGAGGCTTTCCTGTTGCTATTGGACGGCAAGCTGCGTTCGCACAACGAAATCGTGAACTTCCTGAAGCCGTACGAGCCGCCACCGCCGCCACCGCCACCGGCTCCGAAGCGGGGAAGAGGGAAGGCTGCGGCTGCGGCAGAAGTTGCGCCCGCTGCCGCACCTGAGGCGACGGGATCGGCACCGCCGAAGCGAGGCAGGAAGCCTAAGGGAGCAGCTGCAGAGCCTCCGGCTGCGGCGCCGGTAGCGACGACAGTTGCTGCGCCAGCTAAAGGGGGCGCTTCGGCTAAGCCTGTGGCCGAAACGAAGAAGGCACCCGCTGCGAAGGAAGCTGCCAAGGTCGTTCCGCCGCCGAAAAGGGCTGTCTCCGAGAAGAAGAAGCCAGCACCGGCCAAGAAACCTGCTACGCCGAACTCCAAGGCGCCGGCGAAGAAGGCCGCCGCGAAGAAGCCCGCAGCCAAGAAGCCAGTCGCCAAGAAAGCAGCCAAGAAGAAGCGCTAGCGGCATCTCTCCCGTGTTTCTTGCCCTGAGAGGAGGGCTCGCCTGTGAGAGAGGGTGGTTTCGATTGACGCCTTCGATCACGTAGGCATATGCTTGACCTATGCCGAAGAGCGTCGTAGGTCACGACCGCCACGTCAAACTGTTCAAGAACGGCCGCAACCAGGCTGTACGAATTCCGCGGGAGTTCGAGCTTCCCGGCGACGAGGCAGTCATGCGCAAGGAGGGCGACCGGCTCATTCTTGAGCCCAAGGTCCCAAAATCTCTGCTTTCCGTTCTCGCAGGCCTTAGGCCGATCACCGAGGACTTTCCGACAATCGCTGACCCGCTGCCTGGCCCAGTCGATCTGTGATGCGCTACCTGCTCGACACCAACATCGTGTCCGATCTCGTACGCAATCCGCAGGGACTCGTGGCGCAGAAAATCCGCAAGGTCGGAGAATCGCGAGTTTGCACCAGCATCATCGTCTCTTCCGAACTTAGGTACGGTGCTGCCAAAAGACAGTCGCAGCGGCTGACAGCCCAGCTCGAAGTCGTGCTAGGTGCGCTTGAGGTCCTGCCTTTTGAGTTGCCTGCTGACGCAGCTTATGGCTCGCTTCGCGCACGGCTGGAGAAGGCTGGCCGACCCATAGGCAGCAATGACCTCCTGATCGCCGCGCACGCCCTCGCTCTCGGATACACCATCGTCAGCGACAATGAGCGCGAGTTCGGCCGCATTCTTGGCCTGCCGCATGAGAACTGGCTGCGCTAGCCCCTGAATTCTCTTCTGTGAGTTCCGTGCCTTCCGTGGTGGAGGTTGTTTCTCCCTCTATAATCGTGAGTTGCCCAAACTGCACTGAGACGAGGCTAGCCGTTGGCGTATAGCGACCTGAGGGAATGGATCTCCGCGCTCGACAAAGCCGGAGAGCTGAAACGAATCAAGGCAGAAGCCGATCCAATCCTGGAAATCACGGAAATTACCGATCGCGTCTCGAAATGGCCGGCGCGCGGCAAGTTCGGCGCAGGCGGGCCGGCGCTGCTGTTTGAGAACATCAAGGGGCATCCGGGGGCGAAGGTCCTGATCAACCAGTTCGGATCCGAACGGCGGATGAAGCTGGCGCTTGAAGTCGATTCGCTCGACGAGATCGCGGCGCGGATCAAGATGTTTATGGAAGTGAAGTCGCCGCAGGGGTTGCTCGACAAGATCAAGATGCTGCCCATGCTTGCCGAGATGGGCAAGTTCTTTCCCAAGGAAGTCACGACCGGACCGTGTAAGGAAGTGATTTTAAAGGGCGATTTCTCGCTGCTGGATTTTCCGATCCTCAAATGCTGGCCGAAAGACGGCGGGCGCTTCATTACGCTGCCGTCGGTGATTACTCGCGATCCTAAAACCGGCAAGCGAAACGTGGGCACATATCGGATGCATGTGTATGATTCTAAAAGCACTGGCATGCACTGGCAGCGGCAGAAGCATGGAGCTGAGCACTATCGCGAGCAGATGCGCCGCAAGGTTGCTGAGGGCTCGCGTGAGGGCTTGGCTGCGGCGCTGAATTTGATGTCGCAGTCTGGTGGAGGCGCGCGCGTTGCCGAGGGCGGGCAAGTGTCTGGAAGGATGGAAGTTGCGGTTGCGATTGGAACGGATCCGGCGATGATGTTTTCGTCCATCGTGCCGGCGCCGCCGGAGGTCGAAGAGTTCATCATCGCGGGCTTTCTGCGGCAGAAGCCGGTCGAGCTGGTGAAGTGTGAAACGGTAAACCTTGAAGTTCCAGCAACTTCCGAGATTGTGCTGGAAGGCTACGTGGAACTGGACGAGCTGAAAATGGAAGGGCCGTTCGGCGACCACACCGGCTTTTACACCATGGAAGACCTCTACCCGGTTTTTCATGTCACCTGTGTAACTCACAGAAAAGACCTGATTTACTCGACCACGATCGTGGGGAAGCCACCCATGGAAGATGCCTGGATGGGCAAGGCGGTGGAGCGTATCTTCTTGCCGCTGATGAAGTTAACGGTCCCCGAGATTGTCGACGTGAACCTGCCGGTGGAGGGCGTGTTTCACAACCTGATGATCGTCTCCATCAAAAAGTCGTACCCGGGGCAGGCGCGCAAGGTGATGAGTGCCATTTGGGGAATGGGGCAGGCGATGTCAACCAAGTGCATCCTGGTGGTGGATGAAGACGTGAACGTGCAGGACATCGGCGAGGTGACGCTTAAAGTGTTGAATAATATAGACCCTGAGCGCGATATCCAGTTCACGTTGGGGCCGGTGGACTCGCTGGATCATGCCTCGCGACTGCCGGATTACGGCTCGAAGATGGGCGTGGACGCCACGCGCAAATGGCCGAGCGAGGGCTTCACCCGTCCGTGGCCGGATGAGATTACGATGGACGCCGAGACCAAGCGGCGGGTGACGGAGCGGTGGAAAGAATTCGGGCTAGAGTGAGGCGACCCGCTGTGGTGAAGGGATTCACTGGGTTGGAATTGGGTTGGTTATAACAATCATTATAATGTTTTGTACTATTTCCGGACTATTATTTTCAATGAATTGCGCAGGGCCGATTTTGCTCAGGGATTTTCGGCGCGAAGAGCCGCGCTGGTGTGCCGACAAAATCTAAATTGAAAGGGAGACCCCCGTATGCTTTCCCGACCTGAACGAAACGAGTACGCCAATTTTTATGCCAACTATATTTCACTTGTCCCCGACGGGCCGATCGAGGAATTTCTGCTGAAGCAGTGGGATGAGGTGGTGGCTTTCATGCAGACCGTCCCGGAAGACGAAGCCAGCAAGCCACAGGCTCGAAGGCAAGTGGAGCGTGAAGCAAGTGCTGGGGCACTTGTGCGACACCGAGCGGGTGATGTCGTATCGCATGATGCGCTTTGCGCGCGGCGACCAGAAAGAGTTGCACGGCTTCGAGCAGGACGACTACGTCGCCGCCGGGGACTTCAACAGCCGCGTGCGCCACGATCTTGATGGTGGAGTTCAAGAATCTTCGCGGCGCAACGATCGCGCTGGTGGGCTCGATCTCGCCCGACGGACGAAGTACGGACGGGCAAGGCCAACGGCAATCCAGTGTCGGTGCGGGCGCTGGCGTACATCATTGCGGGGCATGCGCAGTGGCACTTGCAGTTGATGAAGGAGCGGCGGGGCTAGCAACTAGCAGTTAGCAGCTAGCAACTAGTAACAACCGCAAGACGCCTCGTGTCCTATAATTAAGACCATGCTGACGGACGAAGACAAACAGTGGATCAAGCAGCAACTTGAGAAGATCGAGACGTCTCTGTTGACTGAGTTTCACAAATGGGCTTCGCCTGTCGAAATGCGGCAGCGGAGTCACGCGGCAGCGCTCCGGGCGCTCGACGCGGAAGTTGAGTCGCTTGCTGACCGGTTGAAAAACCTCGAAGGCCGTTAAAAGCATTCACAGTTTGTTTGTGGGTCCTGCGCGAAAGCGTTCAGCGCACAGAACGCGGGTGGCCCGTAATTGACTTCCTCTGGCAATTATAGGATCGCGACAGTCTGCGTGTCGCTCCTCAAAGATTCGATTTTCGCGCCGCAATCCTGAGTCTTCTTGGCACGTGCTCAAGAGGATTCTCGGAGTTTCCACATTTGCCAACGTCAGGCAAAAGTGGGCCATCCGCGGCAGCGATCAACGGTCCGCTTTCAGTTCGGCCAAGGTACGAGCGAACCGGACCTTGCCTCGGAGCTGTCGCAGGCGAGCGTAGGTCTGCGATGCGGCAACCAGCTGCAAACCCGTGCGGACGGTCTGGGTGATGCCCGTTCCGCCAGCGAGTTGTGCCCTTTCGAGTAGCTCGGCCGGCACCTCGACCGTGATCTTGCGTACGGTTTTCACGATGCTAAATGTACCGTATTCGATACCAAAAATGAATATGGTACGGCGGGCGATTCCCGGATTAGCGCTGAAAAGCGGGGCGCGAACCTGGAGAAACTGGCCGGGATTAGTTTGGATTCGCAGCGGTTTTCGGAGGCTTTGAGTTTGGTGACCGTTTGTATTCGCCGCTGAGATTCACATTTAATCCGCAACCACAAATTCCCTTTTGCTCGACGGTGGCCGAGTTCTTTCGAAACGTGACCCGAACCGTACAGTCCCTATCGTCAGAAGGTTCGTAGGTTGCAACGCCATCGGAGAGCCGCAGCGCATCCGTTTCGATGGTGCAGGTGTTCTCGCGATAGCTGCCGAACATCGAGATCTGCACCTCCCCTTGCTTTACGGACGACACAGTCAAGGAGTTCCCTCCGGCCTTCGCATATTTCCCGGCCAGCTTGCTTTGCGCATAGGATTCGGAAGCCGTCAGCAGCAGTAACAGCAAAGCGAGGGGCGACGCGCAGAGCCGCCGCAGGCGGAATTCGCAGCGCGCGGCACGACGAACGTCATCCCTAATTGCCGCCACTTGCGTCCTCGGCCTGCAACATCTGTAGTGCATCGTTTTGTTCCTGCTGGAACCGCTTTAACACCGCCGCCTGGACGGCCGGTGTCGAGTGCGCAAAGTAAATGTTTACCTTCTCCCGTTCGGCGTAGAGCAACGGAATTAACTGGGCGTCGTCCACGGTGTCAACGGAGGAGACATTCTGTAACGCATTTCTGAAAATCGTCTGGGTGGTGTTTCCCATCTGTACCGCCATCGACCAAACCACGTTCTGAAGCGCACGCGATCGCTGATTTACATCGAGACCAAAATTCGCCTGAAGCTTTGCTACCTGCACATCGTAGTGCGTCGTCTTGATGTAGTCATGCTGGGCCTGCTGGAAAATTGACGGGTTCTGTTGAGCCTCGCTTTTCCACGCAGCCTGAAATTGCTGGGCCCCACTGGTGGCGGCAGTTGGGCCGCCGGCAGCATCCAAAGGCTGTGCCAAGTCGGGGTACTGGGCCCGCAGAAACTTCATGAAGTCGCTGAAGGTACCGGTCAAGGTAGCAATCTGGTAAGTGCCGTAGCTCCAGCCTCCGGTTGAGTCATGGCCGATGGAGGCAGGATTGCCGTTGGATTCAAAGCGGGCACTGAGAGCGCCCAGGGGTGGTAGTGGCGGTGGGGTCGATCCGGTAGAGGTCGCCATTGGGGCCTTGTCGTTCCTTTCCTTTACAGCGGGGTTCACCACACTATACACGCGAGTCGGGTGCGCTCTGACCTCGGTTCACATTCTTTTTCGCCGTCTGGAGGCGGGTGGTGCCACCGGGCAGGAGTTGCCGTTATACTGTTTAAGCGTATGAGCATCGTCAAAAACATCGCCGCCATCGCCAAGGGGATGAGCATCACCTTCGGGGAGATGTTCAAGCCGACCGAGGTGGAGAACTATCCCGATGGGCCGGGGCCAAACCGTGGAGCCATGTTCCAGGAGCGGTTCCGCGGCATGCACGTGTTGCAGCGCGACGAGAACGGGCTGGAAAAGTGCGTGGCCTGCTTCCTGTGCGCGGCGGCGTGCCCATCGAATTGTATCTACATCGAGGCGGGTGACAACACGGCAGAGACTCGCATTAGCGGCGCCGAGCGTTACGCCAAGGTTTACAACATCGATTACAACCGGTGCATCTTTTGCGGATACTGCGTCGAGGCTTGCCCGACTGATGCGATCACGCACGGTCACGGCTTCGAACTAGCCAGCTTCAATGCCAGCAACCTGGTGTATCGCAAAGAGCAGTTGCTGTCGGGCACTCCGGCGCATATGGGCGCGAACGCGATCTATAACATCGAGGGCGCAGGCCGTTTGATGCCCAAGCCCGCACAATTCAGCTCGGGAGCGGATGTTCCGCCGGGGACGTAAAGGAAGCGCGAGATTTCGCCGGAAGGCCGCGAATATCGCGGCCTTTTTGATTTTGCGGTTCAAGTGACAAGATTGGCCGAACAGAGCGCAGAGGAGCAGTTGGATGGTCGCAGGTTTGGGAGTTAAGGGGAAGCTGCGATACTGAAGGGGCTGGTTTGTATCGGGCCGGGGCCAAAGCCCTGGTTGATGGGGGGCGTCGTTGACTCGGCTAAAGCCGGGTGCTCCCATCGGGCGCGGACTGAAGTCCGCGCCGGGAATGACAAAAGTAGAGGGCTTCTCGGCACGACTGAAAAGGCTGCTGAAAAAAGAACCAGAGTCGTAATTTTGGCGTTTCGAGTCAAAATTAGGCTCGTAAGTTGTTGAATCGTCGTTGCACCGAACGCCGAGTTTACTCCGTTGAGTCTTTTTTCAGCAGCCTCTGAAGTCGTGCCCTGACGCAATATGGCGCAAGGACGAGTTTTTCAGCGAATGTGAAGTGTTGCCGCGACACGTATTCGTCGCGACACAGAGTTGCGTTGCGAGACGAAGGATGGAGCCTGAGAAGTTTGCGGTGAAACGCAGAACGAACGAGACATGAGCGATTACCTAAAGGCAGTACAAGAGCGCGTAGTTATCTTCGACGGAGCGATGGGAACCAACATTCAGCTCCGCAACCCCAGTCTGGACGATTTTCAGGGCAAGGAAGGCTACAACGACATTCTGGTGCTGACGCGGCCCGATATCATCGCCGACATCCATGCGGCGTTTTACGAGGTTGGCTGCGACGTGGTGGAGACCAACACGTTCAACTCCAGCCCGATGGACATGGTCGAGTACGACATGCTGGATCAGGTGCGGTCGCTCAATGCCGCGGCGGCGAAACTGGCACGCGGAGTGGCTGACGATTTTTCATCGAAGGGACGCAAGCGGTTCGTTGCCGGATCGATGGGGCCGACCCGCAAGCTGCCTTCGCTCGGGCACATCACGCTCGATGAGATGGCTGCGGGTTACACCGAGCAGGCGCTGGGGCTGATTGAAGGCGGCGTGGACGTGCTGCTGCTGGAAACTTGCCAGGACATTCTGCAAGCCAAGGCCGGGCTGGTGGGTATTTTCGACGCGCTGAAGAAGTCGGGCAAGAACGTTCCTGTGCAAGTGCAAGTGACGATTGATGTCGGCGGCACCATGCTGCTGGGAACGGAAATCGGTGCAGCGCTGACCACGCTGGAAATGTTCGACGTGGCCGTGCTCGGCATGAACTGCGCCACCGGGCCGAAGGAGATGAATGACGCGGTCCGCTACCTGGGGCTGAATTCGCCGAAACTGATTTCCGTGCTGCCGAATGCTGGTCTGCCTGAGAATGTTGGCGGTCATGCTCACTACAGGCTGGGACCACAGGAACTGGCGGACTACCACAAGCAGTTCATCACCGAATACGGTGTCAACGTGGTGGGTGGCTGCTGCGGTACGAGGCCTGAGCACCTGAAGGCCGTGGTGGATACGTGCGCGAACCTCACGCCCTTGAAGCGCGAGATCACAATGATTGGCGCAGCGGCGAGTGCGTACTCGATGGTTCCGCTCGACCTCGATCCCAAGCCTCTGGTCATCGCGGAAGAGATGAACACCACCACGCGGGTGGAGCACTTCAAGAACATGGTGCGCGCGCAGGACTACGATGGCATTCTGACGCTGGCCAAGAAGTTGGTGAACGAAGGCTCGCACATGCTCGACTTGTGTTGCGCCATCGTGGGTGAGGACGAGAAGGGATACATCAGCGCGATCCTGGAGAAGATTGCGACGCGCGTACCCGCGCCGATCCTGGTCGACTCCACTGAGGCCGACGTAGTGGAAGAGGCGCTGAAGCGCATTCCGGGCAAGGCGATCATCAACTCGATCAACCTAGAAGACGGCGAGAAGCGTACGTCGAAAGTGCTGCCGATGGCCAAGCGCTATGGCGCGGCAGTGATTGCGCTGACCATCGACGAAGACGGCATGGCGCTGACGGCGGAGAAGAAGCTGGCCATCGCGAAGCGTATCTATGACCTGGCGGTGAACAAGTACGGCATTCGCCCGGTGGATTTGATTTTTGATGCGCTGACGCTACCGATTTCAACGGGCCAGGAAGACTATCGCAATGCAGGCATCGAGACGCTGAAGGCAGTGAAGGCCATCAAGACCGAGTTGCCGCTGGCGAAGACGGTGCTGGGGGTGAGCAACATTTCGTTCGGCCTGAACGCCTACGCTCGGCGCGTGCTGAATAGCGTGTTCCTGCACGAGGCGGTGAACAACGGCCTCGACATGGCCATCGTGAACTACAGCAAGATTTATCCGCTGTATAAGATTCCCGAAGCTGAGGTGGACCTGGCGCGCAAGCTGATTTACAGCGACCGCTCGAACGGCGATCCGCTTCAGGTCTACATGAAGAGCTTCGAGGGATCGAAGGGCAAGGACGAGACCACCACGGCGCACGTGGATACCTTGTCGGTTGAAGACAAGCTGAAGTGGGCGATCATCAATGGCGAGAAGTCGATTGGAATTTCTGACAAGAAGTCTCTCGATCAGGTACTGGAAGAGGCGCTGGTTGATTATTCGCCGCTCGACGTCATCAACAACATCTTGTTGGACGGCATGAAGACCGTGGGCGAGCTGTTTGGTGCGCGCAAGATGCAGTTGCCATCGGTGCTCGACTCGGCCGGCGTGATGAAGGCGGCCGTGGCGTATCTCGAGCCGAAGATGGAGAAGAAAGAGGGCAGCCAGAAGGGAACTATCGTACTGGCCACGGTGAAGGGCGACGTCCACGACATCGGGAAAAACCTGGTGGACATCATTCTCACCAACAACGGCTTCAAGGTGGTGAACCTGGGCATCAAGCAGCCGTCGGACGCGATCATCAACGCTGCGCAGGAGCACAAGGCGGATGCGATCGGGTTGAGCGGGCTGCTGGTGAAGTCCACGCTGGAGATGAAGTACGTGGTGCAGGACCTGCAGCACCAGAAGCTGGAGTTTCCGGTCATCTGCGGCGGCGCGGCGCTGACGCGCAAGTACGTGGAAGACGATTTGCGTCGCGAGTACACCAACGGAGTTTTCTACGCCGATGATGCGTTCGCGGGCTTGCACTTCATGGAGCGGTTGTCTTCGGCTGACGGCGGGCGGGCCGCCTGCATCGAAGAAGGGCGGACGATCAAGGAGTTCGTGAAGAAGACCGCAGAGAGCACGGACGCTCCTCCGGCGACGAAGCCGAGCATCGAGATCCCGGCGCCGCCCAGCATTCCGCAGCCGCCGTTCTGGGGCATTCGTGTGCTGAAGCCGCAAGACTTCGATTTGCACGAAATCTTTCCGTACATCAACGAGACGGCGCTGTTCAAGAACCAGTGGCAGCTTAAGACGGCGTCGCAGGAAGACTATGCGCGGCTGGTGGAGACGAAGTACCGGCCGGTTTTGAAAGAGTTGGAAGAAGAAGTTATCGCGTCGGGCTGGTTCGAGCCGAAGGTCGTGTACGGCTACTTTGGGGCGCAGAGCGAAGGCAACGACACCATCGTATATAGCTTGCCCGAGGGTTGGACGCAGGGCGACCCGGTTCCCGTAGAGACGCTGCGGTTCACGTTCCCACGGCAAACGGCGCCCGACAGCCGTCACCTTAGCATTTCGGATTACTTCCAATCGAAGGCCAGCGGCAAGATGGACGTGATCGCCCTGACCTGCGTGACCATCGGTGCGCGAGCGTCGCACGAAACGCAGAAGCTGTTTGAGGGCGGCGAGTACACCAAGTATCTGTACTTGCACGGCCTGAGCGTCGAGACCGCCGAGGCGCTGGCGGAAATTTCGCACAAGCGGGTGCGCGAGGAACTCGGCTTCGGTGGCGACGACTCGCCGCGCATCAACGACTTGTTCCACCAGAAGTATCGCGGGTCGCGGTATTCACCGGGATATCCGGCGTGCCCGAGCCTCGAAGACCAGACGAAGTTCTTTGAGCTGTTGCATCCTGACGAGACCATAGGCGTGCAACTGACGACCGGATATCTGCTGGATCCCGAGCAGAGCACTTCGGCGCTCATCGTGCATCACCCGACGGCGAAGTATTTCGTGGTGTAGAAGGTCAGCTACTGAAAGCTGACGTGTTCGAGGATGGCGCTCGGCAGCCGCGTGACCTTATTGCCCGAGTGCGCGGGATGGTCGGCGTGTTTGTCTTTGTTGGCTACGTATCGTCCAACTAGAAAACCTAGAGTTGAACCCACAAAAACGTCGGAAGGGAAGTGCTGGCCGCCAGTAACCCGGGTGGTCGACACGGCTGTCGCCATGCCGTACATCGCCAACTCTACCGGCCATTTCGGGTATTCGTGGGCAACCACCGAGGCGAAGGTCCAGGCGAAGGCCGCGTGGCCCGAAGGGAATGATCCGCTGCTGAAGTTGCCGGCGAAGAACTTTCCGTCTACGCTCTGGTACGGCCGCTGGCGGTTGAAGATCAGCTTCATTGAGCCGTAGAGCAGAAAGCTGTCGATGGCGGCTTCGGCGGCGAGCACTCCGGTGCGCTGTGCGTGCTGGTCGTGAGTAAAGAGGCCGGTTACGTAGATGCCGCCGGCAATCGCAGCAGTCCCGTAGGTGCAGGCGTTGGCGACGTTGGTGCTCGTCTGGTGCCAGGCAGGATTGACCTGGGCTGCCACGGATTCATCATTAGCGATCAGGATGCCGGTTCCGGTGAGCACGGCGGCGTTCCAGTAGAGCGTGGTATTTCGGAATGGTGTGCCGGTGTCGAACCCCAACGCTTGTGTCTCGAAGGGCGCCTTGACCATGTGCCATTCGTCCTCGCCGATGGTCTTGGCTGCGGTGATCACTCCCTGTTTGAAAGATGTGTGCCGTGGGGGCGCGGTCGAGGAGGGCGCATCGGGAAGCTGCGCTTGGGCTGCAGTGCTGGGAGCCGGTGCCTGCTGTGCCACGCACGAAAAATTCAGCACGGTTACGAGGAGTAGCGCCGAGGCCGCGCTTGTCGCGTGCCGAACCTGACGCGAGACGGTCAGTGATGGACCGTCGTTACGAACGGAACTTGGAGATCTCACTGGTGCTTCCCCCATCCGGTGATATCCGTTCTTAACACGGCGCCAGCCGGATTGACTCGTTACGGAAGGATGATTCCTAAGTCCTTTTTGATCAGTATCTTCCGACGCTTTGGGCGATTGTGCGCTGTGACCGGGGCGGTGTGACGTATGCCACAGACCTTTGGGTCGCTCCCCAGCCAGAATCGATGGTAGAGGATCGTGCATGTTTCCCATCGTCGCAACGCGCCAGGTGGCGCGAGGTATCAAACTCTTCGAGATTAAGGCGCCGCGGATCGCCAAGAAACAGCGTCCCGGCCAGTTCGTCATCATTCGTTTGGACGACACAGGTGAGCGCGTACCCCTGACCCTGGCTGACGCCAATCCGGAGGCCGGAACCATCACGATCGTCGTGCAGGGCATCGGCAAAACTACCATGCTGCTGAACATGCTCGAGGTCGGGGACTCGATCCTCGACATTGTCGGGCCGCTGGGCAAGCCGTCAGAGATCGAGAAGTTCGGTACAACGGTTGTGGTCAGTGGCAGCGTGGGCACGGCGATGGCGTATCCGACGGCGCGCGAGTTGAAGCGAGCGGGGAATAAAGTCATCTCCATCGTGGGCGCGCGCAGCAAAGACTTGCTGGTGCTGGAGGATGAGGTGCGCCAGGTCAGCGATGAGACGTACGTTCTGACCGACGACGGTACCGCCGGTGAGAAGGGTCTGGTCACGAAGAAGTTGCAGGAACTGGTCGACGCCGGCCTGGTGGATTACGTGCTAGCCGTGGGCCCGGTGCCGATGATGCGCGCGTGCGCGAATGTCACCAGTCCAAAGAAGATCAAGACCATGGTGAGCTTGAACTCGATCATGGTGGACGGAACGGGCATGTGCGGCGGCTGCCGCGTGCTGGTGAACAACAGCAGCCAGTTCGCCTGCGTCGATGGCCCCGAGTTCGATGCCAGCCAGGTGAATTTCGACGTGCTGGTGCAACGCAACAACATGTATCGCGAGCAGGAAAAGCAGAGTATCGAGCAATTGCAGGCCAATGCCGAGCTGGAAGTGGCGAAGCAGCGAGAGAACATCCACAAACACGAGTGCGCCGCATTGGCGGCGGGGGTGGCCCATGAGTAAGAGCAACAATCCTCTGCCGAACAAAGAGCGCATCAAGCTGCCGCGTCAGAAGATGCCGGAGCAGTTGGCGCAAATCCGCGCCCACAACTTCGAAGAAGTGAACGTCGGCTTTACCGCCGACTTGGCGCGGCAGGAATCGCTGCGCTGCATCGAGTGCGGCAAGCCGGGCTGCATGGACAAGTGTCCGGTGTCGGTGGACGTGCGCGCCGTGATGGACTTCATCGTCAAAGGCGACTACATGGGCGCGGCGTCGAAGGTGCGCGAGGACAATGCGCTGCCGGCAATTACGGGGCGAGTGTGTCCGGTGGAAGACCAGTGCGAGTCAGGCTGCGTGCTGGGCAAGAAGGGCGAATCCGTCGGCATCGCTTACCTGGAGCGCTTTGTCGCGGACTGGGAGCGCGAGAGCGGCAAGTTCGGACTGCCCAAGCAGGCTATGCCGAGCGGCAGGAAGGTAGCCATTGTGGGCAGCGGTCCGGCGGGACTGGCTTGCGCGGGCGACCTGGTGCAGATGGGCCACCACGTGCACGTGTTCGAGGCGCTGCATGAGTTGGGTGGAGTGCTGATTTACGGCATCCCGGAATTTCGGCTGCCCAAGGACATCGTGGCGCATGAAGTGGGAGCGCTGCGCCAGCAAGGCGTGGTGTTTGAGACGAACGTGGTGGTGGGCAAGACGGTCACCATCGACGAATTGTTCCAGGAAGAAGGATTCGATGCGGCGTTTGTCGCGACGGGAGCGGGCCTTCCGCGTTTCCTCGGCGTTCCGGGCGAGCATCTCAACGGAATTTACTCAGCAAACGAATTCCTGACCCGCGTCAACCTGATGCGGGCGTATCGCTTCCCGGAGTTCGACGAGCCGCTTTATCCGTGCAAGGACCGCGACGTAGTCGTGATCGGCGGTGGCAACACAGCGATGGACGCGGTGCGCAGTGCGCTGCGGCTCGGGGCGAAGTCGGCGAGCATCCTTTATCGCCGTACCGAAGCCGAGATGCCCGCCCGTGTAGAGGAAGTGCACCACGCGAAGGACGAGGGAATCCGCTTCGAGATGCTGGTCAATCCGGTCGAATTCCTCGGCGACGAGAAGGGCAACCTGACGACCGTGCGCTGCACGCGCATGGAACTGGGCGAGCCTGACGATTCCGGTCGGCGCAGCCCGGTGACCATCAAGGGCTCGGAGTTCGATACGCCTTGCTCGGTGGCCATCATTGCCGCTGGAACTTCCGCGAATCCGTTGATCCAGTCAACGACTCCAGGATTGGCCGTGACCAAGCGCGGCTACATTGCGGCCAACGACGACACGCTGGCGACGTCCAAAACGGGCGTCTTTGCCGGCGGCGACATCGTGACCGGTGGCGCGACGGTGATCCTCGCGATGGGAGCGGGACGCAAGGCGGCGAAGTCGATCAATGAGTATCTGAAGAGCTTAGATGGAGCGGCGGTCGAGACAGAAAAGGCCGTAGCGAACTAACAACACCGCTATCTTATGATCTTGTATGCGGCTGCATGGTACATTCGCAGCCGCATGTTTTTTGGGTAAGTCTATTCCGTCACTGCGCCGTGAATTACTTTGTTTGTCGATGGCAACTGGCTTCGGCGAATCACTGCAACTTGCCACAGCCGAGGTTTTTTCGTACTCTGAAGCCGATGGAAGTACACTTCACTCCCGAGCAGCAAGCACAGCTTGCGCAGATCGCCACGAACGCAGGCACCGACGCCGAGCAGTTGGTGAAGGATGCCGTCCTGCATCTGCTGGAAGAAACTGCTGACTTGCCTCCCGTCCCTCCCGGCAGCGTGGTTGCCGAGATGCGTGCCTTACGCGCCCGCGTCAAACCTGACCCCGAAGGCTGGACAACGCGCGATTACGTCCGCTATGGCCGCCGCTAGATGCCCCTGATCGTCGATGCTTCCGTTGCCCTTGCATGGGCCTTGCCCGATGAAAGCAGCGCCTATGCCGACGCTGTTCTGGCCGTTGTTGAACGGGACGGCTTGCGGGTTCCTGAACTCTGGGGGCGTGAGGTTGCCAATGGCCTTGCCGTTGCCTATCTGCGCAAGCGCATCACATCCGCCGATGAGAGCGCGTTTCTCGCAGCCCTGTCACATCTGAGGATTGAGGTTGAAGAAGCAGCTTCCGCCTTGACGGTTGTTCGTGATGGAACAGCGGCGGCGATGCGTTATGGCCTGACCGCATACGATGCGGCGTATCTCGATCTTGCTTGGCGGGAAAAATTGACGCTTGCCACTCTCGACACGGCCATGCGCAAAGCTGCCGAACAATCAGGGATCACGATTTTCCGGCAGTCGTGACGCCCATCCCCGTGAATGCCGTTGCCACACAGAGGGTTTTTCCGTACTCTGAAGGCGATGGAAGTACATTTCACACCCGAGCAGGAAGCGCAGCTTGCGCAAAAGGCCACCCAAGCCGGGACCGTCCCCGAGCGATTAGTGAAGGATGCCGTCCTGCGTTTGCTTGAGGACGCGGCTGGCTTCCATGCCTTCCCTCAGGGCACTCGTCCCAATCCTGAGCTGCCCGTCTGGCATCTGGGCGGCTTGAGGCGGCGCTAGTCGCCGTGCTGTCCGGTCGACCTTACACCCACAACCCCGCCGTCCCGCCCACCCATTCCAGATCGCGGTTGTGGTCCACGCCCATCATCATGCCGCGGCCCATGCGGATGAGCGGCAGCACCGGCGTTAGTTCGCCGCCCTCGGGCCAGACGTACATGATGCGGGTTTCCATCTGCGTCATGCCGTGGGGCGTGGCGATGACGGGCTCGAAGCGCAGCCGCTCCTGCACGATGTAGTTGTGGCGCTCGGCGGCGGGAATGGCGTCGATGTCGGCCTCGGTGGGCGCGAACTTGATGCCGGCACCGGCGAACGAATAGAGCGGCTTGAGGATGTAGTTCTCGTTGTCGTCGGGAATGCTCGGATGCTCGTCGAGGAACCACGTATCCGGCACGCAGGGGTGGTTGAGGTAGGGAATCGAGAACTTGCTGATGCGGAAATACCAGTTCGGATGCCCGGCCCACTCGACGTCGAGGGGTTCGCGAATGTCGAAGGGCAGAGTGATACCTTTTTGCTCCAGCTCATCCACGATGGATGCGGTTGTAGATGCGCTGCACCTCGATCTCGCGCCCGTCTTTCGCGTAGTACAGTTTGCTCCCGCGCTTCCTGAGCGAAAGCACATCGACGATCGCGATGCCGAGTTCTTTCTGCGTTACCAGGAAGTCGGGCAGGGTCTTCTGGTGCTGCGGATCGATCTCCATCAAGATGACGTTCTCGGGATCGTGGCGCCGACGATCAGCTCGCGCATCATCTGGCGGTAGGAGTCGTGGTTGAATCCGCCAAGGTAGATGCCGAGGTCTTTGGGCAGGCCGTAATGGTCGATGTAAAGCTGCGCCGAGAGCGGCTGATAGCCGTACAGAGTAGGGAAGGCCTGCAACTCGACCAGCTTGGGATCGAGTCCGCCCTTGTGGTTGCGCACCAACCCGAAGTCAACCGAGACGAACATCGGCCGCGGAGATTCGTTGGCGACGTTGTACTCAGGAGGCACGGTCTTGTCGGAGACGCGCAGATACTTTGGGTTGGTCAGCAACTGCTGCGTCAGATCATGGCCGTACTGCGCCATGCGGTCGAGCAATTCCTTGGGGAGGAAGCATGGCGTCTCCGACACCCGAAACTGAATGGGCGTGCCGCAAGCGCGCGCGAGCGAGTCCAGAAAACTCTGGTACTTTTCCGGAGTGAAGTTGCGGTTGAACTCCTCGCGCAGCCCGGGAACCATGCTTATGCCTCGATCAGAAAGTGACCCTTGTCCATGATTTGCCGGCCGTCTACCCAGATGTCGAACTGCGTACCCACCACATCAATGTGGGTGCTGGAATACCACTTCGCGCCGGTGTGGTGGCCGTAGGGATTCCCGAAGGCAATGTGCAGGCCGGGAAATTTCTCGTCCTGCAAAATGTTGCCGCAGATGCGCCGCAGCTCGATATTGGTACCGATGGCGAATTCGCCCACCAGGTCGCTGTTCTCGTCGGTGTGGGTGTAGGCCCAGAACTCCTGCTCCAGGGCTTTGTTTTCGCTGAAGACCTCGGTGATGCGGTTGGCCTTCATTCGGATCGTCAGGGGCTGGTTCTTCAGGTCGGGATATTTCTCGCAGAGGTAATCGCCCACCACGCCGTCCACCACGTACGTTCCGTTCACTTCGCCGGGGGTGGTGAAGATTTCGCCGCCGGGGAGGTTGCCCCACTTGTCAGGGCTGATGATGCCGCTGGTCTTGATCCACTTGTAGTTCGGGTTCAGGTCGGCCACCAGATCGGTCCCCGCTGGGTTCTTGGCCGTGATCTGCTTAGCTTTGGTAACGATGTCGATGACCTTCTTGCTGAGAGCATCGACGCGGTTGAAGTCAGCGCGCATGCCTTCGAGCATGATCTCGTGGCTGATGTTGACCATGTGGGCATGGCGCATGCGACGGCGATTGACGATGTCGGTCATCTCCATGCGCGACTTCAGCTCGTTCTGCTGCACGCGCACGGCGAAGATGCTGACGTTGCTGGTCTCCATGTCGTCGGCGATTTCGCGCGGCAGGCTGGTCAGCGGGCGGTCGGCCAGTTCTTCCAGCACGAATGACTTGAAAGGCGAACCGACCCTGGCCAACTCCTTCACGATGCTGGCGGCGATTTCACGGTTGGCCACGTCGGTGATGACGGTGACCTTCTCGCTGGGCTGCATGCGCAGGCAGGTGTTCACCGCGTTGTAAGCGCCCGGCGAAAGCTCGGGATCGAATGGCGTGTTGGTCAGGTCAGTCAGCAAGGTCGGTATCAATTAACTCCCTTTCGTCTGTCGCCGGAGAGCCGGCGGTAATTCTGTCGCGCGCCGGCAGCTAGTCGAACACGCCAACCCGCGTCTCTTCCACGATGTAATCTACGACCTTCTTCAGGTCGCCGGTCTCGCGATAGACCTTGAGCTGGCGGTCGGCGCCGCTGCCCATCTTCAGCATTTCGTGGATGTAATTGATCTCGTCGCGCGAACCGAGTTCATCGACGACGTCGTCAATCAGTTCCAGATATTCCAGCATCAGCTTGCGGATCGGGACTTCTTCCTGCTTGCCGAAGTCGATGAGCTTGCCGTCGAGACCGTAGCGGCAGGCGCGAAACTTGTTCTCGCTGATGAGCGCGCGTCCGTAAATGCGATAGCTCTTGTTGGAGGCGTGCAACTTCTACAGCATCGCCGCCGTTGCCTGGATCAGCGCGGCAATCGCCAGCGTCTCATCGAGCCGCATCGGGATGTCGCACACGCGCACCTCGATGGTCTCGAAGAATGGATGCGGGCGGATGTCCCACCAGATTTTCTTGCCGTTGTCGATGCAGTTGGTCTTGACCAGCAGGTTGACGAACGTCTCGTAATCGGCCCAGTTGGAGAACACGTCGGGGATGCCGGTGCGCGGGAAGCGCTCAAACACTTTGCTGCGGTACGACTTGAAGCCTGTCTCCATGCCCATCCAGAACGGTGAATTGTGGACAGCGCGAGGATGTGCGGCAGAAAATACCGCATCGAATTCATGATGTGAATGGCGGTATCGCGGTCTTCAATGCCGACGTGGACGTGCAGTCCGAACACGAGGTTGGCGCGCGCCACCAGTTGCATGTCTTCGACGACGCGGTAGTAGCGCTCGTCGGGATAAATCTCCTGCACCTTCCAGTCGGCAAACGGATGGGTGCTGGCTGAGCCCAGCAGCAAGCCGTTCTGATTGGCCAGGCTGATCATCTCGCGGCGCAGATTGAGCATGTCTTCGCGGGCTTCCTTGATGTCGCGGCAGACCTTGGAGCCGACCTCGACCACGGCCTGATGCATCTCAGCCTTCACCTTTTCGGCGATCTTCAGCTTCGCCTTCGACAGGATCTCCATCTGGATGTGCGAGCGGAGATCGCGGGTCTCCGGATCAATCGTCTGGTATTCCTCTTCGATTCCGATGCTGAGGCTGGGCCGCTTCATTGCATTACCCCTTGGTCGCGCTCTTGGGAACTTTCACGTCGTTGCTGTTGGCGGACGCAGGTTGGCCCGCCAGAAATGTGCTCCACCGGTATTCCGAGACCTTGCCGGTATGTTCCTTGGCTTTGCGGACGGCCAGCTCGGCCACGGCGTCCACGATCCAGTGGAAGTTGTCTTCGCCGACGGAATTAATGTCCGCGTCCGGCGCCGGGTTCATGAAGTCGATGGCGTACGGAATGCCGTCTTCGCAGGCGAACTCGACCGTGTTGAGGTCGTAGCCGAGCGCCTTGCAGAGCGTGATGGCATCCTTCTCGACTCGCTGCAGCAACTTGGGGTCGATCGCCGGGCCATTCTTGACGTAGCGCTCATGAAACGGCGCCGACGGGTCGTACTGCATAATGTGCACTTTTTCCTGGCCCACCACGTAGCACCGGAAGTATTCCTTGAACTTCACGCCGCGCTGCAGGGTCATGCAGAGGTCGCGGCTCTGGTCGTACGCCTTGAAGAACTCTTCCGGGTTGTTGACCTTGTACACGTCCTTCCAGCCGCCGCCGTCAAACGGCTTCAGGAACGCCGGAAAGCCGACGTAGCTGAAGATGCTCTCCCACGGCATGGGGAACTGCAGGTTGCGCATCGAGCGGTCGGTGGTGCCCACCGGATGCTGCTTGTGCGGCAGCAGCACCGTCGCCGGGATCGCGACGCCCAGCTTGTCGCCCAGGGCGAAGTTGAAGAACTTGTCGTCGGCGCTCCACCAGAACGGATTGTTGATGACGGTCGCGCCGCAGAGTACGGCGTTCTTCAGATACGCGCGGTAGAACGGGATGTCGTGCGAAATACGGTCGACGATGACGTGGTAGGGCGACGGCTCGGCCATGCGAACTTCGCCCACCGACGCGAGTTCGGCCTGGATGCCGGGCTCGTTCATGTAGTTGATCTTGTCGACCAGGGCGGGCGGAAATGTGGTCTCCATTCCGAAAATGACGCCGATTTTCTTCACGAACTTCTCCTCTGCCGGGGCGATTCATGCTACTGCCTCGGTTGCAACTTCGCGGTGAGATGCCCCAGGAAACTGCGCCGGGCGTGCTTGGTGATATTACTATTTTAGGGGATAGAGGCGGGTTTGACCATGGCCAAGTCCGCCGGTGCGGCTTGCCACGGTCGGCAATTGACCTACGATGAGGGCCATGGAAGTACATCTCGCGCCCGACGTTGAAAAGCAGCTCAATGAACTCGCCGCGCAGAGCGGGCGCGCTGCCGACGAGCTACTGCAAGACGCTCTGCCGGCTACTTCGAGAGAACTGGTCCATACGCGTGAGATGCTCGACCGCCGCTACGACGATCTGAAGAGCGGCGCAGTCGAAGTCCCGTCTCCGGAGAAGAAATCGAAGCCCACTTTCGCAACAAGAGCGCTGCCGCCCGCCGCTCCCGGTAATCCAGTCATGAGCGGGTTCGCCTTTCATCCCTCAAGCGCTCGCGACCTCGACGAGATCTGGGAGTCATCTCAGCGCTGGCAGCGTCGACAGCAGCCGACCGCGTCATCGAAGAAATCTTGGCGGCTATTCGCAAGCGTGGTTCCGCTTTCCCCACGCGGGCATCGCGCGGCCCGACCTCACCTCGACGGCCCGTCGCTTCCTCGCTCGTGCGCGAATTTCTGATCGTCTACGCACCGGAAGAAAAACCGCTGTGGGTGATCGCCGTCCTGCACGGGACGCCGCAATCCTCGCATCATGGCCGCAATCTTGACAGCCAGAGAGTAAGAGACTCTTCACAAATACGTCCTCGCCATGGGCCGCCACCACGGCCAATCGTGCTTGCTGTGGTCGCCCCAGACGTGGATCTCGTGCCGGATGCCCTTGGCCCGCAGCAGGGCGGCGAACTGCTCATTGCGCTCCCAGCACATGTCCCACTCGCCGGTGGCCAGCACCGTGCGCATGTGGTTGTACCGCCAGCCGTCGTTGCAATTGGCCAGGTAGTCGGGCGGATTGTTGAAGTACACGTCTTCGCTGTACCACCCGTCGAGAAACTGCCTGATGTCGAACGCGCCGCCCATGCTGATGCAGGCGTTCACCATGTCAGGATGCCGGAAGGCGAAGTTGACGGCGTGGTAGGCGCCGAAGCTGCATCCGGTGACCGCCGTGTAGGGCGTCCAGTTCCGGTTCCACATCAGCGGGAAGACGTCGTTGACGATGTAGCGCTCGTACTGCATGTGGCGCTGCAACCGCCAGTACGGATGCGCCGCTTGTTGTACCAGCTCTCGTCGTCCACGCTGTCAACGCAGTAGATCTGCATTTCGCCGCTGTCGAGCTTGTCGCCGACGGCGGCGATCATCTTGTTGTCTTCGTACTCGAAGAAGCGTCCCTGCGATGTTGGAAACACCAGGATCTTGCGACCGGCGTGTCCAAACTGCAGCAGCGACATGTCGCGCTGCAGGTCTTTCGACCACCATTTGTGAAATTCACGATGCACGGTGATGTGCCTTTCAGGAAAGAAATTTGCTGGAACGAAATCCGACTTGCTACTCTAAGGAACCACTTCGCGTGACCGGCAAGAGCGATTTTGCGGCCTGTCGTTCGCGTAGCGGATGGTAGTTTCATTTTACAAGAATGTCCACTGAACCGTTCCCGAACCCTGATGCCCATTTTCCGACCCCAATCATGAGCCATCGTCACGGCCAGAGCAGCCTGCAATCGCGGTTGCACCTGCACACGCAGTTTGCATCATCGTTGCTCGACGAAAAGCACGACTTCATCGTGTACGTTCCGCAGGCGTTTCGCGACGATCCCAATCGCTTCTTCCCGGTGCTCTACCTGCACGATGGGCAAAACCTGTTCGATCCGGAGACTTCGTTCATCAAGGGCAACTACTGGCGCGTAGGCGAAGCCGCGGACGCCATGATCGCCGCAGGCGCAGTCGAGCCCATGGTGATTGTCGGTATCTACAACGCGGGCGCCAAACGCATCAGCGAGTACACGCCGCTGGAAGACCGTCGCCTCGGCGGCGGCAATGCCGATGCCTACGGCCAGATGCTGGTCGAAGACTTGCGGCCCTTCGTCGCGCATCACTACCGCACCCTGGCGGGGCCGGAGAACTGCGGCATGGGTGGCTCGTCGCTGGGCGGCCTGGTGACGCTGTACCTGGGCATGCGCTATCCCGAGGTCTATGGCAAGCTGGCGGTGTTATCGCCTTCGGTGTGGTGGCGCGATCGCGTCATTTTGAAGTATGTGGACCAGATTCCACACAAGACCGGCCAGCGTGTTTGGCTCGACATCGGCACCAACGAAGGGCGCCGCGCCATGCCCGATGTGCGCGCGCTCAAGCGGATGCTCATCAAGAAGGGCTGGCGGCTGGGCAAGGACCTCGAATATCGCGAGATACCCGGCGGCGAGCACAGTGAATACGCCTGGGCCGAGCGCGTCGCGCCGCTGCTGAAGTTCCTGTTTCCGAAGCGGGGGTAGG
>CAVVTL010000026.1:0-46067 GCA_963751155.1 uncultured Acidobacteriaceae bacterium | reverse complement strand
GGCGTCAGGTTGTCGAACAGAATCTTGTTGCGCGCTTCGTCGGGAGACTCGAAGTTCACCGCCTCGATCTTCACCAGCGCGAAATACTTTTCGCCCTCGTGCGGAGGACGCACCTGGCCGCTGATGGTGTCACCGGTCTTGAGGTCGAACTTGCGAATCTGCGACGGCGAGACGTAAATGTCGTCGGGTCCCGGCAGGTAGTTGTAATCCGGAGAGCGCAGAAAGCCGTAGCCGTCGGGCAGGATTTCCAGCACGCCTTCGGCAAAAATGTGGCCTTCTTTTTCGCTCTGGGCCTGAAGGATCTTGAAGATCAGGTCCTGCTTGCGCAGGCCGCTGGCTCCCGGAAGATCGAGCTGGCGCGCGATCTTGGTCAACTCTGTGATGTTCTTTTCTTTTAACTCTGAGATCGTCATTGTCACCTACGGGGATTTACTGCAAAGGCGGGATGGTACAGCAGGAGGCGCGCCGAAGCGCAGCGCGCTTAGGCAGCGCGCCGCTGGGCTTCGGTTGCAGTCTCCGGTTCCTGAATCACTTCTTCGCGCTCGGCGCCGGCGATACGGTTCAACACTTCGTTCGTCGTGTCCTGAATGCGCGTGCTTGGCTTGTGGAACCTGCGCGTCGCCTTGGAGGCGAGCTGGCACAGGGTGTAACGGTTACGTAATGTATGCACGGCTTCAAATACCAATTCAGACCGCATAAATCTCTCCTCTTTTGTCTATGAATAACCTGCTCTGTGTCGTCTGCGGGGCCCAAGTTCCTGTCAGGTGAGTCGCCACGGAGGAACCAATTTGGCGCCTTGCGGCAGGAACGTACGTATTTGGATGTCGATCGCAGACTGCCCGGTTCGTTGTTTTCTGTGCCCTGACTCATGTCAGGATAGCACTAAAGAGCCACAGTACAGTCACTAAAGTTTAACTTCGCACGCAGCCCGACACGATTTCGTATCGGTAACTTTCCTTCCTGTTTCCGGATAGTGGCGTTCAGTGAGTGGCCGTTCAGGGGCAGGACGCCTAGACTGAAGCTACAGGATGCCGCGTTACTCAGAAAATAGTACGTTATCCGCATAGCTTCCCAGAGTCAAGAAAAATCGTCGCACGCCATTGACCAAACCGGGACACCCGACCGCAGGTTAGACGTACACCAACCACGAAAGTCTCCAAATTTCTTAACCCTCTACCGTGCAATAAGTTGTGTGCCGTTTCCCACCATCCGATTCGATCACCGCGGTGGCGCGGCTCCCATCGAAGGCCGTCTAATCTATTCCAGTTCATATACTTAGCATCCAATCTCGTGGTAACTCACTAGGCCCAAAATGTACGATCCAGCGTGCGATACTGGATGGCTTCGGCGATATGCCCTGATTCAATCGCCTCAGAACCACCCAAGTCGGCGATGGTCCGCGCCAGTTTCAGGATGCGGTCGTGCGCCCGGGCGCTCAGGCCTTGCTTGGCGATGGCCCTCTCCAGCAGGTGCTCGGCATCGGTTCCCAGGTCGCAGTACTTCCGGATTTCACGCGATCCCATCTGCGCGTTGGAGTAAATCCGCTCCTTTCCGCGAGCAAAACGGTCCAACTGAAGCTCGCGGGCGCGCACGACCCGGGCGCGTACGTCCGCAGAGCTTTCCGGAGCAACCGAGCTGCGCAGTTCGCGATAATTCACCGCCGGCACGTCGATGTGGATGTCGATGCGGTCGAGGAGCGGGCCGGAGATCTTCGAGATGTAACGCTGAATCATCATCGGAGTGCAGTGGCACTCGCGAGTGCGGTCGTTGAAGTAGCCGCACGGGCACGGATTCATGGCGGCCAGCAACATGAAGCGGGCCGGAAAGCTCAGCGACATCGCCGCGCGGGCGATGGTCACCGTGCCGTCCTCCAACGGCTGGCGCATCACTTCGAGCACATTGCGCGGAAACTCGGGCAGTTCGTCGAGGAACAGCACGCCGTTGTGCGCCAGGCTGACTTCGCCCGGCCGCGGAATCATGCCTCCGCCGATGAGCCCTGCATCGGAGATCGTGTGATGGGGCGAGCGAAACGGCCGGGTGCCGACGAGTCCAGTGGCGGAGTCGAGGACGCCGGCAACGCTGTGAATCTTGGTGGTCTCCAGCGCCTCGTCGAAGGTAAACGGCGGCAGGATCGTCGGCATGCGCTTGGCCAGCATCGTCTTGCCCGAACCCGGAGGGCCGATCATCAGCAGGTTATGACCGCCGGCTGCGGCGACTTCAATCGCCCGCTTGGCCGTCTGCTGGCCGCGCACGTCCCTGAAATCGACGCTGAATTGCTGGGAGGTATCCAGAAGTGCGCGCGTGTCGACCTTCATCGGCTGGATTCCGTTGCCAGTGTTGAGCAGATTCACCACGTCCATCAGGGAGCGCACCGGATACACGGAAACGCCGTCGACGACTGCGGCTTCGCGGGCGTTCACCTCGGGCAGGATGACCCTCTTGATCTTGTTCGAGCGCGCGGTGATGGCGATGGGCAGGGCGCCACGGACGCCGCGCAGGCCTCCGTCGAGCGAGAGTTCTCCGACAAAGAGCGCGTCGTCCGGAGGTTCGTTGCGCAGGCCGCCATAGGCGCCAAGGATTCCCAGGGCCATCGGCAGGTCGAAGCCCGAGCCCTCTTTGCGGAGGTCGGCCGGAGCCAGATTGATGGTGGTGTTGGAAGGCGGAACATCGTAGCCGCTGTTCTTCAGCGCCGACCGAACACGCTCGCGGCTCTCGCGCACGGCGGCGTCGGGCAGCCCGACCGTCATGAAGTGCGCGTCGTCTGACTTGATCGGAGAGATGTCGACCTCGACCTCGATCAGGTTCGCGTCAATGCCGTAAACGGCAGCGCTGATAGTCTTGTACAGCACAGGGGAATCGACCTTCGGCATAGTAATACAAGAAGGTAACCACTTTGGATGTGACCCTACTCACGGCTGCGCGTGACGGCGACAGTGAGAGCTGATGAGTGCCAAGATCGAAGGCGATCACGGGAGTTGGGAAGACGGATAAGCGGAACTCCGTACGGAAGCGCAGCGCCCAGTTGCACTACCGAGAAGACCGTACGGCCCGGAGCTCCGCCCGTCCATGGCGCCGCTATCAGGGGAGGAACCAAAGCGACGCCGGAGAACCGCCCGATGACGACAGGCCTCCCATCGCGTGGAATTGTGACACCTTGAGCCGCCGCATCGTATCCCCCTTCCATCGTAGGGCGATACAACTTCGGTCGCAGTCACGATTCATTAGTTCCGCAACTGCCAATCATTCACACAGCGGATGCGGCTAGCGCACCACTCCGGCGCTCGCAACGAACGAACTTTCGCCGGCGCCGAACTGTCCTGGGCGTCGACCACCGCAACCGTCGCGATGTTCACCACGTCTTCGACTTCGGCCCCGCGCTGCAGCAGGTGTACCGGCTTCGCCATGCCGGAAAGAATCGGCCCCAGCGTCTCCCCTGCTCCGAGTTGCGGCAAGCAGCCTCGCCGCGATGTTGCACGACTGCAAGTCCGGGAAGATCAGCACGTTCGCGCCGCCCTTGAGCGTGCTGAACGGGAACGCCTCTTCCAGCTTCTTGGCGTTGACCGCCACATCCGACTGCACTTCGCCATCGACCACGAGCGTGGGATCGGCATAACGCACCAGTTCCACCGCCCGACGTACCTTGTCGCACAGCGGATGCCTGGTGCTGCCGAAGCTGGAGAACGAGAGCATGGCCACCCGCGGCTCCACGTCGAAGCGCCGCGCTTCCTGTGCCGTACAGAGCGCGATTTCCGCCAGGTCCTCCGCCGTCGGTTCGATGTTGACCGTGGCGTCGGCCAGGAAGTACAGATCGCCCTTGCGGGTGATCAGCAGATAAATGCCGCTGACCTTGTGGATGCCTTCGCGCACACCGATGACCTGGAGCGCCGGACGAATCGTGTCGGGATAGTTCTGCGTGACGCCGGAGACCAGCGCGTCGGCGTCGCCCATCCGCACCATCATGGAGCCGAAAACGTTGCGGTGATCGCATCGCTTCCTCGGCGGAGGCGAGCGTCACACCCTTGCGCTGCCGCAGGCGGTAGAACTCCTGCACGTACTCTTCGTGGCGGGGATGCTTCTCAGGATCGACGACGATCGCGCCTTCCAGAGAGATGCCCAACTCGGCTGCCGCCTTCTCCACTTCATCGTCGTGTCCCGACCAGCACCGGGATCGCGATCTTTTCCTCGAGCAGGACGTGGCAGGCCCGCAGAATCTTCTCGTGCGTCGCCTTCGGGGAAGACCACTCGCTTGGGATTGGACTGTGCCTTGTGAATCATGATGCGCATCAGCTCGTGCGCCTTGCCCAGCCGCTTTTCCAGCTGCTCGCGGTATTCGATCGAGATCGACCGGAATTCTGCGCCACTCCGGTCTCCATCGCCGCCTTGGCCACGGCCGCCGCCTCCCACACCAGCACGCGCGGATCAAACGGCTTCGGAATGATGTAGTCGGTGCCCGAACTTCAGCCGCTCCACGCCGTAGGCACGGCAAACGGAATCCGGCACGTCTTCCTTCGCCAGCGCCGCCAGTGCATACGTTGCCGCCAGCTTCATCTCTTCGTTGATGGTGGTGGCATGCACGTCGAGCGCGCCGCGGAAGATGAACGGGAAGCCCAGCACGTTGTTCACCTGGTTGGGGAAATCCGAGCGCCCGGTCGCCATGATGATGTCGTCGCGCACCGCCTTGGCTTCGTCGTAGGTGATCTCCGGATCGGGATTCGCCATGGCGAACACAACCGGATTGGGCGCCAGCGACGCGATCATCTCCGGCGTAAATGCGCCCTTTGCCGACAGCCCGAGCAGCACGTCCGCGCCCTTGCAGGCATCTTCGAGCGTGCGCTTGTCGGTCTCATGCGCGAAGCGCTCCTTGTACGGATTCATGCCGGCCGTGCGGCCTTTGTACACCACGCCCTTGGTGTCGACCATGGTGATGTTTTCGCGCTTCACACCGAGGCAGATGTAGTGCTCGGCGCAGGCAATGCCCGACGCTCCAGCGCCGTTCACCACCACCTTCACGTCTTCCATCTTCTTGCCGACGAGTTCCACGGCATTCACCATCGCCGCACCGGAGATGATCGCCGTGCCGTGCTGGTCATCGTGAAACACCGGAATCTTCATCGTCTTCTTCAGCGTTTCTTCGATGTAGAAGCACTCCGGCGCCTTGATGTCTTCGAGGTTGATGCCGCCAAACGTCGGCTCCAGCAACTGGCAGGTCTTGATGATCTCGTCGGCGTCGTGAGTGTTGAGTTCGATGTCGAACACGTCGATATCGGCGAAGCGTTTGAACAGCACGCCCTTGCCTTCCATCACCGGCTTGCCGGCCAGCGCGCCGATGTCACCGAGACCGAGCACGGCGGTGCCGTTGCTCACCACCGCCACCAGGTTTCCCTTGGCGGTGTACTTGTAGGCGTCGAGCGGGTTCTTTTCGATCTCGAGACAAGGCACGGCAACGCCCGGCGTGTAGGCCAGGCTCAAGTCGCGCTGGGTGCGGCAGGGCTTGCTGGAAATGACCTCGATCTTACCCGGGCGATTCCCCTCATGGTAAGTCGAGTGCTTCCTGCTTAGTAATAGACATGAAATCCTCCCAATGAGTTCGTCGGAATATGAATTGTGCGCGCGGCTGATGAAGGAGCCTACAGGCCCTGAACGTCTATGTTGTCGAAGATGGATAACTCCAGAAGCCGCGGCAGTGGCCAACGTTCGAGCAACATATCTTCGTTTCTGCGCACGAGAAACCTTGAGGAGCCACGAGGGCTTCTGCTGTTCTTCATCATGGGCTGCTTGTCAGGCTGGAAATAGTGCAGAGGTCACAAAGAGGTGTGAGCGGCAACCTACGCAGAACGGATCGAATCGTGCGACAGGGCTGGTCCTGAGCGTACGGCGACTGAAAAGTCGCGCTCCGCAGCTAGACACAGTCGGAGTGATCTAGGCCCGCATCAGGATTCCCACAATGCTCGCCGACATCAGGTTGGCCAGGGTTCCCGCGATCATGGCGCGGAATCCCAGCGTCGCCAGGTCGTGGCGACGGTTGGGCGCCAGGGCGCTCAGGCCGCCGATCTGGATGCCGATGGAGCTGAGATTGGCGAAACCGCACAGCGCAAAGGTCGCAATCGTAACCGAGCGGGGATCGAGCGAAGCTTTTTCCGCCGCCGAGTTTGGCAGAATGCCACCAGTTCATTCAGCACCATGCGCGTGCCCAGCAGGTCTCCGATGGCCATGCAATCGTGCCAGGGCACGCCGATCAGCCAGGCTATGGGCGCGAAGATCACGCCAAAAATCGTCTCCAGCTTGGCCGGGAAACCACGGCATTCCGTGAGCGGCCAGCAGATTGTGGACGCCGCCCAGAATGCCGTCGAGCAGGGCGATGAGCGCGAGAAAAGAAATCAGCATCGCAGCTACGTTGAGCGCGAGGTGCAGGCCGTCGGTGGTTCCCTTGGAAATCGCGTCGAGCACGTTGCTGTCGCGCGCCTCGAACTCAACGCCTTCGAGCTTCGTTCCACCGCCGGTGAGGGGCTTCTCAGTTTCGGGCACCAGCATCTTCGCGATGACGATGGTGCCGGGAGCGGTCATGATGACGGCTGCCAGCAGGTGTCGGGCCTCGATGCCGCTCAGGATGTACGCGCCCATGATGCCGCCGGAAACATGCGCCATGCCGGCGGTCATGATGACCATCAGCTCAGAGCGGGTAACGTTGGGCAAAAACGGGCGGATGGTCAGCGGAGCTTCGGTCTGGCCCATGAAGATGCTGGCTGCGACATCCATGGACTCGACGCCAGTAGCGCCCATGAAGCGCATCATCACCCTGGCAAACTGGCTGATGATGAACTGCATCACGCCGAAGTGATACAGCACGGCAAAGAACGCCGCGATGAAGATGATGGTCGGCAACACCTGAAAGGCAAAGATAAATCCGAACTTCGAGAACTTGGTGCCCAGCCCGCCGAAGATGAACTCCGAGCCGACGAACGAGTAGCTCAGCAGCTTATTGACCGCGTTTCCGGCCGCAGTCATGACCCGCTCACCAATGCCGACACGCAGAATCAGCAGCGCAAAGATGAACTGCAAGACCAAGCCCAGTCAAGACTGTCCTTAGGCGGATGGCTTTACGGTCGGTCGAAAACAGATAGGCAAACAGAAGAATGGCCAGAATGCCGAGAACGCCGGTTAAACGTCCCATGCAGTCTCCCGACGAACCGTAGAAACGCGCCAACATTCAAAAGCTTAAACGCTGTCATCGATCATCTCCCGGGGCGCCGAATTCGCGCACGATGGCCACGCTGGCGCTGGCTCCAATGCGGTTCGCCCCGGCATCGACCATTTCGGCCAAGTTGCGCTGCCGTGCGGATGCCGCCGGCGGCCTTCACCCCGATGTCGTGTCCGACCACGCCGCGCATCAGCGCCACGTCGGCGGCGGTCGCGCCGGAAGCTGCAAAACCGGTCGAGGTCTTCACGAAATCGGCGCCGGCTTCAGCGGCCAGGGCGCACGCCAGGATCTTCTCCTCCTGAGCTAAGCAGCGCCATTCTCGAGGATGACCTTCAAGATCGCCCCGTGCTCATGCGCCACCTTGGCCAGACTGCGAATCTCGGTCTGCACCAGCACACGATCGCCCGACTTCAGCGCCCCGATGTTGATGACCATGTCCAGGTCGTGCGCCCCGTTTTGCGCCGCCGCTTCGGCCTCCGCCAACTTGGTCACCGACAGGTTCGCTCCCAGCGGGAAGCCGACCACGGTGCCGACCTTTACCGGCGTCCCGTGCACCTGCGCCGCCGCCAGCGCCACCCATGACGGGGTTCACCATCACCGAGTAGAAGCCGTATCGTTTGGCATCGGCGCAAAGGTTGAGGACGTCGCGACTGGTGGCCGCCGGAGCTAAGAAGGGTGTGATCGATCAGGCTGGCCACCGAATGCCAATCCTGTAGAAGAGCTGCGGGCTCGCGCCCCATTACTAAAGTATTCACCGACATAGGCTCCAAACAATTCTACGACGACTTCTCGTCGGTTTCCAAAATGCAAACTTCCGGCAGGTTGCGGAAGCGCTCGGCAAAATCCAGACCGTAGCCCACCACGAACTCATCCGGAATCTCAAATCCCACGTAATCGCCATGAATCGGCTGCTGGCGACGCGACACCTTGTCGAGCAGCGCGGCGATCTTTATCGACTTCGGTTTGTGGGCCTGCAACAGCTTCTTCAGGTAGGTCAACGTCAGGCCGGTGTCGAGAATGTCTTCCACCAGGATGATGTTCTTCCCTTCCATCGAGTGGTCCACATCCTTCATCAGCTTCACTTCCCCGCTCTGCTGGCGCGAATTCCCGTAGCTGGAGACGGCGATGAAATCGAATGTCGCGTCCAGCTTGATCTCGCGCGCCAGATCGGCGAGAAAGATGGTAGCACCCTTTCAGCACGCCGATGAGCACCACGGATTCACCCTCGAAGTCGCGGGTGATTTGCGCGCCCAGTTCGGCAACCTTCTTGGCTTATTTGTTCTTGGTTCAGCAGGACTTTGAGCCGTTCCACGAGTGTCCTCCGGTTATGAATGATGGCGAATCTTGGATGGTAGAGAATCCGGCAAGAAACTCAACAACCGGCCTCACTCGACACCGGAACGGGACTGCGCCCGTCCAACCCGATTTTGGTTGGGCGGGGTTTTTCGTTTCGTCGGGTGCCCCGTCCAACCCGGTTTTGGTTGGGCGGGGTTTTTCGTTTCACGCGGGTGCCCCGTCCAACCTGATTTTGGTTGGGCGGGGGTTTTCGTTTCACGCGCCCCCCGTCCAACCCGGTTTTGGTTGGGCGGGGTTTTTCGTTCCCCGTCACTGAGCGGGGTTTTCGTCACGCACGGCCCGAACCCGGTTTTGGTTGGGCGGGTTTTCTTTCACGCGGGTGCCCCGTCCAACCTGATTTTGGTTGGGCGGGGTTTTTCCTCACATATCACAGACTCCCCTTCCACAACCGGATTATTCTTCCACCATGCCTTGGGGACTCAGGCGGTACCAACAGACACAGCAACTGCACTTCATTACCTTTAGTTGTTACCGCCGACAGCCCTACCTGAGCACAGCTTGTGCCAAGCGAATGTTTGAGGAAGCGCTGGAACGTGCCCGTCGAAAGTACGGCCTGTTGGTGTTCGGATATGTCGTAATGCCTGAGCACGTTCACCTCCTGGTGAGCGAACCGCAGCGCGATTTGCTCTCGACGGCGATGCAAGCCATCAAGCAATCGGTAGCGCGCCGAATGATCGCCGGCCGCGAACACTTCTGGCAGGCACGATATTACGACTTCAATGTTTGTAGTCAGCTGAAGATCAGGGAGAAGCTGCGCTACATGCATCGCAACCCGGTGAAGCGGGGATTGGTGGAGAGACCGGAAGATTGGCCGTGGAGCAGCTTCCTGCATTACCTGACGGGTGAGATGGGTGCAGTAGAGATCGAATCAGAGTGGACCTGGAGACGGCGGCAGGGCATGGGGGTCGAACTGAAAATGAAGGTGCGAGAAAACCCCCGCCCAACCAAAACCGGGTTGGACGGGGCACCCGCCTGAGCCTTGGCCGGCCGACCCGCCAGGTAACAGCGTCTTTTACATGATGCTAGCCCTAGTTACTATGGCCTTGGGAAGGTTTTTTACGGTAGGTCGCGTCGGGAAGCGGAAGTAATTTCCAAGTACACAGACACGCCATGTAGTGGCGGGCGGTCCGGCCAAACTCGCACGGGTGCACGGGTGCCCCGTCCAACCCGGTTTTGGTTGGGCGGGGTTTTTCGTTACGCATATCAGGCTTCCACGACAGAGTACTCCGCGCGACCACAATTGCCTTCCGCCGAAAATCGCGGAAGTCTGACTGATGCCCATCCGGGCCGCGAGAATGGTCAACCTGCGAGGCACCAATCCCCCCCAGCAAATCGGCTCGGCGAAAAGGCAGGTGGCCCGGCCAAAACTCACGCCGGGCCCCCGTCCAACCCGGTTTTGGTTGGGCGGGGGTTTTCGTCACGCATCACAGACTCGATTTCCACGACCTATCCCGCTCAGCAGTGCGGTACGGCGAAGAGCGAAGGGCGAATTCCTTGTCACACATCCGCGTGACGCGCGTCCTATCGCGGCTCTTGCTGTTCCTCTAGAATCACTCCCTTCAGAGCGAGGGAGTATTGTCTCCTCTCGCCGACGAGACCGCATGCAGACACCGACGCAACGGCCGCTCTTGCCAAACAGCCACTCTCCGCACTATCTTCATCCTGCCATGCATCCGTCTAAACCCTTTGCTTTGACGAATTTGCCTGTAACCCTCACGCGCTCAAGATTTTACACACCCTCCACCGCGCAACTCCTTTGTTTGCAGGATTTTGCAAAAACAAGGGGGAGGGGGGGGACCCCACAATCTGGCCCTAACAAGTGTCACCCTGAACGCAGCGACCGCAGGGAGCGCAGTCGAAGGACCCCTTTGTTGCGACGGGTGTTTGCCCGGGTGGGGCTTTTCTTACTCATCGCAATCGCGATCGCGGTTCCCCCTTCTTTTGCCGCCGCGCGCCCTGCACCCTCGGCTGAAGCGCGGACGGCGCGTTACCTCGAAAGCATTCGCAACGACCCCAACCAGTTGGTGGCGTTTCTGCTGGAAATGCCCAAGGGCGGCGACCTGCACGTGCATCTGTCGGGAGCGATCTACGCCGAATCACTCGTCGACTGGGCAGTGGCGGCCAATGAGTGCGTCGATTCATCGACGTACACATTAAGTCCTCAACCATGCCACCCCACGGAGAGCGGAGCCGCAAGCGCCTACAGCAATCCGATTCTGTATCGCAACATGATCGACGCCTATTCGATGCGTAACTGGCAGTATTCAGGGCAGTCAGGCCACGATCACTTCTTCGACACTTTCGGCAAGTTCGGTGACGTCACCGGCTGGTCAAACACCGGAAAGATGCTGGCGGAAACCGAACGCCGTGCGGCTTCGCAGAACGAGATATACCAGGAGCTGATGTTCACCGCGACCGGCACCCCGTTCAACAACATGCTGAACGCCACGGCGGTGAAGGACATCAAACTGCCCAGCCTGCCGGAAAATCCTGGCCCGACCGACATCAAGGCCCTGTGGGACGCGATGGAATCTCTGAACGCAGCCATGCACGCCAATGGCCTGCAATCGGCCATACAGGACGCGATCCAACAGACTGACGTTTCCGAAGAGTCACGCCTCGAGATCTTGCAGTGCGGTGGCGCGCATCCGAGCCCACCGTGTCCGGTGCTGCAGCGATACCTGTTTCAGGTCGGTCGTGGCAACGCCAGGGAGAAGGTGTTTGCCCAAATCCTGCTGGGATTCGAACTGGCGAAGGCCGACAGGCGCTTCGTGGGATTCAATCTCGTGATGCCGGAAGACTACTACGTTCCGATCCACGACTTCCGTGCGCAGATGCAAATGATCAAGTACCTGAAGGCCCAGTATCGCGATGTGCCCCTGTCGTTGCATGCGGGCGAACTAGTGGAAGGGATCGTGCCGCCCGAAGATTTGCGTTATCACATTCGCGAGTCGGTCGAAGTCGCAGGAGCTTCGCGCATCGGACATGGCGTGGACATCCTTAACGAGACGCAGCCGTACGCCCTGCTCGAGAAAATGGCCAAGGACAACGTCATGGTGGAAATCTGCCTGACCAGCAACGACGTGATCCTGGGAGTAAAAGGCAAAGACCATCCGCTCCACGATTACATGAAGGCCGGCGTGCCCGTGGCACTCGCTACCGATGACGAAGGCGTATCCCGCTCCGACATGACCCACGAATACCTGCGCGGCGTGACTGACCAGAACCTGTCGTACGTCGATTTGAAACGTATGGCACGGACAAGCATCGAGCACGCGTTCATTTCCGGAAACAGCTTGTGGAAGGACGGCAAGAAGTTCATTCCGGTGCCGGAATGCGCGGACATCGTTGCGGCCCCGTCGTCAAAGCCGTCGGCCGCTTGCCAGAAGCTGCTGGATTCGAGCGAAAAGGCGATGCTACAGCGCAAGCTCGAGCAGCAGTTCCGCGAATTTGAGGGGCGCAAATGGCCGGCTACAGTTGAAAGCTCTCGGGCAACAGCGCGCTGACCGTGGTTCGCTTGCGGGCACCTTCGGATTCGTACAAGACAATGGCGTTGGGTCCAAACTCTGACAGCACCTGACGGCAAGCGCCGCATGGAGAGCAGCTTTGATGGTCGCGATTGACTATCGCGATGGCCTGGATGCTGATGCCCTTTGACAGCTTTCCCTCCGCAATGGCGCGGAAGACCGCCGTCCGTTCGGCGCAGTTGGTGAGGCCGTACGAGACATTCTCCACGTTACAGCCGCTGACGATTTCGCCCTCACTCGTGAGCAGCGCCGCACCGACGTAGAAATTCGAGTAGGGCGCATACGCCCGAGCCGCCGCCGCTTCGGCTGCGCTCCACAACTTGTTTTCAAGCTCTGCCTTCAGCTTTGCCATATCAATTTCCCGGCTGCGGGCTCGTTTCCCCCAGCTTCGGCGCCGTCTTCATGTCAGGAACGTTCGTCGCCGGCTTCGGCGCGACGTACGGCGGAGGGTCGACCGCGCTGTCGAGCCACGCCGTGTACCAAAGGTTGCGCAGCATATCAGCGCCGAAGGCCATCCTCTCCTCGATGAACCGCCGCGACTCCGGCGTGCCCGCGCCAGTAAAGCCTCCGGCTTTCTCCAGTTGATACACCTGCTCGACATAGCCGTGCGACTTCTGCAGGTAGGCAAGATAATCCTGAAAGGGCTTGTCCAGCTTGGTCGCCTTGTCCGGCACGAGCGAAACGAATTGCAACCCCTTTTCGTTGGCGGCCACGAACTCGCCTTCCATCTTCCAGTGGATCGTCTTTGCGGTGGTATAGTCGTTCGGATTGGCGCCAGTCCAGCCGTTGTAATTCACCGTGGTATGCAGCGGGTTGGCTCCATCGGCGACGTAATGTCCCAGCCATCCGGCGTAGAAAATCGCATTGCGCTCGGCAAATTGCGTGCTCTTGTGATCGCGCAAGGCATGGCGGTACTCGCGAAACGCCACCACCAGCCGTCCGTAAACCTCCATGGCGATGTACGGTTGTAGGCCAACCTTTTCCGGCAGGAGTATGTCGGGCTTGCCCGGCGTCTGCTCCCGCTTGGCATCGAGTGCGCGATAGAAGCTGTAGCGGTCAGGCGGCAGCGTCATGCCCTCGACCAACTCCAGGTCGATGAAGTGGTCGGGTTCCTGCGACAGTTTTAGCGCCAGCTCTGACTTCTCGCGCCACCGGTCCGGCTCCGGCCCCAGATAGGCCAGCTGTTCTGCTGCATTTTTCAAGAATGCCGGGACGTCGGCAGGCAGCTTCTGCGCCGCCACACGATTGATCATCATGTGGCCTTCGTTGCCCCAGGGCCACGCCGAGTTCGCCAGGAGAAGAACCGTGAGCGCTATCGGGAGAAAGCGGGATCGTATGAGAAACATGATTATTTCGGGACTTCCGCTACTTTCGCCCGCACCGCCGGCTCGGGCTTTTCCAGCTTGGCAAGATTGGGCTCAAAGCAGCGACGGCAGCGCGCTTCGTACATGCCCGACGTGCCCACGACGATCAGGTCTTCGCTCGCCACCAGCCGCTGCGTGTGCTTGGCCGGATTGCCGCACTGCATACAGATGGCGAGGGTCTTAGTGATCTCGTCGGCCACGGCCAGCAGTTCGGGGATAGGGTGAAAGGGTCGGCCGAGGTAATCCGTATCGAGCCCGGCGATGATGATGCGCTTGCCCATGTCGGCTAGCCGCACCGCGAGGTCCACGAGTTCCATGCCCAGGAACTGGGCCTCGTCGATGCCGATAACTTCCGTACGGACGTCGAGCTGCGCCTCCACCTCAGCCGAATTTCGCACCGCAATCGAACGGATCTTCAAATCGCTGTGCGAAACGATGTGGTCGGCAGAGTAGCGGTCGTCAATTCCCGGCTTGAAAATCTGCACCCGCTGGCGCGCGATCTCGGCACGACGCAACCGCCGGATCAGCTCTTCGCTCTTGCCGCTGAACATGGGGCCGCACACCACTTCTATCCAGCCGAGATTGCCCTTCGCCCAATTCATCCGATTTCCGCCGGCTGCGGCAACTGCGTGGCCGCCTGCCCTTCCGTTCGAGAATATCGCATCACCAGAAACTGCTTCAGATCGTCGAAGCTGGCAAATACTTGCGTCGCGCAACCCAGAATCCATCCGCTGACGTGCTCGACCGGCAGCTCGGTCACCAGGTAAACCGGAATACCGCGCCGGTGCGCCAGAGTCAGCTCCGCCTGTGACCCGGCGCCCTTCGAGGCATGCTCGTCCCAGAAGGCGATGACGTAGTCCGTTCGCTGCTCGATCCAGTCGAGGTCGTAAGCGATGATCTTGCGGATGGTTCGCTGAAATCGCGGCAGGTCCGAGTGCTTCCAGCCGCGAAATTCTCGGCGCTCGACGTCCGTCAGGTTCTTCTTTTCGTCTTCGGCTGGGTCGTACACGTCATGGCCGAGCGACCTAAGAAACGGAGTCACCTCCGCCCGCCAGCGCTTGCCGTGATCGGGGGAATACTCGATGGCGCCCGTGAGATAAACCTGCATGGGAAAGGAGATTGTCGTCGGTCACGCCGCAAAGGTCAATCGAGGTGGGAAGGGTAACTGAGGAAAACCCCAATTCCGGCTGCCAGGAATTAGCGCGGTTGAGCGCCGACGCTGTTACACCCTCGCCAGATGCACACCAAACCACTTCTGCCGGTCGTGCCAACTCTGCTCGAGCTTGAATCCGCTCTCCCGCAGGATCGTCTCCACCATTTCATAGGTGTACTTGTAACTGTTCTCAGTGTGAATCCGCTCACCGGCTGCGAACGAAACGTCCATCTCGATGGCAGCCAGGAACACGCTCTGCGCTCGCAAACTTTCCAGGTACATTTCCATGCGTGAGCAGCGCTTGTTCCACACCGCAACGTGACGGAACGCCGCAAGATCAAAATCGGCGTCGAGCTCGCGATTGAGCCGCGCCAGAACGTTCTTGTTGAACTCCGCGGTCACGCCCTGCGCGTCATCGTAGGCTGGCACCATCACCTTGGAACTCTTGGCCATGTCGGTTCCCAGCAGCATGGCATCGCCCGAGCGCAGGGAGCGCCGGATCCGCCGCAGCAGGCAAACCGACTCATCGGGTTCGAAGTTGCCGATGCTCGAACCGATGTACAGCACCAGCTTGCGCCCCGAGATGCGACTCAGAGCGTCAACCCCGCCGGTGTAGTCGGCCACGATCGGGTTCACGCGCAACTGCGGAAACTGGCTCCCCAACTGCCTCTCTGCCTCCTGCAACGCGCTCGGCGAAACGTCAATGGGATAGAACAACGCCCGAGGCTGCTGTTGCAAAAGTTCCTGGATCAGGATGCTCGTCTTGGTCGCCGTTCCCGCACCCAGTTCCACGAGGGTCAGCGACGGCCCGGCCGCCTGTAGCATCTCGCCCGCGTAGCTTTCGAAGATCGCCCGCTCGGTGCGCGTCAGGTAGTACTCGGGAAGCTCTGTAATCTGTTCAAACAGCGCCGAGCCGGCAGCGTCGTAAAACAGCCAGGAGGGCAGCCGCTTGGGCGAAGCGGTCAACCCGCGACGGGCCGCAATCGCGGCGGCGCTATTGGCGAGAAATTGCAGTTGATTGCTAGTTGCCATTGGCTAACCGAACCCCCATAAACTGCCACCGCGCGTGTGGGGGAAAGAAATTTCGATACGTCCGCCGGATGTGGGACTGCGGCGTGGCGCACGAGCCGCCGCGCAGCACCATCTGGCCGCTCATGAACTTGCCGTTGTACTCGCCGACGGCGCCAGCCGCAGGTTGAAAGCCGGGATACGGCAGGTAGGCGCTGCCCGTCCACTCCCAAACGTCTCCAAACATCTGGGTCAGCGGGCCGTCCCCGGATGACGTGCTCGGATGCAGCTTGCCGCTCTCCAGGAAGTTGCCCTCGATCGTGCACATCTGCGACGCCGTCTCCCATTCAAACTCCGTCGCCAGCCGCGCCCGTGCCCAGCGCGCAAACGCATCCGCCTCGTAGTAGCTCACATGGCACAACGGCTCTTCCGCACGGACCGGACGCATCCCGTACAGCGTGTAATGCCACCACTCGCCGTCGCGACTCTCCCAGTACAACGGAGCGCTCCACCGAGTGGCTTGCACGCAGTCCCATCCATCGGAGAGCCAGAGCTCCGCGGTGGCGTAACCGTTATCGCGGATAAAATCAATGTACTCGCCGTTGGTCACTAGCCGCGAGGCAAGCCGGAACGGCGCCAGATAGACGTTGTGCCGCGGCCCCTCGTTGTCGAAGGCGAATCCGTCGCCCTCGTGCCCGGCGGTGTACACACCCTCGGGAAACGCCTGCCAGCGTAGCGGAGCAACGCTCCCTACACTTTCTGCCGTGAACGCGTCCCGATACGCTGGTCGCAGCGGGTTCGCCGCCAACCCATACTTCACGTCTGTCAGGATCAGCTCTTGATGCTGCTCCTCGTGATTGAGCCCGAGCGTAACCAGATCCTGCACATCGGGAGGTAAATCCCGTGCCAGCAGCCGGTCCATCGCCTCATCCACATGCCGACGATAGGCATGCACTTCGTCCAGAGTGGGGCGCGACAGCACATGGCGCAGCGACCGCAACGGACGCTCCCCCACCGCGTTGTAATACGAGTTGAACAGGTTGCGAAATGCCGGATTGAACGCCCTGTATCCGGGCGAATTCCCGCTCAACAGGAATGTCTCGAAGAACCACGTCGTGTGCGCCAGGTGCCATTTCGCTGGACTGGTGTCGGGCATGGCCTGCAGGCTATGGTCTTCGACCGTCAGCGGAGCACAGAGGCGCAGCGACGCCGAACGAATGGCGGAATATGTTTCACCCAGCCCTTGCGCGGTGCGGGCTTCTTCTTGCCGTATTGTCGAAGAGTCTGGCATAGTCGCGGTGCGCCTGAAACAGAAAACCAAGAACGCCTTCACGTGAAGATGTCTCACGCGCGAAAAAGCTGCAAATTTTACGTTAATTTGTAAACCACCCACGGCCCCACTTGCCATGGGATTTCTACGCCGTCCGAAACTTCCACAAGGGCGGCACGGAATTCGTTACAATTTCGGACCAGCCGCGGCTAGCGAATCTGCCACATTTTCCACCGCGTAGACAGGCTTCCGGTAGCGCCCCAGCCAATCATTCCAGCGTATTTTCAAAACTTCCCCGCCCATGCGCAGCCCGTCGCGCAGCGGATTGATCTTCGAGCGATGATCGTGGGCCCATTCCACCGGAATCTCCACGGTCCGCAGCCGAAACTTCTTCGCCAGAAACAGCAACTCCGGATCAAATCCCCACCGCTCGATATGCTGCCGCGTGATCACCGTCTCAATCGCTCGCCGGTTGAAAGCCTTGAAGCCGCACTGCGTGTCTTTGAAACCCAATCCCAGCACTATTCTCAACCCCAGGTTGAACAGCCGTCCGTAGAGTTGGCGAAGCCACGGCTGGCGCTCAGTTTGCAATTCGCGCTGCAGCCAGCGTGACCCAATGGCAACGTCGGCGCCTCGGGCCAGCGCCGCGAACAGCTTATCGGCTTCCGTAATCGGAGACGACAGGTCGGCGTCTGTGAACAGCGCCATCTCACCACGTGCGTGGAGCATCCCGTTGCGCACGCTATAGCCTTTGCCGCGGTTGCCCGGGTTCTCTACCAGCACGACCCTGTCATCCGACGCGGTGAACCGCCGCACCACGTCAGCCGTGTCGTCACTGGAACCGTCGTTGACCACAATGACCTCAGCCGGCCAGCCGCGCTCCCGCAGGTAGTCGAGCACTTTGGGAATCGACACGCCCAGCCGCTCGCTCTCGTTGTAGGCAGGGATGACAACGCTGTGGGAGGGTCGGCTCATGGCAATCCGAAGACCTGCACATTGTAAGTCACGGGAGCCGTAATTCGTTCAGCCACCGGGCCTTCCCAAGTGGTTACTTTCGTAATTTGCGCCCTTTCCGAAGCCGCGCTACCCTGACGGCAAATGCGCCGCCTATATATTTTCGCTGCTCTCCTCACCATCGTTCCTGTCGTTCACGCCGCGTCGAAGCCCCATGTGATGAGCTTCGGTAAACCTAGTACGGTGAAAGTGCCGCTCGGCCCGTCGGAAGGGAAAGTTTTGACGATCTCGGTGCGGCCACTCTTTCTCGATACCAAGTTGAAGGAATACACCACTGGGCCCGCGCACGACATCACCGACCGCGTCTTCGTGGTCCGCCGCGCCTATCGTGTCAATGATTCCCTGCCGACTGAATCCTCCGCTCGCTGGCTGTGGCAACGCGGAGGCTGGCTGCTCGTCGATCGCACCACCGGACGCATCACCCAACTCAGGCTGCCTGACTTCGATCCTTACTACTCCGACGTGAGCTGGTATCGCGACTACGCCGCGTATTGCGGAGTCGCCGACGACGGCAACCGCGTCTCTGCGATCGTCGCCCAGATCACCACCAAGAAGCCGCTGTATAAGAAGACGCTGGAGAAGCTCGGCGGGGAGTTCCCAAACGCGGTGTGCGAAGCGCCGCTGTGGCAACGCAATCCTGCCCGCGTCCTCTTCTCTCCCCTGGGCGGCGAGCAACTCTCGGTGGACGTCAACGGCCGCTTTGCCGACGTCACGCCCGACACGCCCGCCGAGGAATGACGTAAACTGTCGGCACCTTGAAGTCCTTCGACGAACTGCTTCATGACGCTGAAGTCGCCCACGGCCACCTGTGCGCCGGGCAGGTCCTCGGCGTTCGTATGGCCGTGCTGGGACTCGAACTGCTGGGCCTGGATGATCCCTACGGCAAACACCGCAAGCGGCTTGTGACGTTTGTCGAGATCGATCGCTGCATGACCGACGCGATCGGCGTAGTTACTGGATGCCGCCTCGGCAAGCGTGCCCTCAAGTTCCGGGACTGGGGCAAAGTCGCAGCTACGTTCGTCGATCTGGAATCAGGCCGCGCGGTGCGACTGGCCGCTCGCGAAAGCTCCAAGGCGCTGGCGCGCCAGTTGCATCCCGAAATCGAGAACAAGAACCAGCAGCAGATGCTGGCCTACCGCGAGATGCCCAACGACGACCTGTTCACCGTGCAGTGGGTGAAGGTGTCGGTACCACCGGAAGAACTTCCCGGCTACAAAGGCGAACGCATCGTCTGCGCGGAATGCGGCGAGGGCATCAACTTCCAGCGGGAAGTGCGTCGCGAAGGGGTGATCCTGTGCCACGCCTGCGCCGGCGAGAGCTATTACGATCTCGCCTAGGCGCCGCTTCCCGCCAGCGCATGTTCCACCACGTGCGCTGTCCGCAACACCGTTGCCTCGTCGAAATGCTTGCCCAGAATCTGCAACCCAATGGGCAACCCTTCTTTACTTTTGCCGCATGGCACGGTGATTCCCGGCACACCGACGAGGTTCGCCGTCACTGTGTAGATGTCGGCGAGATACATGGCCAGCGGGTCGTCAGTCTTTTCGCCCAGCTTGAACGCCGGAGTCGGAGTCGTCGGGGTCACGATCACATCCACCTTCGCGAACACATCGTCAAAGTCGCGCGCCAGCAGGCTGCGTACCTTCTGCGCCTTCAGGTAATAATCGTCGTAATATCCTGTGCTTAATGCGAATGTGCCCAGCATGATGCGCCGCTTCACTTCAGTGCCGAACCCAGCATCGCGGGTCTTGCGATACATCTCCGCCAGCGTCTTGGCATCGCGCGCCCGCATGCCGTAGCGCACACCATCAAACCGCGCAAGGTTCGACGACGCTTCTGCCGTCGCGATCAGGTAATACGTTGGAATCGCGTACTCCGTGTGCGGCAGCGACACCGGCACCACTTCGCATCCCGCTTTCGCCAGTTCCTGAATGCCCGCCTCCACCGCTGCGCGCACTTCCGGATCCAGGCCTTCACCGAAGTATTCCTTAGGCACGCCAATCCGGAGACCGGTCACCGGCTTGCCAATCTCCGCCGCATAGTCCGGCACAGGCAAGTCCGCCGAGGTCGAGTCCATCGGATCGCGCCCCGCCATGTGCTGCAAGATCAGCGCCACATCCTTCGCCTTCTTGCCGAACGGTCCCACATGATCGAGCGACGACGCAAACGCAATCAGCCCGTAGCGAGAGACTCGACCGTACGTCGGCTTCAGTCCCACCACGCCACAGAACGCACCCGGCTGCCGGATGGAGCCACCGGTGTCGGTGCCCAGCGACGCAACCGCCGTTCCCGCTGCAACGACCGCCGCTGATCCGCCCGACGAACCTCCCGGCACCCGCGACAAATCGCGCGGATTCTTCACCGGATGGAAGCCCGAATTCTCATTCGAGGAACCCATGGCGAACTCGTCACAGTTAGTCTTGCCCAGCACGATGGCGCCCGCCGCCTCCAGTCGCGCCACCGCCGTCGCATCATACGGAGCGATAAAGTTGTCGAGAATCTTCGAGCCCGCCGTCGTGCGCACACCCTTGGTGGTCAGCACGTCCTTGATCGCGATCGGCACTCCCGCCAAGGGAGGCAGCGCGTCACCTTTGTCGGCCAGCGTATCGACGCGCTCGGCCTGCTGATGCGCGCGTTCCTTGCACAGCGTCAGGTATGCGCCAATCGCCGGGTCCTCGGCTTCGATCTTCTTGTAATACGCATCCACCAGTGCGGTCGCCGTCGTCTGCTTTTCCAGCACCGCCGTCCGCGCCGCATCTACTGTCAGTATGTCGAGATTCGTCATGTCTTGAAGGGCCTGGCTGAAGGGGCGCAGCTTTAGCTGCGCCATACAGCCGCAATTCTTAAACTAGTCTGGGCGGACTTAAGTCCGCGCTGCCGTTCCTATTTCTCAATCACCTTCGGCACCTTGAAAAACGTGCCGTCGGTCTGCGGAGCGTTCTTCATCGCCTCATCATGGGGCAACGACGGACGCAGCTCATCCGCCCGCATGGCGTCGCCACCAGCGGCGCCCGCGCCGTAGCGGCTCGCCACCTGGGCCATGGGCTCCACATTGGCCGTGTCGAGTTGATTCAGCCGCTCGATATATCCCAGGATGGAGTTCAAGTCTTTCAGCATGCGCGCGCGCTCGTCGGCCGTCAGTTCCAGATGAGCCAAGTCTGCGACGTAGGAAACGTCTTTTTCCGAAACCATGTCTTACTGTCCTCGTGATTCCACAACTGAACGGCCGGCCTGCGGCGCCACTACGAACGAGATGCTCACGACTTGCTTGCCCGCGAGCTGGTTCAATCCCGCAAGGTATTGCTGATACATCCCCTGCAATTGTTTCCGCCAAGCCGTGTCGGGCACCGCGACAATCAGCACGCCATCGACAAAGCTCAGCGCGCGGGTCTTCTCCGCTACCGCTGCCCCGCACACCACCGGCCACGCCAGCAACGGACCGTCTTCGCCCGCCGGACGGCAGACTTTCTCGGCAAAAATTTTCCGCAATGTGCCGCGCGCCTGCTGCATAGTGTGAACTTCGATTCTAGACTACGGCGGCGTCATTCCGCAGCTTGCGCGAACTCCGCCTTCACCCATTCCAGCGCTTCATCGCGGCTATGTAACTTGCCTTCGAGTTGCGCATCTTCCACCGCCGCAAGGATCTCCTTGAACCGCGGCCCCGGCGCGTAACCCAACTCGATCAACTCGCGCCCGCTCAGCAACGGTTCCGGTCGAATCTCCTCCGGCGGCGTTGTCCTCAGTTTCTCCGCCACGAAATCGTAAAGATCCAACCCGCCATGGCTCGCCCCGCAGTCGATGCGATGCAGTTCCATGTGCTCGTCGAATCGTGGCAGTCGCAAGAACTTCTTGAGCGTCGAGTCCTTCATCCGCTCGACGTCTTTAAAGCGCATGTGGTTCGCCACCAGCGCTTCAATCTGCACTGTGTCGTCGTTGGAGAAGTTCAGACGCCGGCAAATCTCTTGCGCCATCGCCACGCCGACTTCCACATGTCCATCAAATCGAATCCGGTCAGGCGCCACGCGAAACGTCGCAGGCTTCCCCACATCGTGCAGCAGCGCTCCCCATGCCAGCGTGCGCGAGCACCCGGCGCGCAACTGCTCCAGCAGCATCATCGTGTGGATCCACACATCGCCCTCAGGATGGAATTGCGGCGGCTGCTCGACGCCATGCATTTTCGGTAGTTCGGGCAGCACTTCTTTCAGCAAGCCGGCTTGATCAAGCAGTTCGAACGCTCGCCGCGCGTGTCCCTCGGTCAGCATCTTGGTCAGCTCGTCGCGCACCCGCTCTCGGCTCACCGCGTGAATTGACGGCGCCAACTTCATCATGGCGGCAAACGTCGGCGGATCGATGGTGTATCCAAATCGCGACGCAAACCGCACCGCCCGCAACATGCGCAACTTGTCTTCCAGAAAACGACGCTCAGGATCGCCGATGGCGCGCACGATGCCCGCGGCCAGGTCCGCGCGGCCGCCGACAAAGTCGAGCACGCGATTCCCGTCCAGCGGGTCCATCAGCAGTCCGTTGATCGTGAAGTCGCGCCGCTGCACATCCTCCTCCGGCGACTTCGAGTACTCCACATGGTCCGGATGCCGCCCGTCCAAGTAAACCCCGTCGCTGCGAAACGTCGCCACCTCCACCGGATGCGCTGGCCCGCCGGGTCAAGCTCGCGCCCCACTTTCGGCACAGGAACCAGCACCACCCCAAATTGCGCCCCCACCGCATACGTCTCTGGAAAGATGCGCATCACGTCATTCGGCGCAGCGTCGGTGGTGACGTCATAATCGGTAGGCTCCTGCCCCAGCAGCATGTCGCGCACACATCCGCCCGCCAGGTACGACTGGAAGCCGTGCCGCCGCAGTTCGCGAACAACGTGGATGGCATGCTCTTTCATGGATGCAGCGATTGTAGTCGGTCGCGTCGCGGGCGACCGAGGTGATGGGAAGAAGGTAGCTGGTAACTGGTGAATACTACATGCCGACATTCAGACACTCCTGCCCAGCTACCAGTCACCAGCTACCAGTCACCTCGTACAATAAAACCGTGCCCGACACTTACATCCTCGGCATCGAGTCCTCGTGTGACGAAACCGCAGCCGCCGTCGTGCGCTCCGGCGAGGAACTCGTCTCCAACGTCGTTTACTCGCAGATCGCGACGCATCAGCCTTACGGCGGTGTGGTCCCTGAGCTGGCCTCGCGCGAACACCTGCGCGCCATCGTTCCAGTGGTGCGTAAAGCCCTCGAAGACGCGGGCAAAACCTACGACACCATCGATGCCATCGCCGTCACCCAGGGCCCCGGACTCGCCGGAGCATTGCTCGTGGGTCTGAGCTTCGCCAAGGCCCTTGCCTTCGCCGCTGACAAGCCGCTCATCGCGGTCAACCATCTCGAAGGCCACATCCACGCTGTACTCCTCGAAGAACGCCAGAGCGGCAATCGCGACCTGCAGTTCCCCGTGCTAGCCTTGGTCGTCAGCGGAGGACACACGCATCTCTATCTCGCCGACCGCCGTGGTTCCGGCTGGACCTATCGCAACATTGGCCACACCCGCGACGACGCCGCCGGTGAGGCCTTCGACAAGGTTGCGAAATTGCTCGAACTTGGCTATCCCGGCGGCCCGTCAATCGATTTCCTCGCCCAGCACGGCGATCCCCGAGCCGTGAAGTTTCCCTTCGCGCAGATCAAGCACCGCGACCGCAACCCGCTGAACCGCCACTCGCCCGACGAGCGCCGCACCGACTTCTCCTACAGCGGCATCAAAACGGCAGTGCTTCGCTACGTCGAAGTGCGCAACCTGGCCGAGAACATCCAGCACCGACGCGAGACCATAAGGGCAATCGCCAAACCCAAGCCTGAGGATTACCTCGCCGCCTGCGACCGTCAAACGCTTGACCTGGTGGCTTCGTTCCAGCGCGCCGTCGTGGACGATCTCGTCAGCAAGACATTCAGTGCCGCAACCGATTATGGTGTCGCCACCCTGCTGGTTACAGGAGGCGTAGCCGCCAACAGCGAGTTGCGCGCCACATTCGCAACCCGCGCCGCGGAAGAGGGAATCCCTGTGCTCTTCCCCTCGCGCAAGCTCTCTACCGACAACGCAGCCATGATCGCCGCTGCCGCCTACCCGCGCTACCTCGCGCGCGAATTCGCCACCGCCGATGTCTCCTCTGACCCAGCCCTGAAGCTCGGTCGCTAGTGGTCTAAGCTAGTTGCTAATTGCTAGTTGCTGTCTTCACACACACCTCCGCCCCCTCACGCAAGCTTCCAATTGTTCGACGGGAGCGGCCTATTCTTCTTCGGTAGGAAGTTTCGCTTCGATGTCCATGTCGCGAAATTCGCTCGACTCAAAGATCTCGCGGCATTCGAGGCACTCCACGAATTCCGCATCTTCGTCGCGCGACACCACTTGGACACGAGGATGACGACACGTCTGGGGCATGGCCTCGCTCTGGGGATCGGTGTAGCTTCTGTTCGTCGGCTGGGTGTATGTCATAGCGCTTCGCCCGAACCGCTCGGGCACTTGCGAATTGAGCGGTATTTTAGCCCGACCGGGTGCGAAGTCAAGCATTTCCCGCGTTCGAAATGTAAAAATCTTTCGGCGACTCCGACGCGCCCGCAGCATATTCGCCTGATCGTCATCGCGTACCCAGGGTCGATTTCCCGAGTGCAAATTCACCCAATCGATTCGCTAAACGTCGGTCGTGAGCCTCCACGAATGACGATCGTCCACACCACCGCGCCGGCTCGTCCGTCGTCGCTACTCGCCTCAGCGGTTTCACCGGTCCGACAAACCGCATGCCAACCTCCCGCTGCGCCAGAGAGACCGGCTCGTAAACCATGGCCATAACGCAGTTTGCAGTTCCGTCAAAATCGCCTGAATTCGCCTTATAGGGTGCAAACTAGTCGGATATTTTGCACGCTGCATCGGAAATATCCGACATTTTTTATCGCCAATCTACAAGCCATTTAGCCTCATAGAGTTACCACTCACTGCAAATCCTCGACTTTGACTGGAAAGGCTTGCATTCTGCCCCACGGATGCCTAAAATCAAATTGCGACTAATTTAGTCGGCAATGCGTCCAACGTACTGAGAATCGCCATGCTCAAGCTCACCAAAAAAGCAGACTACGGCCTGATCGCCATGCGGCATCTTGCCGAGCATGCTGACTTGGGGGCGTGCAGCGCCAAAGACTTGGCGGAGATGTACAGCATTCCGCAAGAGGCGCTGGCGAAAATCCTGCAGCGGTTGACCAAGGCAAAGTTGCTCACTTCGCAGTACGGTACCAACGGCGGCTACACCCTGGCGCGCGATCCGCGCAGCATCACAGCCTTCGAGGTAATCCGCGCTATCGAGGGACCGCTATTCATCACATCCTGCAGCTCGGCCACGGCCGACTGCGATCAGAGCGACCGCTGCACCGTGCGCGAGCCGCTGCGCAAAGTCAGCCGGACGATCGAAGAAGTTTTGAACAAACTAACCATCTGGGACATGACGGAACCCGAGCCGGAGACATCGCCCGAACTGGTGACTCTCGGGTGGCCGTCCAGCAAGGCAGACCAAGTTTAGGAGACTACCGCAATTATGAGCACGAATGTCATTGCAGAGAACTTGCCCGCGGGCGTAAAGCTGCCCATCTACATGGACAACCACGCCACGACGCCGGTCGATCCGCGCGTGGTCGAGGCGATGCTGCCGTACTTCACCGAGAACTTCGGCAACGCCGCCAGCCGCAACCACGAGTTCGGCTGGGAGGCCGAGGAGGCCGTCGAGCAGGCGCGCGAGCGGATCGCGAAGCTCATCGGCGCCACCGCGAAGGAAATCATCTTCACCTCCGGCGCCACCGAGAGCGACAACCTCGCCATCAAGGGCGTCGCCGAGATGTACCGCGAGAAGGGCAACCACATCATCACCCAGGCGACCGAGCACAAGGCCGTGCTCGACACCTGCAAGCGCCTCGAGAAGCACGGCTTCCGCGTCACCTACCTGCCGGTGCAGAAGGACGGCCGGATCGACCTCGACGATCTCAAGCGCGCCATCACCGACAAGACGATCCTCGTCACCATCATGACCGCCAACAACGAGATCGGCACGCTGCAGCCGCATCGCGGAGATCGGCGCGCTCGCGCACGAGCGCGGCGTGCTGTTCCACACCGACGCGGTGCAGGCGGTCGGCAAGGTCCCGTTCGACGTCGAACGAAGACAACGTCGACCTGGCGTCGATCACCGCGCACAAGATGTACGGGCCCAAGGGCGTCGGCGCGCTCTACGTGCGCCGCAAGAACCCGCGCGTGCGGCTCGTCGCGCAGATCGACGGCGGCGGTCACGAGCGCGGCATGCGCTCCGGCACGCTGAACGTGCCCGGCATCGTCGGCCTCGGCAAGGCGTGCGAGCATCGCCGCACGAAGGCATGGCCGAGGAGGCCAGCGAACCTGGCCGGCCTGCGCGAGCGGCTGAAAGACGCCATCATGGGCCAGCTCGACGAGGTCTACATCAACGGCTCGATGGAGCACCGGCTGCCCGGCAACCTGAACATCAGCTTCGCCTACGTCGAAGGCGAGTCGCTGCTGATGGGGATGAACGACATCGCGGTCTCGAGCGGCTCGGCCTGCACGTCGGCCACGCTCGAGCCGTCCTACGTGCTGAAGGCGCTCGGCGTGGGCGACGACCTGGCGCACAGCTCGATCCGCTTCGGCCTCGGTCGCTTCAACACCGAAGAGAAGTCGACTACGTCGCCGAGACGCGTCGTCGAGACCGTGAACGCGCCTGCGTGAACTGTCGCCGCTCTACGAGATGGCGAAGGAAGGCGTCGATTTATCGAAGGTGGTGTGGGCGGCAGAACCAACGCACTAGCAGCCCACGTCAGGACACGACTTCAGTCGTGCCGCAAGTGGTTTTTTAAAATGCGGCTTCAGCCGCTGAACTAAAAGTTTGAAGGGGCTTCAGCCCCGACAGAGAATTTAGGAGAAGCACAATGGCATACAGCGACAAGGTGCTCGATCACTACACGAACCCGCGCAACGTCGGCTCGCTCGACAAGAACAGCGCCGAGGTCGGCACCGGCCTGGTCGGCGCGCCGGAGTGCGGCGACGTCATGAAGCTGCAGATCAAGGTCAATCCCGAGACCAACATCATCGAGGACGCCAAGTTCAAGACCTTCGGCTGCGGCTCGGCCATCGCTTCGTCTTCGCTTGCCACCGAGTGGGTGAAGGGCAAGACGGTGGACGAGGCCCTGCAGATCAAGAACACCGAGATCGTGAAGGAGCTTTCGCTGCCGCCGGTCAAGATCCACTGCTCGGTGCTGGCCGAAGACGCCATCCGCGCGGCCATCGGTGACTGGAAGAAGAAGCAGGGCCAGGAACAGACGGCCGCCGTCGCCGCACAGCGGGCGTAAACTGGGATTGGAGAGCGTCACGCCGCGCCTCATAGCGCGGCGCCGCGAATCATGACGATGACTACGGTCAACATTGAGAATCCGGCCCAGGCTCCCGCTCCGCCGTCCAAAGGCATCCAGGTGACGGAGAAGGCGCTGGCGCGCATCCGTTCGGCGATGGCGAAGGAGAACATTTCCCCCACCGAAGGTGGCCTGCGTCTCGGCGTGCAGGGCGGCGGCTGTTCCGGTCTGAGCTATAACATCCGCTTCGACACCCAGCCGCGCGAGCGCGATCGCGTCTTCATGTTTGAAGACGTGCGTGTTTTTGTCGACCCGAAATCGTTCATCTACCTGCACGGCATGATTCTGGATTACGAAGAGACTTTGATGCACCAGGGCTTCGAATTCCGCAATCCGAATGCGAAGAAATCGTGCGGCTGCGGCACCTCGTTTTCGTAGGAAATCTCGCACAGTTCACGGGATTCTGATGCGGCCGGTGCGAGATGCGCGGGCTGGTCGAGACCTTCGCACTGCGATGACGGAACAATGATTCGGGGTCCCGGCAGGAACCGCAGTTGTTTAAATCGGCGTTTCAACGCCGCATGGATTCGAGAAACGACACATGGCTTCGGCACACAATTTCGACAAATCCGGGGTGCTGGTTTCGACTCCGTCCAAGCCCGTCACTACCGAGTGCTGGTCGTGCGGCGCGATGCGTGCCGCCCACTACTGTCAGGAGTGCGGCAAGGTCCAGCCTCCTGCTCCGGTTGATTACTTCACGTTTTTCGGTCTGCCCTACAAGCTGAACCTCGACACCACTCAGCTCGAGCGCGACTTTTACGCCCTCAGCCGCAAGCTCCATCCCGACATTAACGCCACTGCCAACAGCAGCGAACAGGAATGGAGCTTGGAGAAGACCTCCCAGCTCAACGACGCCTATCGCACGCTGAAAGACCCGGTGTCGCGCACCGAGTACCTGCTCCGTCTGCAAGGCGTTCAGCTTGAAGAGCAATCCAAGGCCGCCACGGACGAGGCCCGCAAGACTGGTGCCGCCAAGAAACAGGTGGTCCCGCCCGACCTGCTCGAAGAAGTCTTCGAGCTAAACATGCAGCTCGAAGAGTTACGCATGAACAAGAAAATGGGTGAAGATGACCCCGCACTGGTTAGCCAGTTGCACGACGCCAAGCGCAACCTGGTCGCCAAGCAGACTGCCATGCTCGATGATCTCAATGCCGCGTGGAACCAGTGGGACGCGCTCGTCGATCGCGCTGCCTCCGGCGAGAACGTCACCGAACGCGATCGTTCCTCCGTGCGCGAAACCATGATGGCCATCCTCAACCGTCGCACCTACATCCGCAACCTCTTGCGCGAGGTCGACGAGGTGCTGGAAAGCTAACGCATGGCCAACGAACGCATCATCGGCATCGATCTCGGCACCACCAACTCGCTCGTCGCCTTCATGGAGAGCGACCGCCCCGTCGTCATCCCCGGCGAAGACGGCCTGAACCTCGTGCCCTCGGTCGTCGCCCTCGACGAGCGCGACCAGATTATCGTCGGCAACGCCGCCCGCAAGTACCTCATCGAAACCCCCGAGCGCGCCGTCTACACCGTCAAGCGCCTCATGGGCCGCGGCGTCGACGACATCCAGAGACGAGCTCAAGCTCTTCCCTTTCCGCCTGGCCGACGACCTCGCGCCCGGCGAAGTGCTGCGCATCAAGCTGGGCGACAAGACCTACACGCCGCCGGAGATCTCCGCCTTCATCCTGCGCCAGCTCAAGCGCAACGCCGAGCGCTACTTCGGCGCGCCGGTCACCAAGGCCGTCATCACCGTGCCCGCCTACTTCAACGACGCCCAGCGCCAGGCCACCAAAGACGCCGGCCGCATCGCCGGCCTCGACGTCCTGCGCCTCGTCAACGAGCCGACCGCCGCCGCCCTCGCCTACGGCCTCGACAAGAAGGAAACCGCGACCGTCGCCGTCTACGACCTCGGCGGCGGCACCTTCGACATCTCGATCCTCAAGCTGCACGACGGCATCTTCGAGGTCATCGCCACCAACGGCGACACCCACCTCGGCGGCGACGACATCGACAACCTGCTCATCGCCATCGCCCTCGACGACATCCAGGGCGACCTCGGACTCGACGTCCGCCGCAGCGGCGAGGCCGTGCAGACCATCCGCAAGGCCGTCATCGACGCCAAGATCGCGCTCTCGTCAAACGAAGAAACCGTTCTCGACGTCGAACTCCCCGGCGGCAAGCGTTACCAGCGCAAGATCACGCGCGAGCAATTCGAGCAGCTCATTCGCCCCGTCATCGAGCGCACCATCGGCCCCGTCCGCCAGGCGCTGAAAGACGCCGGCCTCACCGCGCAGCAGATCGACGAAGTCGTCCTCGTCGGCGGCTCGACCCGCATCCCGCTGGTCCGCAAGCTGGTCGAAGAGCAATTCGAGCGCACGCCCCACACCGACCTCAACCCCGACGAAGTCGTCGCCCTCGGCGCCGCCGTGCAGGCCAACATCCTCCCGGCAGGCTCCGACGCCACCAAGGACATGCTGCTGCTCGACGTCACGCCGCTCTCGCTCGGCATCGAGGCGCTCGGCGGGTCGTGGTGAAGATCATCCAGCGCAACTCCACCATCCCGGCGTCCGCCACCGAGCACTTCACCACCGGCGTCGACGGCCAGACCAACGTCGCCATCCACGTCCTGCAGGGCGAGCGCGAGCTGGCCAAGGACTGCCGCTCGCTCGCGCGCTTCGACCTCAAGGGCATTCCGCCGATGCCCGCCGGCCTGCCGCGCATCGAGGTGAAGTTCCTGATCGACGCCAACGGCATCCTGCACGTGTCGCGCCCGCGAGGCACGCAGCGGCAAGGCAGCCGAAATCGAAGTGAAGCCCACCTACGGCCTCACCGACGAGCAGGTCGAGAGCATGATCCTCGATTCGTTCGACCACGCCGAAGAGGACTTCGCCAAGCGCCAGGTCATCGAGGCCCGCAACGAGGCCAACACAATCGTCGCGGCGCTCGACAAGGCACACGGCGGCCCGGCATGGCAGCAGCTCAGCTCACGCGAGCGCGACGATATCGGCAAGCTTGAGAATGCGCTTAAGGCGGTCATGCCACACGACGACTATCAGGCCATTCGCACCGCCATTGACGCACTGAATCAAGCCACCATGCACCTGGCCGAACTGATGATGGACACCGCTGTAACCAGCGCTCTGAAAGGCAAGACGATGGAAACGGCCGACGTGGGCGAAGGCCCTGCCTCGCCCCACCCCATCGCCAAAGCCGAGATTAATAACTAGGTAGAGCGGCGCTTTAGCCGCGTCAACCGGATTTTTTGAAATCTCGGGGCTTCAGCCCCGCCAAAATATGAAGAAGGAACTTATGCCCGACGAAAAATCCCAATCCCCCGGCACCGCCACCATCGACGCACCCGGCACAAACACTGTCAAGGTTACGTTTCTCCCCGAGAACAAGACCTTCGAGTTCGAGTACGGCAAGCTGCCCTACCAGGACCACGGCAAGCCGCAATCGCTGCTCGATGTCGCCATGAACTTCGGCTTCCACCTGGAGCACGCCTGCGGCGGCAACTGTGCCTGCACTACCTGCCACGTCGTGGTGAAGAAGGGCAAGGAACTGCTCAGCCCGATGGAAGACGACGAGGCCGACAAGCTCGATATGGCGGCCGACCTGCAACTCGAGTCGCGCCTCGGCTGCCAGTCCGTCATCGAGAAACCCGGCGAGGTCGTGGTCGAAATCCCTTCGTGGAACCGCAACTACGTGTCTGAAGGAGCAGGCCACTAATGCCACAAGAACTCACCTGGGACAGCGCCGAAGACCTCGGCATCGAACTCTCCGAGAAGTTCCCTGAGCAAAATCCGCTCGAGGTCCGCTTCACCGACCTCCACCGATTCGTTACCGAACTCCCCAACTTTGCCGGCGACCCCAAGGCCTCCAACGAATCCAAGACTCGAGGCCATCCAAATGGCTTGGTATGAGGAATATCAAGACCGGCAGGAATAGGCCCCATCGCTCAATGCAAAAAGCCTGACCTCATCGGTCAGGCTTTTCCGTTCCAACTCCGCGAAGCCTACCCCACCGTCACCGGCGCCGCCGTCTTCACCTTCGCCTCGCGCAGATACTGCGCCGCCTCTTCCGGCGGCGTCGGGTTCTGGTAAAAACCGCTGCCCCACTCGAAGCCGGCAATCTTGGTCAACCGCGGCATGAACTCGATGTGCCAGTGGTAGTGGTCCATCGGGCCCTCCTGTACCGGCTGGGTGTGGATCGCGAGGTTGTACGCCGGGCTGTCCAGTACCGCGTCCGTCCGCTGCAGCAGGTTCTTCAGCGCCCGCGCCAGTTGCTCAAACGTTTGCGACGACGAATTTTCGAACGCCGACTCGTGTTTCTTGGGCAGCACCCAGGTCTCAAACGGAAACCGCGGCGCATAGGGCGCAAGCGTCAAGAATCCCTCATTCTCTGCGACCACCCGCACACCCTCATCGGTCTCCTGCCGGACGATATCGCAAAACACGCACCTCTCCTTGAACTGGTAATACTGCTTCGCGCCTTCCAGCTCTTCCAGCACGTGCTTCGGCACAATCGGCAGCGCGATCAGCTGCGCGTGCGGATGCTCCAGCGTCGCCCCCGCCACCGTGCCGTGGTTCTTAAAGACCATGATGTACTTGAAGCGCTTGTCCTTCTTCAGATCGAGGACCCGGTCGCGCATCGCCCAAAGCACATCTTCAATCCGCTTCTCGGTAATCGTAGCCAGCGTGGCATCGTGGTCCGGCGATTCAATGATCACCTCATGCGCGCCCACTCCCGCCATCTTGTCGAACATGCCGTCGGCCGCTCGGTTCAGGCTGCCCTCGATCTGCAGCGCCGGAAACTTGTTCGGTACCACGCGCACCGTCCAGCCCTGCGCGTCGCGGCCCGCGCCATTCGAACGGTACGCCAGCACCTCCGACGGCGTCTTGCTTTCGTTGCCCGGACAGAACGGGCAAAACCCGCCCTTGTTTTTGACGGACTCTCTTACAAAATCGGTTGGGCGCTTGGCCCGGTCGGTCGAGATGATCACCCATCGCCCGACGATGGGGTCTTTGCGAAGCTCTGGCACTGTGGATTGCTCTCCTGGAAACGCCTCGGATATCTTACGCCATCCGGGCAGACGGGTGAAGTTCCGGCCTCATCCCTGCGACCTTCGGAAGTATGCCGCTTGGATCTTCGCCGCCTCCCCAGAATCCGCCTGTCCCGATTTCAGCAGCCCTTCAGCTTTCCTCGGCTAGACTTGAACCAGCTAATCACAACGCCCCCAGGAGGCACCATGTCGATGACTCTCCCAGCCATGCTTTTGGCTCTCATCGCCGTATCTGCAACGGCCGCCGCCGGCCAAAGCAGCGAAAAGAAGGTCACACGCGCCCAACTTCCACTCGCCGTCGAGAAGGCGGTCCAACAGAACAGTCAGGATGCAACCATCAAGGGTTTCAGCCAGGAAATCGAGCACGGGGCGACCTTCTACGAAGCGGAGATGACGGTCAACGGCCACTCCAAAGACGTGCTCATCGACCAGCAGGGACACATCGCAGAGATCGAGGAAGAGGTCGCCTTCGATTCCTTGCCTGCGCAAGTAAAGCAGGGTCTGCAATCGAAAGCCGGCGATGGAAAGATCGGCAAAGTCGAGTCGCTTACCAAGCAGGGCAAGCTGGTTGCTTACGAGGCCAAAGTCACCCGCAACGGAAAAAGATCAGAAATCCAGGTCGGCCCCGACGGCAAACCGCTGGATCACGAGGAGTAAACCCCGCTCACCGAAGCCCCCACCCAGGCTTACCGCTTTTCCTTGGCCACGACCCCGATGCACTCTTCCAGCACATCCAGCGCGATGTCGGCCTGCTCTTTGCTGACAATCAGCGGTGGCGCCAGCCGGATCGTGTTCGGCCCGCAGCCCAGCAGCAGCACGCCGCGCTCGAATGCCAGCTCCACGATGCGATCGCGCTGCTCCGCGCCCGCAGTCCGCGCCTTCTTGTCGGTCACGATCTCGACGCCGATCATCAGCCCGCGTCCGCGCACGTCGCCGACCAGGTCCAGCGTGCGCGGCCACTCCGCCATGCGCTCCATGCATGTGATTGCCGACCACCTCGGCATTCTTCACGCCTTCGCGCTCCAGCACGTCGAGCGTCGCCAGCGCCGCCGCAATCGCCACCGGATTGCCGCCGAACGTCGAAGCATGCGATCCCGGAACCCAGTCCATGATCTCCGCCTTCGTCATGCGTCACGCCCAGCGGCATGCCGCTGGCAATGCCCTTGGCGATGCAAACGATGTCGGGCTCCACGCCGGTGTGCTCAATCGCCCACCACTTGCCCGTGCGTCCCATGCCCGACTGCACTTCGTCGGCCACCAGCAGAATGCCGTGCCGGTCGCAAATCTTGCGCAGCTCCTGCATGAACACCGTCGGAGCCACCACGTATCCGCCTTCGCCCTGGATCGGCTCCACGAAAATCGCGGCCACTTCTTCCGGCGGCAGGATGGTCTTGAACAGCTTCTCCTCGATGTAGCGCGCGCAGCCCAGCGCAAACCCTTCCGCCTCCTGCGCTCCGCCGACGCACCCGCGATACACGTCGGGATACCGCACGTGCGTCACGCCCGGCACCATCGGCGCGAACCGCCGCTTCTGCTGCGGCTTCGACGCCGTCAGCGACAGCGCCCCCATCGTGCGCCCGTGGAACGCGCCCAGAAACGCAATCACGTGCTGCCGCTTGGTGTGGTAGCGCGCCAGCTTCAGCGCGCACTCCACCGCCTCCGCGCCCGAGTTGCCGTAGTAAACCTTGTGCGGCCCCTTCATCGGGCGCAATCTTCGACAGCCGCTCCGCCAGCGTCACCATGCTCTCGTAATAAAAGTCGGTGCCCGACATGTGGATCAGCTCGCCCGCCTGCTTCTGAATCGCGGCCACCACCTCAGGATGGCAATGTCCCGTCGAAGTCACCGCAATGCCCGCCGAGAAATCCAGGAACTCGTTGCCGTCCACGTCTTCCACGATCACGCCTCGCCCGCGCTTCGCCACCAGCGGATACGACCGCGTGTACGACGGCGAAATGTAGTGGTGATCACCTTCCAGAACGCGCTTGGCATTCGGTCCGGGAAGTGCGGTCCTGATCTTCGGTCCTGCAACTGGAGTGAGAGTATTGGTGGTCATGATCGTCTCCTGCGAAATGGCTGGGGCACGGCGGACGTGCCGAATTTCTTGGTTAGTGCTGGCCTTGGTAGTGCTGGCCTTCAGGCCAGCGATCCCGGAGTTCTAAATCTCGAGGGGCTTTAGCCCCGGAAGCGCAGTGCGCGAACGCACTCAGAAACTCCCGAGATGCGAATGATGGAAAAACTAGTCGCCTGAGAAGAGGTTGGGGCGCACCATGCAGGGAGCGAGCTTCGAATCGGCGCGCGATGAGATGGGCCGCGACCACGCCGCGCGCACGCCCGCGTCGCACGCCGGATGCGACTCGGCGTAAGCAATCACTCGCGGCTTGGAGACACGGCTGGTCATGGCAAGAACCTTGCTAAAGTATAGTCTGCTTCCTGTCCGCGCCGTAACCCCCTAAATCAGCAATCACACTAATGTGCGTGGCCCATCCTTTGCCCCTCCTTGGGCACAGATTCGGATCGACGCCGCGGGTCTTCTTTTGGTGGATGAATGCTTTCGATGTCTCGGACGATGGAGCCGCGGAGCGGCGGCACGTTTCTTACACAGACTCCTTCGCGGACTCTGGAAACTCACCCCTCGTTGGCCGTAAACTAGGAACAATCGGAGCTTGCTCCGCACGGTATGTCTGGCTCAATCCAATTTAGTTTCCCCAGCGCGCCATGGTTCCTGGCGGCCATTCTGATAGCCATCCTCGGAACCTCAGCCTGCACGCGCTCCAACGCTTCGGCCGCGGACGCCCACGCCGCTTCCGCGCAAGCCTCGAAACCATCTCAGCCTCAAACTGAGAATGCATCCACCGCCAAACCCAATATCGAGTTCGAAGCAGCTCTCCGCGAAGCCCAGTCTGGAGACGCCTCCGCCATGTACCGCCTCGGCCGCATATATGCCACCGGCTCCGGCGTCGAGAGGGACTACGTCGAGGCTTTCAACTGGTACAAGCGCGCCGCCAAGGCCGGCAACACCGACGCCATGTACGCCCTCGGCGAAGCCTACGAACACGGCACAGGCGTCCGCGACGACATCCAGCAGGCCGTCAACTGGTACGACCGGCGACACTTCGCGGCAATAAAAAGGCCAAGGCCGCCCTGCAGCGCCTCGGCGAAGACTTCGACCGCTAAACCCTGCTCGTTTTCACATAGGCTGCCAGCACCAGCAGGATTCCCAGCACCACATGCAGGGCGCACGCCGGCCACAGCAGATAGCTGACAAAACCTCCACCCGCTCGAAGATAGCCGAGATAAAGCCCCGCCAGCAGGTTATAGGCGACGAGCGCCCGAACAGCCGAAGCAGTTGCATCGCCCTCGCCCGGCCAGCATCCCAGGCCCAGCGCCAACAATCCAAATCCTGCCACCCGCGCTACCGCCAAGCCGCCGCTCCCAAGTTCGGTGCCCAACAACAAACGGGCGACCAACTCAGGAACGGCGATCAAGGCGACTCCAGTTGCCGCCTCGATCGCCGCCGATATCTTCACCAGTATTCTTGTCGTCATAGCCAACCCGGCCGCTCGTTACTGCTTCGGCCACTGCTTAAACATCTTGTTGATGGCCTTCTGCACCATTTCCTGGTTCTTGTTGCCGTTGTTGTTCAGCGTGTTCTGCGCAATGCCGCGCCAGATCAACGACTGGCCTTTGGCATCATAGAGGCTCACCACCATTGTCGCCTCCACGTTCTGCTGGGGGCTGATTCCGCCCATTCCGCCGCCGATGCCCCTCATGCCCCACGCGTTATACGAGGTCTGTTCCCGTTCGCCGCCGCTCGCCGTAAGAATGATGTCCGGGTTTTGCGACTCCTGCACCTTCTGCAGGCCCTTTCCCTGCATGGCCGCGTCGATGTCCTGCTGCGCCACCTGCGCCAGGATCGAATTGCGGATTTCGTTCTTGTTGTTGGAACCCCAGGCATAGGTGTGGTACTGGGTGAAGTTGGCGTTGTGGTTGTAGTTGACGGAAACCTGCTGGCCGACGGCAATCGTTGCAGCGATGCACAACAGCACCGCACAAACGGCAATGTTGATTTTCATGTTCGTCATCCTTTTCGAAGTTAATATTCTGGCTGCGAACGCTCGGACCAACCTGCCGATAGAAAACCGGCAGCGTTGGGGAACAAGAGGATTTGTCGTCCGCCTAGTTATTGACTCTGGCCATGGCGTCGTCCACCTTCTTCTGGTCATCGGCCGTCAACTGCGACGCACCGAGGTTGACCGTCAGCTTGTCGATGGTACCGGTGAACGCGAAATGGAACCTCGTAGTTGAAGTCCACCGGCGTGCGGGTGTCGAGCCCGACGTCGAAGCTCTCATCGGCAGGCATCAGGAACGGAATGGTGTGCTCGATCGTCTTGCGGGCGACCTCCTTGCCATCCACGCTCAGCACGCCGGTGCCACCCTTAGCGAGGCCGGGGCCGTCGTACTTAAAGTCAAACACGATGGTGTGCTTGCCTTCACTCAGCGATGAAAGTCCTTCCCAGCGGGACCGCTCCAGGTCCAGGAAGTTGTACACGAACACCGGCCGGCCGCGGCCAATGTGGAACAAGTCGGTGGCGAACGCCAGTACCAGTCCGAGGGCCGCGACCACCACGAACGCGTAGCCGAACCGCTTTCTCCACCTACCGGCTGTGCCAATTAAGAGCAGCAGCAATCCGAAAGCCAACAGGCCCAATTCGAGTGTGCTTGATCAGTTTGCTGTTGAAGAACCAGCTCGCGCCCGGACTCAGCATCAGCCCGTAGCCGCCCGACATGCCGCCCGCCGTGACGATCATTCCCTCGGCCCCGCCACTGGGGATGGTTACCTCCGCGGTGATGGTGTAGTCCCTGCCCAGTGTGTTGGGAGCATTGCCCATCGGGATGTTGGGAGTCACGCCAGTGTAAGTGAAGACCGTCTTCCCTGCCACCGCGCTCGGCCGTGCCGTCAGCGCGCGCACGAAGCCCGAGTTATCCAGCGGAAAGACCTGGTATTTCCCGGCTTCTTTCAGGAACAGCGCCTGCATTTCCTTCAGTTTGTCAGGCATCTTCGTCGCCAGGTCGTTGAACTCCGAATAGTCCTCGGCGATGTGGTAGAGCTCCCAGTGGTAGTCGCTGAGGTCCGTCTGCTTGCCCGTTCCCATCTCCCACGACGGAGAGGGCGGCGTGGTGGCGGCGACCCAGCCGTCGTGATAGATGGCGCGGTTGCCGACCATCTCGAAGTACTGCGTGTCGCGCTTCGAGGGCGCATTGGCATTGGCCGAGTCAAACGTGTACGTCATGCTCAAGCCTTCGATGGGCTTCTGCTTGATCCCGTTGACCTCCTCCGGTGCCTGGATGCCGGCGGCTTCCAGGATGGTCGGAACAATATCGATGACGTGGTGGAACTGGGTGCGAATCCCACCCGGATCTTTGATGTGGCCGGGCCAGGCAGATCGCCAGCCCTTGCCGGGTCCCGCCGAAATGCGAGGCCACCTGCTTGGTCCACTTGAAGGGTGTATCGAACGCCCAGGCCCAGGCCACCGACATATGCGGGTAAGTCTTGTCCGAGCCCCAGTCGTTATAGTGCAATGCGTTCAGCGCCAGCACGGGCTTGACCTCCGGCATATTGATGATGCCGTTGTACGCCGTGTACTGATTGAACGTGCCGTACACCGTGCCTTCCGCGCTGGTGCCGTTGTCGCCGTCGATGTAGATGATCAGCGTGTTGTCGAGCTTGCCCAGCTTCTCGACTTCGTCAATCACCCGGCCAATCTCATAGTCGGTGTAGGCGGTGTACGCGGCAAAGACCTCTGCCTGGCGGGCATACATCTTCTTTTCCGCCTCGTTCAGCGAGTCCCACTTGGGCAGCTTGGCTCCCCCGTACTCTTCCTGTCCGTCCGGCCACGGCGTCAGCGTTGTGTTCGGCGGAATCACGCCCAGCTTCTTCTGGTTTTCGAAGATCTGCTCACGCAGCTTTTCCCAGCCCATGTCGAACTTGCCATGGAACTTGTCGATCCATTCCTGCTTCGGCTGGTGCGGCGAGTGCGACCCGCCGGGCACGTAATAGACGAAGAACGGCTTGTCGGGCGCCGCCGCATTCAGGTCGTGCAAATACCGGATGGCATCGTCGGCCAGGTCAGTGGTGAGGTTGTAGTCTTTCTTGCCGACCCACGGATACACCGCCTCCGTGTTGCGGAACAGGTAGGGCGTCCACTGGTCGGTCTCGCCGCCCAGGAAGCCATAGAAATACTGGAAGCCCATGCCGATCGGCCATTGGTCAAACGGTCCGGCCGTGGTGCTGTAGGTGAAGCCCGGCGTGTTGTGGTCTTTGCCGAACCACGAAGTCGCGTAGCCGTTTTCCTTCAGGATCTCGCCGATCGTGGCGCTCTCCACTCCGATAACCGAGTCATAGCCCGGGTAGCCGGTGGACAATTCGCCGATCACGCCGAATCCGACCGAATGGTGGTTGCGGCCCGGTGATCAGCGCCGCCCGCGTCGGCGAGCACAGCGCCGTCGAGTGGAACTGCGTGTAGCGCAGCCCCGCCTTGGCGATGCGGTCCAGGTTCGGCGTCGGAATCACGCCGCCAAAGGTGCTCGGCACGCCGTAGCCCTGGTCGTCGGTCATGATGAGCAGCACGTTGGGCGCGCCCTTGGGCGGCACCACGCGCGGCGGCCACCACGGTTTGGAAGTCTTGTAGGTTTCGGTGATCACGCCGCCGAACTTCGGAGGCGGTGGCGGAAGCTGCTTGCCGTTGATGGTGGTGGTGGCGTCGGCCTGACCCAACGTGCCCGTGACCTGCTGCGGCCGCGGAACGGGCCGTGACGGTGACTAGTGTCGCAAGCGCAACAGCTCCCAATGCGAGGGGTCGGTTACCCGCGCGAAAATTCATGTGGCGTCTCCTCGCGAGTTCTGCTGAGTTTTTCTCGCCAGGAGTCAATTGCGATGGGCTGGCCTCTCCCCCAATGAACGAGGAAATCCCGTCCCAAACATTCAGACCTTCGACCCCAAGTTGCAGTTTCGCGTGGCAGAAACTTTAATACGCCGCCGCCCGCAACGCAAATTCAAATCGCGTTACAAGGAATAGTAGCGCTACATCACCCGCAATCCACGACTCGCCCTTCCAGATGCCGTTCGCCGGGTTCGCCAAACTACTGCAGCTGATATTCGACCCGATGCCGCCTGTGAGTTGGGTGTAATAGGCCTCGACGCTGCGCTGCCCGTCCCGCATGTCCAGATTTTGCTAACTGCTAATTGCTAGTTGCTAGTTGCTTATAACTTCGGCCACAGCCACCCAAACGTCCCCGCCGTCAGCAATCCGTAAATCAGCCCGTCAATCACTTCCTTGATGACCATCCCCCACGGCTCGCCCTTCCATATCCCGTTCGCCAGTTGGCTCAACCCGTACGCCATGAACGCCACTGTCCCCGCCACCCGAAACACTGCCAGATACGGGGTTCCCGCTCCCAGCGTGATGCCCGTCGCATACGCCGTGAAGTACGAAACGATCAGGCAGTACCCGAACCACAGCCCTAGGAACTTGCCCATCACAATCGGCCCGTTCGGGCGGACATTCAGCGTCCCCACCGGCCCGCGCTTGAACTTCTCCGCCGTTGCCGGAGACTTCATCTCCGCATGCGTGGTGTGCGGGAACATATACAACCCCGGCGTCACACCTGCCTCGCGTATCGCCGTGCTCACCTTCTCCTCGCCGGGCATCTTCTTGTAGTCGCCTTGGTGATACTTCAACAACATGTGCATCACGAAGCTGGCAAAAAACACAATCACGGCCGCCAGCACGATCGGCAGCCACAGCGCAGACAAAGCAACCATTTCCTCTCCTCCTTCGACCTCACCACCTGGTTTGGATTTCTTCGGAAACCTATCCTCACGCCTCAGTCCTGTCAAGCGCTTCGCGATGGCCTTCTGGGTTTCGTCTCACCGTCGCTGTGCGGCAGGACTGCTAGGAATCCAGATTTACCAGGCTCGCGGCGACAGCTGTCGTAACATCCTCGTCTCATTCGCAATCCAAGTCAGGTCGCCGTTTCGAAATAGGGTGCGAGTTGGCCTGTTCACAACACTAATGAATGCTCAAGTCAGATTGGAGCGAGGAAGTCGTCGCAGCGGACGTCGGACGCCAGGTCAGGTGTAAACTGAAGGGCCATTGAGAGCTTCCGGTCGGTTTTCCGAGGGAGATTTCAGATGAATTTTTCGGGGCAGTTTGCGACGGGCATAGCGACGCTGATTTCGCTTGGCTTCATCACCTTGGACTATTTGTTTCACCATTCCCACGTGACGAGATTTTTTCTCTATTCTTGGATGGTTCTGTATTTTCTTTTCGCCATGGCAGTCCTGATGTGCGCGCTCTTGGCGTTTCAGGTTGCGACAACCAGATGGTCGTCACTGTCCGGGGCCGGACGAAGCTCACATACCGTCGCGGGTTGGGTCGTAAGTGGCCTTGTGACGTGGCTGGCGTTTTGGCACCAACATATCTTTTTGTGGATGGTTTTCGCTCTCACCCTGGTCGCCGCCTTCTGGATTCAATTCAACGAATGGCGTTGCACTCCCCGTACCCAGTAAACCGGGTTAGCGATTACTGCCGAGAGATCGATATCTCGCGGGTAATCCCGCCCGGCCAGTTACCCGCACATCTCTTATTTTGGGAGTGGGCTCCTCGTTAACCCCCGCGCTCCGCACTTTTCCCGTTTTGGCACGGTCTGGTTACCTTCGTAACATTGCCCTGCATTTTCCCTCTCGCATTCCCCCGCACGTGAACCTATTCTGAATGATTGACCCTGCGGAGGTCTCAATGAATTCGCACTTGATCATTCGTCTCTGCCGCCACACTTTTCACGACGGCCACCACTGCCACGCCCCCGCCGTCCGCGGACGCGCCTGCTGTCGCCATCACCTCGACGCCCGCACCCGCCTTCGCAACTGCGCTCGCGCCCGCCGCCTCGCGTGCATCCCGCGGCTTCGCGTGCCCATGACCCGGCACGACGTCGCCACCAATCGAGCCGAAATCCACCGCGTCATCCAGACCGGAAATGTCGACTTCGCCACCGCCCGGATGATGCTCTGGGCCATGGATCTCGCCGCCGCCACCCTCCCCGCCCAGCCGACTACCCGTCCCAAACGCGCCAGTAACCCAAATGTTTTCTATTATGTACCTGTAAAACCTTTGTTTTCCGGAAGCTGTATCGATAACCCATCACAAGTACCTGAAAATACATGGGGCAGAGGGGAGGGCGCGTCATCGCAACAACCGGCACTTCGCACACAACCATCGCCTGAAAAGCAATCTGGCCCATGTCATCGTAAACCTGCCGTCACGTGTAACCGCGCCGCGAACTTGGGTGGTGGCGAACGCGCGAATCTGTAAGATAGCGTTCAAGAGCCTGAATTATGTCGACAGACGCCAGTGACCACCTAGCGAACGAACGCACTTTTCTAGCTTGGATACGGACGAGCATCAGCGTCATCGTGTTCGGATTTGTGGTGGCGAAGTTTGGAATTACACTGCGCGAGCTACTGCGCACGCAAGAACGGGCCGACCAGCCAAGCGGCACGTCACTCGCGATTGGCGTCGCGTTCATTGTTTTTGGCCTGTTTCTGGCCGTGGCCGCGCTGCTGCGGTATCACAATACTAGCCGTCGATTGCAAGCAGGACACTTTCAACCGGCGGGCAAGATAGTCACGATTCTGGGAATTGCGACTGCTCTTTTCGGGGGCGTCCTCTGCGCCTACCTCTTATATACGTCGCGAGCGATTTGAACGGGACGTCCGAATAGCGGAAAGCATGATTGGGCGAGCGCGCATGCGCTTCCCTTACAATTAAACTGCATGCCACTCAATCTTTTTAATACCCTTTCCGGCAAACTCGAGGAATTTCATCCGCTCGAAGACAACCTGGTCCGCATGTACGCTTGCGGTCCAACGGTGTACGACTACGGCCACATCGGCAACTTCCGCACCTTCGTCGCCGTCGACGTGCTGCGGCGCTTCCTCAAGCAGAGCGGCTACAAGGTCAAGCACGTCATGAACATCACCGACGTGGAAGACAAGATCATCCGCAACGCCGCGCGCGACGGTGTCACCGTGCAGGAATATACGCAGAAGTACACCGACGCATTTCTGGAGGACTCGGCGGCGCTCAACATCGAGCGGCCGGAACTGATCGTCAAGGCCACCGAGCACATTCAGGAGATGGCGCACTTCATCGCCGAGCTGCGCGACAAGGGTTTCGCCTACGCCGCCGAAGATGGCTCCTACTACTTCCGCATCGCGAAGTTCCCCGAGTACGGCAAGCTCTCCAAGAAAGACTTCGCCGGCATGACCGACGGCGCCCGTGTCGACGTGGACGAGTACGAGAAAGACAACGCCCGCGACTTCGCCCTTCTGGAAGGCGCCCAAGCCCGGCGAAGCCCAATGGGAAACCGAGATCGGCCCTGGCCGTCCCGGTTGGCACATCGAGTGCTCGCAGATGTCGATGAAGTATCTCGGCGATAGCTTCGACATTCATTGCGGCGGCGAGGACCTGATCTTCCCGCACCACGAAAACGAGATTGCACAGTCGGAATCGCTGACCGGCAAGCCCTTCGTGAAGTACTGGGTGCACTCGCGCTTCCTTTTGGTCGAAGGCGAGAAGATGGCCAAGAGCGCGGGAAACTTTTTCACCGTGCGCGACCTTGTGCTGATGGGACACAAGCCGTCGTCGATCCGGTTTTTGCTGATGTCGGTGCCGCACCACAAGCAGTTGAACTTCACCTTCGATGGGCTGACACAGGCGGCGAACTCGGTGGAGCGGCTCCGCAACTTCAAGCTGCGCTTGCAGACGTCGAAGTTTGAAGCGGGCTCGAACCCAGCGGTCGCCGAACTGGCGGCGAAAGCCTCGGCCGAGATGCGCTCGGGCATGGAAGACGATCTGAACACGGCGCGGGCGCTAGGCGCGGTGTTTGACCTGGTGCGCGACGCGAATGCCGCTCTCGACGGTGGTCAGGTAAAGCAAGACGACGTCGCGAAGATACTGCACGTGCTGGAGCAGTTCGACGAGATTTTTGCGGTGCTCAACGACGATGACGCCGCCAAAGTGCGTGGCATTGTGGAGTGGGCCACCGCGGACGGAAAGGCCGACAAGATCAGCGCGGCGGCGGCGGAGATGGCGAAGGCGGCTTCGCTGTCGGATGACGAAGTGGAGAAACTGGTGGCCGAACATTCGCAGGCTCGTACATCACGGAACTTCGCGCGGTCGGACGCGATTCGGAATCAGTTGGCCGAAAACGGCATCGTCCTGGAGAACACTAAAGATGGCGTGCGCTGGAAGCGGAAATAGCTGGGCATCAGACTTCTGAGTCGAGTTCGGGCGGGCCTTCGCCGGCGAGTTTTTCTTCTCCCGCGAGATGGACTTTAGCGGTGGTCACGAGCGCAACGCCAGCGGTGATGACCACCGTTCCGGCGAGCATGAAATGGTCGAAGCGTTCGTGCAGCACGATGAATCCGAGGATGACTGCAACAATCGGATTGACGTAAGCGTAGGTCGCTACCTTCGGCGTGGGCACATGCTTGAGCAGCCAGACATAGGCGGAATAGCCAATCCACGAGCCGAAGACGACGAGATAGAGCACGGCCATAACGCCGCGACGGTTGAACACCACGCGGTGATATTGTCCGGTCGCAAGGGCGAGTGTCGTGTGCGCGAGGCTGGCGAAAACCATTTCCCAACCAGTGGCAACCAGCGGATCAACCTTCATCTGCCATTGCCGCGAAAGGACTGATCCAATGGCCCAACTCAGCGATGAGAACAACAGGCTGATCGAGCCAAGCAGTTGCATCGTGCCGAGGGCTTCGCGATGAGTGATCCTGGGCCACACAAGGATCGCGATGCCACATACGCCCATGACGAGGCCGACGATTCCGCGTCTCGACATGCGATCCCCGCGGAAGACAAAGGTCTCAAGCACCAGGAACCAGATTGGCGTCACCGCGATGATGAGGGCAGCGAATCCGGTGGGAACGTATTGCTCGGCCCACGCCAGCGTGCCGTTGCCGCCCACGAGAAGAAGCACGCCGATGGCAGCCAGGCGAAGAGCTTCGGGGCGCGTTATGCGGACCGTCCGGCCGGAGACTGCGCAAGCCGCCAGCATGATGGGACCGGCGATGAGAAATCTCATGGCGCACATGACCAGCGGCGGAATGCCTTCGGCCGAAGTGATCCCGATAGCGAGGTAAGTCGATCCCCAGAATACGTAAACCAGCGCGAAGGCAAGGATGACCTTCCAGCGATGGTTGCCGTCGGCGGATTTCTGGAGTGGTAGCGTATCGGACATTACGGGACCGGCAACCGCTGGTTGTGTTCGCGCAGGCGCTGCCCGGTAATCAGGATGTAGTGAATGCCGGAGAACAGAGTGAAAGCAAAGGTCGCATAGAGAAAGGCGGTCTTCAAGATGACGACCGCGGGAGTAGTGAAGACTTGCGCCAGCACGACAAAGAAGACCGCAGCGATCTGGCAGACGGTGTTGATCTTGCCGAAGATGCTGGGACGGAAATCGCGGAATCCGACGGTGGCGTAAAGGGCCATGCAAGTGGCAATGATGCAGATGTCGCGGCTTAACACCAGCACCGTGTATTTCCACGGGATCTTGTGAGCGATCGCCAGCACCAGGAACAGCGAACTCAACAGCAGCTTGTCGGCGATGGGATCGAGATACTGGCCGAGCAGGGTGCGCTGATCAAGGACGCGGGCCAGCCAGCCGTCGAGCGCATCGCTGAGGCCGGCGAGAACCAGCAGGCCGAGCGCCCAATGCCAGTTGTCGTCGAGGACGTTGGTGATGACGAACGGGATGAAGATGAGGCGCAACAGCGTGAGTTGGTTTGGCGCCGTCCAGAATTGACTTTTCACCCCGCTCATCTTTCGCGTGACTCCTGAAATCAGTATCCGGTACAACGGCAGGCCACAAGGCCATTTAGATTGTCGGGGTTCATACCGCCGGTTGGCAACATCGACTAGAGAAGGCAGCCGGAAGTAAACCTTGCCGTGTGATTCGGGTCACCGCATCGGAGCGCCGCGGCGCGATATTTTCTTGGCGGCCTTGATGCACCCGGCCGAATGACCGTGATGTGGCTGACCCAACTCGTTGCCCGAACCCTGCGACATGCGGCCGGGCTGTTTGGTGAATCCCTGCCGGAGCATTTGGCGACTGCGCGACAGGGCGAGACCGAGGCGTATTTCTACCTTCGCAGCCTGGGCTATCGAATTGTGGCAAAGAATTTCCGCGCGAAGGGCGAACACGGAGAGATCGACCTCATCGGTTGGGACGATGGCAAGCTCTGCTTCATCGAGGTAAAGACCCATTCGCGGGCTGGGCTCGTGCCACCGGAGATTGCGGTGGACACGGACAAGCGCAGTCACATTCGTGCAGTGGCGCGGCGTTACGTGCGGCAGATGCGTTCGGAACGCCCTCCAGCTTGCCGGTTCGACGTGGTGAGCGTGGTGCTGGAAGACCGGGAGCGTGGACCGCAGATCCGTTTGCACAAAGGAGCCTTCGCCTGGCGAGCCGCGGCGCCGGCGGTACGCGATCGAAGGCGGTAGACGCATGTGCAGCAACAACAGCAGCACTTGCTCCGGCTCGCTGGCACAGCTAGAATGAAGAGAGCCAATCGGCAGGCGCGTAGCTCAGTTG
>CAVVTL010000025.1:0-102685 GCA_963751155.1 uncultured Acidobacteriaceae bacterium | reverse complement strand
GCAGCAACCGCGCCACCACGTGGAAGGGAACGTCGCTGGCGTGGCGAGGGATTCGCAGTAGGCGCTGAAACCTCCACTTCGCGCCCAGCAGCCATTGCCGCCACCTCACGCACCAGGCGGCTCTTGCCGATACCCGGTGATCCCACCACGGTGACCACCGCGCCGTGGCCCTCGATGGCACGCTCCACGGACCCCTCGACGGCGGCCATCTCCCAGCGCCGACCCACCAGAACCGATTCAGCAGCTACTAGGGCAGGGTGAACCCGGTCCGACACGCCCAGTAACCGCTGGGCGGCGACTGGTTGATCAGTTCCCTTGACGTGGACCAGCTCCGGGTCACCGAGTACCGCGTCACCCTGACTCGCCGAGCCGTCGAGGCGCTGAGCATCACCACACCCGGCGGTGCCGCCGACTCCATCCGCTGGGCCATGCCGACCTGTTCCCCGATCGCGGTGTACCCGGCACCGCCCGAACCGATCTCCCCGGCGATCACCTGCCCTGAGTTCAGCCCGATCCGCAGCTGAAGCTGCACACCATCGCGGTGGCTGACCTCATCGGCCAGATCGGTGACACCGCTCTGAATCTCCAACGCTGCCCGGCACGCCCGCAGCGCGTGGTCCTCCAGGGCGACGGGTGCGCCGAACACGGCCATGATGCCGTCGCCGGTGAACTTGTCCACCGTGCCGCCGTACCGCTTGACCACCGCCCCGCAGCGGTCGACCAGGTCGGTCATGATCTCGCGGAGCCGCTCCGCACCGACAGCCGAAGCGAGGATCCATCAAATGCACCACATCGGCGAACAGGACGGTTACCTGCTTGTACTCTGCCCGGGCATCGGCTTCTTGGACTGGCGCACCACAGCCGTCACAGAATCGAGCGTGTTCTATATCGGCAGGGAACTCTGTGCTTCATGTCACGTCGGCTGGTGATACGAGTCACATTGAGTTGGTTTTGGAACGCTCGTTCTGATTTGGAACAAACGTTTCACCGATCCACCGGTGACTGCAAAACTGGCTTGAGCGAGCGATTCGCATCATGCACGGCTTCACGCGCTCCGAAATGGGTCGCGTTTTCCGCCGCTTCGAATCAGGGCATGACCTCACAGCCAGCGGGAAAGTCGCGGCTCCGAACGATTCGTATCAGGGCACGACTTCAGTCGTGCCGCAAAGAGTGGATAAGATTGCGGGCTTTAGCCCCTGCGGTTTTGGCCTGGGCATTTGTGAGATAAGTTTGAGGTATTGCAATGTAATTCCAGAATCTGCGCGACTGCCATCACCTGCGAAGCGAGGGACCTGTTTCTTCACTCCGCTGACGGGTTATCATAAGCCGTGATTGCGGAAGCATCATCAAGACATAGTTCAAGAACGCGCAGGAACCGCCATTTTTCCCGCCGCTTGGCCGCCATCGGAGTTGTTCTTTTGGCTGTGATAGCCGTTGTAGGTCAGGAAAAAGCATCGAGTCACATCGTCGAGTTCAAACCGAACCCGGCCGGTGGAGGATTTCAGACAGGTCCGAACGTTCCTCTCCTGTATGCTCCTGACCCTCAATACACCGAAGCGGCTCGAATTGCGAATGTGAAGGATGCGGTGGTGCTGCGAGGAGTGCTCGGCGTTGACGGGTGCGTGCGACACCTGAAGATCGTCCGCCAAGTGGGCTATGGATTAGACGAAAGCGCCACGTATGCGGTTGAGCGCTGGAAGTTCCGCCCTTATCGGAAAGATGGCGTCCCCACGGAGTCAGCGATCCAGATCGAGGTGAAGTTTGACCCCTCCTGGGCGCCCTTCATCGACAATCTACCCGCGAAGCCTTGCGGCCAAGACTGAAGCGCCGTGGGGGGCGAATTTGCCTGACATTGGCAAATGTGGGGAAATATAGGTCGCGTAACGCATACCACGTCGCGACCTTTCCTCCACAGCTTCTAGCGATTTCAACAAAGCGAAGAGCGAAAAGCGAACGGCGAGATCCTACTTCCCGCCCGTCTCGTTCCACAAAAACGCCAACTCATCCGCCGTATCGTTCACCAACTGATTAACAGACACTCCGGAACTATGCCCGGCCTTCAATTCGTAATGCAGCAGGACCGGCCGATCGCTTCCCGTGTCGGCTTGCATCAGCGCGGTCATCTTGCGCGCGTGCAGCGGGTCTACCCGGGTGTCGGCATCGCCCGTGTTGAACATGATGGCCGGGTACTTCGTGCCCTTCTGCACGTGATGGTAGGGCGAATACTTATACAGGTAGGGAAACTCATCAGCCTTCTCTGCCGAGCCATACTCTGCCGTCCACCAGCGCCCAACTAGGAAGTTCTGGTAGCGCAGCATGTCCAGCAGAGGATACCCGCACCAGATCGCACCAAACAGGTCGGGCCGCTGGGTCATGGCCGCTCCCATCAGCAAACCGCCATTCGACCGGCCGCGCGCCGCCAGGTGCGGAGTCGACGTGTACTTGTTCTTGATCAGGTATTCGGCTGCGGCAAAGAAGTCGTCGAACACGTTTTGTTTCTTCTCGAACATCCCGGCCTTGTGCCACGCCTCGCCGTATTCGCCTCCGCCGCGCAAGTTGGGCTGCGCGTAGAATCCGCCCTGTTCCATCCACCAGGCATACTCCGGGTCCCAGTGTGGAGGCAGGCTTACGTTGAATCCGCCGTACGCAAACATCAACGCTGGCGCCTCGCCGTTGCGCTTCAGTCCCTTCTTGCCCGAGATAAACATGGGCGCGCGCGTGCCGTCTTTCGACGTATAGAACACCTGGGAGACTTCATACTGGCTGGAGTCGAATGGCACCTTCGGCCGTGCGAACACCTCGGTCTTGCCGCTGCCCACGTCGTAGTGGTAAATCGCCGGCGGAATGGTGAACGACTCGAAGTTGTAGAAGCCGTTGTTCGACGTCTGTCGGCCCGACATCGCCGAAGCCGAACCAAGCGTGGGATACGCGATCTCGCCTGCTGACTTGCCGTCGAGCGTGTAGATCCGGGTTTGCGTGATGACGTCGTGCAGTCGGGTGACAAACAACTTGCCGCCAACGATGGAAAACGTTTCGATTACATCGTTGCCCTCGGGCACGACGGTCTCCCAGTGCGCAGGAGACGGATCACTCAAGTTGATCTTGACGACGCGATACTTCTCCGCCTGGTAGTCCGTCAGCACATAAAGGTCGTCGCCATAGTTCTCCGTCATGAATCGGCTGTCGATACCGTGAATGATGGGGCGAATCGGCGCCTCGGGAATTCGCAAATCCATCGCGTAAATATCAACCCGCTTCGCCGGCACGCCGTGACTTACATGGATCAAAAGATAGCGGCCGTTTTCAGTCACTTCGGGCGAGATGAGATCCATTGCGCCGAACGTCTCGCCGGCGAACTCCTTGCCAAAGACCAGCTTGTCCGACGAAACCGGCGTCCCCAAGCTGTGATAGAACACCAGCGATCCCGTTTTCTCGAACTTGGCGTAGTAAAGTCCCGTATCATCCGGGCCCAGCGCCACTCCCGCATATCGAGCAGGAGGAAACACATCTGGCAACTCGTGCCCGGTCTTCACCTCCAGGAAGTGAATCGACTGCTCGTCCGCTCCGCCTTCGCGGACCTCGTACACCAGCAGGTCCCCGTCCTTGGAAACATCGGCGATGCCGACCGACGTATTCTGGTCCGCGCTCAGCTTTCCGGCATCGACCAGCTTCACGTCGCTGCCCTTCAGCCCCGTACGCGCGTAGATCGATCCCTGGTTTTCTTCCGGAAGCCGTTTCTTGAAAAAAAACTTACCGCCGCGCTCAATTGGAATGGTGTAACTCTCCACCCGGACCAATTCCGTGAGGCGCTTGACGACGTCCGGCCGGATCTTCACCTGCGACAGGTAGTCGTCGGTGTACTTGATCTGCGAATTCAGCCAGGCACGCGTGGCCGGGCTCTTGGAGTCCTCCAGCCAGCGATAAGGGTCGGTCACGGTGACGCCGTGCAGGTCCTCCGTCACCGGCTCCACCTTGGTCGGCGGCGGGGCTGGCAAGCTTACACCGTTGCCCCCATGGACAACATCGTTGTCGGCGGCGTTTGCAATGTTGATGAAACAAACTAGGACGAGAGCAATCCAGAGCTTCATGATCATAGGAGTTTTTCTAGGATACAGCAGGAACCCACGCGGTGGGATCGCTCCGGCGCTATTGCGGGCTTGGTTGGTTGGCCGCAGTCAACCGGGCCAGCGCGCTGCGAACTTGCGGCGCTTCGGGGCCAGCCGGAGCCTCATGCAGATAGGTTTCGTACTCGGTGTACGCCTCCTGCTTCCGGCCCTCGTGTTCCAGCGCCTGCCCGGCAACGTAGTGGGCCAGAGGATACCCTTCGTGGGGCAGCTGGTGCACCTTGCGCGCCGTAGCCAGCGCCGCATCGAAGTCGCCGGTCTCCATCTGGGACGCGCACAACAGCGTCAAAGTCACCGGATTGAGGGGCTCTACCACCAGCGATTTCTTCAGCAGTTCTTGGGCTCGGGTGAAATTACCCTCGTCCAGTAGCATGCGCGCCAGGTTCCGGTCAGCGTCCGCGTTCTTGTCGTTCAACGCCACCGAACGCTCAAACGCGGCTCGTGCTTTCTCCGGCCGGTTCATGCGGATGTACATGACCCCCAGGTTGTTGAATGCCGAGTCATACTCCGGGAACGAGGCAACTGCCTTTTCAAACTGCTCCGCCGCCTTGGGAAAGTCGCCCGCATCCCAGGCTTCCATTCCTTTGCGGAAGGCCTTGCGTGCATCACTGGGAACCCGCAATTCTGCGGCAGAGGTCACCGGAGGAGTGTTCGGTTTCGTTGTCCCGGAGTTGGCGTCCAGCTTGAGCTTTGCCCGGACGAAGACTGTCTTGCTCTTGTCCATGTCTTCCACACGAAATGTCGTGGCCGAAGTCCCCAAGAGAGGGCTACCCGAAACTTCCACCCGGAAGACTCCCGGGAACGTAAGCCAAAAAGACGCCCGTCCATTCGTATCGGTGAACGAGTTTGCGACGGGAACCCCAGCATCAGTCAGTAACGCGACTCGAATTTGGTCGCCGGCCGGACGTTCATTATCGAACATCACCCTGACCTGGATTTGCACATTGGTGTTGCGGTCGCTTCCAACGTTTTGTCCCGCACACAGAGTGGCCCCGGATATCAACAGGACCATCAGTAGCCGAACTGTGCAGGACCGGAACATGCTGCCCCACGGCCGGAGTTGTGGCGACTCCGTGGCAGAATTGTACGCCACTTCGCCTCTGTCGGCGGTCAATTCGCACCTAAGATTCGCTGGTTAGCAGCTCAATTTGAATCGAAAGAAACTTCCGCCCTCGCTCCAGCAGCGTGGCCGGTCGACTTCATCACCACTGGCCTCTGCCAGCAGTCTTCCGCTACTGCGGCTTCATCGGCAAATACATCGGGTCGCTGCGCTTGCCCTTCTCGACCGCATAGTCGGAAGGCACTTGGAACAGCGATGGATCCGGCGGTCCCTGGGTCACGTTGACCAGCTTGGTGGTCATCGTTCCCATCATCGGGTCAGCGTGTGAGGTGAGTACCACCATTTGCAGGTCGGGCGAGTACCAGCGTTCGGTGACGACCGTGATGGCCTTCTCATTGCCCATCGCGCCGGCCGGGATGGTTCGCGTCACCCGAACTCCTTCCGCCTGTATTCCATTCACGGACTTCGTACCGAGATCTTCCTTGGTTACATCGCCGGGTCCGCCCATGCCTCCCTGATGCCCTTCGTGGCCCATGCCGCCCGGCCGCACCGAGTGCGTCGTTTGTCGCGCCGTCTTGTTGTCGGGGTTCAGGACGTAGCGAATTCCCGCCACCGGATCAACAATCACTATCAGGTTGCGCTTCGCTGGGCCGGTCGCGGGAGTTGCCAGTTCCACGCCCATCTCGCGCCGCACTCGGCCGTCGGCGTCGCGGTACACCTTCGACTGAGATTCGTTATGGATGCGGTTGCCATCCGAAAGTGTGGTCTCGCGGGTAGTAACGAAAACTGCGGTCAGGGGCGATCCTTTTATCGTTTTGCCATCGATGAACTCGACGCCCATCGGTCCCGGCCCACCCATCATCATTCCGTCATGCGGTGGTGGCGGCGGTTCCTGCGCGATTGCGAGCGTGGCTGCGAAAGCAACCACGGCCACCAACACAACCCACTGAGTCGCTCTTGCCAGATTACGTGCGCGCATTTTTTCCATCTCGGCCCTCATTCATTCACGATTCGCATGGCGCGAACCAACCCGTCTTCGCCAATGACCACGTCAGCCAGAACTGGCTGCGCACTGCTCCCGTCCGCGGTCACTGTCCCGGGCAACTCCATGCGGACGACTTGCTCGTCGCCCGAGCAAATCAGCGGATCGCAAAGCATCAGCGCAACATATCCTGCCTGATCGCTGCCAGCCGATGTTGCTTTGACCTCGGCCGCCGCCGCCTGCTTCGCCGTCACGGCCGCGACTTGGGTGACCAGTCGTCTTCGTCGGCTTGGCCGCTTGTTCTTTGCCTTCGCCGCCGACTTTCGCTGCGGTCAATTCCTGCGGCTTGCTCTGCGGGGCGCTGGTCGTTTGTGCCTGTTCTGTTCTGCTCGAATTCTGCTTGTCGCGCAGAATACGGGCACCCAGGAATAGCCCGACGATCAAGGCAGCCGCTACCGCCGCATAGGCGCCGAACTCCAGCACTCGGCTCAGCTTCCACAGCCCGGGCGGAGTGCGTACGGGCATCGCAACGACTTTGGGCGCAAAACCCTGCGTCCGGAACGCCTGCAACACCGCCTGCTCCACCCTCGGCCCAGCCCCGCGTTGTTCGGTTGACGCGCTCAACGTATGCAGCGCGCTCCCAAGATTGCGATGCGACTCCAGCCACAGCCCGCAAGCCGCGCAGTCCCGCGCGTGCAGCGACAAAGGCTCTTCGGCCGGCTGCATCCGCAGCAACTGCGACGGAGTAAACGATTCGGCAGCATCCATAAATTCACGGCATGTCATGACAAACACCTCGCGGCATCACTCGAAAGCCCGGCCAGCGCCGGCGCCGAATGTTGCAGCTTCTTCACCAGCATCTCGTGCGCCCGATGCAATCGCGAACGCACCGTACCTAGCGCGCAACCTAACGCCTGCGCAGCGTCCGCGTAGGTCTGCTCCTGCAAATCGCACAGCACCACCACTTCGCGATAGTGTTCCGGCAACGAAAGCACCGCCTTCCACACCGCCTTGGAAGTCTGGCTGCGGGCGATGTCCCCCACCGGATCGAAGTCGGTGACCAGGTTCGGATCGTTATCCTCGGCAGGCGTCGTGTTTACCGCTTCCGCATAGCTCTTCTCCATGGCGCGACGGACGTAATTCCTTGCCACACCATACAGATACGCGCCCAGAGCGGCTCGAGCCGGATCGAAATCCCGCCCACGCTGCAGCAGGAACAGAAAAACCTCCTGCGTGACTTCCTCCGCCACCTGCGCCGAGCCGCTCATGTGCAGAGCAAACCGATAGACAGGCCCCTGCCTCCGCCGGTAAAGGGCGGTGAAAGCGTCTTCGTTTCCGTCCAGCGCCACTTGCAGGAGCTGTTCGTCAGTCTGTTCGGCTAGCAACGCCACCTCGGCGATGTCTCGGTTGCTGCTTCCATTAGTATTTCACCCCCACCCGGTAGAAAGTTCCGGCATCTGCTTGTTTTCGGATTGTTGCTATTCTGAGCGAAATTTGGGCCACTGCCGGGTGCCCCAGGTTCGCGCGCGTTCTTTGCGGGCTAACCTGGGATCACTGCACTCGCCACCGCGATTCTGTAAATTCCGGCAGGTGCCTCACATTTGCCTGACATTGGCAAATGTGCTGCTGTTGCGTTTGGTCGGATCGGAGCAATCCAGCCGCGAAGCGGCGACGTGGTGTTAGCCCCGGACGTGAGTCTGGGGTAGAGTGGGAAATTGACCGAGGCCGCGGAGCGGCGTAGTAGGTCTCGCAACGGACTCAGTCGTCCCCGGCTTTCCTGTGCCTCGCCAGCGCGCCGGAGGTCTTGCCGCTGCTACGCGCCTCGTTTTTGGCTATTCGGTGCGAATCCGTGAAAATCCGTGACGCATTCGTTTTCGCGGAGCCATAACTGCCGCGGGCGATGTAGGCTGCGACACGGCTCACTAACAGATGGGGTTCGCCCGCTGGGCTACTGATGCCTGCTCGCTTCCAGCGTCCTTACCCCCTGAAGCTCTACCCCCGGTTACGCGAGAAAAGCCCCGCCCTACCGCCCTCTCTTGGCGGTAGAACGGGGTACCGAGATTAGTTCGTTCGTTCGCCTCCCAGCCGGCGAGCGGGCCGGTTAGGCTGGGTTCTTAAGTCTTTTCCGCAGCGCTCCTCCCAGCAGAGTGAAGCCACCGCCCACCAAAGCCAGTGTTGACGGTTCCGGAGTGGCGGTAGGTGCGTATGCGTTCCCGAAACCGGCCGTGCCATCCTGCACCGACACAAAGCCGTTGGTGTAGGTCATCGCGTCCGTTTCGATCACGAGCCACGGCGTGGTTTCTCCGGGAGCGATTTCATTAGACGCCGTGTAATTGAAGCCGATCACGGCGCCGCTCACGCTGCGATCAATACTGTCAGGGTCATGCATTCCAAACGGGTTGGTGCCAACATCGGCCATTACACCGGCGAAGTTGTACATCGAAAACCGCTCGTTGGCGCGGGGACCATCGTTAGTGAACTGGTACACGAAATCAAGACAACCTGCGCACCACGTATTGCCGGGATCGGCATATACCCACTGCGTATAGTCGGTCGTGAAGGTTGGAGTGGTAATCGTGCCGGATATCGAGGCTTCGAGCGTTCCCCCAGGGGAGAGTGGGCTTGAGAAAACGGAGCTGCCATCGTTGAGCACGGTTGCGTGGGCGACAGGCACCAGCAAAAGCAACGCCAGAAAACCTATCAGGTTCGCCGGCAGTTGTTTCTTGCCTATCGTCTTCATCGTTCTGATCATCGGAATCCTCCAAAAAAGTCGGGCCGGAGCCTTCCTTCGATTCGCAGCCAGGAGGAATCTCGAATTCACGAATCGAGCGGACGAACCTCTCGATACGCGAGGGTGGACTTCTGACTATTTTTCCGAGGTTCGGCCCGCCTGCTCCACTAAAACTATGCGGAGCTGAAGCAGTGGAACATCAGGTGAACACCGCAGCGCAAAACGTAATAACACTTAGCTGTAGCTGGCCAACCATGCATAGCTTTTCGACAGTCGCAGGTGTCCCACATTTGCCTGGCGTCGGCAAATGTGGGGCTGTCGTGTTCGGTCGCCTCGGAGCAATCCAGCCGCGAAGAGGCGACGTGGTGTTAGCCCCGGACGTGAGTCCATGGGTAAATTTGGGAAATTGACCGAGGCCACGGCGTAGTTGGTTTCGTAACGGATTCAGTCGTCCCCGGCTTCCTTGTGCCTGCACGCAGACGTGTCGCCGCTCCGCGGCTGTATGCGTTGGTCGCGTCCTTACCGCGGGCTTACGCCCACGGCTCAAACAGATCTCGCCCGCTTGGCTCTGGTGACATTGGTGTCCGTTGGCATATCGCGGACATGACACATGCGATGGCCGCGACTGAGTGATTATCTAGGTGTCAACCGATGTTCCCACCCTGCAGGAGTGCGTTTGTCGGAGTCCGAAATTTCTGAGCCCGCAGGGCGCCATCTGTGTGAGCCGTGGGCGTAAGCCCGCGGTAGCATCGCCCCCAAGGCCCCGAGCCACGGAGTGGCGACACACGCTCGTGTGACGGCGGTTACGGAAACAAAAATTCCCGCGTGATGGGATGGATCAATCTCCCCGGTTCGGATCGGAACTCGAAGATGGGTCGTTCCTACGTCCTGAACTACGTTCATTGCGTCTTCGGCACCAAAGCGCGCACGCGGTTGATCAAAGACTCCCCACAGCTATGGGGTTACATTCGTGGTATCGCGCGCAACTGCCATTTCGATCTCCCGGCAATTGGCGGAACCGAAGATCACGTCCACCTGCTGCTGTCGGTTCCTGCCGGCAAGCACGTCTCAGAACTGATGCGTGACATCAAGGCCAATTCCTCCCGCCACATGAGGCACTCGGTACCCGGATTCGCCTGGCAGGACGGCTATGCTGCGATCAGTGTCAGTCCGTCTCAACTCGGCATCGTAAAGAAATACATTGCAAACCAACTCGAGCATCATCGAACGCACATGTTTGAGGATGAATACATAGCGCTGCTTCGAAAAGCTGGAATTCAATTCGATCCCGATCAGGTTTTCGACTGACAGTGGATTGACCGCTAACCTGGAATAATTTAGACTAGTCTTCGACTAGTCTGATCGAGGAACACGCTCATGGCGACACGGCAGGCCGGCAACACGGTCGGCGCTTACGAAGCCAAAACCCATTTGTCCGCATTGCTGGAGAAGGTTGAGGCGGGCGAGGAGATCACCATCACCAAACACGGCGCGCCCGTGGCCAAACTCGTGCCCGTGAGAAAGCATGCGGGCCCGGAGGAGCGCATCGCCGCCATTGCGCGGATTCAGAAGCTCGCCTCTGGCCTGTCCCTACGTGGATTGAAGGTCAAGGACCTGATTCAAGCGGGCCGCCGGTGAGCCCGGCGTTCGTCGTCGATTGTTCGGTCGCCATGGCTTGGCTGTTTCCCGACGAAGCGACGCCCAGGACGGCGGCTTTGCTGAATCGATTGGCAACCGACTCGGCCGTGGTGCCGGCCTGGTGGTTCATCGAAATAACCAACGTACTTGCCATGGCGGAGCGCAAGCGCCGTATCACTCCCACACAGTCCGACGCTTTTATCGCCGACCTGGGCAAACTCGAGATCGAGCGCGACCTCGCTGCTCCTGATCGCGCCTTTACCCATCTTCTTCCTTTGTGCCGCGCCCATCGGCTCACCAGCTATGACGCCATCTACCTTGAGTTGGCCATGCGTCGCAGCTTGCCGTTGGCGACACTGGATGGCGACTTGCGCAATACCGCAAAGAAATTGGGAGTTCAGCTCTTGGGTTAGAACGCGCCGACCGCCTGGTGCCCCACACAAGCGTTCTTTGCTTGTGTGGGTCTTTTTGTGGATGCAGCTAAAACTCCTACTTAAGGGCATCGTCTGTTCCATCCCCTCAACTAACTGAAAAAATCAGCTTACGCGAGAGGGTCGCCCCTCCCGCCTGCTTTGGCGGCGTGGAGATTTCCACTCGAAACTTGAAACTCGAAACTTGCAACTCGAAACCAGCAACTGTGCCCGAAAATTCTATCCACTATCCACCATCTACTATCCACTTCCCTATCACACTCTCCCGTGACCCACGTCCTAGCGCCCCAGCCTCTATGCCCCTAAACTGGCCCCGAGAACGATGAAGGGAAGTTGTCGTCTCTAAATGACGACTCTCGGACACCATCCTTCATCGTCATCCAGACTAGGCGGTTACGCCCTGTGGTTTGTTGTACTTTTCATCGAACGGCTCCGCACCACCCCTCCCATACCCCCGTTCGGCCTGCCGCCCACATCGCTAACTCCTTTGTTAAGAGGAATTTGCCTGTAAGTCCCACGCGCACAATATTTTACGCGGGTCGCAGTGGCTATCTTCAATGGAATGATGAATTTGCAAAAAATGGGGTGGGGGGAGGGGGTCTAGCTCGTCGCCTTGGCCACCGCCAGAACCACCGCTCCTATGAGCGTGAAGAACGCTGCCATGGCGAGCACAATCAGCGGCAGAGCGAAGAACGTTGTGTTCCAGCCAGCGCCCAACCGAGCCTGCGAAGGGTTCGCCGGATCGTAGCGGACGGCATGGTGGCTGCCGACAGCGAACCGCTCAGTGCGCCGCAGCGTGGCCTCGTAGTTGGTGCTTTCGAAGCTGGTCAGCTCGGAGGTGATCGGCTGCCCACCGACCGTGTACAGCACCTGCAGTTTGGCCCGGTACAGGTTGTCGTGGCCAGACTGGGGGCCGGTGACGACTTCGCTGCGCAGCACCTGCGCCTCGGTCTCGGGCCAATTGCGGACCACCTGCACCTGCCGCCAGAAGAACGGCAGGCTGAAGAAAATGAAAAGGGCGGCGAAGATGAAGTTGGCCGCGGCAATCAGCCGCAGCGTGCCGTGTTTTTCGCTCACGCCATCGCCCCTACCGGGACCGCTTCAGGTCCTTCATCTCGCTGCGCACGCGCCGGAACCGTCCGAACAGATAACGCACATAAAGAAGCTGGATGACGATCGTGACCACGTACGCCGATTTCAGTGCGACTGCGCCTGTCATCGCCCGCCTCCCTGCAACGCGAGTTGAGCGTGTGCCGCTTCGACTTTATTTTCCATCTGTTGCAGACGGTAGCGGGCCACGATGAAGCAGATGCCCACAAACGTAAAGGCCAGCAGGTTCCAGAGGAAGGCGTGCAACATCTCGGGAGCGAGTCCGGAGTTCTCGCCTCCGCCCATCACCGGCGAAGGATGCTGAGTGCGGAACCAGCGGATCGACATATAAACGATGGGAACGTCCACAAACCCGAAAATCGCCAGCGCGGCCGCCAGTACCTGCGTTTGTCCTCCGGCGGCGAAGCGGCGAAGGACGAGGTAGCTGACGTAAATGAGCCAAAGCACTAGCGTAGTGGTCAGGCGCGCGTCCCACGTCCACCAGATCCCCCAGACCGGACGCCCCCAGATTGGGCCGGTGATCAGAACAATGGTGCAGAACACGACGCCCACTTCAGCGCTGGCCGCGGCCAGCGCGTCGGCGTTGAGGCTCCGCTTCCACAGGTACACAATCGACGCCAGGAAATTCACGAAGAAACACACCCCCGCCACCCACGCCGAAGGCACGTGGTAGTAGAAGATGCGTTGCACCGGGCCCATGGTGGCTTCCGTGGGAGCTACCACCAGCGCCTGATAGGTGCTGAAGCCCAACAGGGCGAGCGTGAAAACAACGAAGGCAATACGAAGAGATTTCATTCTGCGTTTAACACCGTCTCAAAAAGGAGAAGACACACCAGCGTGAACACCACATCGTAAACCACCAGCATCTTGAGCCAGAAGTCGGGCGTGCCGTCGCCGGTAAGGATGGTCGTGGTCGAATCGACCATGGCCAGCAGCGCCGGGATCGAGATGGGGAAGAGAATCAGCGGCAGCATGATTTCCCGGCTGCGGGTGCGGATCGACAACGCTGCGAAAAACGTGCCATTCACCACCAACGCCCATGTTCCCAGCAGCGCCACCGCGACTAATTGCCACAACGGTCCCACGGATCTCAGCTGATAAAACACTACGAACAGCGGTGCCATCAGCGCTTCCAGAATCACGACAAATAAAAAATTACCTAACACCTTTGCCATGAACAGCGCATTCGGCGGAGCGGGCGAAACGCGGTAAGCATCGAGCACCTGGTTGCGCAGTTCGCGCGCCCAGGTCTGGTTTAACGCGACCACGGCGGCAAAAAGAAACGCCACCCAGATCAACCCGCCGGCAATCTGTCGCGACTCTTCCGCCGTTGGGTTGAAGGCGAAGCTGAAGATCACCACCACCAGCAGCGAGAAGAACAGCATGGAGTTGATGGCGTCTTTGGAGCGCCACTCCATACGCAGATCTTTCAGCAGGCTCGAGCGGGTTACGCTGAGTTGGCTCATTGCACGCCTCCCGCCTCAACCCGCGAGCGGACTTCGCGATTGACGATCTGTCCCGCCGACATCTGGACAAACTCATCCGCCACCGGCTCCATCAATGGAGCCTGGTGGGTGACCACGAAGATCGTCTTGCCCTGATCGCGGACGCATCCCAAGATAGCTGCCATGTCCCGCGCGGAATGAACATCGACATTGGAGAACGGCTCGTCGAGCAGCATCAGCTCGGGATTGTGCAGCACGGCCCGTGCCAGTGAAAGTCTCTGCCGCATTCCCTGCGAGTACTGTCCCACCCGCCGCTCCATCTCCGGATCGAGTCCTACCTGCTGCATGGCCTGGCGGCAAACCGCGTCGTCGCTCAAGCCATACAAGCCCGCGAAGTAGCGCAGGTTTTCCATGCCATTTAGCTCGTCGTAGAGCAGCGGAGCGTGTCCCATGTAGCCGATACGATGGGCCACGTCGCGTACGTTTTGCGCACCCAGCAGCGTCACCGTGCCCTGACTGGGCTGCATCAGCCCGGCGACGACGCGCAGCAGCGTGCTCTTGCCCGCTCCGTTATCGCCTACCACGACGTAAAGCCTACCCGGCGCGAAGCTGTCGGAAATGTCGCGCAAGGCGGCAAAGCGCCCAAAGAACTTGACTAGATTTTGCAGGACGATGACGGGCTGGTCGGAGGGATGGTCGGTTCCCGTCATGGTTTGAGGTTTGCCGTGCCTTGAGGCCGGCGAGCTACTGGCCCTGGCCTCCCGCCTGTTCGGCGTTCAAAGCGGTCTTCTGTGGGGCCTCGCCGGCAGCGGGAGTCGCACCCGGTTGCTTTGGCGCGTACTTCGAGGCGCACTTGGCCTGGATGTTAGTGGCGCGGAAAACGCCGTCTTTGCCATACCGACCTTCGGCCAGAGCCTGGGCATTGTCCTTGAAGGTGTCAGGAGGTGCTTCGCTGCCGCCATAGACCACAGGGATCGTCTTGCCCTCTTCCTCAAGCTGGAACTCGAGGTGAGTGCCCTGGCGCTTGATCGAACCCGGAGCCACGGTACCGGCGACGCGCAGGCGCTTGCTGTAAGCGCCGTCGCCCATGCCGCCCAGTTCCTTGATGGTGACGTAATAGCTCTTGCTGTCTTGCACGCCTGTGTAGGCGAGATAGCTCAGCGCGATCACGATAACTGCGATCACCGCGCCAAAGCGTAAGTACCTGCTGGATTGTGATGACATACTGCGATCCACCCTCAATTTGACTCAAGGATAACGCTTTTGACCGCCGGATACCATGTGATTCCCGTCACAGATGGAATCATTTAGACGTGCCGATTTCCGTGGGGAGACGAGAGCCCGGCCGGACCGGGCCGCTCGGCCGCCTCCCGTCGGAATCGTGTGAATTCCGGCTGAGGCTGACTAAGCTACCGACTCTCCGTAGACCTCGGCAGCCGCCTCGAACCAATCCTGCTCGGGTGAGCCGCCGCGTCCGCCGCGTCGGAGGTACAACTCGTAGGCGCGAATGCGAATGCGCTCTTCCAGCGAGACCATGGTTAAGACTTCCCGCAACGCGGGACTCGCCGCTGGCGGATGGGTCACTTCCGCTACGGGAGCTGCGGCAATCTCCGGCTTGGCCGCCTTCGGCTTTGCAGATTTCGCAGCAGGCGTCTTTGTTTCCAAGACTTTAGATTCAGCCTCAGGCTTGCTGGTAGCTTTGCGAGTGGGCTTCTTGGGGGCTTCTCCGTCGTTAGCTTTCGGGGTTCTAGGCATGATGACTTTTGTTCCTCAACTGTTCAGAGATTCGCCACGGGCCGACGCCATCCTCATGGCCGCTTCCGTAGGCTTGTTCCTATGATACCGGATGCCACCGTGGATTTCTGCACAAAGGTGCCAATTCCGGAAACAACTGCACTATCCAGAGAGTCTTCCGACGCTGACGTTGCGGTGACTAAGCCGCTCACTTTCATCTAGTTGTACAGTCTAAAGAGAGGTGTGGGGGACTCGCCGGCGGGCGTTGTTGTGCCGGAACAATCTGACGGCCGCGGACGTATCAGAACATTAGGCGGGCGGGGTCGAGACGATGGTTTTTTTCGAAATTCTCAGGCAGACATTTCGGACCCTCTGGGCGCACAAACTGCGCTCGTTCCTGACCATGTTTGGGATCGCGTGGGGTGTGGGTTCGCTGTTGCTTCTGGTGGGCCTGGGCGAGGGATTCCGCTCCGGCAACCGGAAGGAGCTGAACTCCATGGGCGAGGACATCATGTTTATGTTCCCCGGCCGCGCCCCAGCGGTAGCGGGCAACATGAGTTCCGGGCATCCCTATAAGCTGAACTACCAAGATTACCTCGACATTCAGAAAGAGGCCCCGCATGTCCGGGCCGTGGCGCCGGTGCTGCAACGAAACGACATTCGCGAGGTCAGTGAATACGGCAACACCAACGGACAGGTGGTAGGGATTCCCCCTGATTTCAATACCATTCGCTATCTTCCGCTAGCGGCCGGCCGCTGGCTCAATGACACCGACGACACTCAGAAACATTTTGTCTGCGTGATCGGCGACGAGATGCTGAAGAACCTTTTTCCCGGCGGCCGGACCGCAGTCGGGAGCGCCATTCTTCTGAACGGAGTCCGTTTCGAGGTAGTGGGAGTGGTGCAGCGAGTGGGCCATGGCGACGACAATTCAACTAACAACCGGGTCTTTCTGACGTTCAGCATGATGCACCAGTTCTTTCCGCTGAAGGGCGACAACCAGGAAGACGCGATATCGTTCCTGAACTACCGTCCCCGGGTGCGCGACGAGCACACCCTGGCCCGCGAAGACGTGCGCAAGATCATCGCCCGGAACCATGGCTTCGACTGGCGCAACGACGACGCTTTTGAAGACTGGGATACGGTCAAGAACGCCGAGACCGTCGGCAAGATTTTCGACGCTATGGACATCTTCCTTGGCGGAGTCGGTCTGGTCACTCTCGCGCTCGGCGCCATCGGCATCATCAACATCATGCTGGTGGCGGTGAGTGAGCGCACCCGAGAGATCGGACTGCGCAAGGCGTTGGGCGCCACCAATCGCAGCATCATGCTGCAGTTCTTCGTGGAAGGGGCTTTCCTGACGCTGATGAGCGGAGGGATCGGGATGGGTGGAGCGGCGCTGATCATGGGAATGTTGAGCGGCCTGCAGGGAGCGGCGCCGGGATTTGACCCACCGACACTGTCGTACATGTCGGCTGCCCTTGCCATCGGAACCCTGGCTTTGGCGGGAATCGTTGCCGGGCTTTATCCCGCGCGCAAGGCAGCCATGCTGCAACCGGTTGACGCGCTGAGGCAGGAGTAGCTATGTTTCGCGACTTGTTATTGCAGGCATACGAGGCGATGCGCTACAACCGTCGCCGTACCGCGCTCACCATGCTGGGCATGGCCTGGGGCATCGCCACCGTGGTGTTGCTGCTGGCCTACGGTAACGGCTTCGGCCGCGCCATTGAGACCATTTTCGCCCAGTGGGGCACGCGCATCATTGGAGTGTTCCCTGGGCGTACCTCGCAGCAGGCCGGAGGTCAAAAGGCCGGGACGCAGATTCGCTTCACGATCGAAGACCTCGACCGCATTACCAACGCCGCGCCGCTGGTGCGACGCATCTCGCCTGCCGCCTATAAGCAATCGAACGTGCAGTACGACGTCCGCACTTACACCTTTCAGGTCGAGGGCATCTACCCCAGCATGTTCAAGATCCAGGCCATGCACCTCGGCGAGGGACAGTTCTTCAATGAGGCCGATGAAGAGGCCAAGGCGCGGGTGGCGGTAATCGGCTCCGAGACCAAAACCAAGCTGTTTTCCGGGCAGTACGCGTTAGGTCAGTACATCCGGATTGACGGTATCAGCTTCAAGGTGATCGGCGTCCTGGAGCCTCGTATGCAGGAAGGCGACGACGGCGTCAACCGCGTGGTCGAGATTCCGTTTTCCACCATGGGTGACCTGAAGAATACGCACTACCTTGACGGAATCTGGGTGGCCTACGAAGGCAACCAGTTCGAACAGGTCGAGCGGCAGGTGCGCGACGTGCTGGCGCAGCAATATAACTTCAGGCCCGACGACAAACGCGCCGTCTTTGTCTTCAACATGATGAAACAGCTCAAGCAGTTCCAGATCATCACCATGGGGCTGAAGATCCTTTTGGGCTTTATTGGGACGTTGACGCTCGGCATCGGCGGCATCGGCTTGATGAACATCATGCTGGTCGCGGTGACCCAGCGTACCCGCGAAATTGGGGTCGAAAAAGCCCTGGGCGGCCGCCGCCGCGATATCCTCTTCCAGTTCCTGGCCGAGGCACTGACGATTACTGCCGTGGGAGGCATTGCCGGGATCATCCTTGCGTATGCCGTTTCGATTGGTGTCGGACGAATTACTTTTTACAGCGCGATGGCCAAGAACGCCGAGGCTGCCGACATCCGCCTCATCATCGATCCAACGACGGTGATTGCGGCGACCATCATTCTGGGATTGGTGGGACTCATCAGCGGCATGCTGCCCGCCATCAAGGCGTCACGGCTCGATCCGATTGAGGCGTTGCGGTACGAGTAGAGCTACAAGGACGCGTCTTACGCTGTGCCGTCAAGAGGCTTTGTTGTCCCATCCCTAGCGGGCTGTGGTCCGCGAGGAGATTTGTTTCTACACGACGGCTCGCGGTCGTTTACTTACTGCGTTTTTGAAAGCGCGCAACTCACCGCGATACGGTATCCGTTCCGTGCCCCCACCGCCCGCGTCGCCTGATAGTTGAGGTATTCCAGTGGTGGCTGTTGTGGACCCGTGATCCATGCACCGGATTCAGCCCCGATTCGAACCTGAGGATATACCCGGCCCGGGCATCCGGGTACCATTCCCGTGATCACCGCTGTAACGTAAGTCGTCGCGGAATTCTTGACTGTCGCATTTCCCGAGACCGCTCCCTGGATATACGTGAAGCCGGTCGCTGCCGCCCTCGGGCTGTTCGCATAGTCCGGGTCAACGCTGCTTTTGTAGGCCGATACATAAATCGTCCGCTTGCATTCTTCGATGGCCGTATGGAAGTTCGCTGCGCTCTCCGGGAACATGCCGTAGAGGTTTCGCATGCTCTCCGCGACCAGATCGTTCACCTTGACGCGGAAATTACGGTACTCCACCCACACATCCTCGCGAGCGACAGAAGCAATCAGCGCGTTGTACTCCGCCGCAATCGCATCGTGCCGCGCTCGAAATTCACGCAAGGCTACTACGAGTTTCTCCTGGTTTGCGGAGCTTGCGCCGCGGAATGCGTCGAGTTGATAGGTCATGCGCGCCGTCGCCTCATCCAGCGAATCTTTAGCGGTGGGCGACGCTGCTAGCAGCCAGATTAACTGCGCGTTGATATCGGATACCACTTCGGGATTGAGGTTTCCTCCCGTGGTGACAGTGGGTAACTTGTCGGCGGATGATTGAGCAAGTGCAGGCATAACGCAAAGAATTATTACGATGAGCAGAATTGCGGCCTTCGGCATTGCGTGTCACGTCCTCGGCGCGATTTTAGTCGCGCTGTTCGCCCCGAGCAAAAGGAATTCGGTTCGTCTCCAATCCAACTTCCCGAAATGGATCGATTCACGTCGTCTACAATCCTCCCATGGCTTCCGACCGCCTCGCGCGAGTTTTGCACCAGCTCCGCCTCTACGAGCATCCACTCGTCGAATTTGACGCACGCGAAAAGGGCGAGGCGGTAGAAGTCATTATCCGCCCGAAGTTCACCGATCCGCCGGTACACATTTACTATTTCGAGCTGCATCCCCGCGACCTCGACGATCCGCAGTTCGAGTGGGCCTTCCAACGGCAGCTTTTCGACTGCCTGCACGACTACCTGGTCGAGATGTTCATTCGCACGCCCCAGCATCGCCGCGAACACCAGCAGATGGAGCGCGAGGGCAAGCTTTGAGCCTTCGCGATGTCATAGCTGATGAAATACGCCAGCACGGCCCCATGCCGTTTTCCCGCTACATGGAGCTTTGCCTCTATCATCCGCAGCTTGGGTATTACTCGCGGGCGATCGAGCAGTTTGGCAAGGGAGGAGACTTTTACACCTCCAGTGACGTACATGCCGTCTTCGGACGGCTGCTGGCGCGCCAGTTCGAGGAGATGTGGAGGGCCGTGGGTTCGCCCGACCGCATTGACTTGATCGAACTCGGCCCCGGCCGCGGCCTGTTTGCGTGCGACGTGCTTGACTGGTCGGCCAAGCAGTTCCCGGAATTCGCGCGAGCGTTGCGATACAGCATGGTTGAGCAATCGCCTCTCTTGCGCGAACGCCTGCAGCAAAGGCTGGCCGAACACTTGGCGAAGGACGTAGCTGCAATTTACGAGACTCTCGAAGATGCGGCGTCGAGCGCGGGCGAGCACGTCATCGTTTTCGCGAATGAATTCTTCGACGCACTGCCGGTTGACATTGTTGATCATCGCGGAGCACTCCGAGTTGCCGAAGTCGATGGTAAGTTCACCGAACAGTTTGTGGCACCACCGCCTGCCGAGCTCGAGTTCCTCGACCATTACAGTGTCCAGCCCGAAGCAGGCGAAAGAGTCGAGGTGGGATTCGCGACGCTCGTCTGGACACAGCGCATCGCGGCGGCGTTTCGTGGCCGAAGCGGTTTCGCCGTACTGATCGATTACGGCTACACCCGTGAGCAGCAGCTCGCCGGACGGCATCGCGACACCGTGATGACCTATCGCCGCCACACCGCCAGCGCTTCTCCGTACGAAGCTCCGGGCGAACAGGACATCACCGCCCACGTTAATTTCACGGCGCTGCAGACTGCCGCCGCCGAACACGGATTGCAGTCTGCCGCGCTTGTTACCCAGACACAATTTCTCATCGGCATTGGCGAGGCCACTCAGTTTGCCGACGCCTTCCGCGACTGCAAGCATCCCCAGGAACAAGCGAAAGTCGCGCTTCAACTCAGGCGCCTCATCAGTCCGGAAGCCATGGGCGAAGCGTTCCAGGTGCTGGTTCTGTCTCACAATGTGGGAGCAGAGAAGGCCGCCCACTTGGGCGGCCTTCGGTTCTCGCGCTGAACCGGCCTACCGGCGGTGGTTACGGCGCTTGCACCGCCTTCAGAATGTTGAGCAACCCATAGCCAAAAACTGCGTTGGGCACCGACTTGCCCGGGAAGCTGCCGCAGTTTTGAGTGCTGGTGATCTGCGTGGCGTTCTGGGTCAAGTAAGTCAGGGTTAGCGGAATGTTGCCCACCAGTTGCGGCTTGGCCTCCCATAACAGTGCAACCCCTCCCGCCACTTCCGGGGCAGCCATCGATGTGCCTTGCCAGTACCCCTGATACATATTGTTGTACGCTATAGCGCCGCGGATGCTTAATCCCGGGGCGACTAGTTCCGGCTTCAAGCGGTTGCTGCCGTCCACTGTGACCGGTCCGCGACTGCTGAAGTAGGCGATGTTGTTGTAGGAGTCAGTGGCTCCCACACTGACTGAACTGGCGTAGATCTCAGGCGGCGTGTTCACCGTACCGCACGCAGAGCCGGAGTTGCCGGCCGCCATGGTCTCGAAGATTCCCGCTGCTCGCATCGCATCCACAATCGCCTGTAGCGTCGTAATCGAGCAGCCTTCCGAAGTGGGGCAGTCCCATGAGTTGTTAATGATGTCAGGCGCCATGGCGGGGTTGGCCAACTCAGGATGCCCGACGGGATATGGAGCGAGCAGGAAGTCGAAACACTCCGTGTACTGCGCCGGAGATCCGACGCCGTGCTTGTCCATGTTGCGGCAGGCAATCCACTTAGCGCCGGGCGCGACACCAACCTGATTGCCGAGGCCGTCATCGCCGACCATCTCGCTCATCGTGAACGTCCCGTGGAACTGGGGATCGATGGGAGTCGGGGAGTGATCGCTGGTTGCGTCATGCCAGTTGTAGTCGTGATCCACGGTGGTGCCGTTCCAGCCACGATAATGGGACTTTAGTGCAATATGGTCCCACTGCACTCCAGTATCGGCGCCGGCAATTACAATCCCCTCGCCACGATATCCCAACGCCCACACTTGCGGGGCATTGACCTTTTGGACGTTCCACTCCACCCCGCCCGTGGTTGCAGCGATCGAACTCGCGGCGCTCATGGTATTTGGCTGGGAAATGTTTGCCACCGGAAGGGCGACATGAAACTGCGGGTTGGCGTCAATTCGCTGTATGTCGTTGCGGGCCGCTAGTTCGTACAGCGCGTCTCTGCTGGCATTCACCTTGATCATGTTTACAACGTAGAACGATTGAAACGGTATTCCATGCTGCTGCAACATCTTGCGGATTGGAGCCTGAGTTCGCTCCGCTACGGCGCGGAGTGCAGCATAGACATACTGGACTTTCTGTGCCTTAGTAGGCAGGTTCGCCGCACCGCTGAGGTCGGCTTGCTCGCTCAGCACGAGGAGGGCGTCGCTGTTGCCGCCGGCGGCGATAGCTGACGCCAGTCCGGGTGCGATTTTCGAGGATGGATTCACGTCAGAAGCGGAAATTACGCCAGTCAACAGAACAAGGCTAGCGCAAAAAAATACCGTCATCAGGGGGCGGCTTGCGGTTGAGTTGAACTTCGACTGCAGATTCAAATCATCATTGGTTAACCGTTCGGGACGGGGATTCCTATTGAACATTCAACACCTTTTGAGATTAGGGGATTCCCGGATGCGCCGCGCTGCTTGCAGCGTTCCGGATCGTCCATACTAAAGAACAAAATGGAAATTTCAATCACCTTTACATAACAAAATTGGCACTTTTGAGGTGCACAGGGCAAATTTACATGGTAACCACCGTTATTTTTCAATGACTTGCGGGCAATCGTAGTAACCATATTTCGCCGATTTTGTGGTTACTAACGTTTCGAGCAGGCACTACAAGCCGACGCATCCTGACCGAAAAAGAACCGTCCCAGGCTTGATTGGGACGTACTAAATTGCAAGATTCGAGGTTGCTCGCGAGGTCGGCTCATGGTCCTCGAGCGCTACCTCGCGAAGAGCCAACGACAGACTGGCACTGATAGGGCTTGAATTTGAGTACTGCCTGAGGGGAATTACGCGAACCACAATGAACTGAGTTTGGTAGTGTGCATGTGCAGACTGTAGCGGCAGGATTGGCCGCGACATTCTTAGAAGACTTACCGTACAGACACACGTACAGCACCGCCACGCTCAGCGACGGTGCTGTCGTCTACCAGGGTGCCTTAGCTCCGCGGGTGCGGCTTCCGCAAGAACTTTCCAAAAGCAATTAAACCGCTGCCCATCAACATCAGCGACGCGGGTTCAGGAACTGCCAGCGGTGCGTATGCGAACGCGCTTCCCGCAGTGCCGTCCTGCGCCGACACGTATCCACCGGTGAAGGCAACGGCATTAGTTTCAATCACTAACAATACAGTTGTCTCGCCGACAGCGATTTCGTCGCTCGCTGGGAAGTTGAAACCGACCACGGGTCCCACTCCGCTCCGATCAATCAGAGTCGGATCGTGAACGCCGAACGGGTCCGTGCCAACATCCAAAAGAAATCCCTTGAAACTGGACATCGAGTACCGTTCGTTTACGTCGGGGCCGTGATCCGTAAACTGGTACACAAAATCAAGACAACCCGCACACCAGTTATTGAACGGATCGGAATATACCCACTGCGTGTAGTCGGTGGAAAAAGTGGGCGTTGTGATGTTGCCTGATACTTTCGCTACCAGCGATCCACCAGGAAATAGCGGACTCGGGGGCACCGAGTTTCCGTTGCCTAGAATGGACGCCTGCGCGCAGGGCAACAACAGCGCGAACGCCAGAAATACCAAGAGTTTCGCGGGCGATTGGAATCTGCCGCTCTCCGATGCCATAAGCCTACCTCCCCAGTCAATACAAAAGTGGTGATCGCCCTTGTCAAGTTGCTGTCCGACTTACTGTTCGGCCGAGGTAAAAACTTCACACCGCACAGGTCGAGGGACCACGGGAGCCAGAGTGCAATTAACAGTGCAATTCAGATTCCTTTCCACCGGATCGGCAAGTGCATGATTCCGAGATTGTTACTACACGCCGCTCCAGAGCAAATGACTGGCGATGTGCAAGGGTTTGCACATAGGTTCTAACTATTTCCCCAGTAATCGAGCGCTAGTTACGTTCATGGTTGTTTCGAAACAGCTGAAATAGCTTAGGGACGCTCGATCGTGAGCATCAGTCACCCACGATAACGATGCGGTGTCTGGGTTACGGAACGCAGTGTAGTTGTTACTTAAGAGTTCGACCTGGGGATGCTTTCTACTGAATGCTGGGTGCGCTCTGCGGTGTATACGGAGCCTGCAGGTACTTGCGCGCCTCGTCGAGTGCGCCGGCCGTATTGTCGTTGGTCTGCAGCGCCTGGCGATACTCGTTGCTGGCGCGTTCGCGCTGTCCGGTCAGGTCGAAGATCTTGCCCAACTGCACGTGGCTCCAGACTTCGGTCCAACGCGGCTCGCCATCGCCATTCAGCGCCTCGCGATACGAGTTGGCCGCCGACTGGTAGTTGTGCTGCAGAAAGAACACTTCGGCGATGCGGTAGTGCGCCAGCGAACTGTTCCTGTTCACGTCGAGCGCCTTCTGGAATTCTTTCAGCGCTTCGGGGAAGTCGCCCTGCTCGATGTCCTGTTGCCCGCGCACAATCGACGTCCGGACCTGCAACTCGGGTGAGTTCTTCAGCACGTGGTTGCCGGGATCGATGTGAATCTTGCGTGGCTTGCCGAAGGTCTCCACGGCGAACGCCGAATCCACTCCCGAAACCTCGATCCTCTTGGTTTCCGACTTGCCGTCGGTGTCGATCTTCAGCTCCACCGGCATGCGGAACAAATCCAGGTCCTGCTGCACTTCGCCCACCACGCGGAAGCCCTTCTGCGTCCGGTAGATGGTGTACTTCATCTTGAACTCCGGCGCGCCGGTCGAGTCCAGCCACTGCACGAAGAACCAGGAAAGCTGCTGGCCCGAAGCCTGCTCGGCCACCTGTCGCAGGTCGTCCACCGTGGTCGATTTGCCGGCGTACTTCGTCAGCAACTCGCGCATGGTCTTGTCGAACGCCTCCTCGCCAATCACCCAGCGCAGCATATTCAGGATGCTGCCGCCCTTGTCGGTGACCAGCGACTGGAATTCCGGCGAGAACACATCCATCTTGCCGACCTGCGACAGCGGCACGCTGATGTAGGCCAGCGCACCGACCGCCATGTCTTTGGTGACTTCTTCGAAGCCCGCCTCTCCGGCCACGTGCTGCACGTACATCGCCTCGGAGTAGCGGGCGAAGCCGTCATTCAGCCACCAATCGTTGCGGGTCGCCGGGCTCACCATCGTTCCCCACCACTGGTGCGCGATGGTGTTCGCCAGCAACCGGTAGCTCACCTTGGCATTAAAGGTACGCGAGGCGATCGCCGCAATCTCCGGCGCCCAGGCCGACGGCACCGTGTCGTCCGGGATTTCCACCACGTTGAGCTTGGTGCTGAACGACGGGCCAAAGCTGGACGTGTAGAAGAAGAACTCCTTCGAGGCGGTGTCGGCATACGCCTGGGCGAATCCCTTGTTCTTTTCCGTGGTGTAAACCGTGATATCGAGTCCGCCCTCGGAGCTCTTCGTCTGCGTCGTACTTGCCGATCAGGATGGTTCCCGGAAAGCTGGCGCGCGATACGTAAAGGTGTGCGTCGTGTAACCGGACGGAATCGTCCAGCTTCGTGGGTCCTGACCGCGGTGCCGCCTTCTTTTGGCAGCGCGAGGCGTCGGCGCCTCGCCGCCGATGGCGGGCATGCTCGCCCGTCGTCTCTTTGCCGCTGCCGATGACCGTGTACTCCGTCGGAGCGCTGATGCCAATCGTCGACGTGAACCGGTTGGTCCCGTATCCCACCATCGGGAACCACGCGCCCGCATAGAGCAGGTAAGTCATCGGATCGCCGACATAGGCCAGCTTCAGGCCCGGAACCGGGCTGTCGTCGGCCGACTGCACCGTGCCTTCGTATTCGAAGATCAGCGTGGAGCTGGCGCCCTTGGAAAGTCCCGCAGGCAGCGACACACGCACCGTCGAGTCCTGGCTGATGCGCTCGGCCGAAAGCGTCTGTCCCTCGGCGTCCAGAACGCGGGTAGGCCGCAGGCCGTTGTGCAGCTGGAAGGTCGCGACGCTGATGTCGTCCAGCGCGGTGAACTTCACCTGCGCGACCGCCTTGAGTTGGTGGGTCTGCGGCGTCACCACTGCCTGAATGACGTAACTTTCCACCTGAATGCGCTGCCGGTCCGCCGCAAATGAGGTGATTGCGAGAGCGGTGAGACTGAGGATGAGGACGACGCGCCCTAGGGCTCGCGCTGCGCTATGCATTCTGGAGAGAACTCCTGCCTACAGGTCACTATAAATGATGGAAAAACTAGATGAAAGGAGGCGGCGGTCTTGTTCACGAGGCCTGCCTCAGCACCGCCAGCACGGCCCGCGCCGCGCGCTCGCTGGTCGTGCCAGCCGTTCCGGATGACGTGCAGCTTTTCACGGACGGCATCGAAGCCGCGCATCATGGCGTCTCGGGCATCTCCGTCGGGCAGAATGGCCTGCAGTTCAGCGCAGACGCGTTGCGGCGTGAAGTCGTCCTGCACCAGTTCCGGAACCACGTCGCGTTCGGCAATCAGGTTCGGCATGGCGAACCGGTCCACCTTTACTAGACGGCGCCCGAAGGTCCAGGTGAGCGGAGCCACCTGGTACACCATCGCGAACGGCGTGCCGATCAGCGCCGCTTCCAGCGTCGAGGTTCCGCTGGCGATGGCCGCAACCCGCGCGTGCAGCATCGTGGCGCGGGCGTCGCTGCGTCAGCGTGATGGTCGGCCCGGAGTAATCGCGGAGAAATGACGTCATCCATTCCGGGTCGAGCGTGGAGGCGACCGGAGTTATGTAAACGTAATCGGGCCCTAGAAGTTGCGCTGCTTGCAACAGCTTGGGATAGATGCGCGACACCTCGCCTTTGCGGCTGCCCGGCAGCAGCGCAATCCACTGCCGCGCTGGGTCGAGGCCATATTCTGCGGCGAAATGCTTCGCGAGTGACCGTCGGCAACGGCAAGTCGGCCAGCGGATGCCCGACAAATTCCGCGTCGATACCGCGCTCGCGATAGAACTTCTCTTCGAAGGGGAAGATGACCAGCATCTTGCGCACGTACTTCCGCACCAGCTCGATGCGCGACTGCCGCCACGCCCACAACTGCGGGCTGACGTAATAAATCACCGGGATCCCGCGCTTGTGCAGCTCGCGCGCCAGCCGAAAGTTGAAGTCGGGGAAGTCGATGAGCACAGCGGCGTCTGGTTTTCGCCGCTCGGCCTCGGCCGACCACTTTGTGAAACAGCCGGAAGATGCGCGGCAGGTGCTCGACCACTTCGGCCAGTCCGACCACGGCGATCTCGTTGGCGTTCACGACCAGGTCGCAGCCGGCCTGCTGCATCTGCTGCGCCGCCGACGCCGAAGAACTCCGGCAGCTGGACCCTCAGGGCGGGCCAGTTGGCGCAGTGCGTCCATCAGTTTCGCGCCATACAGTTCGCCTGAAGCCTCGCCCGCCGAGATGAGAAATCGCACGTTGGAATTATGACAGGTGGGTCTGTTCCGTCTGGAGCAGCTTCAGGTCTGGTGCAGAGCGTGGCGCACCGCTGCCCGGCCTGCTGCGAATCTCAAATTGCGAGCTCCGGGGCGTAACACAATGCGTCAGGGCCTGCTCGCTTCAGCCGCGGAGCGGCGACGTTTTGTTAACACAGGGAAGTTTGAAATGTACCTGTGCCGCGGAGCGGCGTGCTTGCCTTCGTACGCCAATCCCAGTTTGGGAAAGTTCTGGTTACTTTCGTCACATTTGGCCTACGATTTCCCTTGGCTCCACCACACCTGCTGCTGTATTTCTGATTGCGGCTCGCTGGTAGACGCGCAAGCGAGGCTCCTCCCCAGCGGAGAAGCCTGCCAGCTAAGTTCTTTGAAAACAATGATGTGCGTATAACACTTTTGTTTCTGCGATCTTGCGCGGAATTCCTTCCTAAGTTATTGATTCTGCAAGGGGGCAGGGGGGAGGGTGCACCCCAGTTTTTGCTTCAGACATGGCGAGTTCGTGCGGTGATGGATGAGCTCTGGGAAAGAACCAAGCTGCCGCATTGAGGGCCGATACACCACGGCGATCCCTTACACAAACTCTGTGGGTTGGTTCTACTCGTGGCTTCGACACCCGGAATGGAGACAGCCCTAGTCGTCGGCCGAAGCGCCGACGCCGAGGATTTCGCTCTGGGGAATCGGGACGACCGGTAACTCCTGGTCCTTGTACTGGAGCTGGTAAAGCTTCCAATAGATGCCGCGATTGGCCAGCAGTTGCTGGTGAGATCCGATCTCTCGCAATTTCCCCTTGTGCATGACGACGATCTTGTTGGCGCGCTGCACGGTGCTGAGGCGGTGCGCAATCATGACCGAAGTACGCCCTTCGACCATGCGCGTGAGGGCGTCGCGGACACGGAACTCGGTCTCCGTATCCACGCTCGAGGTGGCTTCGTCGAGGATGAGGATTTTCGGATTGTGCGCTAGGGCGCGCGCGAACGAGATGAGCTGTTTCTGCCCGGTCGAAAGCGTGCTACCGCGCTCCTTCACCTCTTCGCCGAAACCTCCAGGCAGCGAGCGGATGAAGTCGGCGACATTGACCTGCTCGGCAGCATCTTCGATGGACGAGTCGGCAATCCACGCGAGTGCCCAGCCGAATGTTGTCGGCGACGGTGCCGGAGAACAGAAACGGATCTTGCAGCACCACGCCGTAGCGTCGCCGCAATTCCGCCAGGTCCATCTCGCGGATGTCCACGCCATCGATGCGAATCGCGCCCTTCTGCACGTCGTAGAAGCGCAATAGCAGAGAAATGATCGTGGTTTTGCCCGCGCCGGTGTGACCGACGAATGCGACTGTATCGCCGGGGTCGATGGTGAACGACACGTCGCGCAGCACCCAGTCGTATTCGTCCGTTGCTGCCGGAAGCCGCAATCTTTTCGCCCTTGCTGGCCGCTTCTTCCGCGGCTTGCGCCATGGTGCGATAGGCGAACCAGACGTGGTCGAACTCGATGCGGCCGGGACCGAGAGGGACCTGCGGCATTGCCGGGGAGACGATATCGACCTTGGTGTCGAGCAGTTTGAAGACGCGCTCACTCGACGCCATCGCCGACTGCAGGATGTTGTATTTCTCGCTCAGGTCCTGGATGGGCCGGAAGAAGCGTTGGGCGTACTGCATGAACGCCACCAGCACTCCCAGGCTGACCGCATTGCGAATCACCTGGTTGCCGCCAAACCACACGACGCAGGCGATCGCCGTTGCCGACAGGACTTCGACCACGGGGTAGTAAATCGCATGGGCCAGGATCGCGTCTTTGAACGCATCCATGTGTGTGCGGTTGATCTTCTCGAACTGTTCGTACGATCGTTTTTCGCGATTGAACAGTTGCAGTACCACGATGCCGGTTACATGTTCCTGAAGGTAAGCGTTAATTTTGGCGATCGCGATGCGAATGCGCCGGTAGCTCTCGCGCACGGCTCTGCGAAACAGTCCGGTTGCATAGGCAATGATGGGCAGCACCGCAAAGGTGATCAGCGCCAGCCGCCAGCTCATGTCGAGCATGATGGCGACGATCCCGGCCAGCACGAAGATGTCTTCGAAGATCGATACCACGCCAGCGGTGAACATCTCGTTCAGTGCATCCACATCGCTGGTCACTCGGGTCACCAGACGTCCCACCGGATTGCGATCGTAAAACGCGATGTGCAGCCGCTGCAGGTGGCGGAAGATTTCCGCCCGGAGGTCGAACATCACTTTCTGCCCGGCCCATTGCATGATGTAGGTCTGGGTGAATTCGAACAGGAAGCTGGCCAGCAACAGTCCGAGGTAGATCGCCGCAATCTGGGCGATGCCGGTCAGCGGCTGGGCGCTCAGGTATCGGTCGAGCCAGGAATGCGAGACCGTACGATTGGCGAGATACTTGTCGATCGCAACTTTGGTCAAGTACGGGCCGAGGACGTCAACGCCCGCCTTGAGGATGATCGCCACCAGCGCTACCAGTACCTGGGCGCGGTAGGGGCGAAGGTATCCCAGCAGGCGCTTCATCAGCCTGCTGTCATACGCTTTGCCTAGTACATCTTCTTCTTGGATGGAGGCCATGTCGAAGGAATGATTTTAGCGAATCACCGACGTACTCTTGCGCTAAGTAAATTAGACGCAGAACGCGGGCGCTGCGATGGAAAACCTTCCTCGCAGCGCCGACCGTCCTGGCATGCTTCATTCTTCGTCGCCGATCGGCTGTCCAGGGGGAACCGGCGCCGGCGGAGCTGGAGTGAACTTCTCCGGCTCCTTGAGGATACAAGTCGATCCGCGCCAGAGCCGCGGTTTGCTGTGCGCGCTGCTCGATCGTGGTCGGCAACACTGCGGAGATGAACTTGCGCAGTGAAATCACCTCATCGAGGGCTTGTGCCCGGGCTTGGTTGGATGCGGCGTTGTCGGCTGCCAGCCCAAGCAGATGTTCGACGACGGCGGTCTCGGTGAGGCGCTGCGTCTCGCCCTGCAATCCCCTTACTTGCGGAGCTTTCCAAGTGGCGGTGATCGTCGCCTCGATGACCTCTTCGAGCCCTGGGTTTTGCGCGTCGCGAGCGTGATACTCGACTAGTCGCGACGCTCTTTGCGGGTTAAACAGCAGTCCCAGCGTGATTTCCGTCGCCGCTTCCGTAGCACCATTCGGATCAAACGTCACGCCGCTTTGACCGCTGAATGATTCCTGAGTGCGCGGATACCCCGGCGGCCGCGGCGGCATGATCTTCAACAACGACTCCGGCAGCGTAAGGGTTCCGGGCGAAATCGTTGCCATAAGCGCCGCCAGCGCCTTTCGCTGATCTGCCGGAGAAACCATCTCCGTGACCATCTGTCCGTCGCCACGAAGCGCATAGCGATAGTTCAGGCCGCCGACTTCTTTCGCTGCTGCCTCGGTTTGATAGCGGTGCAGCAAGTAAAGCGGCACGAGCGTGTCTTCGATCTCGGCCATCGGCATGCCTATCGGAATTGCATTCTCACCGAACTGCGCCAGCGCCGCCGAGCGCACGGTGAGAATGCGGTCCAACTCCGCCGCCGGGTCGGGTCCGTTGTCCCACAAATGCGAGTAGGGATGCGCGCCGCCCTGCGGACGCGAATCCTGGTCGGTAATGAGATACAACCCGGCAGCCTGCGCCTTGCTCATGATTGCGTTCAGCGAAGCATGTTCATCCGCACCGGGCGCGAATTGCGAATAACCGTATTGAATGGCAACTTTGTCCCACGTGCCAATTCCAACGGCATAAGCATTGGAAAGGTCGGGATGCCCACTCGCATCCAGCGTGATCCATGGATGCGGATAGTCCATCACCGAAGTGCCGGGCGCGATGGCGCTGGCGACGAAGTTGTGCTCCAGGCCCAGCGTATGTCCGACTTCGTGCGCCGCCAACTGCCGGATGCGCGCCAGCACCATCTCCTGCATTTGCGGCGAGACCGGCGCACCTGGCTTATAAGGAGACAGCAGCGCCTCGGCGATGAGGTAATCCTGCCGCGCGCGCAGCGAGCCCAGCGTGACCTGCCCCTTGATGATCTCGCCGGTGCGCGGGTCGGTGATCGCATTGCCATAGGACCAGCCGCGAGTCGAGCGGTGCACCCACTGGATGACGTTGTAGCGCACGTCCATGGGATCAGCGCCTTCGGGCATCACTTCGACGCGGAATGCATTCGTGAACCCGGCGGCCTCAAACGCCTGGTTCCACCAGCTCGCGCCTTCCACCAGCGCACTGCGAATGGGCTCGGGAGCGCCGCGGTCCACGTAATAGACGATGGGCTTAACCGGCTCACTCACCGCTGCTGTTGGATCCTTCTTCTGCAATCGGTGGCGCGCGATGAAACGCTGGTCGAGCGGAGTGCCGAGCGGCGCCGAGTAATCCCGGTACATCGCCGCGAAATACCCTGCACGCGCATCGAAGGCACGCGGCGTGTATCCGGATGGGGGCAACTGGACGAAGGAGAAGTGCTCGCGTAGCGTGACCGATGTTGCATCCGGCGCGACGGTCGCTACCAGAGACCGCTCCGCCGGCTTGTCGGTCACGAACGTGAGAAGCGACTCGACTTCGGTGTTCAACGGAAAGTTCTTCGTGTCGTCAGGCAGGATCGTACTGCGGTCTGGGGTCGACCTTGTACCCGCCCTGCTTGCTTTCCGCTAGTTGACGCGACGACACCGAAAGGAGTCGGCGAGAAAGAAATCAGTGGCGTCAATCACCACCGCGCCAGTATCTTCGGCCTCGACCTTAAATCCTGCCAGCACCGACTCAGCGAAAGACTGCTTCACCGCCAGGCGCTCCGCCGGATTCGACGACGACGAACGGTAATCGAGGTTCGGCTGGACGAGGAGCACCTTTGGCCCCACCTTCGAGAAGTGCACCAGCCGGCTTCCGGCCGGCCTGCCGCGGTCGAGCCCGATGTCGTTGGAGCCCAGACCGTAAGGCAGTGACGTCAGGAACAGGAAATCCTCGCCGAACTTACTCAACTGCAGGTAAAGGTGGCCGGACTTGGCGTCCCAGAACGCCGGAAACAGACCATCCATCGCCTTCATGCTGGCCGTGAAATCGCGGATGGTCGGCGTGGGTTTTGCATCGGCAGCAAACGTAATGGTGGACAATAAGCAGACAGCGGAAATCAGGAATGTCGTGCGAAATCGTGGCATCCGTCACCCTCGGCAGGAATGGGCGGAGTCTATCGTGTTCGGGGTTGCACCCGCAAGCGATGCGCCTTCGTGACACAGGCTTGGGCGATAATGGAGCCAGTGTCTCGATCCTGAATGTTGGCGAGAATTGCGAGCAGCTCATAAGAATGTCTCTGGGAATTTATATTTCGGTCCCGTTCTGCCGCACCAAGTGCAGCTTCTGCAACTTCGCGTCGGGAGTGTCTTCGCCGGCGGTGTTCGACCGCTACGTAGAGCAGGTTTGCGCGGAGATTGCAGCCAGCCAGACAATCGCGGCTGAAGTCGGTGGCCAGTCTCGAGCGCGATGTGGACTCTATTTACTTGGGCGGAGGCACGCCTTCGGTGCTTGCATCCGACCAGCTTCAACGAGTCTTTCAGGCGGTGCGCGACAACTTTAGCGTCGAGTCCAGCGCGGAGATAACGGTGGAATGCGCCCCCGGCACGCTCACGCCGGAGATTCTCGATGTCCTCTGCCGCTGTGGCGTGAACCGCGTCAGTCTGGGTGTTCAGTCGTTTGTTGATGCAGAATGCTCATCGGTTGGCCGGCTGCATACGCGAGCGATCACGCTTGACGACATCGCCCGGTTGCGTGCGGCCGGGATCGGAAACATCGGTATCGACCTGATCGCCGGATTGCCGCACCAGACTGCGGTTAGCTGGGACTTGACTCTGTCGGAAACGCTTTGCGCCGGTGTGCCGCACGTCAGCGTGTACATGCTGGAAGTCGATGAGGACTCGCGGCTGGGCAGCGAATTGATCGCCGGGGGCAGCCGCTATCACGCGCACTTCGTGCCGGACGAAGACCTAACCGCCGATTTGTATCTCGCGGCGTGCGATGAGTTGGAGCGCGGCGGAGTGCAGCAGTACGAGATTTCCAATTTTGCCCGGCCGGTGACGCATGGGATCGGATTGCGGGACTCTCGGCATAACCTGAAGTACTGGAAGCGATCTCCGTATTTTGGGTTCGGCGTCGATGCGCATTCGATGCTGATTGCTTCGGAAGAGCTAGCGGAGAAGGCAATCGAATCGGTGCGCTTCGCGACGCCGGATTCGTTGGAAGGGTACTCGGCGGCGGCGCAGCAATTGGAACCGGCTTCGGCGCGAACGCGGCAATTGCTGGCATCGCGGACGTTAGTGGATGCACAGGCTGCGCTGGAGGAGTCGTTCTTTCTGGGCCTGCGGATGAATGGCGGAGTGTCGCGGTCAGCTCTCGCTCGGCGCTACGGAGAGTCGACCATGCGGCGGTTCGATCCCATCTTCGCCGACCTGTTCGAGTCGGCGGTGCTCGATATCGATGGCGATCAGGTGCGACTAACCTCGCGCGGACGCCTGCTGTCAAACGAAGTGTTTGCCTGCTTTCTGCGGGATGAACCGTCGATTCGCGCGTAATCGACGAAGCTTGTGCATCGGATGCGGCGCCAATTTTGCTGGGCGCTCCCTGCTAAACTCATCGCTGAAGTCACAGCTAGGGGCCCACATGTACGATTCCGCCGGAAAAGCGTCCGATTCCTTGATTGATCTTCGCAGCGACACCGTCACGAAGCCCTCAGCCTCCATGCGGCGCGCGATGTTCGAGGCCGAGGTGGGCGACGACGTGTACGCGGAAGACCCGACCATCAACCGGCTGGAGCTGCGCGCGGCGGAGATCTTCGGCCGTGAGGCAGCGCTTTTTGTGCCCAGCGGAACCATGGGCAATCAGATCGCCATCAAGCTGCACACCACCCACGGTCAGGAAGTCATCTGCGAAGAGCGTGGACACGTCTTTAACTACGAAATGGCCATGATGGCGCACTTCTCCGGCGTGGTGCCGCGCACGGTGTGGGCGGAGGATGGCATCGTGACGTGGCAGCATGTTGCCTCGAAGCTGAAGGGAAAGAGCTATCACGCGGCGAAGACCGGCCTTGTGTCGCTTGAAAACACGCACAACATGGCGGGCGGGACGGTGACACCCCTGGAAATTTTCGACGAAGTCTGCGACCGCTCGCATGACGCGGGATTGCCTGTGCACCTTGATGGGGCGCGGGTGTTCAACGCGTCGGTGGCGTTGGGGATTCCAGTGGATCGGCTGACCGCCCATGCTGACACGGTCATGTTCTGCCTATCGAAGGGATTGGGCGCGCCTGTGGGATCGATGCTGGTCGGAAAGGCCGATGTCATTGACCGCGGACGCATCTACCGCAAAGCGTTGGGCGGAGGAATGCGGCAGGCGGGGATTCTCGCTGCAGCCGGACTCATCGCACTGGAAGAAGGGCCGAAGAAGTTGGCTGCCGATCACGCCAAGGCGAAGTTTCTGGCCGAGGGCTTGGCGAAGATTCCGGGCATCATGATCAATCCGGCGAAAGTGCACACCAACATCGTGATCTGCGACATCTCCGGCACTGGCATGACATCCGGCGAAATGTCGTGTGCGCTGGCGGGACGCAAGGTTCTGGCGAATGGAGTTGCCCCACACTTGATCCGCTTTGTCACACACCTCGATGTGGACCGCGAACAATGCGGGCTGGCGCTGGTGGCAATCAGCGAAGTTTGTGCCGCGAGGCAGCACACCGTTGGCACTAGCTGACCGGAGATGCTTCGCAGATGGCAGTCAAGCTGCGGTTTCTTCGCCCCTTACTGCTGTGCCATAATCATTAGTTTCGCTGAACGCGTTCGAGCCCACTGGGAGATCCGCGCGTGGCGAGCGCGGAGGGGCCCGTGGATTTTCAGCTTTCGGATGAACAACTGCAACTGAAGAAGATGGTGCGCGAGTTCGCCGAGCGGGAGATCGCGCCCAACGTTATGAAGTGGGACGAGGCCAGCGAGTTTCCGCTGGCAACGGTGAAGGAGCTAGGTAAGCTAGGGTTGCTGGGCACCATTTTTCCCGTCGAATTTGGTGGCTCGGGAATGGGCTACGTCGAATACGTGACCGCCATCGAAGAGTTGTCGCGGGTGGATGGCTCGGTAGGTATCATCGTGGCGGCGCACACTTCGCTGGGTTCGAACCACATTTTTGTTGCGGGCAACGATGAGCAGCGGCGCAAGTACATTCCCAAGCTGGCAACGGGGGAGTTCATCGGCGCTTGGGGGCTGACCGAGCCGGGTTCGGGTTCCGATGCCGGTGGCGCGCGCTGCTCGGCAGTTCGCAAGGGAAAGAGCTGGGTACTGAATGGGACGAAGACCTTCATCACCAATGGCCATTACGCCGATGTTGCCGTGGTCGTCGCAGTGACCGATAAGACGGCGCACACGCATGGGCTCTCAGCATTTGTGGTGGAGAAGGGAACTCAAGGCTTCCGCGCCGGGAAGAAAGAGAACAAACTCGGCCTGAGGGCCAGCGACACCTCGGAACTGATCTTCGAGGACTGCGAGATCCCGAGCGAAAACCTGCTCGGCAAAGAAGGCGACGGATTCATCGATGCCATGCGGGTGCTCGACGGCGGGCGCATTTCGATTGCGGCGCTTGGCCTGGGTATGGCGCAGGGCGCCTACGAAGCGGCGGTGAAGTATTCCAAGCAGCGCAAGCAGTTTGGCAAAGCCATCGCCGAGTTTCAGGCCATCGGATTCAAACTTGCCGACATGGCAACCGAAATCGACGCCGCTCGGCTGTTGACTCACCGCGCTGCCGCTATGAAAGATGCGGGCATGAAGACCACCCAGGAATCGTCGATGGCCAAGCTCTACACGAGCGAGGTCGCGGTACGCTGCGCCAACGAATGTGTTCAGATTCACGGCGGGTATGGATTCATCAAGGACTATCCGGCGGAAAAATTCTATCGCGATGTGAAGCTCTGTACCATTGGTGAAGGCACCAGCGAGATTCAGAGGCTGGTAATCGCGCGCCAGGTATTGAAGGACTAGGGCTCAGGCTCGATTCTCGACATTGACCATCAGCAGCCACATCCAGGATCTCGTTACTCGTGTTCGTGCGGGCAATCCGCGGGCGCTGGCTCGTGCCATTTCTGTGGTCGAAGATCGCACGACTGAATCGACAGAGCTGCTAAAGGCGCTTTTTCCTTTCAGCGGTAATGCTGTGCTGCTCGGCCTGACCGGCTCTCCGGGAGCGGGCAAGAGCACGCTGGTCGATCAGATTGCGCGTGAGTACCGCAAACAGGACAAGACAATCGGCATCGTTGCGATCGATCCGACCAGCCCGTTCAGCGGCGGTGCGATTCTCGGCGATCGCATCCGCATGCAGTCGCATTATGCCGATGCCGGGATCTATATCCGCAGCATGGCCACGCGCGGCTCGCTCGGCGGGCTCGCTAGCACGACGGCTGACGTTGCCACCGTGCTCGACGCCAGCGGACGCGACCTGGTGATGATTGAGACCGTGGGTGTGGGACAGGACGAAGTCGATATCGTGACACTCGCTGATGTCACCGTCGTGGTGCTGGTTCCGGGTATGGGCGATGATGTGCAGACCATCAAAGCGGGCATCATGGAGATCGCCGACGTCTTCGTCATCAATAAGTCGGACCGCGAAGGTGCAGAGCGCGTGGAGCGCGAGATTCGCGCCATGCAATCGCTGGCCATGCGCAGCGACAACTGGACGCCACCGATTGTGAAGACGGTGGCCAGCGACGGAACGGGCATCCCGGAAGTGCTGCAGGCCATCGAGAGCTACCGCGGACATCTGAGCAAGAGTGATTTGGGACAGCATCGGCGGGTCGCCAACTGGCGCAAACGTATTACCGAGATGCTGCGCGACGCGCTCTTTCAGCGAGTGGTTACCGATTACCTTGGCAATGGCGAGGCCGAGCGCTTTGCCACCGAAGTTGCCGACCACAAGCGCGACCCATACTCTTTGGTGGAAGAGCTCGTGAAGGAAGTAGGGAAACACGCATGACACAAATCGATCATCTGGGAATCGCCGTCAAGTCGCTCGCGGAAGCGAAGCAGTTCTACGAAAAGCTCGGTCTCGAAGTTATGCCGGAGGAGGTTGTCGAGGCGGAAAAGGTCCGGGTAGCCATGGTTCCGATTGGTGAAAGTCGGATTGAACTGCTGGAACCGACCGTGCCCGATTCCACCATCGCGAAGTTTATCGAGAAGCGCGGGCAGGGTCTGCATCACGTTGCACTGCACGTGACAAACCTGACGGAAATGGTTGAACGGTTGAAGTCCTCGGGTACCCGTCTTATCAATGACGAAATCAAAGTCGGTGCAGGCGGACACCGTTACGTGTTTGTGCATCCCGCCAGCGCCGGCGGCGTTTTGCTCGAACTCGTGGAAGACGCCGGGCACAGCGACTGAATCATGCTGATTGTCTCTATTGACACGTCAGGTCGCGACGGCAGCGTGGCCTTGTGCCGCGGGGACTCTACCAACTTCGCAGTGCTGGGTCAGCGTGCTCTCGAAGGCGGGACGTACTCCTCGCGGCTTGTGCCCTGCATTGCTGACCTGCTGCGTGAAGCGGATCTCAGCAGGTCGCAGATCGACGCCTTTGTGGTGGTTAATGGCCCGGGATCATTCACCGGCTTAAGGGTGGGGCTATCCACGGCCAAAGCATTTTGCGAGGTACTGCAGAAGCCGCTGGCGGCGGTTTCCATGCTAGAAGCTCTTGCAGTCACCTGCGGGCGCAAAGGCGAGACTCTCACTGTGTTGCTCGATGCGGGGCGCGGCGAAATGTATGCGGGCGAGTACAAAATCGCGGGCTCGAGCCCGGAGCTAATCCGGCACTCCATCGTCAAGCTGAGCGAATTCGCCGGCAAACCACCGGCTCCGCCGGCGCGCATAATCACTACTTCTCAAAAGATCGCTGAGTCCCTCGAAGCTCTTGCTGTGCTTGTGGAGCCTTTGCATGCCGACGCAATTGGCCGCATTGGACTTCGTAAACTGACGGCTGGCGAAACCGCTGATCCGGCTACGCTCGACGCCAACTACATCCGGCGCTCCGATGCCGAACTTTTTGCGCCGCCGAAGTGATTTCGATGTCGATTCGCGCCGCAAGTCCTGCTGACGTTCCACAGATGTTGCATCTTGAGCGGCAAGCTACAGCGGCTGCACACTGGAGTGTCGAGCAATACGAAGCGCTCTTCTTGTCCGATGCGCGCGCGCGGACCATCCTGGTCGCGACGCACGAGTCAAGCGAGGCTGTGGTGCTTGGGTTTCTAGTAGCGAGTTCCGTCTCCGAAGAGTGGGAGATTGAAAGTGTAGTGGTTGACGAATCGGTGCGCCGTAAAGGCATCGGGACGTCGCTGATGCGGGAACTGGCCAATCGGGCGTTCTCTGCAGGCGCCAGTGCATTGATCCTCGAGGTTCGGGAATCCAACGCGCACGCACGGCAACTCTATGAGAAAATTGGATTTATTGAGGAGTCCTACAGAAGGGACTACTATCAAGGCCCCCTCGAGCACGCAGTCCTTTACCGCCTCACATTGCAATCTTGTGACAAAATCCCTTGAAGCGGAATTCATCCATGTGCTAGTTTCATGTTCTCTTGTTCTCATCGGAGGTTTACTGAATGGCAACTCAGGTTCGTGATCAGCTTCTGGCAAGCAACGAGGTTTTCCGCAAGCTGGCTGAAGAGCACACCCATTACTCCCAGCGACTCGATGCCCTCGTCACCAAGAAATATCTCAGTGAAGAAGAGAAGGTGGAGGAAGTGCGCCTGAAGAAGCTGAAACTTCGCCTGAAAGACCAGATGGAGTCGCTGGAACAGCAGTTCCGCAGCGGCCACCAGGTCGCGTAATCGAGATTGAGCAGCACCCCGCGGCGGTTGAGGCCGATTGCCCTACCGTCACACTGCCCTTGTATCCATCCATTTCTTCATTACAAAATCGCAGTTGGATCCGGAACCTTGCGGGTGTCTCCATTCAGTGTTCCGTCCGGCGCCAACGCGTCCAAGGTTCTATAATCGTTCAGATACTCATGGTTCGTGATGGCTACTATTACGGGCTGGCCAGTCTGGCCGTGGCCCTGCTCGTAGGCTGGCTGGCTGTGCCGGCCCTGGCGGGCATTCCGCTGCTTTTGGGCGCGTTTTTCCTGTGGTTCTTTCGGGACCCCGAGCGCCAGATTCCTGACGATCCCCGAGCCATTGTTTCTCCTGCCGACGGCAAGGTGACCGATGTTTCTCCGCTACAGGTGAACGGAGAAGCCTGCACCCGGATCAGCATTTTCTTGAACGTGTTCAACGTGCATGTGAACCGCTCGCCCATTACCGGGATCGTCTCCGACGTGACTTATCAAAGCGGAAAGTTTGGCAACGCCATGGGCGCAATTTCCGCCGAAGAGAACGAGCAGAACCTCGTCACTGTGCGCGGCAAAGTCGGCACGGTGGTCTTCAAGCAGATCGCAGGGCTGATTGCGCGCCGAATTGTTTGCAGCGTGAAGGTTGGCGACCGAGTCTCGTGCGGCGAGCGCGTGGGGCTTATCAAGTTCGGCTCTCGCGTGGATGTGATTTTTCCATGTGCTGCCGAAATTAAGGTAAAGGTTGGTGATCACGTTTCCGGCGGCTCTTCGATTCTTGCGCTTGCCCCGGTGGTTTCAACAATCGAGAGGATGCCATGAGCGCTGAGGTGCAGGCGTCCAAGCCTCCGATCACGAATGCCCGACCTGCGCGCAAGGGCCTGTACATCCTGCCCTCTCTGTTTACCGCCGCAAATATTGGGGCCGGCTACTACGCAATGTCCCAAGCCATCCAAGGCACGACGGCAGAGCCATGGCATTTCGATCTGGCCGCCAAGGCTATCGGTTTTGCGATCCTGTTTGACGGCCTCGATGGGCGAATTGCGCGGATGACGAATACGACCAGCGCGTTCGGTCGCGAACTCGATTCTCTGGCCGACGTCATCGCCTTTGGCATTGCCCCCGCGATTCTGGCTTGGTTGTGGGGCTTCCGCGCTCTTCCTGCCATGGACGACTCCGACTTGCGCAGCCAGATTGTACAGTTCGGTGCGGTGGTGACCTTTATTTTTCTGATGGCGGGAGCGGCACGATTGGCCCGGTTTAATATCCAGGTCAATCCGCAGCCCTCCAATCCCGGCCGGCCGGGAAAGAAATACTTCGTCGGCATGCCCATTCCGGCTGGAGCGGGCGTGATCGCTGCCGTTGTGCACTTCGCCCGCGGATATCCCCTGCAACACTGGATGCTCTCGATCGGCTGGGGGGGCTTCGTGTGTGTAATTGCCTTCCTCATGGTGAGCACCTGGCGATTCTTCAGCTTTAAGGAACTCAACTTCGGCCGCCCGTTGAACTTCCGGTGGATCATCGTGTTTGGGGCGGTGATCGGTCTGGGCTGGCATTTTTCACGTTACGTTCTGATCACCGTCGCGCTGGTGTACACGCTGGCCGGAATCTTGGCCCGGCTTTTCTATCTAGTGCGGCGGCCCACCTTGCCGCCCCCTCCACCGCAGGATGAGGCCTCGCACGCTTGATGAAAAAAAGTTCGAAAACCCCGCCGGCAGTTCGCCCCGAAGCTGGAAGCTGGAGCGGCCTGTTTCGCGTCGCCATCATTGGCGCTGCCAGCCTCAAAGGACGCGAACTCAAGGACGTCCTGAGCGAGCGCAACTTTCCGTCGCATGACATCCGCCTGTTGGATGACAACGAAACACTCGGCCAGCTGGAAGCAGTAGGCGATGAGCCTACATTCATTCAAAGCGTTTTACCCGAGCACCTGGAGCACGTGGATTTCGCCTTCTTCGCGTCCGACGAGAAATTCACCCGCAATGCCTGGAGCATGGCGAAAAAGGCCGGAAGCGACGTAATTGACCTGTCCCATGGGTTGGAAGGGCCGGCGGGCGTGATTCTGCGGGCGCCTTGGGTCGAGCGCGAACTGGGCAGCGTGCCGCGTGTCGATCTTGAGGGTTCGCCGGTGCTGGTCGCCCATCCTGCGTCGATGGTGCTGGCCCTCCTCCTGCTGCGCGCCGCCAAAGCCGGAAAACTCGCGCGTGCCATCGCGACGGTCTTTGAGCCAGCCTCGGAGCGCGGCAAACGCGGCATGGATGAACTCCACGAGCAGACGGTGAACCTGCTTTCCTTTCAGCAGCTCCCCAAGATGGTGTTCGATGCCCAGGTTGCATTCAACATGATCGACCGCTATGGTGCTAAGTCGCTCACGTCGCTCGACACGTTGGAAGTTCGTATTCGGAGTGACTTCCGCCAGATCGTCCAGGGGAGGATCCAAGTACCTTCCCTGATGCTGTTACACGCTCCCATCTTTCACGGCCATGCATTTTCGCTTTACATTGAACTGGAGCGCCCCGCCAGCGCGGAAGAGCTGAAGGCAGCGCTCTCCGGCGAACACATTGATATCTGGCATGAGGAAGAGGACGCCCCCAGCAATGTGAATGCCGCCGGCCAGGAGCGGATTCAAGTGGTGGTCCGGCACGACGTGGAGCGTGAAACCGGATTCTGGATATGGGCCACGAGCGACAACTTGCGCGTTGCAGCCGTCGCAGCCGTGGAATGCGCCGAGTCACTCATCCCTGGACGTCCACGCGGTACCGTGCAGTGATGAAGTCTCGCTTTGCATTCGCAATGGCTTTGTGGGCGGTATTTGTTTGTATCGGGTGCGGGTATCACACCAGCGGAAGTTCGGTGCGGCTACCCGCCGATGTGCGCACCATCTATGTTCCCATGTTTGAGAACACCACCCAGACGTTTCGCGTGGAGCAGGTCATGACAGCGGCGGTCGTCCAGGAGCTGCGCAGCCGCACCAATTTTCATGTGGTCAGCTCAAATGTGGATGACACCGCCGATGCGACCCTCAAGGGCAGCGTCAATTACACCTCGAACACCCCGTTGACTTACGACTCGGTCACCGGGCGCATCTCGTCTTCGCTGATAACGATTGGCATGAAAGTCGCGCTGGTCAGCAAGTCGGGCAAGGTGCTCTGGCAAGATCCGAATATTACGTACCGCGAACAGTACCAGGTTTCACGCGACGCAAGCAGCTTCTTCGACGAGTCGAACCCGGCCTTTCTGCGTGTGGCGAGGGAGTTCGCCAAGTCACTCGTCAGCAACCTCGTGGAGGCTTACTGATGCGAAGCTTCGCCGCCTCCGACCGGTTCGTGGCCGACGTGCAGGCCCGCAAACTGGCTCCGGGGTATGTGTTTGTGGGCGACGAGGCTTTCTTCCGCAAGCGCTGCCGCGATGCCGTGTTGCAATCGCTGATTCCCGCCGATGTTCGCGAACTGAGCGTCTACGACATGGATCTCAGCGAGGTCGAGTTGCAGCAGGTCCTTGATCGCGCGCGTACTCCTTCGCTGATGGCCCCATTCCAGGTGTTCTTCATCCGCGGAGTCAAGAACCTGTACACCCGGGGCAAGCACGATGACGAGTTCGCAGCCGTCGCAGATTACTTCAAGAACCCCAATCCTGACGCGCTGGTGGTATTTGTCGCCGATCACGTCAGTATCCCGGCCGACTTGCGCCGCATGGACCTGCAGGACAAGGACCGCTACCAACGCATCCGCGAGACCCTGGGCGAGCATTGCACTGTGCTGGAGTTCGCCCGCGTGGATGAGGGAGACGCGGTGAAGTGGGCCATCGAGACGGCGAACGCTGATGGCGTGAAGCTCGATGCCGACGCCGCCCGCGAACTGGTGGACTCGCTGGGCGGCGACATGATGATGGTGGCCAACGAACTGGAGAAGCTGATCCTCTTCGTTGGAGACAAGAAGCGCATCACTCTCGGCGACGTGGAAACGATGGTGCTGGCGGCGAAGCAGCGCTCGTTCTACGAGCTCACGGATGCCATCTCGGCCCGCGATCGGGCGAGGGCGCTTGCCGTGCTTGATGCGATCCTGAATACCGGTGACGGGGATGAAGCCGCCATCGGACACCTGTACATGCTCTCGCGGACCTTCCGCCAGATGCTGGTGATCTTCGAGCGCAACGTGCGCGACACCCGGGCGCTCTGGCAGGCGCTGTGGCAAGGTTTCCGTTTGCCACCATTTGCAGCCGAAGACGTCATTCGTCAAGCGCGGCGATACAAATCAAAGCGCGATCTTACCAGCGCTATCCGGAAGATCGCCCGTGCCGACCTGGCGCTACGGTCGAATCCCGTCAGCAAGCGGCTCATCCTGGAAAACCTGGTGCTGGAGCTGACAGCGGAACCGAAGCCGCAGGAAGTCGCCTGGTTACAGGAGCAGTTGCCGGTTTAGGACTGTGAACTCGGCTCGGTGATCGCTTCATCCTCCACCAGCTTTAAGAGACCTTCCACCGTCGGAGTCTTATGCTCCCGCGCGTAGGAAAAGACGCTCCTGCCGTTCACGATGACCTCAAGCTCACCGTGGGCAAAACTCACCTTCGGCTCGATGCCGTGTTTCGATCTAAGTTCGCGCTTCAGGCTCCCGGCCAAGCGTCGCTTGTCGCTTCAAACCAAGCAACGGCGGATCTCGACTCGCATGTTCCTGTCCATTCCTATTTCTTCTCCACGACGTCGACCTTGGCGATCGTATCGGCCCACACCAGCTTCAGACCGCAGAAGTGTTGCCGGTCTGATCGAAGCCGATCGTGAACTGTTCGACCGGTTCGGCTTCCTTCGAGGCCTTCATGTCCACGCGCGCAAGGTCGTCTTTCTCGTTGTACTCCGTGCCCCACTGGCCGGTCTCTTTATTGATGATCAACTTCCAGCCTTTCTCGCTGGGGATCGAATACAGCGTGTAACTTCCCGCGGGTACCGAGGCGCCACCGATCGTGAGGTTCGCATTGGTCTTAAGGCTGGTAGCGGAGTTCGCGCCGGTGCGCCAGACCTGATCATAAGGAACCAGTCCGCCGAAGATCTTGCGGCCGCGCATCGAGGGGCGGCTGTAATCGATGGTTACGGTCTTCCCGTCAGCGAAGGTGAAGGTGGCGGTGCCCGGAGGGCTGAGCGGCTGCTTAGGCTGCTCCTGTGCCATAACGCCCACGGCGAGAATCGCGATCATGACGGCAACGAAAAACATGCGGTTCTTCTGCATTGCACTCTCCTGTAACGCTCCAATCATACGACGATGGCTGCGACCCTATTATTCACGTTCGTGGCAGACGTTACAATCGTGCCTATGAGCGTACTGGATGAGAAGCGTGAGGAGTTGGAGCACTACGAGTTCCGGATGGGGGTTCCGCGAGGGCGATTGGCTGTCGCGCTGGATACCTTGACCGATGCGCTGACGATGGTGGGCCAGCATGGCGTCTATTGCCAGAGCGTCCGGCAGCCCGGGAAACCTGCGATGGACATCCAGATCGTGATGAAAGGGATCACCGATGCAAAGGAGCTCATTGCGTCGGTGATGGAAGAGATCCGGAAAGAAAAGGAAGCGACTGGCCGCTAGGCCTTCTTCTCCACGACAGCCAGCCTCTCACTCAAGGGGGAAACCTGGCGTAAAACTTCGAGCTGATTGTTGGCCCGCAGGGCCGCGAACTCCGAACGCATTTCTGCGCGGAAAGCCTCGATGGTCTTGACTACTGCGTCGTGCTGGACCTCCATTTGCTTCTGGAGGGCCTCCTGGCGGGACATGATAGCTTTCAGATCGGGAGCGACAAGATCCTGAATCACCTGTCGCATTCCGGTAATTACGTCGCTCATACGGCAATCCTACAGCTCACTTTGCACTACTGCAAGTTCACTTTCAAACCCCGTCAGACTGCGGGACCCTGAAGCATCATATTCACCACAGAGGCACTGAGACACAGAGTAATCTCGACCAATTTCTTCTTCTCAGTGTCCCTGTGCCTCTGTGGTTCAAGCATTTCTAAACCGTTACATACTTGCCGGTCTCGAGCACGCGGGCGGCGATCTGCTCCTGCAAGCCGATCACGTTCACCGGCTCGAACTTCACCAGGCGGCGGACGATCGCCATCTGGGTGCGCATCATGTCGCCTTCGGCCACGGCCGCGATCACCTTCTTTGCCGCAGCTTCGAGCTTCGACATCGCACCCGCGATGTAGATCTGCGTCATCGCGGTCACCAGCGCGCTCTTCTGCTCGCCGTGGGTCTCGATGTGCTTGCGCGCCCGCAGCACGCAGGAATCCATGGCAAACGACTCGATCACCATGTCGGCAATCGCGCCCATGATTTCCTGCTGGTCGGCCAGCTTCTGCATGTACTTCTGCGAAGCCGCACCGGCTACGAGCATGGCCAGCTTCTTGGCGTTGCCGACGATCTTCTGTTCGGCCGCCAGATGTGCCTTCCAGTTCTTCGAACGACGGGCCCGCCATCACTTCGTCCATCGTCTTCTTGATGGCCGGCAGCAGCGCAAGCTGTCCGCTCATGGCACGCTTGAGCAGCCACCCGGTGATGATGAGGCGGTTGATTTCGTTGGTGCCTTCGAAGATGCGGTTGACGCGCGAGTCGCGATAGGCGCGCTCCGCCGGATACTCCTCGACGAAGCCGTAGCCGCCGTAGATCTGCACGGTCTCGTCAACGACGAAGTCGAGCATCTCGGAGCCGGCGACCTTGATGATGGAGCACTCGACCGCGTACTCCTCGATGGCCTTGCGGATGACTTCGCTGCTCTTCTCGCCTTCGGGCATGGCGTTTTCCATCATGCCGACGGTGCGATAGACCATCGATTCGCCGGCGTAGATGCCGACCGCCATCTGCGCCAGCTTCTCGCGGATGAGGCCGAAGTCGGAGATCGTCTTGCCGAAGGCCTTGCGCTCCTTGGCGTAGGCGATGGCGTTCTGCAGCGAGGTGCGCGCGCCGCCGACGCATCCCGCGCCCAGCTTGAAGCGGCCCACGTTGAGGATGTTGAAGGCGATGATGTGTCCCTTGCCGATTTCGCCGAGCACGTTCTCCACCGGCACCTTGCAGTCGTTGAGGATGAGCGGCGCCGTGGACGAGCCGCGGATGCCCATCTTCTTCTCTTCCGCGCCGACCGAGAAGCCGGGGAAGTCCTTCTCGACCAGGAAGGCGGTGAACTTCTCGCCGTCGACCTTGGCGAAGACGGTGAACAGGTCGGCGAAGTGGGCGTTGGTGATCCACATCTTCTCGCCGTTCAGGATGTAGTGCTTGCCGTCGGGCGACAGCACGGCGCGGGTGCGGCTGTTCATGGCGTCGGAGCCGCTGGTGCTCTCCGACAGCGCGTAGGCGCCGATCGATCTCGGCCGATGCGAGCGTGGGCAGGTACTTCTTCTTCTGCTCTTCGGTGCCGAAGAAGACGAGGGGCAGCGTGCCGATGCCGGCGTGCGCGCCCATGGAGACGACGAAGCTGCCGCACTTGGCGATATGGTCGGCGATGATGGCCGAGGAGATCTTGTCCATCTCGGAGCCGCCGTACTCGGCCGGAACGTCGACGTTGGTCAGGCCCATCTCGGCGGCCTTCTTGAGCAGGTCGCGGCGTGACCTGCCAGTCCTTGTGCTCGATCTTTTCGACGGCAGGGAGGAGTTCGTTGACCGCAAACTCGTCGGCGAGCTTGGCGATCATCTGCTGGTCTTCGTTGAAGTCTTCAGGAGTGAAGACGTCTTGCAGGTTGTGGTCTTCGAGCAGAAAGCTTCCGCCCGTGAGTTTCGTCTTGGGAGCTACCGTTGTTGTGGCCATGCTTACCTCGCTTAGTTGACTCAGAATCGTTTTCACCACGGAGGCACGGAGGTCACGGAGAAAAGCTTTTCGTCTAAAACCTTCGCCATTCGCGACGTGTTCGCTAGAATCGCAAGGCTCGCGCAGTCGTCGACCTTTAGACTTGATTAGATCTTCTCCGTGTCTCCGTGCCTCTGTGGTGATTTCTCTTACTGCAAATTCTCGAAAATGCCGGCTGCGCCCATGCCGCCGCCGACGCACATGGTCACCATGCCGTAGCGGGCCTTGCGGCGCTTCAGTTCGCGGACGATGCTGGCGGTCAGCTTGGCGCCGGTGCATCCCAGGGGATGCCCGAGGGCGATCGCTCCGCCGTTGGGATTGATGCTTGCCGGATCGAGGCCGCCTTCCTTGATGACGGCCAGCGACTGCGCGGCGAAGGCTTCGTTCAACTCGATGACGTCGATGTCGCTGAGCTTGAGGCCGGCCAGCTTCAGGACCTTCGGAATCGCGAAGACCGGGCCGAGGCCCATCTCTTCCGGCTTGTAGCCCGCGGTGGCAAAGCCGACGTAGCGCGCCAGCGGCTTCAGGCCCAGCGCTTTGGCGCGCTCGGCGGACATGACGATCGGCGGCGGCAGCGCCGTCGGACATCTGCGACGAGTTGCCGGCGGTGACCGTGCCTTTCACGTGGAAGGCTGGCTTGAGGGCCACCGAGGGCTTCCAGTCGATGGTGTCGGCGCGGGGGCCTTCGTCCATCTTGAAGACGATTTCGGTACGCTTGGGCTTGCTGCCGTTGGGAGTGGTGAAGCTCACGGGAACGGGCACGATCTCGTCGTCGAACTTGCCGGCTTCGATGGCGGCGAAGGCCTTCTTGTGGCTGTCGACCGAGAACTGGTCGGACTGCTCGCGGGTGATGTTGAAGCGCGCGGCGAGGCGCTCGGCGGTCAGTCCCATGGAGAGGTAGGAGTCGGGGTAGTTCGCCACCAGCCAGGGATTGGCCGAGACCTTGTTGCCGCCCATGGGGATCATGGTCATGGACTCGACGCCGCCGGCGACGACGACTTCGGCGCCGCCGGCCATGATGCGCTCGGCGCCCTGGGCGATCGCCTGCAGGCCTGAGGAGCAGAAGCGGTTGATGGTCATGGCCGAGACCTCGACCGGCAGCCCGGCGCGCAGGGAGGCGATGCGGGCGACGTTCATGCCCTGTTCGGCCTCGGGCATGGCGCAGCCGAGGATGACGTCCTCGATCTCCTTGGGATCGAGCTGGGGCACGCGCTCGAGGGCGCCCTTGATGGCGCAGGCGGCGAGGTCGTCGGGACGGGTGGCGCGCAGGGTTCCTTTGTAGGCCTTGCCGACCGGGGTACGAACGGCACTGACGATTACGACTTCACGCATGGAAAGCTCCGAGCAATTAGCTATTAGCTGTCAGCTATCAGCCGTCAGCTAGTTGACGAATTGGTTAATTCTGCGTTGCAGCATGTCTGCAGCCAAATCTCTGCAAAACACGTGATTCACGATCATTTAGAATCAATGGTTTGGGCGGAAATTGTTCGCATGCAGTATGATTCCAAATGAGTTATACGTATCCATGTCTCGGGTAAGGAGTTACGGGACGGATTTTGGGCTGTTTTCGGCATTTTGTTACGTCTGTAGCGTAACCAGATCGTTAACGCTGTGCCGCCGCTACGCGTTCAATCCTTCCCAATTCCTCGCGGGCTCACGCCCACGGCTAAAACAAATCGCCGCCGGGCGGCTCCGAACCTTTGGTGATGCTCTACCCAGCACTCCGCCTACGGCTGCGTGCTGGGCTGTCGACACGCCTTCGGCTCAGCACTAGTTCCTCTTGGGCTGCTTAACGTGTCCTCCAGTTCGAAGCTAGTTCCTCAACGTCTTTCCGGTCTTCAGCGTGTACTGAATGCGTTCCTGCGTCTTCTTCTCGCCGCAGAGGGACTTGAAGGCCTCGCGCTCCAGGTCGAGCAGGTACTGCTCGCTGACCAGAGTGCCGGGGTTGACGTCGCCGCCGCAGAGGACTTCCGCGACCTTGCCGGCGATCTTCACCTCGTGGTCGCTGATGAACTCGCCCTGCCGCATGATGTGCACGCCCATCTTCAACGTAGCCAGGATGCTTTCGCCGGGCGCCGGAATGTCGGTGCGCATGGTCAGCGGACGGTAGCCTTCGTGGAACGAGCTCGAGGGCGCGCTCTTGGCGTCGGTCAGGACACGCTCGCGGTTCATCGTGATGAGTGTCGCCCGGCGAGATGAAGCCGAGATTCTTGGCTTCCAACGCCGAGGTCGAAACCTTCGCCATGGCGACGATCTCGAAGGCCTGCTTCATGGCTTCCATGAGTTCGACGCTCTCGCCGCGGCCCTGGGGACGGATGTGCGTGGCCTTGTGAATGGCGCGGAGGGTCATCTCCTTGCAGCCGCCGCCGCCGGGCAGCAGGCCGACGCCGACTTCGACCAGTCCGGCGTAAAGCTCGGCGTGAGGCTGGCGAGCGTGAGCGTGCAGCGTGATCTCCGTGCCGCCGCCGAGGCTCATGCCGAAGGGCGCGACCACCACCGGCTTGGGCGAGAACTTGATGGCCTGCGTCATGTTCTGGAACTGACGGATGGCCATGTCAACTTCGTCCCACTCCTGCTCCTGGACGGCCATCAGCAGCATCATGATGTTGGCGCCGACGGAGAAGTTGCCGGCATCGTTGGTGATGACGAAGGCGTCGAACTTGTCGCCTGCGCCGCCGGGCTTCAGCGTCTGGGTGATGAGCGAGACGATGTCGCCGCCGAGCGAGTTCATCTTGGAGTGGAACTCGATGCAGCCGACGCCGTCGCCGAGATCGATGAGCGAGGCTCCGGCGTTCTTCTTGACCACGCCGTTGGCTTTCTTGGCGACGGTGACGGACCAGACTCCGGCGGGAACTTCTTCGGGCTTGTAGTCGGCGGTGGCGATGTCGAAGTACTTGCGGCCGCTGGCGGTCGTGGGGTCGTCGGCGTACCAGGTCGTCTTGCCCGAGGCGAGCAGCTTCTCGACGTTGGCGGCGACCGGGACGGCCTTCCTTCTTCATGCGCTCGACGGTCTTCGGCGACGCCGCAGGCGTCCCACAGCTCGAACGGGCCCATCTCCCAGTTGAAGCCGGTCTTCATGGCCTTGTCGATTTCGACGATGGAGTCGGCGATTTCGGGGACGCGGTTGGCGGAGTAGGTCCAGAGGTCGGTGAGCACGTTCCAGAGGAAGGTGTTGGCCTTGTCTTTCGAGGGCGCGATCAGCGTGCGCAGGCGCTCGGGCAGGTCTTCGATGTTCTTGGCCATTTCGAGGGCAGGGAACTTCGGGCGCTGCTGCTCGCGATATTCGAGGGTCTTCCAGTCGAGGCAGAAGCGCTTCTCGCCGTCGGGGCCTTTCTGCTTCTTGTAGAAGCCGCCCTTGGTCTTGTCGCCCAGCCACTTGCGGTTGAGCATCTCGAGGAAGAACGGGGGCAGCGTGAGTTCGCTGCGCTCGTCCTTGATATTGACGGCGCCGTTGCGCACGACGTGGCCGAGAATGTCGAGTCCGACCAGGTCGCCGAGGCGGAAGGTGCCGGTCTTGGGCCAGCCGACGGCGGAGCCGGTGAGGGCGTCCACTTCTTCGACGCTGAGGTCCATCTCCTGCATGACGCGCATGACGTTGAGCATGGAGAAGGTGCCGATGCGGTTGGCGATGAAGTTGGGCGTGTCTTTGGCGCAGACGACGCTCTTGCCGAGGTGCAGATCGCAGAAGTCGGCGATGGCCTTCATCGCCGCGGGATCGGAGTCGGCGTGGGGATGATTTCCAGCAGCCGCATGTAGCGCGGCGGATTGAAGAAGTGCGTGCCGAACCAGGAGCGGCGGAAGTCGTCGGAGAAGCCTTCGGCGATTTTGGCGACGGGCAGTCCGCTGGTGTTGGTGGTGATGATGGTTCCGGGCTTGCGGACGGCGTCGACCTTGCGCAGCAGTTCGCGCTTGAGGTCGAGGTCTTCGATGACGGCTTCGATGATCCAGTCGACTTCGGCGAGCTTCTTGAGGTCGTCTTCGAAGTTGCCGATGGTGACCAGGCAGTCGAGCGACGGCTTCATGAAGGCGGCGGGCTTGGACTTGACCGCGGCTTCTTTTCCGGCGGCGGCGATGCGATTGCGCGCGGGGCCGTCGGCGTCGGGGGGAACGATGTCGAACAGGTAAGAGGGAACACCGGCGTTGGCCAGGTGCGCGGAGATGCGGGCGCCCATGGTGCCCGCGCCTAGGACGGCGACCTTATCGATGCGTTTCTGCATGGATGCTCAAGCGCTCCAACTTCGTGCCGGCCGCCGCGGCGGGCCGGATTGAGGCTACGTTGATTGAGACGCGATGCTCAGTAACGCGAGAGTTATGAACTTCGATTGTGCGATGTGGCGAATTCAGGATGAACTTTGGGAGATGACGCAGAATGAGTGCGAAGAAGAGGAAGATGGCGATTCACTTGTGCTCTCCTCTCGAGCAAAACGGCCTCAAAATACAAGCAGCGCGCGTCGTAAGATGTGGGGTGAGGATGGCAACGGCGCGCGCCGTATTAAGTTGAGATGATGTTAATGAATGAATGCTCATTCAGTCAATGAAAATCGCAAATATTTCTATGCGAGCATTCCCGAAATGGGCTAGGAGATCGCCTTGGCGATGAGGAAGGCGGCTCCGGCTGCAAGTCCTCCAATTACAATGGTTTGCAGGGCAGAACGGCCGGGCCGGGAGCCGGTGAAGCGACCCTTGATGTAGCCGAAAACGCCCAGCGCGAGCGAGGGTTACCAGCGGCCGACCAGAGCAATGCCTGGCGTGAGCTGTGGAAAATCATGTAGGGAGAGAGCGGAATGAAGCCTCCGGCGATGTAGGAGCCGGCGATGGTGGCCGCGCTCTGCAGGGCGCGTTTCGGGTCGGGCTCTTCCAGACCGAGTTCGAAGCGCATCATGAAATCGACCCACTCTTTGGGCTTCTTGGTCAGGGCTTCGACAACGGGGCTGGCTTCATCGCGGGTGAGTCCGTAGTCGGTGAAGACGTTCATGCACCTCGCGGGCCTCTTCGTCGGGGATCTCCTTGACTTCAGCTTCTTCGCGTAGGCGTTCGCTGGCATAGTGCTCGGCATCGCTGCGGGCGGCGAGGTATCCGCCGAGTCCCATGGCGATGGAGCCGGCGGCAATCTCGGCGAGTCCGGCGACGACGACGAGGCGGCTGTTATCGATGGCGCCGGAGATGCCGGCAGCCAGCGCGAAGGGGACGGTGAGTCCGTCGGACATGCCGATGACGACGTCGCGGACGACTTCGCCGGCGGTGAAGTGGCGCTCAATGTGCGGTGTCTGCGGCATGTTCTCCCAGTTCAGGATGGATCTTCGAGATAAGCGAGGGCGCTTTCGGCGACCTCGCGCTCGCCTTTGTAGCTTAGCTTGGACGGGGCCTGGTCGAGCGGCAGCCAGAAGGCGTTGCGGACTTCGATCTGCATGGCGGGAGCAATGTTGCCGATGCGTCCGGAGCGATACAGCAGCAGGTAGAAGCTGACGATTTTCGATACCTTGGCGCGGTTGCCCCAGTTGCGGACGTAAATGTACTGGATGTCCAGCAGCTTGGCGACGAGGTCGGCGCGGACGCCGGTTTCTTCGCGCACCTCGCGCAGGGCGGTCTGTTCGGGTTGCTCGCCGGGATCGATGGAGCCCTTGGGCAGGGCGAGGGATTCGGCGTCGGCCGGGGTGCGCTTAAACCGGGGAGGCTTGATGTTCTTGTTGTGGCGCTCGATGTGGGGCTCGATGACGGCCAAATACCAACGGCCACGCATCTTACGGAGCACAACGCCGCCGGCAGAAGTTTCTCGGACCATGGTTGAGGGCAAGAAAACCTAGTTTGGCAGAGTACGGGGCCGTCGGCAACTGGACAGCAGACGGTGTTCCGTGTCAGGTGGTTAGCATGTACCGGCATGGTCAGACGCTCCAGTCGTACGGCAAGCCAAGCTGATTCTGCGCGGCACCGGCCTTGCACCTGGCGACCACGACGGTGATGTCGTCCTGCTGCTCATGCGGACTGTGGTGGCGCACGTCGTCCATAACGGTGGTGATCAACGATTCAACGGGTAGTCCGGCGTGCCGTTGCAGGCAGTCCAGAAGGCGTTCTTCGCCAAATTCCTCGCCGTGAGCGTCGGCGGCCTCGGTCACGCCGTCGGTGTAAAGGGCAAGCGTGTCACCGGGGTAGAGTGCAGTCTCACTGACCGCACACTCCCAGTTGGTGAAGAGACCCAGAACGGTAGCAGTTGAGTCGAGGCGTTCGACCTCCCCATCGGAACGCAGCAGAAGCGCGCAAAGATGGCCGCAGTTGGCGTAGCGCAGGCGGTGGGACTCGTCATTGTATTCCGCGTAGATGAAGGTTGCGTAGGAGCCGTCAGGAGTGTTGTCGCAGAAGAGGCGATTGACGGAACACAAGAGACGAACCGGATCGTCGATCAACAACGGGAACTGGCTGCGAAGGTTGGCCTGTAGATTGGCCATCAGTAGTGCGGCGGCAATGCCTTTGCCGGCGATGTCGCCGATGACCAGGGAAAGCCTCTCGCGCCCGAGCGCGAGAAAGTCGTAATAGTCGCCGCCGACCTGGCGTGCCTGCAGGCAACCTCCGGCGTACTCAAGGGTTTGCAAGGCAGGGAGATGCTGGGGAAAGAGGCGGGCCTGCACCTGCTTCGCGATTTCGAGTTCCTGGGCGACGCGGCGCTCGGCTTCCGCCTTTTCAGCCATGGCGCGGCGCTTCGCCTCGATGGCGTGGGTAACCTCGTCGAAGCTGACGAGCGAGAACGAGTTGCCGTCGAGGTCTTTGAAGCGGGTGAAGACGCCGCCCCAGATGGGAGATTCGTGGCCGGAAAGCAGTCCCGTCAGCACTTCCCGACTTGACGCGCCGCAGTTTGGGGGCGGAAAGAAACTTGACGCCACGACGCGACCACTCGCGGTAGCGGGCGACGACGTCGTCGGTAACAAAAACGATATCGGTGGGATGGCCGATCAGTTGGTACTGCTTCGAGTCAGGAGAGGGAGCGACGAGCGCGAGAACGGCCTCGCCGTCGGGCGGAGACACCGCCAGCCAGCGCTCGCCGGACTGGAGGATCGTGTCGGCGACCATTCGGAAGCCGAGCTGGTCGAGATAGAAACGCAGGCTGCTGTCCTGATCGTGGACGTAAACCTTGACGCAATGGATGCGAAGAACCTGGTCTGGCGTTGGTTCGGGGAGGAAGCCATGGGCGGGATTATAAGGCGGAAGTGACCTCGGTCGTGGAAGGGTTTACAGGGCGATGAAAATCGCAGAGTGTGCTGCGATGGGCACTTCCCATAGATGCAAAATTGCGGCAACATTCGCCCTAGCCGTAGCATCTCAGCAGTGCGGCCCGGAGATGGCTGTGTGCCGCAGGGGGGCAGGTTGTGGGTAGCTTTGGTCGGATCGTTCGCTCGGTACGCGCATTTTCGCGAGAACTGGAGCCGGGTGTCGGGCCTGTCGCGCCGCCCGACGCTGGGGCTGGCGCTGGGCGGAGGCTTCGCGCGCGGCATCGCCCACATTGGCGTGCTCAAAGTTCTAGAAGAAGAAGGCATCCCGGTGGACTACGTGGCCGGGACGAGCGTGGGGGCCATCATCGGCGCGGCGTATTGCAGCGGGATGACGGCGGCCGAGCTGGCCGACATGGCGCGGACCCTGCGCTTCGCCGATTTCGCGCGGCTGACGCTTTCGCGTTACGGCTTCTATAACAATGACCGCATGGTGCGCTTCTTCGCCCGAGTGCTCAAGCAACACACCTTTGAAGATCTGAGAATTCCGCTGGCCATCACGGCGACGGAGTTCCGCACCGGCGAGGCGACGGTGTTTACCAACCGGGCACTTGGTGGACCCGGTTCGCGCCAGTTGCGCCTATCCCGGAATGTTTCTGCCGGTCGAGATCGACGGACACTCGTACATCGACGGTATGCTGGCGTACGCGGTGCCGACCACTCCACTGCGGCAGATGGGTGCAGACCGCGTTATCGGCATCTACCTGAGCGCCCACTGGAACAATTCCAAACCGCCGCGGCATCTGTTCGAAGTCATCGGGCAGTGCTTCTCGATTGCGCAGGCCAAGCTGGCGGACTCGTGGAAGAAAGACGCCAACCTCGTGATCGAGCCGGACGTGGAGGGATTCGCGTACGACTGCTTTGAACGCACTCCGGAGCTGATTGCCGCAGGTGAGGCGGCGATGCGGGCCGCGCTGCCGCAGGTACGGGCGATGCTGGGACTGCCTGAGGCCGCCGCGCCCCAGAAAAACGGACTCACGGCACGAGTGGGTCCGGCGCAGACCAGTCCTGCGGCATAGAGATGCGGGCTCGCCGTTCGCGTCGGACCTACGCGGCTGAGAGCTTGCGGACTAGTTCGAGCTGCCTGCAGAGCTGGCCGTCTTAGTTTCTGCGGGCGGCCACTGGTCGTTGGTGGCTTGCCAGGTCTTGTCCGGGTTATAGAGTTCCATGGCCTTCACGATGTTCAGCGAATCGGGCCCCAGGTCTTTCTGGTAGACGATGCCATCGTAGTTGACGATGAAGGTCTTGACGCCGGTGACGCGATACTCGGACGGCACTGCGACCAAGGCGAAGCCGCCAATCATGACGCCTTCGATGACGTAGTTGATGGCGCCGTTCGGCGCAGACGGTCCCTGTCCCTTAAGGATCTTGAAGTAGTAGCCGTGGAAGCCGCCCTTGCCGGTGGTGTAGCCCTCTTCCAGCGCCTTGGCCACTTCTTCGCCGATGGGCCCGGAGGGCGTGCCGTCGGCGTTCTTCCAGTACAGGCCGTCCTGCTTGCCGGGCGTGCTGATGATCTTCTGCGCGTACTGGTTTATGCCGGAGTTGTCGTGAATCTCCGAGGCGTATTCCATTTGCGCTGACACATAGCCACGGCACACGGTGATGGCGTTCAGTTCGTTCTCCCCGATGCGCCGGAAGAGAATTTCCTGCCGGCCTTCTATGGCATTGAAGTACCACTTGGCGTTCTTCTTTACCAGCGGAATCGGCAATGGCCACTGCTCTTCGCCAACGATGATGGTGGCGCGGTTCGGGTTGGACTTGGAGATCTCGATGCTGTTCTTCGCCGCGGCCTCTTTCGCGAAAGCTTGGGCGTTGTTCTTGTCCTGGACCGTATCGTCCGAGGCCACAACGTCTTTACCATCGGGTCCTAAAATCGCCAGCAGCTCAGGCACATCGAAATCGCCCGCTGCCTTGATCAGCGCGTCGGCCGCCTGCTGTGGAGTACCGAAGCCCTTCTGCGCGACCGCCGCGGTCTTGGCTGCGGATTGGGCTTGAGCAACGCTCATCATGGGCGACATGCAGCACAGGCCAACCAGAATGAAGGCGATCATCGTAAGGCACGACTTCCTTTTCAACTTCTTGATTTCATAAGTTCCTCGCTCATCATGATGTGCCTACCTGCGCCTTCCGCCGCCACCGCCGCGGGAACCACCCCCGCCGCGAGAGCCGCCCATACTGGAGGAGCCGCGCGACTGACTGGCCCGGGCCTGGCTGCCGCTCGTACCGCTGCCGCCGAATCCGCTTCTGTTGGTGGAGCTGGGTGTGTTCCGTACTTGCTGATTGCCGACGCTATTGGCACCGGTGCCGCGGCCGGAGTTCATGTTGCCGGCGCTCGGACTGTTGCCCCGGTTGGAATTCATGTTTCCCGCGCTTGCTCCGCTACGGTTGCCGGCACCACCTGCGGGCTGCTGCCTCGCCTGGTTCTGCCGCGCATTCGCCTGCCGGTTCTGCATGGAGTCGCCGCGCGTGGTGCCGCCGAACTTGTTGGCCGTGCCCCTGTCGCCGTAAGGTGCCCCGCCGCGGTGCTGAGGGTTGTGCTGCCAGTTGCTATTTCCGCGGTTGCCGCCGTTGATTTGGTTGCGATTCCCGCCGTTGATGTTGTTGCGGTTACCGTTGTTCACGAACGTGTTGTTGTGGTTGATGTAGACGTTGTTGTTGCCGCCCCATCCGCAGCCATAGCCCCAGCCGCCGCCCCACATCGCACCCATCGCGACGCCCACGCCGAACGAGATGGCCATGCCGGCCGCGTAGTATCCCGGCGGCGGGTAGTAAATCGGAGGGTACGGATAGATCGGGAGCGCCGTAAACAACCGTCGGGTTGTAGCTGGGCACGTAGACAACCTGCGGGTTGGCCTGCTCGATGACGATGACCGGCTGGCTCTCGACAGTCTTGACTTCCACCTTCTGCTGTTCGGAGGACTTCAGGTTTCCGTTGTCCTGGGCCTTCTTGCGCATGCGCTGCACGGCTTCCATCACGTCTTTCTGCTGCGCGAGGAAGGCGTTACCGAGGTCGGTCGTCCATTTGATGTTGTCCCCGAGTTGCTTGACCACATCGGGCAGCGCAGCCAATCCTTGAATGCTCGGGTCCCAGTCCTGCTTCGCTACCGCTGCCGCCAACGCTTTTTCGTCCAGCCCTTTGTTCTTGGCCAGCCACTGCTGCAATTGGATCACCTCCAGCGGGTAGGTGGAAGCCACCAGGGCCTGGCTGAGCAGCGGATCGGGGTACAGCGCGATGGGCGCCACCAGCGAATCAAGCTGGTCGGCAGGAAGCTTGGCGGAGGCCTGCTCGTCTGGAGCCGCCGCTGCTGGCGTCTGCGCCGACGCCGTGCCAATGACACCGGGCAGGAGCAGTCCGATGCACAGGATTGCCGTCAGTTCTCTGAATGGTCGTAAAAAGCCAATGGAAAGACTTGGTGTATATGTCATGCTGCCATTCCTGTCTGTGCGCAAGGCTGCGCGCTCCGTTGCGTAAACATTATCGTCTGCTTGCAAGTCTTCGCGATCGCCCGAGGCCATGTCAATAATGCTCGCCTGCGTCTTCTATACGCCTGAACGTCACGATGGAAAAACGCCCACCCGAGCGAAAGCGCTCGAGTGGGCATTGATTGCAAGGAAGTCATCTGTCACTTCGAACTGGTCTCAGGTTCCAGGCCGCGATACTTCAGCATCGGTCCGATGGTGGGCTTGCCGCCGCGCCATTTTTCGTAGAGCGTTTCCAGGTCCTGGGTGTTGCCCTGCGACAGGACCATCTGGCGGAAGCGATCGCCGTTGGCGCGGGTGAGGCCGCCATTGTCCACGAACCACTGATAAGCGTCGTCGGCCAGCATCTGCGTCCAGAGATAGGCGTAGTATCCGGCGGCGTATCCGCTGCCCCAGATGTGGCTGAAGTAGCTGGAGCGGTAACGCGGCGGCACGTAGCTGATCCAGAGCTTGTCCTTCTCCAGAACAGCCTTTTCAAACTCGTCAGGCTTCTGCAGGGGCGCGGTCGCCGGCAGGACGTGCCAGTTCATGTCGAGCTCGGCGGCGGCGATCAACTCGGTCATGTCGTAGCCCTTGTTGAAGGTGCGCGACTTCTTGATCTTCTCGACCAGCTCGGCCGGCATGGGAGCGCCGGTCTTGTAGTGCTTGGCGTAGTGCTGGAAGATGGTCGGATATTCCGCCCAATATTCGTTGAACTGCGAGGGGAATTCGACGAAGTCGCGCGCGGTTGACGTGCCGGAGAGCGACGGGTACTCGGTGTTCGCGAACATGCCGTGCAGGCCGTGTCCGAATTCGTGGAACATGGTGCGCACGTCGTCGGTAGTGAGCAATGCGGGCTCTCCCGGCGCGGGCTTGGAGAAGTTGGCGACGTTGACCACCACGGGCTTGGTGCCCAGCAGCTTGGACTGGTCCACGAAGTTGTTCATCCAGGCGCCGCCCTGCTTGTTGTCGCGCTTGTAATAGTCGCAGTAGAAGAGCGCGAGCGAGCTGCCGTCGGCGTTGAACACTTCGAACACGCGCATGTCGGAGTCGTACACCGGCAGGTCGTGACGCTCCTTGAAGGTGAGGCCGTAGAGCTGATTGGCGGCATAGAAGACGCCATTCTCCAGAACGTTGTTCATCTCGAAGTAGGGTTTGACCTGCTCCTCGTCGAGGTCGTACTTGGCCTTGCGTACCTGCTCGGAGTAAATCTCCCAGTCCCAGGGCTGTAGCTGGAAGCCGCCCTTCTGCTGGTCGATGACCGCCTGGATGTCCTTGGCCTCCGTTGCGGCGCGGGCCGCAGCGGCGGGGCCGATCTTGCCCATGAATTCGAGAGCGTTCGCCGGAGTCTTGGCCATCTGGTCATCGAGCTTCCAGGCGGCGAAGTTGGGGAAGCCTAGCAGCTTGGCTTTCTGCGCGCGAAGCTGCGCCATCTTAGCGATGGTGTCGCGGGTGTCGTTGGCGTTGCCGTGCTCGGTGCGTTCCCAGGAATTCTTGAAAATGGCTTCGCGAGTAGCGCGGTTGGTGAGCCCGGCAAGGTCAGGCTGCTGGGTGGTGTTCTGCAGCGGAATCACATAGCCCTCGACCTTACGCCCCTTTGCGGCTCCGGCAGCAGCGGTGATCTGGGCCTCGGGCAGGCCGGCAAGGGCGGCTTTGTCCGTGGTGACGAAGGCGCCGTCTTTAGTGGCAGCCAGCAGTTTGCTTTCGAAGGTATCGGAGAGCCCAGCGAGCTCTTCGTTGAGCTTCTTGAGCTGGACCTTGTCGGCTTCGTTCAGATTGGCGCCGCCGTGGATCATCTCGTCGTAGTAGTACTTGAGCAGGCGCTGCTGCTCGGCGTCGAGTTTGAGTGAGTCATGCTGCTTGTAGAGCGCGGCGACGCGCTGGAAGAGCTTGTCGTTGAGGAAGATGGCGTCGCGGTGGGCGGCAAGTTTGGGCGCAACTTCGGAGCGAACCTTCAGCAGCGTGGGGTTGGTGTTGGCGCCGGCGACGGCAAAAAATGCGCTGGCCGAACGCTGCAGCAACTGGCCGCTCTTTTCCATGGCGACAATCGTGTTATCGAAAGTCGGCGGCGCAGGGTTGTTGGCGATGGCCTGGATTTCCTTCAACTGCTCCGCCATCCCGGCCTCAATGGCGGGCTGGAAGTCGGAGTCTTTGATCTGGTCCCAGGGAATCGTCTGAAACGGCAATTTACTGGGAGCGTAGAACGGGTTGCTGGGACCGAAGTCGGAGGCGGTGGTGAGTCACGGGAGTCGTCATAAGTGCGAACAGTAGTGTGCTGGCAAGAATGTGTTTGGACATAACCTATAAGTGTAATCTGAGCTGTCGCGCAGTGGGCACACTCAACAGGAGATTTTTTCCAACCGCGTCGCCGAAATCGGTCGACCAGCACCGGATAGGCACCAAAAGGGTCGAGGCTACCCCCGCACTCCAATCATCAGGCCAGCCGGGCTGCCGGGGAAGCGCACGCGGTGGACGTCGGTGAAGCCCGCATCGTGCAGCCAGTTGGCGTACTCGGGCTCGCTGTAGCTGTTGCCGGCAGTGGTTCCGACCAGCATATTCAGAGCAAACAGCGCGCCGGCGCGGGGAGCGGTCTTGTCGGGCTCGAGGATAAAATCTTGCACCACAATCCGGCCACCGGGCGCCACGGCATTGAAGATGCGCTGTACGAGCGAGCGGTTGTCGTCGGGCGAGAACATGTGGCAGATGGCCGACACCACCACCAGGTCGTAGCCGTCACCGAGCGGATCGTTCAGCATGTCGCCCACGCGGGTGGAGACGCGGTCGGCGAGCCCGGCTTGGCGAATGTAATGCTGGGTGAGCGGCACGACTTCGGCGGTGTCGAGAACTTCGGCCTTCAGGCCAGGCACAGCGCTGGCGAGCGCTATGGAGTAGGCTCCGGAGCCTCCGCCGAGATCGAGGACGCGCTTGAGGCTGGGCGAGGCGATGGCCTTTACCACTGCACCGGCGCGTTCGCGGGCGTTGCGGTCCATCGCGGCGATGAAAGACTTCGCCCAAGCGTCGTCGCGGACGCGGGGAGCTACGGCGGTGCCTTCGCGGACGGCGTCGGTGAGAGTAGACCAGCGCTTCCACAGGTTGGCGGTATGCAGCAGGCCGGGGCGGGCGTTGTCGCGCGAGCCTTCGGCAAAGAACCGGGCGCTGGCGGCGGAGTTGTAGAACGCGCCATCGCGCTTCTCCAGCAGCTTGAGTGCGACCAGCGCGTTGAGCAGCATTTCGGTGGAGCGGTTGGCGGCCCCAATCTTCTGGGCCACCTTTTGTGCCGATGCTCCATCGCCGACTGCGGTGAACACGTCGAGTTCTAGCGCGGTCAGCAGCGCGCGGGCGGGCATGAAGGAACGGGCCATCTCGTTGAGGTCGTCGGGCAGGAATGCCGGCTTCGTCTTTGGCCTTCACCATGGCGAGGTAATTCTGCGTGTGCTCGACGGCCATGGCCTTCATGGCGGGAGGGTCGCTCCACACGAGGCGCGATACCAGCTGTCCAGAGCGCAGGTGCGAGGCCACGATGTCGGGAACATCTTCGGCCTTGACTTTGCGATACCAGACGCCTTCCGGATAGACGATCATGATGGGGCCTTCATCGCACAGGCCGAGGCAGCCGCAGGACGAAACCTGGACGTCGCTGCTGAGGCCCTGCTTGCCCAACTCGCCGTGCAGTGCGCCGAGAACGCTCATCGATCCGCTGGCGGGGCAGCAAGGAACTCCCTCGGGCTTCTGTTGCGTGCAGACAAAAACGTGATGACGGAACGGCTCCATGAAGTTTCTCCTGTCTTCAATTGTGAAGGGCAATGACAACGGCCACCGTGATGGAGGTCACAGAAAGCGGCGACAATTGCAGAAATACTTGACGGAAAGGCGACCTATGTCTTCGACGACCGCAACTCCGATGGACGACCCAGCGCCGCGATTCAGCAGCGGCCCGGCAATCGTGTTCTACATTGCGACGGCAGTGTTAGCCCTGCAATTGGCGACGGCCAACCGCTACGGCTATTTCGGCGACGAGATGTACCACATGGCTTGTGGCGAGCATATGGCATGGGGCTATGTTGACCAGCCGCCGCTGATTGCCGTGTTCGCCTGGCTGACGCGGCATTTGTTCGGCACGTCGCTGTTCGCGATTCGCCTGTTCCCGGCGATGGCCAGCTTCGTCCTGGTGTGGCTGACGGGTCTGCTGGCGCGAGAGCTGGGCGGCGGCCGGTTCGCGCAAGGACTGGCGGCGCTTTGCTCTGCGTGCGCGGGCGTGTACCTCATCCTCGGGCACCTGTTCACCATGAACGTCTTCGAACCCCTTCTGTGGATGAGCTGCGCCTACGTGGTCATTCGCATCGTCAAGACAGGCGACCAGAAGCTGTGGCTGTGGTTCGGCGTGCTGGCTGGAATCGGGCTGGAGAACAAGTACTCAATGGCGGTGTTCGGTTTCGCGATCGTGGTGGGGCTGGTGCTCACGCCCGAACGCAAGGCCTTCGCAAGCCCGTGGATTTGGGTCGCCGGCGTCATAGCGTTTCTGATATTTCTCCCGAATCTGCTGTGGAACATCCAGCACCATTGGCCGTTTCTGGAGCTGATGCGCAACCTCCGTGCCGCTCAGCGCGACACCGTATTTACGCCGCTGGGATACATCAAGGCGCAGATCTTCCTGATGACACCGGTGACGTTTCCAGTGTGGTTGCTGGGCGGGCTGTACTTCTTCTTCTGGAAGACCGGCAAGCCGTTTCGCGTGCTGGGCTGGGCGTTCGTAACCGTGCTGGTGGTGTTCATCGTGCTGCACGGCAAGGACTACTATTCCTCGCCGGTGTATCCGATGGTGTTTGCCGGAGGGGCCATAGCCGTCGAGCAACTCTCGCGGCGCCGGGGAATGCGCTGGGTGGCTCCGGCGCTGGTGACGCTGATTGTGGCAGGCACGGTGGCGCTGCTGCCGTTATTTGCGCCGGTATTGTCGCCAGAGGGATTTCTTCGCTACCAGGCCAGGTTGCCGTTTCAGATTCAGCCGGACGAAAAGAGCATGCTGCTGGAGCGCATGCCGCACTACTACGCTGATTGTTTCGGCTGGGAGCAGATGGTGCAGGCGGTGGCCACGGCGTATGCCAGCGTGCCTCCGGAACAGCGTGCCGACACCGCGATCTTTGCCCACAACTTTGCTGCGGCGGGGGCGATTGACATCATTGGCCCAAGGTACGGTTTGCCCAAGGCCATCAGTGGACACCAGAGCTACTGGCTGTGGGGACCGCGCAATTACAGCGGGCAGACCGTAATTGTTGTGGGGAGCACGCCGGAGGACGAGGCGCAGCATTTCACCCGGGTCACGGTGGTTGCAGAGCTGCATAATCCGTATGCGCCGCCGTGGGAGAACCGTCCTGTACTGCTGTGTCAAGGCCCCAAAAATTTCCGTTCGGTGAGCGAAATCTGGCCGCAGGTGAAGAATTGGGATTGAGATATACTGCCCACCGTTCCTGAAATCCTGAAACGACAGGGAGACTCCGACCATGAGGAAGACTCGTCTGACCCGGCTCTGGGTTGTTGCGATGGTCTTTTGCGCCGTGACCGCGATGGCGCAAACCTCCAAGGCAGTCGGCGAGCGCGGCGAGGCCCTGCGCGTAGTTGATGCCTGGCTCGACGGCCAGCAGGCCTACGAGCACTTGCCGGCGATGTCTGCTGGACTGGTAGTCGGCGATGACCTGGTTTGGGCCAAGGGTTACGGCACCATCGACGCGCAGCACACCGTGGCGGCGTCGCCGAAGACGATTTACTCCATCTGCTCGATCTCGAAGCTCTTCACCTCGGTCTCGTTGATGGAGCAGTATGACGCGGGCAAGGTGCGGCTCGACGAGCCCATCACGACTTACCTGCCCTGGGCCAAGCTCAAGCCGCTTACCGAAGACAGCGGCCCCATCACGGTGCGCGGAATCCTTTCGCATTCCGCTGGTCTGCCGCGCGAGTCGGACTCGCCGTACTGGTCAGCGCCTGACTTCGCCTTCCCGACACAGGCGCAGATCCGGACCAAGATCGCCGAACAAACGGCGCTTTACCCAGCCGAACGGTATTTCCAGTACAGCAATCTGGGACTGACGCTGGCGGGCGAGATTGTTGAGGCGATTGCGGGCGAACCCTACGCGAAGTACGCACAGACGCACGTGCTCGATCCGCTGGGGCTGAGCGACACGCGGACGTACTATCCCACCGACTTGCTCGGCAAACAAATGGCCGTGGGCTACAGCGCGCTGAAGCGCGACGGCACCCGCGACCTGCTCAAGCCGTTTGACGCGAAAGGCGTCACGCCCGCGGCGGGATACACCTCGACCGTGGAGGACCTCGCCAAGTTCGCATCATGGCAATTCAAACTGCTGCGCACCGGCCAGACCAACCTGCTGAAGCCTTCGACGCTCTACGAAATGCAGCGCGTGCAATTCATGGACCCGAACTGGAAGACCAGTTGGGGGCTGGGCTTCGCGATATCGCACAAGGGGGACAAAACATACGTCGGCCACGGCGGCAGTTGTCCCGGCTACCGGACTGCTTTGAGCATGCGCAACTCGGACCAGCTCGGCGTCGTCGTGCTGATGAACGCGATGGAGAATCCCGGAGAGGAAGTCGACGGGGTGTACGCGATCCTCGACAAGCGCAAGGGCTATGAGTTCAAGGACCCGCCACCGGCCAGCGGCGTCAAGCTGGAAGACTTCGTGGGCCACTACTCCCAGCAGCCGTGGGGTTCTGAGGCGGTGGTCGAACCGTGGGCGGGCGGACTGGCGATTCTCGGCCTCCCCGCCGACAAGCCGGGAGACGACTTGGAGTTCCTAAAGCCCAAGGGCGGCGACGTCTTCCGTCGCGTGCGCGACGACGGCAGTGAGGCCGAGGAGTTCACCTTCCAGCGTGACGCCTCGGGCAAGGTGACCGGCTTCCTGCACTTCAGCAACACAACCAAGCGGGTGTCAGAAAAGTAGCGCAGTTCCAGCGCACCGACAATGAGATGGTCGACTGGCCCATGGGATCGGCTCGCGCCGCATTCCGCCTTCTTCGGTTAATCTAGTTACAACCCGCTCTCCGAGGAGAACCTAACAATTGAACCGAATTCTCGCCGCCCTTTTGGTTGTCACGCTCAACCTGTCTCCACTTGCTTATAGCCAACAGCCCACCGAGAAGTTTCCATTCAATCCGCCGGTCAAGATCAGCGGCTACCGCGACGCCGCGGCCGAGCTCGCTGCCGAGAAGACGTTTCTTGCCGTGCCCAGCGCCGAGTTGGCGAAGGAACACCTGCGCACCCTGACCAAGGCGCCGCACGTTGCGGGCTCTCCCGAAGACAAGGCGACCGCCGACTACGTGCTACAGAAGTACAAAGAGGCTGGGCTCGACGCCTACATCCAGGAATACAAAATCTGGATGAACCTTCCCGCAGAGATCCATGTCGATCTCGTCGCGCCAGCGGGCGTCGTAATGCACGGCCCGTCGCGCGAACACGTCGATGGCGACGATCCCTATCAGGACGATCCCCGTGTCGTGACCGCGTACAACGCCTTCTCGCCGTCGGGCGATGTGACGGCGGATGCGGTATACGCCAACTACGGGCGTCCCGAGGACTTCAAGAAGTTGAAGGAGATGGGCGTCGACCTGAAAGGCAAGATCGCCGTGGTGCGCTACGGCATGAATTTTCGCGGCGTGAAGCCCTTTGTCGCGTCAGAGTACGGCTGCATCGGCGTCATCATCTATAGCGATCCCTGGGACGACGGCTACTTCCGGGGAGACAAGTATCCCAAGGGCCCGTACCGTCCCGACACCGGCGTGCAGCGCGGATCGATCCAGTACCTCTTCCGCTATCCCGGCGATCCGACGACGCCGGGCATCGCGTCCGTGCCCGATCTGCCCGACGGCAAGCGCATCTCGCCGGAGCAGGCGACCGACATGCCGCGCATTCCCACCACGCCGCTGTCGTACCACGACGCCGCTCCGATTCTGGCGAATCTCGGCGGCCCTGAGTCTCCACGCGAGTGGCAGGGCGCGCTGCCGTTCACCTATCACGTCGGACCGGGGCCGGCGAAGGTCCACATGCTGCTCAAGCAGAACTACCAGTGGACGACCATCTATGACGTCATCGGCATGGTGAAGGGAAGCGAGTCGCCCGGGGAGTGGGTCATTACCGGCAACCATCGCGACGCCTGGGTGTACGGAGCGGTCGATCCCAACAGCGGCACGGCGGCGCAGCTCGAGGCCGTGCACGGCGTCGGCGAGTTGCTGAAGACCGGATGGAAGCCCAAGCGCACCATCGTCTTCGCCAGTTGGGATGCAGAAGAAGAAGGACTGATCGGCTCCACCGAGTTTGCCGAGCAGCATGCCGACGAGCTGCGTAACGCCGTCGTGTACTTCAACATGGACGTCGCCGTGGCCGGGCCGAACTTCGGCGCCTCGGCCGTGCCGAGCTTGAAGCAGTACCTGCGCGAGGTGTCGCAGTCGGTGCCGAGCCCCAAGGGCGGCAGCGTGTACGAGCAGTGGAAGATCGCCGTCGGACTGCGCGAGAAGGAGCGTGGCGTGACCAACGCTCTCGGCGGTACGTCGCGCGCGCCTAACGCCGTGGTGAAGAAGGATGTGAACGTCGGCGACCTCGGCAGCGGCTCCGACTTCACCCCCTTCCTGCAGCACCTGGGCGTGCCCTCCACCGACATCGGCTCGGGCGGGCCCTATGGTGTGTATCACTCGGTGTTCGACAACTTCGCATGGTTCACCAAGTTTGGCGACCCGACGTTTGTGTACGAGCAGCAGATGGCGCGGGTCTACGGGCTGGAACTCATCCGCATGGCTTCGGAGGACGTGTTGCCGTTCGACTATGAAGAGTACGGCAAGGAAATCGTCGAATACGTGAAGGCCGCCGAGGGCAAGTCGAAGGAAGCGTTCGGAGCGAAATCGCCGTCGTTTGATGACGCGCAAAAAGCTGCGGCACGTCTGGAAAAAGCCGGCGCGCAGATGCTGCAGGCCGAGATCGCTATGAAAGGTGACAGCAAGAAGATGAACGACGCGCTGCTCGGCACCGAGCGTGCGTTCCTCATCGACGGCCTGCCCGACCGGCCCTGGTTCAAGCACGCGATTTACGCTCCGGGAAAGTACACCGGCTATGCCGCGGTGGTGATTCCGGGAGTAAACGAGGCGATTGATGCGAACGACGCAGCGCTGACGGAACAGCAGTTGAAGGTGCTGACCGATGCCCTGAATCGCGCGGCGGAAGGACTCGAGAAGGGGATATAACCCGCGTGTGAACCGCAGGCCGGGTGCCCCGTCCAACCTTCTTTTGGTTGGGCGGGGTTTTTCGTCACACTTCGCCGCGCGGGTGCCCCGTCCAACCCGGTTTTGGTTGGGCAGGGGTTTTCCTCACATATCAAAGACTCGATTTCCATAACCGGATTATCCTTCCTCGATGCCTTGGGGACTCAGGCGGGTGACTGGGTGGCCCACATTTCCCTTCTTGTGGGAAATGTGGGGTTCTTGAGCGGGCCGTGGACTGATCTTGGTTTGCGGAACCAGGGATTTCACCTGTGCTACTCTCTTTCGACACCCATGAAACTTGATCGCTACTTCTACGCCACCGCCGGCGCCATTTTCTTGGTGCTTACCCTCATCGGATTCCGTCACTACATCTTCGGAGGCACCCACACCGACGGCAGCCACATCGATCCGGCCATCCTCGCGATGGTCGTGCTGCACAGCTCGGCGGTCTTCGCCTGGTATGTGCTGTTCTTCGTGCAGGCGCTGCTGATCTCGGTGCAGAACCGCCGCCTCCACATGAAACTCGGCTGGAGCGTGCTCGTTATTGCCACAGCCATTCTTTGTACCGGGCCGCTGGTGGCCATTCGCTCCGTGCGGCTCGCGCCCAATGGCGCGGTTTTCGACTGGCCTTACCCCCGTTTTCTGCTGATCATGCTCGCTGAGATCGCCTTGTACGCGGTCTTCGTCACCATTGGTGTCATCAACCGCAAGCGCCCTCGGATTCACCGTCCCATGATGCTCATGGCCAGCCTCGTTCTGCTCACCGGAGCCACCGCGCGCACGCCGTTTCTTCGGGCGATCTTCGGCCAAAGTGGTCCAGTGGGATTCTTCGGCCCCGTCGTCTTCCTGGGAGGCTTGCTTCTGCTCGTCCGTTTTGCCATGACTCGCAATCTCGACCGCTGGTTCGCCGCCGGATACGCCGGGTTCGTACTCGCTGCGTTGATTGCATCGCGGCTGTTGCTGACCGCTTCGTGGATGAGCTGGGCCGCCACGCTCTTGAAACTCTAGACTTCGGGGTGTCCCACATTCCGTGGGTGGCCCACATTTCCCCGGTTTTGGGAAATGTGGGATCCGGATCTCCGTGGTTTAATCTGGCGACCGGCGACCGACGACTGGCAACTGTATGAAAACCGCAGGCATGATCGGCGGGCTCGGGCCCGAGTCCACCATCGATTACTACCGCTCGATCATCGCGCGCTATCGCGCGAGGAAGCCCGATGGCGGGATTCCGCACATCGTCATCAACAGCCTTGACGTGGACAAGGGCCTCGCTATGCTCGATGCGGGGCGGCTGGATGAACTGGCCGACTACCTCGCCTCCGGCATTGAGGCGCTCGCGCGCGCAGGCGCCGAATTCGGCTTTATTGCTGCGAACACGCCGCATCTGGTTTTCGATGACGTGCACCAGCGGTCGATGATTCCGCTGCTCAGCATCGTGCGCGCCACCGCTGAGCGTGCCAAAGTGCTCGGCCTGAAGAAAGTCGGCCTGTTCGGTACCGGATTCACCATGCGCGCCACCTTTTATCCCGAAGAGTTCCAGCGCGCCGGAATTGCGCTCGTAACGCCCACCGAAGCAGAGCGCGAGTTCATCCACAAGAAGTACATTGGCGAGCTGCTGAAAAACCAGTTCCTCCCGCAGACCCGCGACGAAATTATGCGCATCGCACAACGCCTCAAGGCCCAAGAGGGAATTGAAGCTCTCGTCCTGGCCGGAACCGAACTTCCCCTTCTCCTCCGCGACGCTGCGGATGAGGGCATCGACTTCCTCGACACCACCGTGATCCACGTCGAAGCCGTGGTCGATGAGTTGCTCCGGTAATCGTTAAGATGTTTCCCATTGTTTGCTTTCTTCCTCTGTGTCTCTGTGCCTCTGTGGTGAAATCCCCCCCTTCCCATTTCGGGAAATTTGGTTACCTTCGTAACGTTGGCCTGCATTTTTCCTCTCGCATTCCCCGCGCACATGAACTTATCCTGAGCGATTGACCCTGCGGAGGTCTCAATGAATTCGCACTTGATCATCCGTCTCTGCCGCCACACTTTCCCCGATGGCCGCCATTGCCACGGCCCCGCCATTCGTGGACGCGGCTGCTGCCGCCATCATCTCGACGCCCGCGCCCGTCTCCACAACATGGCCCGCGCCCGCCGCCTCGTCTGCATCCCTCGACTTCGCGTGCCCATGAACCGCCGCGACCTCGCTCTGAACCGCGCTGAAGTCCTCCGCGTCATAAACTCCGGCGCTGTTGACTCTGCCACCGCCCGCATGCTTCTTTGGGCCATGGATCTCACCGCCGCCGCCCTCCCCGCCGAGCCAGCTCACCGTCCGAGGCGCGCTCCTAACCCTAATGTTTCCTATTACGTACCTATAAAGCTTTTGTTTTCCCAAAGCTGCATCAAAAATCCATCACAAGTTCCTGAAAACACTAAGAGTGGAGGGGAGGGGGGTACCTGTCGATGATCCCCCATATTGTGGAATCGGGGACTCGGTATCCTCTAGCTGCATCAGACGTTGCGTCGGCGGATTCGCGACGAACGTGCTATCCTCCCGCAATGCCTGACGTCGGCATGACCCCCGATTTCCGACTCTCCCCGCCATGCCGCGATCGTCCGCGTGACCCACTGGATCACCGCCCTTTGCTTCTTTGCCCTGCTCGTCACCGGGCTTGAGATCGTGGTCTCTCACCCTCGTTTTTATTGGGGCGAAACCGGCAACGTGAACACTCGTCCGCTCTTCAAAATTCCCATTCCATCGTCTCGATCGATGGTCCCCACCGGCTACGGCTATGTCATGCCCGACCAGAATGGCTGGAGCCGCTACCTCCACTTCGAGGCGGCATGGGCGCTGGTGTTGACCGGCCTCGCCTACGTTATCTGGGGCGTTTGGACCGGACACTTTCGCCGCAACCTGTTTCCCGCTCCGGCCGACCGAAGCTGGCAGTCATTCCTCGGGCAGCTATCGAACCACCTTCGCCTCACGCCACCCGGCGCAGACGAAGCATTTTCGTACAATGTGCTGCAGCGCGCCGCCTACCTCGTGGTGATCTTCATCGTCTTCCCCCTCATCATTTGGACGGGGCTTGCGCTGTCACCCGGCTTCAATTCCGCGATTCCGGCGGGCGTCAATCTGCTGGGAGGGCGGCAATCTGCGCGCACTCTGCACTTCTTCCTTACCGGATTCCTCGTGGCCTTCCTCGCCGTCCACGTGGGCATGGTGATTTGGGCCGGATTCACCAGCCGCACCAGGGCGATGATCACCGGTGTCGCCACGGCGCCTGAGGAGCGAACATGAGCAAAATTTCACGCCGCAAGTTTGTCACCGGAGGGCTGGCCGTCGCCGCCGGCGCGTCGGGCTTGGCCGTGGCCGCCGGCTTGGCGAAGCGCTACGGGCTGGTCCCACCTGATAGCGGCGGAATCTACGGGCCGGGCGAAACCCTGACTTACGCCGCGCAGCGCCTGATCACCACCCACTCGCTGGCGCGCGAGTTTCCCCGCAGCATGATTTCCGAGAAGCCCTTCGCCAACGAACTCGCGCCCTTCAACGATGCCTTCAAGAAACAACAGGCCACTGGATTTTCCGACTGGCGGCTTGCAGTCGATGGCATGGTCGCCCGTCCCACTTCGCTATCCGTGCCCGACCTCAAGACGTTCCCCGTCAGCAGCCAGATCACCGAAGTTGTCTGCGAGGAGGGCTGGTCCTATGTCGCCGAGTGGATTGGAACGCCGCTGCACGAAGTGATGAACGCCTGCGGAGTCCTGCCCCAGGCGAAGTATGTCGTTTACTTTTCTATCGAGCCCGACTGGTGGGAAAGCATCGACATGGCCGACGCTCTGCATCCGCAGACTCTACTCACGTATGGCATGAACGACGGAGAGCTTCCAGTCGGTTTCGGCGGCCCGCTGCGTCTGCGCGTGCCGCGCCAGCTCGGCTACAAGAGCGTCAAGTTCATCACCCGCCTGACCTTCGCCGACTCGCTCAAAGGCTTCGGCAAGGGCCTGGGTTCGGCATCGCCGGAAGCGGGTTACTCCTGGTATGCGGGCATCTGAGTCGCCGGCGCGGGATTACCGCACGCGGAGAGGCTGTGATTTACAAATTTTCGGCGGCCAACTCGTCCAGCAGCTTCGCCGCCGTCGTCAACTTGTCAACCCCGAAGACCATCAATCCGTGCGTCGAACCTGGTTCCAGTCCGCAGTAGCTGTAGTCAATGTTGATCTGCTTTTCACCCAGCAGCGCGGCTGCGCGGCCCAACTCGCCCGGACGATGCGCTACCCTGACGACCGCGACGTCCGTCTCCTCGAACACCATGCGCAGGCTGCCCAGCACCGCCTTGGCGGTCGGCATATCGTCCGCCACAAATCGGGCCAGGCTCTCGCCCGCCTCTACATACGACTGAAACGCAAGGATGTTCACTCCGCGCTCCGCCAGTGCAAGGAAGCACTTACCAAGTGCGCCGGGTTTATCAGCGATCGTCACAGTGAACTCCTTCGCCTTCGGCATGTAACTCGACTCCCTTCGTTCTCACGACTCCAACATTACAGAAAACTATTTCATGACCAACGCCCTTGTTTTTTCCGGCGAGGTTCCGAATCACCGCACGCGGCGATACCGATTGAACTCATGGTCACCGGACTTCCGGCAACTGAGCCACGTCCAGCGCGTCATGGTTTCGCGGGTGAAGTCCTGGTCCGCCGAATACATTCGGACGAACCAGCGGATTCACGCCCTGCTCGCGCGGCAGCCGCTCCTGCTCCGGCGGCACAACCTGCCCGACCTCGACCGGCGACACCGTGACGAACTTTTCGTCCACCAGGTCGGCGCGCGCCAGCGTGCCGTAAAGCGTAGGGCCGCCTTCGCACAGCAAGTACTGAATGCCGAGTCGCGTGCGGAGCTCCCGAATCGCCGCAGGCAGGTCGAGCCGTATCGCCTTCTCCGGCGGAGATCACCGTGACATGCGGGTGCGTGCTTCTGCGCGTTGAGCCGTTCCGCCCCCTGCGGCGAGGTCAAAATTACGGCAGTCCACGACGTCGCCGTCGAACACCTTCCACTTGCGAGAGCTCCAGATCAAGACCGCGCGTGACGAAGATATTCCGCTGGCGTGCCTTGCCGAGTTTCTCGCGCAGCCGCAGCAGCTCCGGTTCCACCACCTGAAACACGATGCCGCGACTCTCTGGCCCGCGCAGGCGCTGCTCTTCGCGCAGCGTGTTCATGCCCATCAGCACTCCGTCAGCATGGGCGCGCAGCAGGTCCATCAGCCAGCGATCGGCGTCCGACTGGGAAATCTCGCCGCCCGAGGCATGCTTTCCCAGCAGGCTGACAATGCCATCGAGCGACTGCACGAAGTTCGTGTAAATCCAGGGACGATCAGCAGGCGGCGCAGGAAATCCAAGACTTGCCATAACCCGCGAGCGCTTCGTCGGCCGCGGGGCTGCGCTCGCCGTGGTCGAACAGCACCTCGAAGCGCGGGTTGGGCGTAGGATCGTGCCATGAAGCAATGATTCTATCCTGCGAGCGGCGCTGGTTTTATCTTCCAGTGGACATCGCCCGTTCCAGCAAAGTAACTTGAGAAATTCAATACGCGACAAGCGTCCGGGAGGGGAAGCAATGCCTGAACTGGGTGGACCGAACATCGAGATTGCTCACAAGCTCAATGAAAGCGAGGAGCACGAGCGCACACACAAATCGAAGGTGCTCGGCGTGCTCGAGATCGTCGAGGCCATTGTGCTGGCCATGGTGGCGATCGCGACCGCCTGGAGCGGCTACCAGTCGGCCCGTTGGGACGGCCTGCAGGACGAGCTGTACGCCAAGTCGTCGCGGCTGCGCGTGGAGGCGGCAGCGCTGCTGACGCGCTCGGGACAGGAACAGACGTATGACGCCTCGGCGGTGGCTGAGTGGATCAAGGCCGCGGCTGCGAACAATCAAAAGGTGGCGCAGCTGTTTGCGCGCCGTATGCGGCCGGAATTTCGTCCAGCGTTTGAAGCCTGGGTGAAGACCGACCCGATCAACAATCGCGGAAGCTCCTCCGGGGCCCATGATGATGCCCGAGTACCGCAATGCCAACGCCGTCGAGGCCGCGCAGTCGAGGCGAAGAAGCCACCCTGAAGCATTCGAGCAGGGTGCTGCCGCGCGCGCCATCTCCGACAAGTACGTGCGGGCGACGGTGACGCTGGCTACCGTGCTGTTGCTGGTGGCGATCAGCCAACGCTTCAAGACGCACCGGGTGCGCACCGGCCTGGCGGTTGTGGCGATCCTGCTGGTGTGCCTTCCCGTGATTCGCGTCATCTTGCTGCCGCGAATCTGGTGAGCCAGAGTGCTATGTTGAATTCATGGATATTGTTCTGAACGCCGTGGAGGCCCGCGTGCTTGGGCGCGCTGATCGAGAAAGACATCACGACGCCCGATTACTATCCGCTGTCGCTGAACGCGCTGGTGAACGCCTGCAATCAGAAGAACAATCGCGAGCCGGTGATGACGCTCGACGAGAATGCCGTGCGCGACGCGCTGAGCGGGTTGCAGCAGTTCAATCTGGCTGGCCCGGCGCGTGGCGCCGACAGCCGCGTCACCAAGTACGAGCACCGCTTGCAGGAGGTGTTCAACTTTTCGCGCGGCGAAACCGCCGTGCTCTGCGTTCTGCTGTTGCGCGGACCGCAGACTCCGGGCGAGTTGCGCGGGCGCACCGAGCGCATGCATCAGTTCGAAGACCTCGACGCTGTGCAGGCCAGCCTGCAGAAATTGATGCAGCGCGAGCCTCCACTGGCGGCGGTGCTGCCGCGCCAGCCGGGAACGAAAGAGTCACGCTACGCGCACCTTTTGTGCGGAGAGGTTGACGCCGCCGAGTTACCTGCGCCCAGTGCTGCACCGAGAAGTCATGCGGCTGACGGCGACCGGGAGACTAAGTTGGAAGAACAGGTCGTCGGCCTGCAACGAAGAAGTCAGCGAGTTGAAGCAGATGTTCGAGGAATTCCGCAAGCAGTTCGAGTAAAACAGGACGGGCGGACTAGCGTCCGCCCCGAGGTCTTTTCAAGTTTGCGGAGCCTTTAATCGTCTCCGTAAGCCGTTTCCAGATGCGAGCCCTGCACGTCTTCCCAGGGCGGCAGCAGCTTGATCAGCGCCCACAAGATAGAAGAAGGGAAGGATGGTCAGCACGATGGCGACCAGCAGTCCCTCGCGGTCAATCAAGCCCAGTTTGTAAGTCGTGTAGCCGAGGAAACTCTTGGAGAAGAGCTGTCCGCCAATCACCACGTTCCAGCGCATGGCGAAGATGCCCATCAGGGTCAGGCAGCCCGCGATGGCGTAGGTCAACTTGCGTTTCGTTTCGCTCAGAGGCACCACCTGCGTCAGCGCCCAGCAGGAGGATCGGCGTCAGCGTGCCCAGCAGAATCTGGATGACGATGTGCGGTATGTAGAGCTTGGTGTGCACCATGAAGTCGAGGCTGCGGAAGGACTCGTCGGCCTCGTAGATGCGATGAATCAGGTCAAGCACCTCCAGGCTGAAGTCGATGAGGAAAGCGTAAAAGAGATACTTGGCGACGGTATCAACGCACCGCATGTCGACTTCCTCACCGCGCGCCTTGCACAGAAACATGTACACCAGCATGACCGTCGCAATGCCCGACACCATCGCCGAGAAAATGAAAACGACCGGCATCAGAGGCGACGACCACCACGGGTTGGCCTTGACGCTGCCGAAGATAAAGCCGACGTACCCGTGCAGCAGGAAGGCTGACGGAATACCGATGATGGTGATGATCCATCCCGTCTTGTGGTCGATGGCCAGCGCCTCGTCGCTGATGTTGCTGGAGCCCAGCGTCATGACCTTGTAGAGCAGGCGCTTCCATCCGGTCGTGGTTTGCGACAGGATCACGATGTCGCGCCGGTAGTCGAGCCAGATCTCCGACACAAGCACGGCCATCAGGTACCACAGGTAAACGAAGCCGAACATCGCCATCGCCGACGAGGTATGCGGTGTAAGATACATCTCCAGCGAACGCTCGGGATGGCCGAGGTGCAACTGCAGCGGCAGGGGAGCGACGAGCAGGAACGCCAGCGCCGTCAGCAGCGCCAGACGGTATGTCGGCTTCACCGCTTCCACGCGGAAGACGCGCTCCAGCGACGCCAGAATGAACGCGCCCGCCACCAGTCCGGTCAGGAACGGGTAGAGAACGATCAGCACGCTCCACTGCAGCTCGATCTCGTTGGGATACATGAAGCCTTCCACCGGGATACCGTGCATGAATCCTCCTATCGCACCGAGCCGTCGAGGCCGTAGTAGAACGCTTTGGCTTGCGTTGCCAGATGTGGTTTCAAGACCTGGACGCTGTGGGTCTCAATGAACTTGTGCGCCGGGTCGTTCGGGTTCTTCAGGTCGACCAACTGTCGCGTGCCCGTCGGGCAGGTTTCGCAGCAGGCTGTCGTGAGTCCCTTGGTGATGCGGTGGTAGCAGAGCGTGCACTTGTTGGCGGTCTTGGTCTCGGGATTCAGGAAGCGGCAGCCGTAAGGGCAGGCCTGTATGCAGTAGCGGCAGCCCAGGCAGTACGTCTGGTCCACCAGCACGACGCCGTCAGGCGAAACGAACGTCGCTCCCACCGGACAAACCTGCGTGCACGGCGAGTCGGCGCAGTGATTGCACATCTTGGGCACGTAGAAGTTCTTTCCGCCTTCATTCGTCGAGCGCTGGGAATCCGTGCTTGCCGCCATCGGGCGAATCAACCGTAGGATTCTCGACCGGCCAGCCCGCGACGTGGTAGCGCTCGACCCAGGTGCGGTAGTAGCCGTCCGGCACATTGTTTTCGGCCTGGCAGGCCTGCACGCACGTCCCGCAGCCGATGCACTTGGTCACGTCAATCAGCAGGCCCCACCAGTGCTCGGTCATGTTGTAGTTGGGCGCAGCCTCGGGAGTGCCTGCGAGCACCGCATCCCAGGCTATGGCGGCAGCGGGCAATAAAACCAGGAAGTGTCTGCGTGTCATGCTCATTTGCTGTCTCCGCTGGGCTTTTCTGTGCTGGCGGTGTCTGCGCTCGCAATGCGCGGACTGTGCGGCTGGTGACACGTATTACAGACCACGCCCCCTGAGTGTTCGGCCGAAACCACCTGCGGGAAATCCTTCGGCTTGGCTATGTCGGCCTCATGGCAGCGGACGCACAAGACCGCGACATCGATCTTGGGCGGCGTTAGCGCCGTGGGATCGTCCGCGTGCTTGGCCAGCGGCCCGTGGCACGACTCACAGGCGACATGCGTGTGGACGCCCTTGCTCTTCACCTCGTACACGTCGGTGTGGCAGCTCTCGCAAGCGCCGTGGCCGGCGAACATGATGGGTTTGGCGGCAATTTCCGCCAGCGCGGCGCCGCGGTAGTGTCCGTATTGCCCGAAGCTCTTGGGAACGAAGATACTTCGCGCCATCAGGAACAGGACGATGCCGGCAGCAAAAACCGCTGCCATCCGGAGGAGGTGCCCTGCGTCTTTAAGATTAGCCATAGGAGTAAGTACCGGCCCGCGCAGCGGGGTTGAACCTGATTGACGGACTATGCTCCCCGCCTGGGTCGCGTAGGGCACGTCCACTCCGTTGATAACGGAGAACCTCACTCACCCGCTGTGCGTAGCGTCACATCTATACGTGACGAGTAAGATGAGCGATGATAGTTGCAGGCTTTTGAAAGTGTAGATCCCTGGCCTGAAGCTCCTGCCGGCTCGCGTGTCCGGTGAAGCTCCGGATGCTTGCGACAAACTTCCGGGAGTGGGAATCTACTCTACCGAGGTGCCGTATGGCAGACAAAATCGAGAAGCCGGACGAGCAGTGGCGCCAGGAGCTGACTCCGGAGCAGTATCGCATCCTGCGCCAAAAGGGCACCGAGAGGCCCTTTACTGGGGAGTACGAGAGCGTCATGACGCCTGGTGTGTACAAGTGCGCGGCGTGTGGACAGGAATTGTTCCTGTCCGACACCAAGTTCGATGCCGGGTGCGGCTGGCCGAGCTTCTATCAGGCTGCGGGAGACGACAAAGTCGACGCCCACGAAGACAACACGCTGGGCATGCGTCGCGTCGAGGTGACCTGTTCGCGCTGCGGCGGCCATCTCGGCCACGTCTTTCCCGACGGACCGCGACCGACCGGCTTGCGCTACTGCATCAATTCAGTGTCACTGAAACTCGACCCAAAATAACGGCGAAATGCCCACCACAGAGACACTGAGAAAAGCAGGGCGAAAGGCCGAGAGCCAGTCGTGGCCGACATTCTGGTAGCCACGCACGAATGTTTTCGCTTTTCTTGAATTGGACTTCTCTGTGTCTCAGTGTCTCTGTGGTGGAAGTTCTTTCTCTATCGCGCCACGAGAACCCGCCCCCGAACGAACTCGACCAAGTCGGCTGTGACGTAAGGCGGCGGCGCGATGCGGAAGACGGGCTTGCCCGCAACCGGCTTCAGCGAAATGTTTGTCCACGCGACGGACTCAGCGCCATCGTGGAGCACGATGGCATCCGCGCGGTCCAGGAACTCCTTCGCCGAAGCCTTGAAGTCCGCATGCCCTGCGTCCAGCACAGTGATGTAAAGGTCGGGCCTCAGGAAGCGCATCACACTGTTCGATTCCAGAATTGCGTTCTCCGCCGTGGCCAGTTCCTTCCGCAGGCGGGGCATGGCTTCCGCCAGCATGCCCTGGCGGGTTCGCACCCAAAGTGACCGCGCTGCGCCCGACACCAGAAACCGCGACGAATCGCTCTCTCCGCTCCGGTCGCGTTCTTCCGTGACGGCCCACGCATGGTCGTCGGTGGCGCAGTCGCAAGGCTCTCCATTCGCCGAACAGATGCCGTGTCCGTACTGCGTGATCTTCACCGCCGTCCAGCGTATTTCGGGCAGAGCGGCTATGATGCCGGCAACCACGCTGGTCTTGCCCACGCTCCGCGAATGTCCGCCGACTACGATGACCGCCATGATCTCTACTTCCCGGCTTTCCGCGTCAGCCGCGTCAGGGTCGCCAGCTCCTTCAGGTATTCCCGCACCGGCTTCACCGGCGTTCCCCAGAAAACTACGCCCTTGCCGCGAATGGTTTTGTTGGGAAGCACTCCGGCCTGACCGCCCAGGATGACTCCCGCCTCGAGGTGGGCGTGATCGCCCATGCCGACCTGTCCGCCCAATATGCAATCGCCCCCGACGCTGCAACTGCCGGAAATTCCGGTCTGGGCAGCGATCACTACGTTAGAGCCGACGCTGCAGTTGTGTCCGATGTGAACTAAGTTGTCGAGCTTCGTTCCCGGCCCGATGACGGTCTCATCCAGCGCGCCACGGTCGATGGTGCAGTTGGCGCCGATCTCAACGTAGTCGCCGATCAGCAGCCGTCCGACCTGCGGAAACTTCACGTAGCGCCCGTACTTTTCGTCGCGCACGAACCCGAAGCCGTCCGAGCCCAGTACGGCGCCGGCATGAACTGTGACCCGGCGGCCAATCGTCGTGCCGGGATAAATCACCACCCGCGGATAGATGTCGCAGTCATCGCCAATCGCCACGCCTTCGCCGACGTGGCATCCCGCGCCGAGGAAGCTGCGCTCGCCAATCACGGCATCCTTCTCGATCACAACCAGGGCCTCGACCGTGACGCCGCTCGCCAGCTTTGCCGACGGGTCGATTACGGCCGACGGGTGTATCCCCGGCTTATGCGACCGCTCCCGGTAAATCAGCTTGGCGGCGGTGGCAAACGCCAGCCGCGGATTGGAGTTGATCAGCAGCGGCTTGGTGGTAGTGATCTCCGCATCGGATTCTTTGACGATGACCGCGCTGGCGTGCGATTTCATTGCAAGCTCCAGGTGTCGCGCGGACTCCACGAACACCATGTCCCCGGATTGTGCATTGGCCACGCTGGCGACGCGGGAGATTTCGATGCGTTTGTCACCGATCAGCCGGGACAGCGGTGAAGTCGGCAAGAGCTTGCAGGGTCTGCGACATGGGACTGTTATAGGCGAGTGTCCGGCAAAATTCAAAACTTCTCACCACACGGATACAGGCGACTTACCGCAGACATGCGCGCCGGCGATTGAGTTTCAGGGAGGACTCAGGAATCGGCTTGGCTTGAAATGATCCCGTATTCTCAGTGTCTCTGTGGTGAATGCCTCTCAATATAACCCCGGCTCCCCCGGCGGACGCGTCTTCCACCGTCGATGTACCCACAGCCACTGGTCGGGATACTTGCGGACATAGTCCTCGAATACGCGATTGAATCGCGCCGTGCTGGCGATGGCGTCGGCTTCGTTGTCTCCCGTCCGTACCAGTTCGACGGCGGGGCTGAACTCAACGCGGTACTTTCGCAGCACCGGGTCCCAAATGGTGAACGCGGGCACCACAGCGGCATCCGTGTGTAGCGCGACGCGTGCAATTCCAACCGCGGTGCAAGCCGGTATGCCGAAGAAATCCACGAACACGCCCTGCGGCGGCGTCATGTTCGTGTCCATGAGGATGCCCACCGTCTCGTTGTTCTCCATCGCCGCCAGCAGGCCGCGAGCAAAGCCCTGTTTACCGATCAGGCTGTTGCCGTGCAGCGTACGGTAGTGCGTGACCAGCGCGTCCACAAACGGGTTGTCGATGGGACGCACTACGATCCGCATCGGATGCCCCTGCATGGAGTGGAAGAATGAGCCGATTTCCCACCCGCCGAAGTGTCCGGTGAGCAAGAGCACGCCCTTGCCGCGTTTCTCCGCGGCCTCGAAGTTTTCGAAGCCCTGGTAGGTGGCAACTTCATGCACGTTTTCGGGTGTGTAACGCGGAAAGAGACAGAATTCGGCGAGCAGCCGCCCGAGCGAGCGGTAAACGCCGCGCAAAATCTGTCGGCGTTGGGCGGCCGTCTTGTCCGGAAACGCCAGCTCGAGGTTTCGCATCCCAACGCGCCGTAGCCGCGGATGCCCGTGGTAGGCGGCCAGGCCGATAAGAAGGCCGACGCCTCTTGCCAATGGGCGGGGCAACATTCCGATAAAGCTGACCAGCGCCAGCAACGGCCAGTATTGCAGTCGATAGAGCATCAGGGGGCAGTTCGACCGTAGCAAACCACAAGCCCGAAGGCAATTCAAAGATGTCGCCCGGGTCGAGTGGCCAAACTAAAAGCGGTGGCCGCAGCCACCGCATCCTCTCGCATCTAGCAGACTTCGAGTTAGAGATTGCTCCCGGCGGGATCAGCCGGAGCCGCCAGCGCCGGAGTCACGGCCGGAGTTGGCTGTGCCGGCTTTGCATCTGCGGCGGGTTCCACCGGAGCCGTCGCGGCCGGAGTCGCAACTGGAGCGGCCGCCGGCGTTGCTTCGGTCGGGGCAGCAGGACTCACCGCGGGCGTCGCTGCGGTTGCGGCAGTAGGCTTCATGGCCCGCGGGGTAGGCGCATACAGCTCAACCGTCTTCAAAAAGTTCTGCGCATCGGCGGGAGCTGGAACCTGGCCATTCAGCAGCGAGTAAAACGTCCAGTCTTTGCCGTAGAACGCCTGCGTTGCGCCATTGTCCTGACGAACCACGGCTCCGTTCACCGAGACTCCAAGGAACAATCCCCGGGCGCGCGAATACGTCAGGATCTGGGCGCGCATGGTGAGGTCGGTGGCTGCCTGGGTGTCGCGGCCCACCGGGCCCGCAGCGGCCGACGCGTCGGCGCCGAGTTTGAACTTGCTTTGCAATAACTGCTGCATTCCGTTCATGGTGCGGATGATCAGCACCAGGTCAGAAGCCTGTCCTCCGGCCTGAAACCCGAAGCTCCCGCCACTGATGCGGAAGAAGACCGGCGCGCTCCAGCCCGTGCTGGTACGGCAGGTGGCAACGCCCTTGCCGTAGTTGGCTCCGAAGATGAAGCTGGCCTTGAGCATCGACGGCACGACGGCAATGCACTTGGCCCCATCCATGATGCTGTCGGGGATCGCCTTGTCAGGCGCTTCCATGATCTGGCTCAGGATGGTCGCAGCGCTCTGGACGCGCTCAACGTCGGCGCCGCTTGCGGCCCGTCTGGGACCACGCCGCAGTTACCGGTAATAGCAATAGCACCAACAGAATCTTCTTCATCGCTCAACTCCGATCGGGATCGCGGCCAGTCGACACTGGCTGAGCCAATCTTAGTGTTGATTGAACCCGATTTTCGCCGAGTTGATGCCGAGATGCCGGTTACTCTCTAGCGTCCTGACTGTCTTGGTGCGGGCGAGTTCTGGCGCTTGCCTGGAGCAAAAAACTTAGGGCTGGAAGAGGAGACCCTCGCGTCCCCTTCCAGCCCTATCTCCCAGGTTCTGTGGTAGGTGACTGCAGTATGCGGCGGGGCCAAAAGTCGTGCAAGTTACGAAAGGACATATACCTGTACTTTAGTAACCACCAGGGTAACCATCATGGTAACCACTTGCGCCAACGTTACTGGGGTCCGCCTCGAATACCTGCCGGGCGCGGTTATTCGGAATGGTTTACTCCCAACAGCGAATGGGTGAGCGCGTGCACCGAAAGAGCAATGCGATTGGTGACGCCGGCTTTGCGCATCAGGCTGGCTATGTGCATCTTGACGGTGCGTTCCTCGATCTTCAGCGCAGCGGCGATCTCCTTGTTCGAGCGGCCCGACACCAGTAGTTGAAGTACTTCGCGTTCCCGCTCAGTGAATACCAGGGGATGTTCGGAGGCGCCGAGCCGAGGAATCGCCGTAATCCGCTCGACGAACTTGCCCAACAGTTGCGGAGACGCCCATACCGCTCCGTTGTGTACTTCGCGAACCGCCTGCCGAAACTCCTCTGCGGGCGCCGACTCTTCGATGTAGCCTTTAGCTCCGCTGCACATCGCACGCAGTGCCAATTCCTCACTGTGCTGGTTCCCGGTGGCGATCATGCGCACACTGGGGTTCAGAGACTTCAACCCGATCATGATGTCGTACATGGCGGGACCGGTGCGCGATCCTATCATCACCACGTCGTAGCCGCGCACTTTGAAGATCGAGGCTGGAGTGAAGCCTTTCACCTTAAAGCTCGGGTCTTCCTCAAACAACGCGCGAAACCCAACCGAACGCAATGGATCATTTTCAACCAGCGCGACGCGAATAACCTGCGCCGGTACGTGCTTGGCCGCGCCTTTCATCGTGAGTGTGAATAGAGTAGAACAAAAAGGCTATCAATGTGCTAGCACTTAAAGGCCATCTGTTGCGGATGGCAAATCGTCTACGGCGCCGCAAACCGCTCTGATACGATTCGCAGCAAGGAGAGCCGTTTGTACCCATCCGAGATGTTGCCTGCCGCAATGGTAGCTGTGGGGTTTGCCGTGGTGGCGCGCGGCCTGCGCGCGGTCACCGACGGCGGGGCGTTGGCGGGCGCGGTCCTCGCCTACCTCATCATGGTTGGCGGCGGGTTATGGGCCTTTCTACCCCTGCTGGTCGTGTTCATTTTGACGCTGGTGGCGACTCGCTGGCGTGCCGAGCGCAAACGAAGTTTGCACATTGCTGAGCGCAGCGGTGGACGTAACACTGGCCAGGTCGTCTCCAACCTTGCTGCAGCGGCATTGTGCGCCGCCGCCGGCGCTTGCTTCCCGCGACATTCCAGTTATCTGCTGGTCGGAGCTATGGCAGCATTGGCTGAAGCCGCAGCCGACACCGTATCCAGCGAAGCCGGACAGGCCGTGGCCACCGAACCCCGCATGATTCTCGGATTGCAGCGTGTTGCCGTGGGCACCGACGGGGCCATCAGCCTCGAAGGCACCTTCGCGGGTTGCATTGCTGCCTGCCTCGTGGCCTCGACGGCTACACTCTTCCGGGTGGTTGCCTGGCGGTGGGCCCCGGTGATTGCTGTTGCCGGAACTCTCGGCATGCTGTTCGACAGTGTTCTGGGAGCTAGCTTCGAGAATCGCGGCAAGATGGGAAACGACGCCGTGAACTTCGTGAGCACGGTGTTGGCGGCGGACTTGGCGCTGGCGGCAGTGGTTGTGTTGCAAGGGTATTGAACGATTCACGGTTTTTCGGGGAGACGACCTTGGCAAGAATTTTACTTTCGTGGCTGTTGCTTGTGCTGTTGTCGGCGAGCAGCGGATTTGCTCAGCAGTATGACGTTCTCATCCGCAACGGACGTCTCATCGACGGCAGCGGCAATCCGTGGACTTACGCCGACGTGGGCATCCTCGGCGACCGAATCGCCTTCATCGGCCACGCCGCGCCTGTAGTGACTGCCAAGCGCGCCATCGACGCAACCGGCCTCGTCGTCGCACCCGGATTCATCGACATGCTCGGCCAGTCGGAGTTCAACCTGCTCGTCGACAAGCAGGCAGTCAGCAAGCTCACCCAGGGCGTGACCACCGAGATCACCGGCGAGGGCGATTCCATTGCGCCGACCAACGACGCGCTCAACGCGGAGAGCGCCGACGTTTACCAGCACTTCAAGATCACGCCGGACTGGCGCTCGCTTGAAGAATATTTCCAGCGTCTGGCGAAGCAGGGCAGCGGCGTCAATCTCGGAACCTACGTCGGCGCCGCGCAGGTGCGCCGACTTGTGATTGGAACTGCCGATCGCGCTCCCACTCCCGCCGAACTCAAAGACATGGAAATCGCGGTGGACGACGCCATGAGCGACGGTGCCATGGGAGTGTCGAGCGCGCTGATCTATGCCCCCGGCAGTTATGCCAAGACCGACGAACTCATCGCTCTCGCCAAGGTAGCGGCGGCCAAAGGTGGAGTGTACGCATCGCACATCCGCAACGAGGGCGACAGCGAGTTTGATGCGCTCAACGAAGCCTTTCGTATCGGCCGCGAAGCCAACATTCCCGTGCAGATCTTTCACCTCAAGGTTTCCGGACAGCAGAATTGGGGCAAAATGCCGCAGGTGATCGCCGCCATCGACCGGGCTCGGACGAGTGGCATCGACGTCACGGCGAACCAGTATCCCTATGTCGCGTCGGCGACATCGCTGGGTGCAATCGTGCCGCCGAAGTATCACGAGGGCGGCGTCGATGCCTTTGTTACACGGCTGAAAGATCCCGCTACGAGGACGCAGATTCGCCAGGAATTGGAAGGTCCGAGCGGCTCCTTCGAGAACATGTGGCGCGGCACCGGCGGCCCGACAGGCGTCATGGTGGTGTCGGTGCTCAACCCCGGGTTCCGCAAATTCGAAGGCAAAACTATTGCTCAGATCGCGCAGATGGAAAACAAAGATCCTTTAGACGCGGCCCTCGACCTCGTTGCCGCCGACCGCGACAACGTCGGCGCGGTCTACTTCAGCATGAGCGAGCCCGACGTGATACTTGCTATGCAGCAGCCCTGGGTGAGCGTCGGCACCGACTACGGAGAGGTGAGCCCCACCGGCCCGCTCGGCGAATCGAAGTCGCATCCTCGTGCCTACGGCAGCTTTGCCCGCATCCTCGGCAAGTATGTCCGCGACGAACACGTCATCACGATGGAAGACGCCATCCGCAAATTCTCCTCGCTTCCTGCTCAACAGGTGAAACTGGAAAGCCGCGGCCTGCTGCGTCCCGGCTACTTCGCCGACATCACGATCTTCAATCCCGCCACCGTCAAAGACGTTGCCACCTTCGAAGACCCCAACCGCACGTCAATCGGCTTCGAGTACGTCTTCGTCAACGGCGTGCTTGCCCTGGAACACGACAAGGTCACCGGCCAGATGGGCGGACGCCCACTGCGCGGCCCCGGCTACGCTATGCGCGACTACATCGCTGACGGCCTCCCGCCCCGCGGTAAAGTGCAAGGCGTAGTCACCGACGACGGCGGCTACCCGGTTCCGCGTTCAACCGTCACCCTGACCGACGCGACCGGCAAAGTCCTCGGCACCGCGAACATCAAGAAAGACGGCCGCTACGAAATCGTGCTCGAGCAGCCCTGCCTTGCCTGTTCGCTAAGAGTTGAGCGAGCCGGGTTCGTCACCCAAAACCGTCCCGGCATCAACTATAACGGCTCAAACTCGCTGTGGTTCGGGTTTGTGATGAAGAGGAGCCATTAGAGGCTGCAACGGCGAAAAGCGAAAAGCGAAAAGGCTTCCGTTTCCCCGCAACAATTTCCCCCCGACAAGCGTCTAATAAAGCATCACCCCAATGTTGCGTTGGAAGACATTTGCGATAGGCTGGAGCTTGGCGCTGGCGCTTTTACTGTTCGCCGCGCACAAGCCGTCTATGCCTGACCAAATCGCTTATAGCCAAGTTGTTGACCTTACCCACAACCTCAACGACCACTCTCCCAATTGGGAAGGGACCGACAAGTCACCGTTCTCCGCCAAGAACCTCGGCAGCATCGAGCACGACGGCTACTACTCCCGCACCTTCGCTACCCAGGAGCACTACGGCACCCATCTCGACGCTCCCGCGCATTTCGCCAAGGGCATGTGGACCGTGGACCAGATCCCTGCCGAGCGCCTCGTGCGTCCCCTGGTCGTACTGAACGTCAGCGCCAAGACCGTCGGCCATCCCGACTACGAGCTCACCGTGCAAGACATCGACGATTACGAAAGCCAGCATGGCGAGATTCCCGACGGCGCGGTCGTCATGGTCTACACCGGATGGGACGATCGATGGGACTTCGCCCAAGGCCTTCCGCAACGCCGCCGCCGACGGCGTTCCGCACTTTCCCGGTTACTCTCTGGAAGCCGCGCAGTTCCTCGTCAAGACGCGTAACGTGGTCGGCCTCGGCATCGACACCATGAGCATCGATCCCGGTGCCAGCAAGACCTACCCTGTGCACCAATTCACCGCTAAGGAAAGCGTCTATCAGTTGGAGAACGTCGCCAACCTCGGCCTGCTCCCGCCCGCAGGTGCCACGGTCGTGGTCGCTCCTATCAAGCTGGAAAACGGCTCCGGAGGCCCGGTACGGCTATTGGCGCTGGTGAAATAGCCCGCGCGACGCGCCGGTCTACTGGTGTAGGTCTACTAGGTAGAAGCCGTCTGGAGCCATCGTAAAAGCATCGTGGCGTTTTTTGCCGTTACGGTAGTACTCCCCATCAATCGTGAAGCCGCTTGCGTTAACTCGAATTGTAAAGTTGCCCCATTCGTTGGCCGGCATCCACACTGTCTTGAATTTCTTGCCATCGAATGCGTAACCTCGCATGCGAATGTTGGGGCCGTTTGCTCCGCTTGCCTGCCCCCAAACCAGGAGCCAGAGCTGGCCGGGTGCGGGCGAAGGTAACTTCTCTACCGATAGATTCAAGTAATTATTCATGTCTTCGCCGGCGGTGTTGATTAGCTTCAAGGTCGTCTCCGTCGCACGGTATGCGCGAAGCGTAAAAAAGCTGGAGCCCGGGCCCATCATCACTCCCGCACCAAACTCGTAGGCAACGATTAAAGTGCGTCCGTCTGGAGAGTCCAGCACAAATGCGGAAGGCGTCGCGTCGGCTCTGTCGCCGAGAATCTTCACGAGATCCTTCACGATCGACTCGCGATCGAGTTGGGGATGCCTTGGATTCACCGAGTGGATGATGTAGTTGTCGATCTCTCGCTGCGTCTTCGCCGCGACGTCCGCTAACGTCGCAAAGATGCGGGCACTCATGGCGTTCAGTCCTGCTTGAACCTGCGGGTCAGAACAATTCAACTTGCATGCTGCCTGCAGCTTTTGGTCTTGCTGCGTCAGCGCCAGACGCGCCGGCAGTTGTTGGTTCAACGCGGCGACATTCTTTGCCGCTTGTTCGCGAAGCTGATCGCGAGTTGGGGGCGCGACCTGGCCGAAGCCCGGAAGAAGCCATGCAAAGACGAGAACGACCAGCCATCGATGCATCCGAGACTCTCTACCATCCTTCGTCAGATAGCGGACGATGTCGTTGGTGCGGGCCTGATCATCGACGTCTGTGAGCCGAACGCGCACCAGCCGCACCCTCAGCAACCGCCCGGTTCATGGCCTCTATTGTCACTCTGCGCCGCCCCGCCTTTGCCATCTCCTGTAAAGCGGCAGCCGGCACCTTCGGCAACAGAACGACCGTCCCGTCGGGATGCACGAAGAACTTCACCCGGTCGCCCGGCCTCAGCCGCAGGTGTTCCCTAATCGCTTTCGGAATGGTCACTTGCCCCTTCACGGTAATTGCCGATTCCATAGTTATCCCTCTACATTCCAGCAAGGGTAGTACCATCATGGCGCCAGAATGTGGTGCCAGGCAAGCAAGATCCAAGAGCGATCAGCTAAGAGCTAAAAGCTAAACGCCAAGAGCCGACGGCTGATAGCTGACAACTGACGGCTGACAGCTGATGGCTCTCTACGTCATATGCAGCCGATACAGCAGATAGCTCACGGCCTCGCGCAGCGCCGCCAGCCAGCGTCCTGGGAGTGTTTTCGGTATCGAATCTGGCCGCGGCGAGGTGTACACCACGATGCCTTCGGCTTCCATCATGCGCTCTGGCGCGGTAGAGATGGTAAGCGTCGCTGACCACCAGCGCTGACTTCAGGTTGTTCGCGTCCATGATCACCGCCACCCGCCGTGCGGAATGTTCGGTGTCGGTTCCCTGTGTCTCAGCGATGAGGTTCACGTCCGGAACGCCGCGCTTGGCCAGATAGTCCCGGCCGACCTGTCCTTCGCTGAACTTGGGGTCATTGCCCGCGCCGCCGGTGGTGATGATCAGCGGCGCCAGGCCGCGCTGAAACAACTCACGGGCGTGGTCAAGCCGCGCGCGAAACACCGGCGAAGGATGCCCCACATACTCCGCGGCGCCGAAGACCACGATGGCGTCCGCTGGGCGATCCTGGTCGAGGCTGGCCTGGTGCATCACCTGAGCGGCAATCACCAGCAACAAGCCGATGATCGCCAAGACGACGGACCCGACGATCCATGGATAGGGAGACGATTGTGACCGGCCGCGCCCCGTGGCGACTACTCCTGGCCCAGCAACTCGACGATCTGCTCGGCCGGAATCGCTCCTCGGCGCAGCAACCGCCACGAGCCGTCCTCGCTGGTCAGATCGACGATGGTGGAGGGCATATCGCGCGGGGAATCGCCGCCGTCCACGATCAGCGGCAGGCAATCACCCAACTGGTCGCGCACTTCATGCGCGTTGGTGCACTCCGAAGCGCCATGCAGGTTGGCCGAGGTGGCCGTAATGGGCGAACCGAACGCCCGCACGATCGCCAGTGGAACTTCCGCCGACGGCACACGCAGCGCCACGTTTCCGGTGTTGGCCGTCACCTTCAACGGCAACTTGGGATCGGCCTTGACGATGATGGTGAGTGGTCCCGGCCAGAAGCGCCGCGCCAGCAGGTAAAACGTCTCCGGCACCGGCCACGCCAGCTCCGAAGCCTGTTCTACCGACTCGATCAGCAGCGACAGCGGCTTATGCCGCGAGCGCGTCTTGATCTCGTAAATGCGATCCACCGCGTGCAGGTTGAACGGATCGGCAGCCAGTCCGTAAAACGTGTCGGTGGGCATGCCGACGACCTCGCCGGACGCGAATTTTTTCGGCGACGTAGGCGACCTGCGATGCTTCCGGATGTTCGGCGTTGATTCTTATGATTTCGGGACGCAACCTGAGCCTCTTTGCGAAGATAGGGATGAGGAGACTGCGATGAATGCAGTCTCCATGGATTGCAAGACAGAAGATTACCACGACGGAGTACGTCGCTGCTTGCAGCGCGCGCCGCGGTGTACGATAGACGCCTGTTTCCGGAGTCCTGATGGCAGACGTGTCGACAATACGATGATCGGCTGCGGCGCATTGAAAGCCGCCAGAATGCGCGCGTGAAAGAGCTTCGCCAGGCCTTTCATGACGCTGCGCCCAGCCTCAACGGCGATTGGTCGCTGTCGAGGGCATGCACCTGCTCGAAGAGGCGATCCGCGCCGGACTTGCGACTGGAAACCGTCTTCTTCAGCGAGTCGGCGCTGCCCCGCGCGCACAAGCTGCTGCCGCAACTTTCCGCGCACACCGAAGCCCTGCTGCTGCCCGACGAAGTCTTCGCCAGCGCTGTGCCGACCGAAACACCGCAAGGCGTGGCGGCTTTGGTGAAGGTGAAGCAGTTCTCTGTTCGAAGACGCATTGCTCCCCACCTGCGTTGGTCGTGATCGCCGCTGGATTGCAGGACCCGGGAAACCTCGGCACCATTGCGCGCTCCGCCGAGGCCTTCGGTGCCACCGGACTACTGCTGGGCGAACGCACCGTCAGCCCGTGGAACTGGAAGGCGCTGCGCGCCTCAGCAGGTTCGATGTTCCGCTCTGCCGACCGTGAAGGTCGAGATTGCAAAGCTCTGGAAGAGCTGAAGGCGCGCGGTGTGCGCGTGCTCGCGACCTCCTCGCACAAGGGAACCCTCATCTCGCAAACGAGACTTGTGCGGCCCGGTGGCGCTGATCGTAGGCAACGAAGGCGCAGGCATTCCGCGAGAAATCCTTGCGCTAGCAGACGAGATCGTAGCGATTCCCCAGTCGTCAAGAGTCGAGTCGCTCAACGCCGGAATCGCAGCGTCCGTCATCCTGTACGAAGCCGCCAGGCAGAGAGCCAGCTGACTCCGCCGGCATTCAGCTGCTTCGTGATGTTTTCACCACCGAGACACGGAACGCACGGAATTGGAATGTAGAAAAGGCATAGAATTGCTGTTGTTCTTTTCCGAGGATGAGATGACCACTACCTATGCCGAAGAGAATCTCTGTGAACCGCAGAGTTCGCGATTACTGCATGAAGAACTGACCGGCAAGATCATTGGCGCGGCAGTTGAAGTGCATCGAGAACTGGGTCCCGGCCTGTTGGAATCGGCCTATCTGGCGTGCCTTTGCCGGGAACTCGCGCTACGCGGTGTCGGCATTTCGAACGGAAGTCAGCTTGCCAGTCGCCTACAAAGGCATCCATCTGGATTGTGGGTACCGAATGGATCTGGTCGTCGAAAGCAAAGTCGTGGTCGAATTGAAGTCTGTCGATAAGCTGCTTCCAATTCATCAGGCCCAGTTGATGACCTACCTGCGCCTCAGCGGATTGCGGGTCGGACTTCTGATTAACTTCAATGTCAAGGTTGCTTCCAGACGGATTGGTGAGAAGAGTTTTGTGAGTTCTCGTGCGTCGAGACTCCGTGTGGATCTTCCGTCGTGTGAAGCTGCATTCCAGGCGAAGAGCGCAATGAGCTAAAAGAATGAATTCTTCCGTGCGTTCCGTGTTTTCCGTGGTGAATAATTCCGTGAGCCTATTCCAGACTCTCCCGTCCCCGCACGAACCCGACAAGTACCCGCCCGCTCGCCGAGCGCATGCGTCCCGCGCACGCTCGACGAGTTCGTCGGGCAGGAGCACATTCTCGGCCCCGGCAAGTCCCTGCGCGTCCAGATCGAGCGCGACGACACCGGCTCGCTCATCTTCTGGGGCCCGCCCGGCGTCGGCAAGACCACGCTCGCCAAGATCATCGCCGGCATGACCCACGCCGAGTTCATCGAGTTCTCCGCCGTGATGAGCGGCATCAAGGAAATCAAGCAGGTCATGGCCGAGGCCGAGCGCGCCCGCCAGTACGGCACCCGCACCATCGTCTTCGTCGACGAAATCCACCGCTTCAACAAGGCCCAGCAGGACGCCTTCCTGCCCTACGTCGAGAAGGGCAGCATCCGCCTGATCGGCGCGACCACCGAGAACCCGTCGTTCGAAATCATCTCGGCGCTGCTCTCGCGCTGCCGCGTCTACATCCTGCAAGCGCTCACCGAGCAGCAGATCGTCGCGCTTCTGCGCCGCGCCCTGGCAGACACCGACCGCGGCCTGGGCGACCTGCAGTCTCGCTGCCGACGACGGTGCGCTCGAAAAGATCGCCGCCTACTCCAGCGGCGACGCCCGCAGCGCCTACAACGCGCTCGAAGTCGCCGCCACGCTCGCCCAGGAACGAAGACGACAAGCGCATCACCGAAGCCATCGCCACCGACGCCCTGCAGAAGCGCGTCCTCATGTACGACAAGTCCGGCGAGGAGCACTACAACCTCATCTCGGCCCTGCACAAGAGCGTGCGCAACAGCGATCCCGACGCCGCGCTCTACTGGCTCGCCCGCATGCTCGAGGCCGGCGAAGACGGCCTCTACATCGCCCGTCGCATCGTCCGCATGGCCGTCAGAAGACATCGGCCTCGCCGACCCCAACGCCCTGAACATCACGCTGACCGCGCGCGACGCCGTCGATTTCCTCGGCATGCCCGAAGGCAACCTCGCGCTCGCGCAAGCCGTGGTCTATCTCTGCGCCGCGCCCAAGTCGAACGCGCTCTACACCGCCTACGGCGCGGTGCAAGAAGACGTCGAGCGCACCGCGCAGGACCCTGTCCCGCTGCACCTGCGCAACGCTCCCACCAGCTTCATGAAGTCAGTCGGCTACGGCGCGGGCTACCAATACGCCCACGATCTCGACGAGAAAGTCGCCGACATGCAGTGCCTGCCCGACAACCTCAAAGACCGCGTCTACTACCACCCCACCGAAGAAGGCATCGAGAAGCGCATCAAAGCGCGCCTGGAAGAAATTCGAGAAGCTGAAGACCAACTCACCACAGAGGCACAGAGACACAGAGAAGTCAGAAGAGCCGAAGTAAGAAGCCGACGATCGCCATAACCCGAAGTCGACAGAATGCTCTCTCGTGCGAGACGTCGTGGCGAACGGCGAAGAGCGTGACCTGAATTCCTCCGTGTCTCCGTGTCTCCGTGGTAGAGACAGCCTCACCGCACCCACCGCCGATGCTCCTTCAGAATGCACCGATCCATCACCACGAAAATCCCCGCCGCCCGCGCCTTCTCCGCCGCTTCTTCGTGCACCACGCCTTCCTGCATCCAGATCGCCGGGACCCCCAGCCGAATCGCCTCGTCCACCACTTCCGGCACAAACTCCGACCGCCGAAACACGTTCACGATGTCGATCTTCTCCGGCACCTCTGACAATGTGGGATACGCCTTCTCGCCCAGCGACTCCTCAATCAGCGGATTCACCGGCACAATCCGATACCCCTGCGACTGCATATACTCCGACACGTCGTAGCTCACGCGCATCGGGTTGTCGCTCAGCCCCACCACCGCGATGGTCTTCGCGTTCTTCAGCAACTCGGTAATCTGTTCCGATTCCGTCATGAACGATTGGATGCGCGCGCCTCAGCCAGCGACGCCGCCGCTACTTCTTCTTCAGCTTCACCTTGCCGTTGCGCGAGACCTTCCCCGCCGCCGACACCAGCGCCAGATGCTCCAGCTCCGTCACCGTGCGGTCGAGATCGTCCAGCAGCGGCTTCAACTGATGCGTCACGCCCGCCGCGCGATACTCCCGCACCAGCGAACGGTAATACCACAGCACCTTGGCCTTGGGTGCCGAGAAACTTCCAAACGCCGAATCGCCATACTGCCGCACATCCCGCAACACCGCGCGAGCGTTGTACAGCTTGTCGGCGGCCGACACAAACCGCGTCTGCGCGTCTTCGTTGCGCACCCGCCGAATATACCGCAGCTTCCGCGGATACCACTTCGGCTTGTTCTTGCCCTCATCGCCGTACGAATCCGTGCAGCCATCCACGATCCGCGCCACCCGCGCGCCAAACATCTGCTCAATCGCCGCCAGCATCGCCTTGCCGCCATGGTCTTCGGCGGCGTCATGCAACAGCGCGGCGATGCCCATGTCCTCGTCGCCGCCGTAATCCAGCACGATGGCCGCCACCCCCAGCAGGTGCGAAATATACGGAATCCCGCTCTTCTTGCGCTCCTGGTTGCGATGCACCTGCGCCGCAAACAGCAGCGCGTGATCAAAGCGTGTCGACAGCGGAGTGAGCTTTCGTCGTGGTTGGGACGTTCGGTTTCGGCATGAACTTGCGAGTAGCGATTCAGGTTGCACACCAGAATAGCGAAATTCCCTCCGCCGTGTCCGGGAATCATGCGGCAATAGAGTTGTCGTGTCACCGAATCCAGGCCCGCAGCGGGACTCGGCGAGCCTACGGGTCTTGGCTAATTGCTAGTTGCTAATTGCTAATTGCTTCTCTCAATCCAGCCTCACCAGAAACACGCCGCCCTCTTTCACGTGCGTCTTCGCGGCCACTTCCTGCGCTTGCTGCTTGTCGTCGCCCGCAGGACGTATCCGCACCCACTCGCCCGTCGGCCCGGTGAACTGCATCACCTTCGCCGTCGAGTAGCGGTCCTGCAGCTTCTCTTTCAGCTTGCGGGCTTCGTTCTCGCTCTGGAACGCGCCAATCTGCACGCACCATCGCCCGCCCTCCTGAATCGGCGCCGGAGACGACAGCACCTCCACCTTCACCATCGCCGTGCCGGGCTGCCACACGTCCACCGCCTTGGCCGCCGCCAGCGACAAGTCAATGATGCGGTCCTCGATGAACGGCCCGCGATCCGTGATGCGCACGATCACCGAGTGCTTCGTCGTTTCATTCGTCACGCGCACCATCGAATTCAGCGGAATCGTCCGATGCGCCGCCGTCATTCCGTTCTGGTCGTACACCTCGCCGTTCGAGCCTTTGTGGTTGTGATAATTCGGCCCGTACCAGCTCGCCAGTCCGGTCTCGACATAGATCGGCTTCGTCTTCGACGAAACGCTCGGCTCGGGCGCAGGCTTCGCGGTCGTCGCTGTCGTGAGGCGCGGGAGCCGGCGCAGTTCTCGGCGGTGGAGGCGGCGGCACGTGCTTCGCCGACTTCGAATTCTTATGGCATCCGCCGAGCACCAGCAAGCCGCACACGATGAGCGTAAGGGATACAGCGCGCGCGCAACCCGGAGCTGCATCGGCTGTTGCCCCCAGCCGATTGAACTTTGTCTTGAAGGGCACGGGCTTCAGCGCCGTGCCGTATTAGCGCCGTCGTCTTTCGGTGGAAGCGCCGGGCTTTAGCCCGGCGACAAACGCTTGCCGACAGTCCCGGCTTTAGCCGTGGCGCAGCCCGCAGGGCGTCATCTGTGTGAGCCGTGGGCGTAAGCCCGCGGTCAGACGTGGGGACATGTCCGAGCCGCGGCAGCGGCGTCACCATCCACATCGCCCGATCAGCCCTTGTGCTTCTTGGTCGATTCCATGTAGTCGGCAAACTCTTTCAGTTTGTCCGACGCCACGCGCAGCCCCGTAGTCGAGTGCTGCCGCACCATCGGCACCACCTCGTCGTTGATGTAATCCAGGAGCTGCTTGGTTTCCGCTTCGATGCGCTTGGCCGCGTCGGCAATCGTCTCGTCGAGCTTCTGCCCGGCCGCGGAAAAGGACGGCCGTTCGGGTTCTGGCGTGTTCACTGCTGGCCACCTTGTGAGTAGCGGAATTCGCTGAGCACCCTGATTATCCTGCGCTTCCCCAGCCCCGGTCAATTGGCGAGGCGGATGCCGTCATCTCTGCAAATCCTGACCATCTCCCGCCAGATGAGGCTGATTTCCGATGTGCCACTGAGGAGACGCAAAAAAGCGGGGACTTTACCGCTCCCCGCTTTGCTTGCTTGCCAATTGATGCGATCGCTTAACGGAACAACTTGCGCCGCAGTGCTCCCGCGAGCCCCAATGCGCCTGTGCCTAGCAGCACCAAACTGCCCGGCTCCGGTGTCGGGGCCACCAGGCCCGCGCCAAAATTCCCGTTGCTGTCAGTCAAGAAAAAGTTGACGCTGGAATAGCCGTTGTTCAGCACATCCCAGACCGATGCGTAGTTGCCGTCAATCACCCAGGATTCCTGCAACGGGATACTGTACGTGACGTAGGAACCGAAGCCTGAATACTGGTAACCGAACGCGTCGCCCCAGCCAAATTGATAGTCCGGAATTCCAGGCGTCCATCCGGATTCCGGCAGGTTACAAAAACAGGAATCAAACCCGAAGCCGGCAACTGTTGCCGGTCCGTAGTCCCACAGGCTTGCGCCGATGGTCCCATCGCCGTTGAGGGTGAACGTGATCTGCCCGACCGTGGGGCCTAAGGTTGGCGCGTTCTGTCCAGGGGCGCAGGTCCCACTTGGACACGTGAGGTTGAAGTATTCGGTGACGGAATCGGCGTAGCTGGCTGCCATGCCAAATACCATCAGACAGCCCACTAGCAGTAAAGCACGAAGCTTGCGCATTTCAGATTTGTCCTCTCAGCCGGAATCCCAATGCTCTCTTCACGGCAGGTGTCCACTATATACCCTGGTCATGCCCCTTGGTCATCTCGTTTCTTTACAATCATCCTGGGTGCCCTCGTCCGCGTGCATTGCGGACAGGGTGGGAACAACGCCTCCCCCTTCTGCCATCACGAGCGCAGCGAGGGATCTGCTTTTCGTCTGGATAACGGAAGATCCGGGTGCCCCATCCTGTCCGCGTTCTTTGCGGACAGGGTGGGATCATCGCTGTATCCGCTCACCCCGCGGTTGCCTTTGACCAAGACTTCTCTGTGCCTCTGTGTCTCTGTGGTAGATGTTTCTCCGTGCGCCCCGTGTCCTCCGTGGTGAATACGTCCTCTCCACAATGTTAAAATCACTGTTCCACCCAATTTTTATGCCCAGCAAAACACCCTCCGGTTCCGACGTCCGTTCCATGTTTCTGCGCTTCTTCGAGCAGAAAGGACACAAAATCGTCCACTCCTCCTCGCTCGTCCCGGCCAACGACCCCACGCTGCTCTTCACCAACGCCGGCATGAACCAGTTCAAAGACGTCTTCCTCGGCCTCGAGCACCGCGACTACTCCCGCGCCACCACCTCGCAAAAATGCGTCCGCGCCGGAGGCAAGCACAACGACCTCGAAAACGTCGGCTTCACCAACCGCCACCACACCTTCTTCGAGATGCTCGGCAACTTCAGCTTCGGCGACTACTTCAAGCAAGACGCCATCGCCTACGCCTGGGAACTCGTCACCTCGAAAGACTGGTTCGGCATCGATCCCGACAAGCTCTACGCGACCATCTTCGAAGGCATGGGCGAAATCCCCCGCGACGACGAAGCCGAGAAGTTCTGGCTCGACGTCGGCGTCCCCAAAGAGCGCATCTTCGCCATGGGCATGAAAGACAACTTCTGGCAGATGGGCGACACCGGCCCCTGCGGCCCCTGTAGCGAAATCCATTACGACATGGGCATCGCCGCCAGCGACGCCGGACACACCGACTGCAAATTTCCCTGCGAGTGCGGCCGCTACGTCGAAATCTGGAACCTGGTCTTCATGCAGTTCGACAAGTCCGCCGACGGCAAGTTCAATCCGCTGCCCAAGCCGTCCATCGACACCGGCGCTGGCCTCGAGCGCGTCACGGCCGTGATGCAGGACGTGATCTCGAACTACGACACCGACTTGTTCGTGCCGCTGATTGAAAATGCGGCTGATTTGCTTATGGAAGCTGGAGAGGTTCAGATCGTCGTCGATGACGTTATGGGTCACACCGCAGCCTCACTACGTGTTATTGCAGATCACGCGAGGGCCGCCACATTCCTCATTTGTGATGGAGTACTGCCATCAAACGAAGGGCGGGGCTATGTTCTGCGAAAGATCGTTCGGAGAGCGATTCGACATGGTCGCTTACAAGGAGCGAAGTCTCCTTTCCTGTTTCGGATGGTCTAGCCAGTCACGAGGCTGATGAAGGATGCCTATCCCGAACTTGATCGACTCCCAGCAACGCATCATGGACGTCATTAAAGGAGAGGAGACCCGCTTCGCTCACACGTTGAGCATGGGGCTGGCACGACTCGACCAGGACTTCGATGAACTCTTTGCTGCTGCGGTCAATTCTTCGCAATCCTTTGATAAAGTGCAAGTCGTCGTCGCGTCCTCGGATACTGACGACCCGCGCCAGTGGAAAATGGATTCGGAGTCACTGAAGCGCACAATGCTCCTGAAGCACCTGGAGGAGCACGGCGAGTATCTCGTGTATCCGGGCGAGAAGGCTTTCAAACTCTACGACACCTTCGGCCTCCCACGAGACTTCATCGAAGACGCTGCGCGCGATGCTGGAATCCTCTTCGACGCGGCTGGTTTCGACGCTGCAATGGAAGAGCAGCGCAAGCGCGCGCAGGCATCCTGGAAGGGCGGCGGCAAGGCCACAGCCAGCCCTGTCTATCAGGCGCTGCCGCAGACCAAGTTCGAAGGCTACCGCCAGACCCGCTCCGACAACTGCGAAGTCCTTGCCATCATCAAGAGCCGAAATCGGTGCAGGCGTCGGCGCTCAGGAATTTAAGCCCGGCGAGCGCGGCGAAATCGTCCTCGACCACACCCCGTTCTACGCCGACTCCGGCGGACAGGTCGGCGACATCGGCTGGCTCTACGCCGCCGACCACAACACGCTCGTCGCCGAGGTCGAAGGCGTCACCTCATCCCGTGCAGGGCGTCCGCGCGCATCGCGTCACCGCGAAGCAGCCCATTCACGTCGGCGACAAGCTCGACGCCGTCGTCAACGACGAAGTCCGCCGCGCCACCATGCGCAATCACACCGGCACGCACCTTCTTCATGCCGCGCTGCGCGAAGTCCTCGGCACGCACGTCAAGCAGGCCGGCTCGCTGGTCGATCCCTCGCACCTGCGCTTCGACTTCTCCCACTTCGCCTCGCTCGGCGACGAAGAACTGCAAGACATCGAAGACCTCGCCAACCGCGAAGTCCTGCGCAACGACCGCGTCGAAGTCATCGAAGACGTGCCCATCGATGTCGCCGTCAACGAATACAAGGCCATGGCGCTCTTCGGCGAAAAGTACGGCGACAAGGTGCGCGTCATCCGCATCGGCGACTTCTCCACCGAGCTCTGCGGCGGCACGCACACCGCAGCCACCGGCGAAATCGGCCTCATCAAAGTCCTGAAAGAGGGAAGCGTCTCCAGCGGCGTGCGCCGCCTCGAAGCCGTCACCGGCGAAGGCTCGCTCCGCCACTTCCGCAAAGACCATCAGCTCGAAAACGTCGTCTCCAGCGTCGTTCGCGTCGGCGACGATCAATCTCCCGCCGATGCGCTCAAGCAGGAACTCGACCGCCGCGAAGAAGAACTCAAGAAACTCCGCAAGGAACTCGAACAAGTCCGCATGAAGTCCGCATCAACTTCGGTTCAGTCCGCCGCCGAAAATGTCCGCGAGGTCAAAGGCATCAAAGTCCTCGCCACCCGCGCCGACAACCTCGAGCGCGCCCAACTCCGCGTGCTCATCGACAACCTGCGCAACAAACTCGGCTCCGGTGTCGTCATCCTTGGTTCCGTCGCCGACGGCAAGGTCGCGCTCATCGTCGGCGTCACCAAAGATCTCACTTCGAAAATTCAGGCGGGCAAAATCATCGCCGAGGTCGCGAAAAAAGTCGGAGGCTCCGGCGGCGGACGCCCCGACATGGCCGAAGCCGGCGGCAAAGACCCCGCCGCCCTCGACTCCGCCCTCGCCGACAGCTACGGGGTCGTCGAGAACCTGCTCGGGTAGTGCGGCGCTTTAGAGTCTGTTACGAAACTCGCACTTTGTTTTGTGAGGCGGACCAAACGCCGCGGGTGCGAGCGCCGGAGGCGCGGAACAGTCTAGCCCAGCATGAAGCCGAAGGCGGAATGCTGGGTAGAGTGGGAAAATCGATCGGAGTGCCGTAGGCACGGCAGCGTTTTGTAACGGCCTCCTAAGCGCCGCGTGCCAGCTCTTAATGTTCATGTCATCACGAGCCCGCGCAGCGGGCGAGGGAACTGCTTTTCGGTTCGAAGGGTAGAGCCGCGCTTCAGCGCGGCGTCTACGCGGCCCTAAACCGGATCGAGCCGGCTTCAGCCGGCGGCACATCGAGGCTGGGAAAATCGCATAATTTCCCAACGTGCTGAAATTGGCCGTAACTCATTGTCCGGCAATGACTGGCCCGAAAAGTGCGCAAAAAGCGAAAATCATTATAACGTTAGTTATAACTTCTCCCCTCGCCGGCTGCAGCAGGGCAGTTTTTGCCTTTTGTCCGTCTGGCTTTTCTCAGTGCCTCTGAGTCTCTGTGGTTATGTATTCGATGCATTTCGCAACACACTCTTCCAGCGGCCTTGACGTATCCACATCCAGTTTTTGGACGCAAATCGGCTCGAATTGTGCCTTGATCCGGAAGTACAACTCGACGTTCCGATTGCCCGCCACGTGCTTCCCCTGATCCGCTCTAATCCTTTGCAGTGCAATATCTTCCGGACAATCCAGATGCAGCACGCGGACCCCCGCCCCCACCTCCGCCGCGGCGTCCAATACCTGCTGAATTTGCGCTGCCCGCGAGAATGTCCGCCCATCGAGAAACACGAATGGCTCCGTCCGTTCCCGTGCCATTCGCTGAGCGTCCTTTAGAATCAGTGACATAACCTCATCGTCCTGCGCCGCGGAGTACGCAATCGTCTCCTCCGTAAACCGCGCCGCCCGCACCTCATCCTTGCTAAGTACAAGCCCACCAATACGTTGCACCAGCGCTTCCGCCAGCGCCGTTTTGCCCACGCCTGGCAAACCTGCCAGCACCACGATCCGGGTTCGCCGAACTTTCTCTATCGCTCTCATTCAAAAGGAAAAAGCTCCGGAATCCGGAGCTTTTCAAAACCTATGGTGCCGAAGAAGGGACTCGAACCCCCACACCCTTGCGGGTACATGGACCTGAACCATGCGCGTCTGCCAATTCCGCCACTTCGGCACGGGAAACAAACGAGCCATACGGCAACTCGCTGCGTCCGCAACTCCATCATTGTACAAATACTTCTGCCAATCCGCAACGCAATCCGCGCTGACTAGCTGGCCGCCGCGTCGGGCTCGACATGCGCTGAGGCGCTCTGCTGGCCGTACTCCTTCAGCTTATTGTGCAATGTTTTCAAGCTGATGCCCAAAATCTCCGCGGCTTTCGTTTTGTTGTTGTGGGTGTGGTCCAGCGTCTTGAGGATCAGCACGCGCTCGGCCTCGTCCACCGTCGTGCCGATGCCGATCTGGATGGACTGGCCTTCCTGTACCGGAATGCGCTGTACCAGCTTTCCGAATCCGGGCGGCAGATGTTGAGGCTCGATCGTTGGGCCCGTACACATGATGACCGCGCGTTCCAGCGTGTTGCGCAGTTCGCGGACGTTGCCCCGCCAGGCATGAGCTTGGAAGGCACTCATCACGGCATCGGAGACGCCAGCAACCTTGCGTCCGTGTTTTTCATTCATGTCGGCCAGCAGGGCGTGGACCAGGTCGGGTAGATCATCGAGATGGCTCTGGAGCGGCGGCATGTGGATGTTGAATACGTTGAGCCGGTAATACAAATCGTTGCGCAGTTCTCCGCGTGCGACGGCATCTTCCGCCGACTTGTTGGTGGCGGCCAGGACGCGGACATCCACGGAAGTTTCACTTTTGGCGCCCAACCGGCGTAACTTGCGGTCTTCCAGCACGCGCAGCAACTTGGCCTGGGTACCGATAGGCATCTCGCCGATTTCGTCGAGCAGCAAAGTGCCCCCTTCGGCCAGCTCAAAGCATCCGGTGCGGCGCTCAACCGCGCCGGTGAAGGCCCCTTTTTCATGACCGAACACTTCGCTTTCGATAAGGGTTTCGGGAATGGCCGCGCAGTTGATGGCGACGAACGGACGCCCCTTGCGGTTGCTCAAGGAATGTATGGTGCGAGCGACCAGTTCCTTGCCCGTGCCACTATCTCCGGTGATCAAGACAGACGCGGTGCTGGGCGCGACCATTTCGATCAGGCGGAAAATCTCTTGCATCGTCCTTGACGTGCCGACGAGTGAACCCAGCACGCCGACATCGCGCAAACGGCGACGGCTGGCTTCCAGCTCGCGCTCGGTGCCGTACAAGCGCGATGCGTTCTGCAGGATGTTGCGCAAGCGGGTCGGGCTGACCGGCTTCTCGATAAAGTCGAAAGCTCCGCGCTTCATCGCGGCTACGGCCGCATCGACGCTGCCCATGGCGGTCAGGAGGATGACAGCTATCTGCGCGGGCGCCTGGGCAATCTCTTCCAGCAACCGCATGCCATCCATGCGGGGCATTTTCAGGTCAGTGAGCACAATTGCGGGTCTCCATGATTCGACCATGGTCCAACCCTCGGCGCCGTCGACAGCGGTTTCGGTTTCGTAACCCCAGCCGCGGATCAGTTCTGCCAGCCCTGTACGCTCATTTTCCTCATCTTCGACAATAAGTACGCGTTCCTGATTCATGTTATTTCGTGGCCTCGTGGAACCATGGTCCTGTCCCGTCGAATACGTGCCGACGCTCAGGCGACCTGAGCGGGCGGATCTCGCTTGCGATAGGGCCGGACCGGTCTCGCGAAATGGCGATTGGCGACAAGGTGGCTCTTCATAAGGTAACACCGGCCGAGGGTGCTTGGAGCGCGACACGGCTACCCGACTGGCCCGGGGGTACCGATTAAGGGATCGGCATTATTAATGATTTTCCTTATGGGGTTGGCCGACTTTGATGTAGGATAAATACACCTGCAACTCAGCCGTGCGTCGGGGCATTCGTCAGACGGCAGATCCGTTTGACATGAAGGCGAGGTGCAAATGACCGTAAGCGAACTTGCTAACTGCCCGGTTATAAAAGCAGTAAACATCGGGGAACAAAGCCTTTGTGTATCCTGATGCATGCTGTACAATCGGGTTCGGCTATTTTGCAGGAAGTTTATTCGTACCTGACAAGTTCAACACTGAACCCCAGTAGGCCACTTTGCTTACGGTACTGCTAGGTTTCCGGAGGAATTAGAATGGCGTTTTGTGAAAGAGTTCCCAAACGGCTTTTTGCAACATCGGTCGCACTCGCGATTGCGGTTTGCATGATGGGGGCGCTGGCCGCGGCGCAAACCATACAACCTCAGGCCGAAATTTTCGGCGGTTATTCGTGGCTGAACCCGAATGGTTATGCGCCGTGGGGCAAGGTTCCCTCCATCGCCCACGGCTGGGACGGATCCGCCACATTTTACCTACCCCAGGCGCACAACCTAGGAATCATCGCGGACGGCAGCGGCCACTACAATGGCAGCTACGCGAACGTAGGCCTGGGAATGATGGGTCTGCAGATCAAGTTTCACAATGACCAGTTTTCGCCATTTGTGCGGGTAATGGGCGGAGCGGCACACATCAGCCCGGCAGCGAGCAGCTCGGAGTTTAGGGCTGCGGTAGACGTGGGCGGCGGTTTCGACCTGACGTTGAACCGCCTGATTTCGCTGCGAATTGCGCAGGCCGATTATATTTACACCTCTTACAGCCCGGGCACATTCAACAACCACACTTCAAACTGGAACATGGTTCGCCTGTCAGCGGGCGTGGTGTTCAACCTGGGCAGCTACTACAACCCGCCACTTACTTGCGTCGCATCGGCCACGCCAACCGAAGTTTTTGCGCCAGACGCAGTGACGGTCACCACCACGGGCTCCGGTTTCAACCCGAAGCATCGTGTTGCCTACGCTTGGGCGTCGAACGGTGGCAAGATCTCTGGAACCTCGCAGACGGCAACCGTCGACACTACTGGGGTGGCGGCGGGCAGCTACACGGCGAATTCGACCATCACCGACGTAGACCCCGGGTTTAAGAATCTTGACTCGGGCCATCATCTGAACTGGCTGGGCAAGCCCGATCCCATCCCGCCGGCGAAGTGTGCCGTGAACTTTACTGTCAAGCAGCCGCAGCCACCGGTAGTGAGCTGCTCGGCCAGCCCAACCACGATTACCCTCGGCACACCGGCGACGATCACCATGACCGCCACCGACCCGCAGGGATGGCCCATGCAACTGGCCACGGAGAATCGCTTGCTGCGGAGCGGGTGAATCGCGGCATGGTTCTGGAGCGATGGTGGGGCAGGCGCCGGAGATCGGTTGTACCGCATCATCGCCAAGGCCGCGTCCAGCACGCATCCGGTGCTGATTCTGGGCGAGAGCAGACGGGCAAGGAGCTGGTGGCGCGTTCGATTCACTATTCGGGTTCGCTCCGTGATCGGCCGTTCATTCCGGTGGATTGCGGTTCGCTGGTCGCTAGCTTGATCGAGAGCGAGCTATTTGGATACGTGAAAGGCGCATTCACCGGCGCCGTGCGCGCCAAAGACGGGCTGTTGGCGGCGGCGGAGGGAGAACGTGTTCCTCGACGAGGTCGGTGAGCTGCCGGTGGACCTGCAGGCCAAGTTGCTCCGCGCGCTGCAGGAAAAGGAAATCCGCCCGGTGGGCGGTACCCGCGCCATTCCGATCAACGTGCGCATCCTGGCGGCAACGAACCGGGACTCGGAGGCTGCCGTGCAGCAGGGCTCTTTCCGCCGCGACCTTTATTTTCCGGCTGAATGTGCTGACGTTGCGAGTGCCTC
>CAVVTL010000024.1:0-163685 GCA_963751155.1 uncultured Acidobacteriaceae bacterium | reverse complement strand
AGATGGCGGGCGGGGTTGCCATCGTGTTTGCCGGCACCGAAGCCGACGGTCCCAATGCGGTATTCGGCTTCCGTCAGGACAACAACTTTTACTATCTGAGCGGATCAACGGAGCCCGGCGCTGCACTCGCGGTAGTTTCCGAGATCAAAGGCAGAGACAATGTCCCCGGCAGGCCCTACAGCGAGATATTGTTTCTCCCCGCGCATAACGTCGCACAGGAGAGGTGGACCGGGCCAAAGCTGGGCGCCGACAATCCACAGGCCCCGTCCATCACGGGATTCGACCGCGTGGCTAACCTCGACCAGATGCCGGCGGAGCTGGCGAGGATTTTCGGCAGCGGTCCGGCTTCGGTGTTTGTAGACCAATCCGAGGACGGCGAAGTTTCATCCTCCGCCAGTTCTCTGGAGTGGCTGCGCCGAACCAATAGCTTCCCCATGCGGACCGCGATGCACGACGTCAAGCCGTTGCTGGCGCAGTTGCGCGTGGTGAAGGATTCAGGCGAAGTCGAACTCATCCGGAAAGCCACGAACGCTTCCACTGCCGCTCACCTAGCCGCGCTGCAAATGATCAAGCCGGGACTAAACGAGCGTGATGTGGACGCCGTCATGCAGTACCAGTTCCTCAAGAACGGCTGCGAACGACCAGCCTACGCGCCCATCGTTGGCGCTGGGGCCAACTCCACCGTGTTGCACTACTCGGCCGATGACACACCCATCAAGGCCGGCGACGTGGTGGTAATGGATGTGGCTGGCGAGTATTCGATGTACGCGTCTGACATTACCCGCACTGCGCCGGCGACCGGCAAGTTTACTGCCCGCCAGCGCGAGATCTACGACATCGTGCTGGGCGCCCAGAAGGCCGTCATCGCTTCCTTCCGGACGGGCAAGAGCACCCTGACCGGCCGCGGTTCCGACTCGCTCTTCAAAGTCGCCTACGACTACATCAATTCGCACGGCAAAGACCTTCACGGACAGCCGCTGGGACAATATTTTATCCACGGCGTGAGCCATTATGTCGGGCTGGATGTACACGATGTCGGTGACGGCGGGGCCCCCATACCGCGCGGCGCTGTGTTTACAGTCGAGCCGGGTATCTACATCCCCGAAGAGAAAATCGGCATTCGCATTGAGGACATCGTCTGGATCAATGCCGAGGGTACGTTGGTCAACCTTACTGCCACGCTGCCCCACACCGCAGACGAGATCGAAGCGGCTATGGCGGGGTCGCACAAGCCGAAATCGTAAGACGGGCGCTCGCGGTCAGCGCGGGCCGTTCACAGTTGGCAAGCCTGACGGCGGGCGGTAGGTCACAGAATTCCAGCGTCGCCTTCTGTTATCCTGAATGCCTGTGCTGATCAAAATACTGTATGTGCTGTTTGTCTTATGCACTGCAGCACTCGTAGCGGTGGGAGTAGCAATTTTGCTGCGGGTAAGGCGGCATTTGAAGCAGGAACGGGCCAGTACCCAGGTTGCAGTCGACGGGGAAGAAACGATCCCTCCGCCTACCCGGGATCAGGGTCTGTAAGTTTCTTAGTTATATGTGGTTGGGGGATTTCGATATGGCACAAGCTGGAGTTGGAAGCTATACGGATGCGAACGAGCGCCGGACCGTCTGGGTAAAGCAACTGGCAGTGGTAGTCTGCGCCAGCGCCGTGATTGCGGTGTGCGCTCGCCTGGTAGTGCCCCTGCCCTTCACTCCGGTACCCCTGACGCTCGCCAATTTTGGCGTGCTGCTGGTGGGATTGTCACTGGGCAGCAAACGCGGTTTCGCCGCCGCGGCGCTCTACCTCGGGTGGGGAGCGATGGGTCTGCCGGTGTTCAGCCCGGCGGGAGTCGGCGGCCTTGCGCAGTTGCTGGGACCAACCGGCGGGTACCTGCTGGCATATCCAGTCGTCGCCTTCGTCGCGGGATGGCTGGCCGAGCGCGGCTCCCCGTCCTTCGCGCGCAATCTGGCGGCAGGATTAGCAGCGGAGTTGCTTCTGTTTGCCTCCGGAATCGCCTGGCTACAGACGATGACGGGAAGCTGGCAACGCGCCATTGCCTTCGGGCTGGCTCCGTTTATCTCCGCTGAAGTGCTGAAGGTGATGCTGGCGGCGGTGGCCGCGCGCAGGCTGCAACACTCGGTTTAATTCTGAAGGTCAGGTTGTTTCACCTGCCCTGGGTATTCGGGCAACACGTTTGCTGGAAGTTTTGCTTCAGCTCTGTAAAAGCCATATGAGTAATTCAGAAAAAAAGGCCCGGGAAATCAAAGTCGCCCACAGCCCCGACTCGGATGACGCGTTCATGTTTTACGGCATGGCGACCAACAAGATCCGGGTTCCGGGCGTGAAGTTCACCCACACGCTCTGTGACATCGAGACCCTGAACCGCAAGGCGATGGAAGGGTTCTACGACATAACGGCGATATCCTTTCACGCCTACCCATACATTCAGGATAAGTACGCGGTCATGCCCAGCGGCGGCAGCGTCGGCGAAGGCTACGGCCCGATGATCGTCTCGTCGCGCAATATGACGCCCGAAGAGGTTACGAAGGTGAAGATCGCGGTGCCTGGCACCATGACCACCGCCTACCTGGCGCTGAAGTTGTTCGCCCCCGACTGCGTCACCGAGGTGGTTCCCTTTGACCAGATCATCCCCCGGGTTCTCGAAGGCAAGTACGAAGCCGGACTCATCATTCACGAGGGGCAGCTCACCTACGGGAAAGAGGGACTGCACCGCATCGTTGACATGGGCAAGTGGTGGCGCGACTTGACCGGACTTCCCCTTCCCCTCGGCGGCAACGCCATCAAACGCGACCTTGGCCCCGACCTGATCCTCGCCTGCTGCAACGCCCTGCGTGACAGCATCCAATATGCCCTCGACAATCGCGAGGAGGCCCTGCAGTATGCCATGCAGTTCGCCCGCGACCTCGACGTGCAACAGGCCGATAAGTTCGTCGGAATGTATGTCAACGAACGCACCCTCGATTACGGCAAGGACGGCCGCGAGGCCATCGCCAGGTTGCTCGACACCGGCTACGAGCGCGGCATCATCCCCAATAAGCCAGAGGTGGACTTCGTCGGCGACTCGACGGTGCCGGCGTAAGCAGCCCATTAACTTTGGCAATTGGCCGGCCGGCTCGCCGGCCATTTAGTTTTGCACCTGCAAAGTACAGATCCAAGTGCATTTCGCCCACGCTTCGATAAACTATTCCAATGCCCGCCTCCATCTCCTCGAAAATTGCTCCCGGCCAGAACCTGCTTATCGATGCCGACGACACGCTTTGGGAGAACAACATCTATTTCGAGCGGGCGATCACGGATTTCATATCCTTCCTCAATCATCACCAGTACACCGCGGATGAGGTCCGCCATGTGCTCTACGACGTGGAGCGCGAGAATATCCGTCAGCACGGTTACGGCATGCATAGCTTTGCCAACGCACTGGTGATTTGCTTTGAGAGGCTATCGGTGGAGCCCGTCACTCCGGCGTTGCACGACACCATTCGCAGCATCGCCTACAAAATTGCCGAGCACCCCATGGAGTTCCTGCCTGACGTGCCGGAGACGCTGGCCGAGTTGTCCCAGCGCCATCGCCTGTTTATGGTGACCAAAGGCAATATCACCGAACAACTGGGGAAAGTCGAGCGCTCCGGCCTGAAGGGGTATTTCACTGCCGTCGAGGTCGTGGCCGAGAAGGATGCTGCGGCCTATCGCAACGTCGTCGAAAAGTACGGGCTGATTCCCGACATCACCTGGATGATCGGCAACAGCCCTAAGTCCGACATCAACCCGGCACTGGAGGCCGGCCTGCACGCCGTGTTTGTCCCCCACCACAACACCTGGATGCTGGAGCGCGACGAACTCCGGGCCCACGCCGCCGATGGCAATCTGCTGCAGGTTGGGTCATTCGCTGAACTTCGGGAACATTTCTAGCAGGGAAGCCACCCTGTGGCCCATCCTTCCGTTTCTTTGTCTACCCCACTCCACTATCCACTTCTTCCGTCTTATAATCACGCTCATGGACGATCAGGAATTCAGCCGCCTTACCGAGCCCGCCATTGAAGCCTTGAAGCGCAGCCTTTACGACGCTGAAGGCGAAGCCGACTTCGACGTGGAAGACAACTCCGGCGCGCTCCACATCAGCTTCGATGACCCACCCGGCAAGTTCGTGATCTCACCGAATTCTCCGGCTGCGCCAGATCTGGATTTCCGCCTTGTCCACCAGCTTCAAGCTCGACTGGTCGCCTGAGGCCAAGGACTTCGTGCTCGCCAAGACCGGCGAAGCCCTCAAGCCCCTCGTCAGCCGACTCATCAACGAACAGCTTGGCGAGCAGGCGATCACCCTCCGATAAAGGCATTCTTGGACAACTCTCTGCCGTTAGCGTTGTACTGAACCAGTACAGTACAAGAAATGCGTGCTAGCGACCTAATAGAATCAATGTGTTAGGGAAAATTGTTTGTATCCCATTGATTCTACAGAAGGTTATACGTATCCATTTGAGCGCGTAGGACTTAGAGGCGAATAATTGGGGGTCTTGCCGCGGAATACTGACATACTAGTCATACTTGTATGCATGATTTGTGTCATACAACTCATACTTGTATGTATCACTTTTGTCATACAAGCCATACAAGTATGATAGCGCTTTCGTGGCATAAGGCCACTTTGCGGCCGCAGGGGGATCTCTGGTGAAATTGTCAACGAGCGAGTTTCTCCCGCGCGATGGGCGCGAGGCGGGCGGGGACACTAATCCCTCGGCTCCGAAACTGGTTATAGCTCGCGGGCGGACGGCGGCACAAGAAAAATCTGGTGGGCGGGAAAACTAAAGTAACCAGGCGCAAGACAGTCGTCAGTTGCGGGTTGCCAGTTGCCAGTTGCCAGAAAAAAGCAAAAGCCCCCACGGAGGACACAGAGAACACGGAGCGCTCGGAGGAAGTTGGATCAAAAAACAAAACCACCGTTTATGACTCAGCAGATTATATCCTCCTGGGAGACATTATCTTACTTCATGCCAGTTGACGGACTATACTACAGGTGTAATACTGGCAGGCATGAGTATGACAGAAAAACCTGAGACCGTGTCGTTTACCACAAAAGGGCAAGTCGTGATCCCACTTCGTCTTCGCAAGCAATTCGAAATCGAGGACGGAACCAAAGCGGTGGTTCAAGCAACGCCGGAGGGTATCCTCCTCAAGCCGGTGACTGCGGCCCTTATTCGACGCGGTCGCGGTATCCTCAAGCGCGCACCCGGACACGGGTCGCTGACCGAGGACTGGGCCGAGCACAAAAGGCAGGAACGCGCTCTCGAGGATCGTCATGCCGGCTAAGGTGCTCGACAGCTTCGCGCTCATCGCCTACTTCCGCGATGAATCGGGCGCGGAAGCGGTGGAGCAAGTGCTCATCTCCGCCAGCAAAAGGGACAGCGCGGTCCACATGACCGATGTGAACTACGCCGAGGTGAAGTACTCGATTGTGAAGAAAGACGGCGCCGCAGCCTGGGCGAAAGCTGCAAAGGTCCTGGAGGGCCTGCCCATTGAATTTCATTCCACAACCCGCGCGTTGGCCGATACCGCCGCCGACTTCAAAGCACGTTTCAGGATGAGTTTGGCCGATGCTTTCGCCGCCGCGCTGGCCAAAGAAAAGAAGGCGGAACTCGTGACCGGCGACCCAGAATTCAGGCCGCTTGAGCGGGAAATCAAAATTCAGTGGCTGAAGTAATTGCCTTCCGGGAATAGATTGACGCCCAGGTTAGCCCAAAAGAAGGGCGAACTCGGCAGTGGCGAGTGCAGTGATCCCAGGTTAGCGCGCAAAGAACGCGCGCGAACCTGGGGCACCCATAGGACTATTGTTTTAGGGTAGATCGCTTATCTGCGGAACCCGGCCGGCTATCTGTCGTAAAAGATCGGAGGCATTACTTTTTTGTATCCCAAAGGTGTTCGTACCGATGCTGCCACATCTCCTTCGCCTCCTCTGAATGCTCAGTCAAGATGTTCCAGATGTATTTCAGCTTCTCTTCATTTCTCAATCGAAAATAAGCGTCCATCTCAGAAGCGATAGCAAGCGTAACGATGACCGTTCGGGTGATGTGTAGGTATCGGTACTGTGGCATCGCCCTGCCCTCAACCAACTCTTGATCCTGGCCTCCAACAAGGTCAGCGAGTAAGAACGGCGAGATCATAATCAGGCCGCCGCAACTAAGGTGTGTTTGGGCCGACGTATCTTGATAGAGCCAGTTGTTGAGATACCTCAAGAAGGGGCGGCTCGCGGTCTGTTCATCCTTCAATTCAAAGGGGTGCTTCCAGTATGGAATGGTCTTCGGATTGTCGCGCTCATTCTTAGTAATTTGAAGCGCCTGTTCCATGTTTGAAAGGAAGCTCTTAACGTTCTCGAAATAAGGCAGCCATTCAGGATCTCTTGAAAAGGCGGTTTTCTCTTTCTGGTACTGTTCATACGCCTCCCGCCACCCCGCGCGTTCATACATGTCTGATCGTGCGCTTATATCGTCGAACATGTACACGATGCTGAAAAGGAGATCGAGTAGTTGGCGGTTTATGGCCGGAACCACGAGGGCAAAATTTGGCTTCCTTTTGGGATCTTCCGGAGTGTCGGCGCACAGGTACCGAACGGACATGAATGAATTGGCTGCGAAGCGGACTAACGACCATCAAAAGCGCGAGCTTTCGAGCAGACTTAAGGTCTTTCGTTGCTTCTGCACGCTTCACTAGGCGTTGCAGATCACGTTCCACATTGATTAGCGCCCCATCCATCCGTTCCAAGATGAGTCCGAAATCGAAGCGTGTTAGAGGTTTGAGACCTCGGTTCTCTTTCTTGGACGGCATCTAAATTTTCCCTCGTATGTCTTCGCCGGGTGCCCCAGGTTCGCGTCCCGGTTTTGGACGCTAACCTGGGAGCAGGAATGTGCGCGGCGCACCGCCTGTCGCCGCCAACTCACGGTCTCTCGCTGTCCATTCCGATTCAATCTCCACCACGCCCTTCTCGCGGAAAGCATAATGCCGGAAGCTGCTCCAGCGCCAATCTTTCGCCTCCTTCACCAGTCCGCGCTTCACGGGATTGCGATGCAGGTAGCGCAGCTTCACGGTGAACTCCTCGGCATTCCTGACATTTCGGTCGTAGTAACGTTTCTGCCAGAACGACCCAGTTCCGGGTCGTTGGCTGCGCAGTCGCTTGGTGAACGACAACTTCAGGTAGTGGATCGCGTCGGCCAGCGTGCCGTGCTCGGGCTCGCTCAACAACAGGTGGACGTGTTCGGGCATCACCACGTAGCCGTAGATGCGCATCTCGAAGCGGCGGCGCATGTCTTCGAGACACACGGGAAACAAGTCGTAAACTTCGCCGCTGTTGAAATTGGGCTGGCGGCGATAACAACTGAAGGTGACGAAGTGGGACTGTCCGGATTCGTGGCGTCGCCGGAGACTCGCGGGCATGAAGGGAATTTACAACAATTGCGTGGTGAGTGCAGTGATCCCAGGTTAGCCCAAAAGAAGGGCGAACCTGGGGCACCAAAGGAATTTACAACAATCGCGGTGGCGAGTGCAGTGATCCCAGGTTAGCCCAAAAGAAGGGCGAACCTGGGGCACCAACGGAATTTACAACAATCGCGGTGGCGAGTGCAGTGATCCCAGGTTAGCGCGCAAAGAACGCGCGCGAACCTGGGGCACCAAAGGAATTTACAACGATCGCGGTGGCGAGTGCAGTGATCCCAGGTTAGCCCAAAAGAAGGGCGAACCTGGGGCACCCACAGGACTTATTGTTTTGGAGTAGATCGGTTACCTGGGGCACTCCGCGGTTTCGTCGTCCTGCTGTGCTGGTACCCTAACGCTTCGTACACGTTTGCTCGCGGACGCCAACTTATGAAACTTCGCGTTTTTCTCCGCCCTGCTTTGGTGCTGGTCGCTCCCTTACTGTTTGCCACGCTTGCCTTCGCACAGTGGACCGCTCCCAACCCGGTCGCCAGCGTCGAAAAGGTGTCCGACGGAGTTCTCATCCACCAGAAGGTCGGGACTCTCAAGCTGCAGGTCTGCTCCCCGGCAATCCTCCACCTGACTTACTCGCCGACCGACGCCTTTCCCGACCAGCCGAACCCGGTGATCCTCAAGACCTCATGGCCGCAGTCAGACTGGAAGCTGGACGACTCCGCCGACTCGGTCGGCCTGAGCACTGCTGCCGTCAAAGTCGCGGTTGACCGCAAGACCGGCGCGATCACCTACAGCGACGCCGCTGGCCACGTGCTGCTGCATGATGACTCCAAGACGATGACGCCCGTCACCGTCAACGGCGAGAAGACCTATCGCGCCGAAGATTACATGACGCTGGGCGGCTACGGCTCTAGCGAAGCGCTCTACGGACTCGGCCAGCATCAGGCCGGCGTGTGGAATTATCGCGGCGAGTCGGTCGACCTCTCGCAGGACAACACCAGCATCGCCGTTCCGCTGATGGTCTCCAGCCTGGGCTACGGCCTCTACTGGAACAACCCGTCGCGCAGCCGCTTCAACAACCGCTTCGTGCACGCGCTGTATGTCAGCTCCGAAGTGGCCGACACCATCGACTACTACTTCCTCTACGGCCCCGAGTTCGACAAGGTCATCGCCGGCTACCGCGAGCTGACCGGCGCGGCGCCGATGTTCGGCAAGTGGGCCTACGGCTTCTGGCAATGCAAGAACCGCTACAAGTCACAGGCCGAACTGCTGGCCGTCGCGCAGAAGTACCGCGACCTAAAGATTCCCATCGACAACATCGTGCAGGACTGGTTCTGGTGGAACCGCAAGGGCGACCACGTCTTCAACACGAACTATCCCGACCCCAAGGGCATGATCGACCAGCTGCACCGCGAGAACTTCCACCTGATGATCTCCGTGTGGCCGTTCTTCGAGCCGGGCTCCACCGCCTACGACACGATGGACAAGAACGGCTGGTTCATCGACAAGACCGTGGTGGCCAAGCCTCCCTACCACAAGGACAAGATGGCGGTGTACGACGCCAGCAACCCCGACGCCCGCAAGTACTACTGGCAGCTCATGAATGACGGGCTGTTCAAGCTGGGCATCGACGCCTGGTGGCTCGACACCACCGAGCCGGAAACCGAGGGCCGCGAAGAAAACATCCAGCTCAATCACAAGCTGGCCATCGGCAGCGGCAACCGCTACGTCAACCTCTTCCCGCTCATGACGACCACGGCGGTTTACGAGGGGCAGCGCGCCGCTACCGACAAGAAGCGCGTGTTCATCCTCACTCGTTCGGCCTTCGCCGGCAGCCAGCGCAATGCCGCCACCGCCTGGTCGGGCGACATCAACTCCGACTGGATCACCTTCCAGCGCCAGATTCCCGCCGGATTGAATTACTCGCTCTCCGGCCTTCCCTACTGGACCACCGACATCGGTGGCTTCGTCAGCGGCAATCCAGATGATCCGGCTTATCGCGAGCTGTTCGTTCGCTGGTTTCAGTTCGGCACGTTCAGCCCCGATCTTCCGCGTACATGGCACGCGCACCAACGACCAGAACGAACTGTGGGCTTACGGCCCCGAGGCGCAGAAGATCCTCGTCAGCTACGACCGCCTGCGCTACCGCCTGATGCCCTACATCTACTCGATGGCGTGGAAGGTCACGAGCGAGAGCTACACGCCGATGCGCGCGCTGGCGATGGACTTCCGCACTGACCCGCGCGCCCAGAATGTCGGCGACGAGTTCATGTTCGGCCCGGCGTTGCTGGTCGCTCCCGTTACCGAGCCGGGCGCGACCACGCGACGCATGTACCTCCCGAAGAGCCATGGTATCGACTTCTGGACGGGCCGCAAGATCGAGGGCGGAAGCACGATCGACTGCTACGGCTCCACTCGACCGCATGCCGCTCTTTGTGCGCGCAGGATCGATCATCCCGATGGGGCCCGACGTGCAGTATGCCGCCGAGAAGCCGGCCGACCCGATCGAGCTTCGGGTTTATCGCGGAGCTGACGGAGCCTTCACGCTCTACGAGGACGAGAACGACGGCTACAACTACGAAAAGGGCGTGTTCGCCACGATCCCCATCGCATGGAACGAAGCTACCCACACACTGACGATTGGCGAACGTAAAGGCTCGTTCCCCGGAATGTTGCAGAACCGGACATTTCGGATTGTGTTTGTGGCAGAAAATCACGGAGCAGGAATCGGCCCAACGGAACATAGCGACAAGACCGTGACCTACTCTGGCCAGACCATATCGGTTACTCCGTAGCGCTGAATTTCTCGCGGACTCGGGGCGAGGTGTCTGATACCATCCGCGTCATGCCACTTCAGACCATCGACGAAGTCATCGCCGCGCTGGACGCGATTATCCAGCGCGCATGGGACGAACGCAGCCGGATCGGTTACTTCGCCACGCTGTATCGTCGGGTAACGCGGGCCGTGAAGGAAGGAATCGCCAGTAATCAATTCTCCGACGGTCCACGCATGGAAAAGCTGGATGTGGTGTTCGCCAGCCGCTATCTCGATGCGCTGGCGGCATACCAGGCAACCCAAAATCCCAGCCGCTGCTGGAAGGTCGCCTTCGATGCCTGTACCGATAACAGCCGGATTGTCTTGCAGCACCTGCTCGCGGGAATGAACGCTCACATCAATTTGGACTTGGGAGTGGCTTCGGCGCAAGTTTGCCCGGGCGACAGCATTGAAGGGCTGAAGTCCGATTTCGACATGATCAACACGGTGCTGGCAGCGCAAGTCGGAGCCGTCGAGGCAGAGATGTCGACGATCTCGCCTTTGGTCAATACGTTGTCGCAGGTCGGACTGAAATCGGAGACGACCGTCATCAACTTCAATATCGGACTGGCGCGCCAAGCGGCATGGTTCACTGCCGAACGATTGGCGAAAGAATCGCCTATCTTGCACGATCTCACCGTCGACGGCATCGATCTGGGGGTTTCTGTGGAAGGACGGGCGATTCTTCACCCGCCCTTCAAGGGACCAGCACTGGAGGCAATCCGGGCCGTCGAGGAGCCCGACGTACGGAAAGTGATCGAGACCCTGAAGTTGGACTCGAGCGAATGAATCGGAATTGCAGGTTTGAGGTTACGCCTTGGCGATTGCCTCATCCACCGTCGGCGAGAAGGCAAACAACTGGTCAACCTTCGTCGCTTTCAACATATTGAGCAGGCGCTCGGTCGCACCCGCGATGACCAGCTTTCGGCCAGAGTGTTCGCGCGATACATGCGCACCGACGAGGCAGCCAATGCCGGCCGAGTCGATGTAGGGCACGTCAGCCATGTCCACGATCAACAGCTTGGACTGATCGCTCCGCACCAGTGACTGGAAGCTGAAGAAGTTACCCAGCAACAGCGGGCCGTGCAGGCGGAAAATGACACTAGCTCCGCCCGAGTCATCCACACGTTCAATTTGAAGAGGCTTATCCTGCATAGGTCAATATCTTACTAGGCTGCGGTGTAAGAGGAATGTTAATTTTTGGCGACTGCGCGCAAGACGCTGGAAGCGGGTTGGCGGTCCGCGCTTGCGGGGTGAAAGGCGTTGGAACTTAAACTTATGACAACCCTGGCGCCTGACGCAAAGTGGGCTGCGACATAGGAGGGGCCGAGTCGCGCGGAACCGGTTGCGGCGTCGCCGAAGCGGGAGCACTCTTGGCCGGGGCCTTGGATCCTGTTGGAGCCTGAGTTGACTGATGTTTTCCTGCTGCCGGCGGACGATGAAAGACCGCGTGATCGTGGCCGGTGTACCGCTGCGCAGAGAGTCCTGCTGTCAAACAGAACAGTGCGAAGGTAACACCAAACGTCTTCGAGGAAAATGCCTGCATACGAAAGCTAGGAAATATCCGTTCCTACATGATTCTAGGGCAAAGCGGGGTGCTTGGGAAGCAGGGTCGTTGCAGCCAGCAATACAACTTTTGCGTAAGGAACGCCGCTATCTTGCCCCTGCCCGACTTGACGACCGGGGCCGGAGAAACTTGTGCTCGAAGCTGGCCATATCGGCAGACTTACCTTTGAACCGCACTCCTTCGGCCTGCAAGAGGAAGCGCTGCTCAAAGCCGTACTCGCCGGGAAGCGAGATACGTCCTCCCGAACCCAATACCCGCTGCCACGGGAGGCCCGGAACGGTTTGCAGGACCCTGGCGACGTGGCGGGCGCAGCGGGGATAGCCAGCCGCCTTCGCCACCGCGCCGTAGGTGCTGACCTTGCCACGGGGAATGGCCCGGATGGCGGCTGCAATTGCGACGGCCAGCGGTACCTTGTCTTGTGCCTTGCGGTGCATGACTCACGATAAGATACACGCATGTCAGGCCCCAAGTCTGCACCCACGGAACGGTTCTCCGACCGCGTCGATGACTATGTTAAGTACCGCCCGCATTACTCCCGGGATGTGGTCGCAGCGCTCCGAGAAGCATGTGGTCTGCAGCCAGAGCACACGATCGTGGATGTCGGATGCGGCACGGGACTGCTCGCGCTCATCTTTCTGGACGCCGGAAATACCGTCGTCGGTGTCGAACCGAATGCCCAGATGCGGCGGGCCGGCGAAGAGTACCTGTCGAGCTTTGCGCCGTTCCGCATGATCGACGGCTCAGCGGAAGCGACGACGCTGCCGGCGCAATGTGCTGACTTCGTGATTGCCGGGCAAGCGTTTCACTGGTTCAAGCCGGATGACGCACGCCGGGAATTCGCCCGGATTGTCAGACCCGCCGGTTGGGTTGTGCTCGTCTGGCACGACCGGGACACTGAGGCGACACCGTTCTTACGGTCGTATGAAGAATTCCTTGTACGCTATTCGACGGATTACACGACAGTGGCGCACAACAAGGTTGCCAACTACAGTGCGCTGGAGCGCTTTTACTCGCCCGACCGGATGAACGTCATCGTCCAGGATACGGAACAGACCTTTGATCTCGATGGGCTGCGCGGGAGGCTGATGTCGTCATCGTACGCACCTCGCGAAGGCCCGCAGGCCGAGAGGATGCTGGAGGCGTTACCTCTTCTCTTCGAGCAGTACGAGCAGGGTGGTCGCGTCATCCTGAAGTACAAGACCAGAATCTATTACGGGCACCTCACGCCATGAGCGCTGCCGAAGATCCCCAACGTTCCGCAGCGATCTTGCGGACAGAGAACCTCGGCCGCGTGGTCGGAGGCAAGAGCATCCTCAGGGGCATTTCGTTCGAGGTGCGAACGGGCGAATTGCTCGGGATTGTCGGGCCGAGCGGGTCGGGCAAGAGTTCGCTACTGCGGCTGCTCAACCGGCTGGACGAACCGAGCGGCGGCACGGTTTTCCTTGACGGTCTTGACTATCGTCAACTGCCGCCGCGGGAATTGCGCCGCCGGGTCGGAATGGTAACGCAACGTCCGTTTCTGTTCCCAGGAGATGTGGCGAACAACTTGAGGTTCGGTCCGGCGCAGAGGGGAGAAACGCTACCCGAGGACGAGATCGCCCGCTTACTGGAGCGAGTAGGGCTGCCGGGATTCGCGGCGCAAGACGCGTCGGTGCTGTCCGGCGGTGAGCAGCAGCGAGTGTCTCTGGCGAGGACGCTCGCCAACCGGCCGGAAATCCTGCTGCTCGACGAGCCGACTTCGGCGCTGGATGAGCAGTCGAAGTCCGGCATCGAAGGGCTGGTTCGGGCATTGGTGAACGATGCGGGACTGACCTGCGTGATGGTGACGCACGATCGCGAACAGGCGCGCCGATTGTGCCAGCGCGTGATTGTCATGGAAGGCGGGCGGTTGGTCCAGAGCGGGGCCACAAAGGAGGTGCTGGGTGCTTAAGTCAATGTTTAGTTCTGAGATTGCGCTCGGACTGGCGCAGGCAGCTATTGCGTCGCTGATTGCGCTGGCGGTGATACTTCTTGCTCGGCGCCGCAACATTCACCTGGAGAGCGACGCCGCGATCGCTTTATTACGCGGCATTGTGCAGATTGTCGCGGTTGGCTCCGTGCTGGCGTTGCTGCTCAAGGCCCCACGCTGGAGCAGTGTTTTCCTGCTAACAGGCATGGTGCTGGCTGCGGGATCGATCTCGGCGAAGCGGGCCAAGAATATTCCTGGTGCAGCGAAGATCTCAACCTACTCGATCGCGGCAGGAGCCGGGTTGGTGACCGCCGTAATGACGTGGGCAGGAGTGATCGACACTGCAATCACTTCGCTGATTCCGGTGGGAAGCATGATCATTGCGAACGCCATGAACACCAATGGACTGGCGCTGAATCGCTTCCGCTCCGAGGTGCTCGCCCACACGGGAGAGATCGAAACCGCCCTGGCGCTGGGGGCCACGCCGCAAGCGACCGTTGGACGCTACGCCGAGACCAGCATCCATTCTTCGCTTATTCCTGCGATCGACAATCTGCGGTCGCTTGGCATTGTGTGGATTCCCGGGCTGATGACTGGAATGTTGCTGTCGGGAGCGCGTCCGCTGTATGCAGCGATCTATCAGTTTGTGGTGATTGCGATGATTCTGGCTTCGTCGGGGCTGACGTCTCTTCTCAGCACAACGATGATCCAGGCGCACGCCTTTTCGAAGGCCGACCAACTCGTGCTTAAAGGAGCCGAGTAGTTGTAGCAGTTTCAAATCGAGTCAACTTTGCCTGAGAGATCCGAGCGAAATCAAGGAATAATCTTGATGTCGCCTTTGAATTCGTGATAGTTGCGGAAGTCAATGACGTTGTGGGTGCAGAAGCTGCTACCCCGCTGACAACCCAAGCTCTCGGCATGGACGGGAAGCAGAAACGATTTCCCCTCAATCATCACGTACGAATAATCAATCGCGGACTCGACCGCATCGATGGGGAAATCTGACGGTATGTCGCGGGCCTGCCTCTCGATGCGCAGAACGCGCGCGGTATTGAGATCGACCCATACGGAGCCGATGTAAGCCGCAATCGCAGTCTGAGAGCCGACCTGCATCCTCCAGTTTGAATTTTCAGTGCGCACTTGAAAGTCGTAAACCTGGGCACGAATCCCCGAAACGGTAGACGAACGGCCGGAACTGAACTGCGCCTTCGAAGCGGGGTCAAAAAGGTCCAACTGAGCGGAGGCAAATTCTCCGGTGGACCAGGACCCATCGATATCCTGCAGGTGCTTGTCGGTGGGGCGATTGTTGATCTTCACGTTGCGATAAGTTTCCTTCCCGTCCTCGTAAATGATTTCAGCCGAAACCATGTCCTGGGGCACTTTCTGCCCGCGGCCTTGCTGGGTAAACCGCGCCATGAACTCCTGGCAAATAAAGTTGGGAAGCTTCTGTGAAAACTGGAGCGCCGCCTCGCGGGCCCGGTCGATCAAGGGTGCGGAGGAAGGCAGCGAAGAGACGGGAGCGGGGAGTCGGCAGGATGCAGAGTCGTCGTCCGGCGGTTCCGGACATGGAGGCAGCTTCGGCTGGTTGTCTTTTGTTACATGGGGAAGCCCATCGGAGCAAGGAGGCGTGCTGGGGGATTGCGATTGGGCCTTGGCCGGCGTCGCGGCGAAAGACCAGCGCAAAGGCGACTATGGCGCCAGCGATGCGAAGCCAGCGGCGCGTCCGTCGAAGGCTGTAATCACTCACAGATGTCACCTTCTCTCGAATCTAGCATGATGCTCAGGCACCAGTCGTCAGTTGTCAGTCGTCAGTTGTCAGTGAAAATCATAAAACTCAACTGCGGGACTCTCATTTCGTGTTCTGCTTTCCGGTCCTAAAGATCCTGCTATGAAACGACGAACGCCGTTTCGCGGCTGAATTACTCCTTGGTGATCAAACGCCTTCCCCATCCACAAGTCGCACTTTTAGAGTTCCGTCCCGTTTCCTGAAGGGCGGAGATTTGCCCGGTCGACCTTGAGGTGTGCCCCCCTCCCCTGCCTCCTTGTGTTTTCAGGCACTTGTGAGTGGTTTTCGGTACAGCTTCCGGAAAACAAAGGAGTTACAGGTACGTAATAGAAAACATTAGGGTTACTGGGGCGGCGAACCTGTTGGTCGGGCTTGGCTGGGAAGGTGGCGGCGGCGAGATCCATGGCCCAGAGCATCATTCGAGCGGTGGCGAAATCGACAGCGCCGGTGTTGATGACGCGATGGATCTCGACACGGTTGGTAGCGATGTCGCGCTGGGTCATGGGCACGCGAAGCCGCGCGAAGGAGGAGAGGCGGCGGGCACGAGCTATGTTGTGGAGGCGAGTGCGGGCGTCGAGATGATGGCGGCAACAGGCGCGTCCTCGGACGGCGGGGCCGTGGCAGTGGTGGCCGTCAGAAAAAGTGTGGCGGCAGAGACGGATGATCAAGCGCGAATTCATTGAGACCTCCGCAGGGTCAATCATTCAGGATAAGTTCATGTGCGCGGGAAATGCGAGAGGGAAAATGCAGGGCGATGTTACGAAGGTAACCAAATTTCCCGAAATGGGAAGAATTTGGAAGGAGTCGCGCGGTGGTTGGGAAAGCCCCACATATTCCAAGATCAGGAATATGTGGGCCACACATGACGAACAGGTCACGCGGTGGATGCTTGATTGTGGATTTTACTGTGGAGTATACTCCACACATGGAAACGATTCAGATCGTGCTGGAAGCAGAGCTCCTGAAGGCCACCGACCAGGCGGCGCGGCGGACCAAACGGAACCGTTCCGCGCTGGTGCGCGAGGCGCTGCGGGAACATCTTAAGCGGCTTGAGGTGCGGGGACTCGAAGAGCGAGACCGCCGAGGGTATGCCCGCGCGCCGATGGGACGGGATGAAGCGTTGCGGTGGGAAGCGGAGGCGGCGTGGCCGGAAGCATAGAGCGGGGGGATGTTCGACTCTACAACTTTGCCCCTCCTGACAAGAAGCGACCTGTCGTGGTGCTGACACGAAACAGCGCGATTGAGTACCTGGCGACGGTGACGGTAGCTCCGATCACGACGACCATTCGAGGCGTGCCCTCTGAGGTTGCCTTGAGGGAAGACGACGGTATGAAGTCTCCGTGTGCCGTGAATCTGCACAATACCGTTACCGTCTCGCAAGCACGTTTGGGAAAACGAGTGGCACAGTTGAGCGCGGCGCGGATGAAGGAAGTTTGCGCGGCGTTGCGGTTCGCGGTGGGATGCGACGGGTAAGAAAGTGGTTAGTGGATAGTGGATAGTTGCCGGTAAAAATCGTGAGCCCCACCTGGCCAAAATCAGGCCGCCCGGGGCACCTTGTCAGGACAGCGAGCAATAGTGAGCAGATTCGTAGTGGTGGAAACCATACGATGATGACTGTCCAACGTGACAAAGGAGAATCGAATGAAATCTAAGACGCTATTTGGTGTTGCCCTGACTACGATCAGCTTGCTTGCCCTGTCGCTGTCGGTAATGGCCCAGAGCAGCACACAATCCACCACCACGACAACGCAGACTCCGCCTGCCGCTCAGACGCAGAGCACGACCACCACGAGCACTCAGGATCCGACGTTGCCGACGCAGGCCGAAACCACTCGGACCACGGACGTGTCGGTTACGCCGGCGGCTCCGCAGGTGAAGCAGACCGATTCGACGACCACGACAACCACCCCCCAGCCGCAGGTGAAGCAGACCGACACCACGACCACCACGATCGCGCCGCCGCCAGAAGTGAAGAAGGACACCACGTCGACGACCACCGTCACGCCCCAGCCTAAGCAATAGTTGAGGTACGGGCGAGTGTAGATTCGTGTGCCCCAGCGCGTTCCCGGCACTCGCGTGCCGGGCGACCGTTGTGCGGCCGTGCGGGCTGAGAACCTCGCTCGAGGCGCGGCACGAGCGAGGCCTCTCGAAAAACCCCGCTCGGCAGTGGCTAGTGGTTAGTGGATAGTTGTTAGTGAAAAGCGCAAGACATTCCTGACTATTTCGTCTCTGGGGACATGTGTGATTCTTCCGGCGCTTTCCCAGCTCGCCGCGACGGTCTGGGCTTTCTTACTTAAGGCGCGCCAGCGGGCGCTGAGGAAGAACGGCGAGATGCCACAATTGCCAACCTCAGGCAACGGCGGGCGACCCGCGAATCCCATCAGCACTCGCGGTGAATTTCGAACCTAGCGACTAGCGCGACCGGCGCCGGCGAGCGGCCAATGCAACGGTAAGCAATCCGGAACCAAGCAGCAACATGCTGGCAGGTTCAGGCACAGCGTTGCTGTCCAGGCGAACATCGTCCCAGTCGCCCTGGCCACCCGTCGAGGTCAGCAGGATTGTCAGCGTCTTACCGGCATCAGCAGCGGTGGCCGTGTAAGTCGCTGTCCAATCTGACCACGTACCCGGTCCCATGTCGGTTCCGGTCGCTGTCGCCACGACACCTCCGCCGATCTCAAGCTGGGCGATGCCGGTCATGGGCAAGTCCGTCCGATGCAGAATCTCTACCTGTAACGTGTACGTTGCTCCGGCTGTAGCTGTCGCCACATCTTGCCATAGTGTGCCCCCGTTGCTGTAGGCAAGCACGCTTCCGTCGAATGCCGGCGGATTCCCAGCGTAACCACCCGTAATCCACTGACCGGTGGCTCCGGTGGAGTTCCAACTCGGCACCGGCAGCCCGGTGGTATATTCACATGAACCACCACAGAAGTTGTTAAAGGCGGGGGCCGTCTCAAAGGAATAGTTTGCGACGGGGATACTACCGGCAAAAGCTGTGGACACAACGACGGCTAGGCAAACAACCAATCCAGCTATCAGCGAAAATCGCAGCTTCACGACTGCACCTCCATAACTGTATCTCGGGGGGCCGATAGACGAAGAGGTTTACAACTTGACCGGGGGTACGTTCCTAGGAAATCTTGCAGGCTAAGCAAACTAGACGAAGCAGGCCTATATGCTGCCACTACTCCAGTCCGGAGTCAAGCTCCGATACCAACAAATTAAGTGAAGTCCGTCGACAGGTACATACGGCGAATACCGTAGTGCTGCGACGTTATTTCCCTAGCGCGACCGCCAGCAACTAAGCAGTCGGGAATGTGTCTCCCCTCGGGGGCTCCATGGGCGATCTGAGCGATGCTTACGAAAAACCCCACTCAAGGCCGCTGCGCGTCCTTGAATGGGGCACCCGACCGGGTAATTTGGGAGCGATGAAGCGTTGACTGGGCCACGCCCTCGCGCGCCGGCGTAGACTCTCACCCGAACGACGGGGAAGCGATGGCACTACCGAAGAGAATCGGACGCTACGAGATCATCGACGTCATCGCATACGGCGGGATGGGCGTGGTTTACAAAGCGCGCGATCCTGTAGTCGATAGCCTGGTCGCGCTTAAGGTGTGGCAGTTGCTCGAAGGAACGCCTGAAGCACGCGAACGATGGTTCCGCGAAGTGAGACGCTACGCTTCGCTGACTCACCCGAACCTTGTAGTTGCATACGACGTTGGCGAATGCGATGGAATGACCTACCTGGCGATGGAGTTACTCGACGGCGAGCCACTGGCTAAGGTCATTGCGGCCGGCACACGGTTGAGCCTGCAGCAGCGGATTGCGATCATCCGCCAATTAGCTGGCGGGCTGCAATTTGTTCATGACCACGACATCGTGCACTTACTCGTGAAGCCTGCGAATATTTTTGTGTCGAAAGACGGCACGGCGAAGCTAATCGGGTTGACGCCCAATCTTGGTGAATTAGGGGATCCAACGGCCCTACATCCTGGCTTTACGGTCGCATATTTGTCGCCGGAAGTGATTCAAGGTGAGGTAGTCGATAGAAGGGCGGACGTCTTCAGTCTGGGTTGTACTTTCTACGAATTGGTAGAGGGCAGAACGCCGTTTGGGGCTACGAGCACTGCTGATGTGGTCCGACACATACTGCACGACCCGCCACCACGGTCACAACAAGCGCGCGACCTTCATTTGCCGGAGTTGCAACGGGTCTTCGACAAGGCATTGGCCAAGCAGAGAGAATCGCGATACCAGTCCTGCTCGGAATTCAGCCAGGACCTTGAACGACTTAAGGTTCGGGTAGAGGGCGGAGTTGGAAGCCGCCCAGACACTTGGTTCGAGGGGATCAGGCGTTGGTTCAATTGAAGACAGCCATCGCGGCGATGACGGGCCGGGCTGCGGTTGTGTCGTCCCCGGGGGACTTGAAGATTTTTTCAACGCTCCTTCCCAGCGTTGAAACGCTGGGCTTTCTTATGGCGCGCCCGGGGCGCTAGAGAAGAGCGGCGCGAGGATGTGGCGAAAGTCCCCACCCCGCAAAACGAAGGCGGGATGGGCCACCCTCTCATGTAAGTTTATTCTTGTGAATAAGTTAGCTGGGTTGGCCACCCGCCCGCATCAGAGCCGACACGGTTCTCTCATCAGTCCAAGTCACGATCAAGTGTGTCCTGCGTCACAGCGCGCATTCTATAATACATGTATACGTTTATGTGCATACGCATAGACGCTGATAGAATCAGAACAGGAGATTCCGCATGAGGGATTTGGAACAACTGTTTAAGGGATTGGCGGACCAGACGCGTCTTCGAATTCTAAACCTGCTGATTCACGGGGAGTTGTGCGTCTGCGACATCCAGTACGTGCTGGAGTCGTCCCAGCCAAATGTGTCCCGCCACCTGACCTACTTGAAGAATTCGGGGCTGGTGCTGGATCGCCGCGAGGGCGCGCGGATGTACTACCAGTTGGCGCAGCCATACGGAGGAGTGAACAAGACCCTGTATGGATTCCTGCGTGATGTTTTCAAATCCTCCGCAGTTCTCGTGGAAGACTCGCAAAAGCTCAAGGAAGCAATCGAAAACAGCTCATGCACGGTCAGCGAATGGAGACCCTACTCTGCGCTGACACGGTCGAGGGCAGCGGCGTCTCGGAGTACGTAGTTGAGACCAGTTCTCCGATTGGCGAACTGATTTCTGAAAGCAGGCGAGGGTGATGCAGACTGAAGTTAAACCCCCTGAGGCAAGCACAGATCACAGGGTGGGTGCCGCCGTACCACTTCGTTCCGGGGGCGCGAAGCTGTACTTGACTTGGGCTTGCGTCGCTGTTGGCGCCGTGGCGTGGTGGCTGGTTTACCGCGAGCTTCAGCCCGGCGCCGCATGGCTGACGGCTTCAGTCCTTCGTCTCGACCGAACGACCCATCTTGGTTCCGCGGTTGAGTTCTTTCTTTTCGAAGTACCGAAAGTGCTGATGCTACTGGCGCTGGTGGTCTTCGGTGTCGGCATCATCCGTTCGTTCTTTACACCAGCGCGGACGCGAGCGATGCTGGCCGGGAGGCGCGAGTCCGTCGGCAATGTGCTGGCGGCCCTGCTGGGCGTGGTGACGCCGTTCTGCTCGTGCTCCGCAGTGCCGCTCTTCATCGGCTTCGTGACCACTGGAGTGCCGCTCGGCGTTACGCTTTCATTCTTGATCTCGGCTCCAATGGTGAACGAGGTCGCACTGGTTCTTTTATTCGGCCTCTTCGGTTGGCAGGTGGCCGCGATATACGCCGGGATGGGCTTGGCGATAGCGATCGTTGCAGGATGGACGATCGGACGCCTAAAACTCGAGCGGTTCGTTGAGCCATGGGTTTACGCGACACAACTGGGAGCGGACAGCGAGCAGGAAGACGCCCTTTCCTGGGGCGACCGATTAAGCGCCGGTAAAGAAGCGGTGCGAGACATCGTGGGAAGGGTGTGGCCTTTCGTGCTGGCTGGAATAGCGGTGGGCGCGGGGATCCACGGCTACGTTCCGGAGAACTTCATGGCATCGATCATGGGTAAGAGCGCCTGGTGGTCGGTGCCGCTTGCGGTGTTGATCGGGGTCCCGATGTACTCGAACGCCGCCGGCATAATTCCCATCGTTCAGGCACTTCTCGGAAAAGGCGCTGCGCTGGGTACCGTGTTGGCATTCATGATGTCGGTGATCGGCCTCTCACTGCCGGAAACGATCATTCTCAGGAAAGTACTCAGGCCGCAGTTGATTGCCGTATTTGTTGGAGTCGTCGCAGTAGGGATTCTTATCGTTGGATACATCTTCAATCTGATCATGTAAACGAGGAACTCATGTTAAACATTACGGTGTATGGACCCGGTTGTGCGAAATGCAAAGAAACCGAAAAGCGCGTCCGCCATGTCCTGGAACAGTCCGGCGTTGAGGCAACCGTGATTCACGCCACCGATTTCGCGGAGATGGCCAAAGCGGGGATACTAATGACACCTGCCGTCGCGGTAAACGGAGTTGTCAAATCAAAGGGCCGAGTACCCAGTGAGGATGACATCCGAAGCTGGTTGAGCTAGTCATCCCGGATCGGCCGCCGATTCGCTGGACATGCGCTTGAACATGTCGTCTGTCACCCGGCAGACGTTTCTACGCTGACTCAATGTCCCTGTTGACTAACAGGTTTGGGTCGCGGTGCCCCACCCTTGTCGCCGTAATTGCGGTAGAGCGGCGTAGAACACTTCATTCCCTGCCGAAATGGGGGGCGGGGAGCGGGGATTCCACCCAACGTCAATACAAGAGGTGGTTAGGCGATCTCACTCCGCCGGAAGCAGCTTATTCCCAGTCAATCGTGTCCGGTGTTTTGGAGGTGATGTCGTACACCACGCGGTTGATGCCTTCGACTTCGTTGACGATGCGATTGGAGATGGTCTTTAGCACCTCGTGCGGGAGGTCGACCCAGCCGGCGGTCATGCCGTCTTCGGAGTTCACGGCGGAGGGTATCATGAAGTTTTTGTGTCGTAGACGTTATGTTCGCCGATCCAGAACCATACGAACTCATCTGAGAGTTTGACAGCCAGAGCGCGGTATTTCAGCGTCACTCGCGCCGACCAAATTTCCTGCCCATTTCGCTCGCCAAGCTTTTTGAAGTGCAGGGAGGGGTGTTGCGGGTTGGCTTTCAGCAATGCGAATTGCTTGTCGGTCCGGGCGCGGATTTTGGCGGGCAGCGCATGATAATCGTTCCAAAAATCAGGGTTTGCGCGGTGCACCATGAAGCGGGCCTAAAGGAGTTGTGTTTTTCCGGCTTGGTGGTCGGCCACCGCGCGACTGATGCGGTCGTCGATGCGTCCCGCAACAAGATCGGCTTGAAGCTGCGCGTCAATGGGCTGCGGGCAGTGCAGATCGAGCCATGCGTACAGCTCTTGGAGCTCGCGCTGCGACAACGCTCCTATTGCGCGTTCAATTTTCTGTACCGTATCCAAGCTCATTTGGCCTCTCTACCACTATTGTAAGGGATGCGCCATTGTGCCGTCCCTGCGGGACTCGGGGATTTTGGACGCTTCCCCGGCACTCACGTGCCGGGCTACGATTGTGCCGCCCTGCGGGCTGGGAATCTCGCTCGATGCGCGGCATGAGCGATGCCGTCACGAAAAACCCCACTCAAGGCCGCTTCGCGTCCTTGAATGGGGCACCCGACTTGATAGTTTTAGGGCGATGATGCCTTGACTGGGCCACCCGCCCTCACGTGCCGGGCTACGATTGTGTCGCCCCGCGGGCTGGGGAGTTGGCGCGGTGCAGGGTATGAGCGAGGCCTCACGCCCCCTTCATGTAAGTTTATTCTTATGAATAAGTGAACGGGGTGGGCCAGCCGCGGGAGATGTGGGCACCAGCCATCCGCCACTTCAGTGGCCTTGACGCGTTCGGCCCTTGCCTTCATAGTTGCGCGATACGAAAAAGCCACCTGGCATCCAAGAGCACAATGGACCCTTCGCATACATGAACACAACCAGCCCGATCGGAGGTGGTTGTCCATTCGCATCAGCACGAACACGGAGATCGCCAACGAAGTTGGAGGATGGGACGAAACAGCGCTGCCGTTTTCTGGCTGCACCAGAGGCTACATTGGCCACGTCCCGCTAGAGCTTCGATTCCACCCCCGCAAACACCAACATCGCAGCGCCGCTCGCCGGAAGGAGTTGGGCCCGGCCGAGGAGAACCACAATGTCCGCTCCCGATACCGGCTCAGGCCCGGCTGATGCATCCACGCATTCCAATAGCGTCATCATCACTGACGGCACAGGGACTATTCAGGACATCGTGCCTATCGCCATCCCCGGCAGCATCAACCCGAGCGTGATCAATCAGTATGGAGTCGGAATCACGGCAAAGCAGCCATGCTCGGGTCCGCCGACTGTCTCCTCCAATGGCGCCGGCGTGTTTACGATCAACCTTGATGCTGGGCGAAGCAAAACCTCCGCGGTCGCCAATGTCTTCAACCAATTGACAGGGGGCAGCGCCCACGAATTCGTCTGCAACCCGCGGGGCGGAGACAGCCAGCCGAGCGAGCTGAACTTCTTTTTTGAGGTGCAATTGTCGATTCAAACCCCATCGGGTCAACAGATCCTTAGCATTTATCTTGGCCAGGGCAGCTACGTGGGCGGCAATAACTGGTGGATCGGAGGCAGCTGCGTCTCCTACGACGGGCATGTGCCTACGCTGCAATGCCCGGGAATGCCGTCCCTGGTTCTAGGCGGCGTCTTCAAGAACAACTTCACGTTCCTCATTAACTACCCGATCTTCCATGTATTTGTGCTGATGCTCGAAAATCATTCGTTCGATAACATGCTTGCCATGTCAGGCATTGATGGCATCGATGCTGCTACCGACACCATGTACAACAGCTACAACGGTACGCCATATTATGTTGGCAACAAGGCACAACCCAGCATGACTACCGATCCGGGTCATGAATTTCTCGATGTAATGCAACAATTCACCGGATTGGCCCCCGCAAGTTGGAAGCACGGGCAGCCATATCCTGCTATCAATAACTCCGGATTCGCGAGCAATTACGCCACAACGACCACTGAGGGCCCGATTCCGTCGTCGGCCGATATTGGCGACATCATGCAGTGTTTTCCCACTGCTACGGCTTTGCCGGTGCTTTATCAGTTGGCCACGGAATTTGTGGTGTGCGACCAATGGTATTCGTCCCTGCCGGGTCCCACATGGCCAAACCGCTTCTTCGTGCACGGGGCCTCGTCCAACGGCCTTGATCACAGCCCAGGTAAACCGGAGATGGCGAAATGGCTGGCGCCCAACAATCCAGCGCACTCAAACGGCTTCCATTACCCCAATCAGTCCATCTTTCAAGTGATGATCAAGGCATTGCGCTCATGGCGTGCATACATCGACACAACTGGTACGAAGGCCGGCTCGATTGCGCAGGTTGCCTCACTTCAAGATGTGAGTTTGATCTTTGACGTCGATTCCCTTGATTCGTTTCCGAAAGATTTACAGGGTCCCTATCCGAGCTACACCTTCATCGAACCAAACTACGGAGATATTACTTCCAGCTATAAGAACGGGTCTTCACAACATCCGAAAGATAGTATTGCCGGGGGAGAAGCACTGATCAAATATGTATATGAAGCGATTCGCAATTCACCAGTTTGGAACTCCAGTCTGCTCATCATCACATATGATGAACACGGAGGTTTCTATGATCACAAAACGCCTGCGGAGGCAGCCCCTCCCCCTAATGACAATCCCCCGGGAGGAGGGTTGAACCGATACGGTTTTAAGTTTGACACGTATGGAGTGAGGGTCCCTGCAGTGGTTATTTCTCCCTACATCCAGCCGGGTGTCAATGACACGCTTTTTGATCACTCCTCCATTCTGGCGACCGTCGAGAACCTGTTTGGCTTTGCGCCGTTAACACAAAGAGATGCGCAGGCGTCGAACCTACTGCACTTACTTTCGCCCACTCTCAGGACAGACTGCCCAACCACGCTGAACAACCCGGCAACCGTGGCCCCACAGCCTCCTCTTACCAGTGCGCAACAGGCTGCAATCGACTTGGAGCCTCTGCCGGAAGAAGGAAACCTGCCGGGATTTCTTTTTATCGCGCTGAAAACAGAAATTGAGCTTTCTTCAGGAAGCGATGCGGAGACAGCGGCTATCGTTGCGAATTTCAACACCCTTAAGACGAGGGGTGACGCGAAGCAGTACATCACGACTGTGTTGACGAAGGTTGATGCCGCGCGGGCTGCGGCCAAGGCCAATCCCGCGAAGCCGACTGGTTCGTAAGACGCCTGGGTTGGTTGCGTTGGCAGACGTGCAGAGGGAGTCTTCCGTTTGTTGAAACGATGGGCGTTCTTGTGACGCGCGCGATAGGCGAGCGGCGCGGGGGTGTGACGAAAGACCCCACCCCGCCAAGGCGGGATGGGCCACCCTCTCCTGTAAGTTTATTCTTATGAATAAGTTGACGGGGTGGGCCACCCGCGCGGCTAGAAGTTCCGTCCAATAAGCCAGGCTCCTGCGGCAGACATCGCGAAATGCGTTGACTCGAGCTTCGCATTCCGCCTTCGGACGTCCTGGCTAACTTCAATGCCAATGTTTCCTCGTGGTCGAACCGCGTGACAGCGGATGAGCGAATCAGCAGTTACGAGCTGTCGTTCCGTTTCGTGGCTCAGTGTCGCTATGGCCGTCCCTGGATGCTGCGGATCTTTCTGATGCTTGTTCCAGGAGTGCCCTGGTCCGCCCGAGCAGGCCCGGATTGCGGCAGTTCATGCCACACATATGCTCCTTCAGACCCTGCGGAGTTCGCCAATCAGTGAAGGAACGCTTATCTAGCTCCGTACGTCAGGACGTCATTCACCACGGACGGTTAGCCGCTCATACGGTCGAGCGCGACTTCGCCCAAGTCTCCGGTAAGGCTCTCGGACCGAAGGCGTGCCCGAATGCTGAGTAGCGCGTGGCAGCCCTCACACGCGTCTTGCCCACACCCCTTGTCACAGCATAGCTGTCCGTGCAAAGCGGCTCGTGTTCAAGCACCATCTCGGCGAGTTGGGAATCGTTTCGAGAGCATCTGTGACTCCAAGCCCGCGAAAGTGCTTGTCCATAAGCCGCGTGCCGAGTGCGGTGACGGACGATGTGGTGAAGTTCGCCGCTATATGCCAAGTGCCTGTCAGTGGTCGGAAGCGTGCATGTTGACTCAGGCCGGATAGAGCTTCGCGTAGTCTGCTTCACCGACAATCCGTGACAGTTGACAGCAGCAATCCCCAGTATCGGCAGCCAAAAGTGCGAGCGTTCACGGTGAACGAGTGTTCAGCGAAGCACCTCGGCAATCATACCCTCAGCTGCGTCTCGAGGCGACAAATAGCCCTGTAAGAATCCGAATTCTATCTGCCTTTAGCTGATCGCATTGGAGGCGTACTCCGCCGTCAGGCTGCAGAATAGTAGCCGATTCGAGCCGTGCGCGTCCATATGCTCGTACTGCAAGCTAGTCTTCGCAACGGGTCAGGGCATGTAAGTGTGTCAGCCTTCACTGGCCGCCTGCGGAAAACTGACCATCGGTGTCTCCGGCAACGGGGATTCTTGCCGCGCTATCTGACCTGTGCGCCGCCAAGCCTAAGCTTTCGACAGACTGCAATCCAGGTTTCATCGCGGCGTCGGGATCCGGTGATCGCGATCGCGAAAGCCCAATCCCTGAATATGAGCTTGCCCCGCACATCGTTCATGCATCCAGATAGAGTTAGTCTGCATCGGTCCCGTTTCCCGCTCGAGCGTGAGTACCTAGCAGCGCGGAGTCGTGTAACGCCTGCCAGAGTCGCGTCACCTTCGCACAAGCTTCCGCACTAAGAACTGTCGAAAGTTCACTCTGCGCATCCTCGAAATTTGGTTCGGACCACGTGCCTCGGCGCAGTTCCGCGAACCCGAGTCTCGCCGACGATAATGCGACCCTCACTCCCACTCAATCGTTCCCGGGGGCTTTGAGGTGATGTCGTAGACGACGCGGTTGATGCCTTTGACCTCGTTGACGATGCGGTTGGAGATGGTCTTGAGGACCTCGTGCGGGAGGTCGACCCAGTCGGCGGTCATGCCGTCTTCGGAGTTTACGGCGCGGATGGCGCAGGTGTAGGCGTAGGTGCGCATGTCGCCCATGACTCCGACGGACATTACCGGCAGCAGCACGGCGAAGGACTGCCAGATTTTGGTGTAGAGTCCGGCGCGTCTTGATTTCGGCGACTACGATGTCGTCGGCTTCCTGCAACAGAGCGACGCGGTCGCGGGTGACTTCGCCGAGGATGCGGACGGCGAGTCCGGGGCCGGGGAAGGGCTGGCGCTGGAGGATGTCTTCGGGCATGCCGAGGTCGCGGCCGATTTTGCGGACTTCGTCTTTGAAGAGGTCGCGGAGGGGCTCGATGAGCTTGAGGTTCATCTTTTCGGGCAGGCCTCCGACGTTGTGGTGGCTCTTGATGGTTTGCGAGGGGCCGCGCACGGATTGCGACTCGATGACGTCGGGATAGAGCGTGCCCTGGACGAGCCAGTCGACGCTGCCTTGCGTGGCGGCGATGCGAAGGGCTTCCTGCTCGAAGACGGTGATGAATTCGTCGCCGATGATCTTGCGCTTCTTCTCGGGGTCGGTGACGCCGGCGAGTTTGTCGAGGAAGAGGTCGGTGGCGTCAACGGCGTCGATGTTGAGGCCGAGCTTGTCGCGCAGGTTCTTCTGCACGGATCTGGAACTCGTTTTTGCGGAGGACGCCGTTGTTGACGAAGATGCAGGTGAGCTGGTCGCCGATGGCGCGATGGACGAGGACCGCGGCGACGGAGGAGTCGACGCCGCCGGAGAGTCCGCAGATGACGCGGCCGGTGCCGACCTTCTCGCGGATGGCGGCGACGGTTTCGTCGATGAAGCGCTGCGGCGTCCAGTTGGGGGTGAGGCCGCAGATGTCGAAGACGAAGTTGCGCAGGATGGCGGTTCCCTGCTTGGTGTGGTGGACTTCGGGATGGAACTGCACGGCGTAGTAGCGGCGCGCGGGATCTTCGAAGGCGGCCTTGGCGTTGGAGGTTTGCGCGACCAGGCGGAAGCCGGGCGGAAGTTCTTCGGCTTCGTCGCCGTGGGACATCCAGACGTGCAGCGGGCCGGTGAGGCCTTTGAAGAGGGCGCAGTCGTCGCGCAGGAGGGTGACGTCGGCGTGTCCGTACTCGCGCTTGTCGCCGGGGCTGACTTTGCCGCCGAGTTTGTGGGTCATGTAATGCAGGCCGTAACAGATGCCGAGCACGGGCAAGCCGAGGTGGAGGACCTGCTCGTCGGCGAGGGGCGCGTCGGCGTCGTAAACAGACGACGGGCCACCGGAGAGGATGATGCCGGCGGGCGCGTAGTGCTGGATTTCTTCGAGCTTGGCGGTGCAAGGGAGGACGACGGAGAAGACGTTCTGTTCACGGATGCGGCGCGCGATGAGCTGGGTGTATTGCGAGCCGAAGTCGAGGACGACGATTGATTGGGTATCCACGTATTAGGTTGCCAGAGGACGGGGGAAGTGTAAAGCGGGGGAATCGCAACTAGCAATTAGCGACAGGCAAGACCGGTAACTGGTAACTGGTTGCTGGTGGTCGGAGGTCCGAGTTCGACCTCGGTTGTACTTCCCAGCTACCAGTGACCAGTTACCGCCTATAATTCGCCCATGGCGTTCCAGCGCACGCAGAAGATTTACGACGAAGAGATGCTGTATGAGTACGCCGTGGGGGCGCTAGGGCGGAAGATGAGGACCGTCGCGGAGCTGAAGCGACTGATGCGCGAGCGGGTGAAGCAGCAGGGCGAGATAGGTCAACTGTTAGTTGAGGTTGTGGTCGCCAAGTTGAAGGAACAGAAGTACCTGAACGATACGAATTATGCGGAGAGTTACTCGCGGTTTCGCAAGGAAAATGAAAAGTTCGGGCGGCAGCGGGTGGTGCAGGATTTGAAGGCGAAGGGCGTGCATGGGGACATCATTGAGAAAACTGTGGGCGCCGCTTATCAGGACGTGAACGAGGAGCAGTTGGCGCGGGAATTTCTGGCGCGGAAGCGGTTGCGCAAGCCGGAGACGCAGAGGGATGCGGCCAAGGTGTTTCGGACGCTGATGCGGGCGGGGTTTGCCAGCAAGATCATTTTTCGCATTTTGAAGACGTGGAACGTGGACGACGAGACGATTCTGGCGCTGGAGAGCGAAGAGATGGATCCGGAGCCTGAGCGAGAACCAGGCTAGTGCGGGGAAAAGCAGATCCCTCGGCGGGCTGAAGCCCGCCTTGATGACGAACAACAAGAACCGCCGGGGCTGAAGCCCGCGATATTCGGAGCGCCTTGTTCACCGGGCTAAAGCCCGGTGCTTCCACCCGAAAAGCAAGTGACTGAGGCGGCGGTGAAGCGCCGCTGTGCTGCTTCAACAAGAAAAGACGGTTACGGCGCGGCTGAAGCCGCGCCCTGATACGAAGAACAGTCGTCCGTGGGCAGTTGTCGGTTGTCAGTGAAAGTCAAAACCCCCACTCAAGGCCGCTGCGCGTCCTTGAATGGGGCACCCAGATTCGTGAGAGGGGAAGACAACAGCAGGTCCCTTCGGCTTCGCTCGGGGCAGGCTCTCCGACTGCGCGCCCGCCCGATCCGCAAAGAATGCGGATCGAGAAGACAAGGCGAGCGCTTCGCTCAGGATGACGAGTCAGTGGATGGTGGTGAGTGGATAGTGGATAGAAAGAGTCAAAATCCCCACTCAAGGCCGCTGCGCGTCCTTGAATGGGGCACCCGATTGTCGAGAGTTCAAGCTAGTAGGGGCCGATGATGCCGCCGATGTTGCGCGACTTGGGGAGAGTGAGGGATCCGTCAAAGCAGGAAGGGTTCGATGCCCCAGTAGCTGGCGAAAGTGTCGAGGTACTTGTATCCCGAGCCGGTGTTGAACAGCACGACCTCGTCGGACGGCTTCAGAAAGCCCTGATTCAAAAGGGACTTCATAGGCAGCCAGAGCAGCCGCGCCCTCCGGAGCCGCGAAGATCCCCTCGTCGCTGGCCATGCGCTTCACGGCGGCCATGATGTCGTCGTCACCGACCGCAACCGCCGTGCCGCCCGACTGCCGCACGATGTCCAGAATAATAAAGTCGCCGTAGGCCTTGGGGACGCGCAGTCCGGCCGCGAGAGTGTGGGCATTTTGCCACATCTCCGACGGCGGGCTTATCTTCCTGTAACGCCTTGATAATAGGGGCACAACCGCTGGCCTGAATGCAGATCATCTTGGGCCGTTTCCCGGCGGGAATCCAGCCGAGCTGCTCCATTTCGTCGAAGGCCTTCCACATGCCGATCAGCCCGACGCCGCCACCGGTTGGGTAGAGAATCGCGTCCGGCAGCCGCCATCCGAGCTGCTCGGCGACCTCGTAGCCCATGGTCTTCTTGCCTTCGACGCGAAACGGCTCCTTCAAAGTTGAGACGTCGAACCAGCCTTCGGCGTCTTTGCGCTCGGCGACCATGCGTCCGCAATCAGAGATAAGTCCATCCACCAGAGTGAGATGCGCGCCGCTGGCTTCGACCTCGAGGCGGTTGGCGAGCGGCACGTCTTTGGGCATGAAGACGTAGGCTTCGAGTCCGGCGGCGGCAGCATAGCAGGCGAGCGCGCCTCCGGCGTTGCCGGCGGAGGGAGCGGCTAACTTCTTGATTCCATAGTGGCGGGCCATGGTGAGGGCCGCGCTCATGCCGCGCGCCTTGAACGAGCCGGTGGGGTTCAGGCCTTCGTCCTTTATTAATAGATTCTCGTACTTACGGCTGCGGAGCATCGGCGTCATGCCCTCGCCGAGCGTGACCGGCTCGGCATCCGGCAAGACGGCGGCGTAACGCCACATGGACGCGGGGCCGTCGCTGATGCTTCGCGAGGTGTTCTGGCCGGATGGCCGCCAGATCGTAGCGAACGTAGAGTGGGCCTCCGTCGGTGGGACAAACATTACGAGCAACATCGGCGCAGAAATGCTCGCCGCACCTGGAACATTCGAAGTAAGAAATGGGGGCCATGGGGTTTGTGCGGAACATCGAAGTGTAGCACTGGGGCAGTGGTCAGTAGTCGGTTGTCAGTTGTCAGAAAAAACAAAAGCAAAATCCACCACTGAGACACAGAGGCACGGAGGAAACTGGGCAAAAAGCAACAACAACCACGGATTTGCACGGATGAACCGGATGAGACTTGGTTGGTATAGACTTTTTTCTTCCATGAGAGAGCCCTTTACCTCCAGCGAGATTGCGCGATGAGCGAGCCTTCCACTCCGCTGATGCGGCAGTATGCCGCGGTCAAGAAAGAGCATCCTAACGCATTGCTTTTCTTTCGGTTAGGAGATTTCTACGAGCTCTTTTTTGAAGACGCCATCGTCGCGGCCAAAGAACTGCAGATCACGCTGACCTCGCGGAACAAGGAAAAAGGACATGCCATCCCGATGTGCGGCGTGCCCTACCACGCCGCCGAGGGCTACATCGCCAAGCTGATCCGCAAGGGGTTCAAGGTCGCCATCTGCGAGCAGATGGAAGACCCGCGCATGACCAAAACCCTTGTAAAACGTGAGGTTACGCGGGTGGTGACGCCGGGCACCGCCGCCGATTCGCAGCTCGGCGCGGAGGAGAACAACTTCCTGGCGTGCGTGGCGCAGCAGGGCGAAGTGCTGGGCCTGGCGGTGCTGGACCTTTCGACCGGCGAGTTTCGGGCGACCGAGTTTCGCGGGAGCGATGCGGCGCGGCGAGTGCGCGAAGAGTTGCTGGTGCTTGCGGCCGCGGGAGGTGCTGTTCGCTTCTTCCCTGCCCTTTTTGATCAGCCGAGGCAGCAGTCGGTGATCGACCGCAGCCGAGCGCGATGCCGCGCATGGCCAGCGTGGAGAATGCGACGTGGGCGGAGACTCCGCTGGAGGACTGGGTGTTCGCGCCCGATTACGCTATCCCATTGGTGGAGAACCACTTCGGCGTGCTGTCGCTGGAGGGATTTGGGCTGGCGGGACGTTCGGCGGCGGCCAGCGCGGCGGGCGCGATCCTGCACTACGTGCGCTCGACGCAGCGCGGGGCGCTGAGCCACGTCGACCGCATCGGCTACTACGAGCGGCAGGATTGCCTGGTGCTGGACGCGGTGACGGTGCGCAACCTCGAGCTGCTGGAGCCGCTGTTTTCGGGCGGCGGCGACAGCCTAACCGTATTCCGCTCAATCGATTGCACGGTTACGCCGATGGGCAAGCGGCTGCTGCGGGCGTGGCTGCTGCGTCCGTCGATTGAGCGCGGCAGAGATCGAGCGGCGGCTGGACGCGGTCGAGGCGATGGTGCGGGACCTGGTGGCGCGCGAGGAGTTGCGGCGCGCGATGGAGGGCATCCTCGACCTGGAGCGGCTGCTGAGCCGGGTAACGCTGGAGGCGGCGAATCCGCGGGACCTGCTGGCGCTGGGCGGCGTCGTTGGCGCGGCTGCCGGGTGTGCGAGCGGCGCTGGCGCGGTTTGAGGCGGTGCGGCTGCAGGAGTTGCACGCGCAGTGCGACGAGCTGGCGGACGTGCGCGAGCGAATTGCGGCGACGGTGGAGGATGAGCCTCCGCTGACGCTGAGCGATGGCGGGGTGATTCGCGCGGGCGTGGATGCGGCGCTGGACGAGTTGCGCGATTTGAGCCGCAACAGCAAGCAGTACATTGCGCAGATCGAGCAGCGGGAGCGGCAGCGCACGGGGATTGGCTCGCTGAAGGTGAAGTTCAACAACGTGTTCGGGTACTACCTGGAAATCTCGAAGGCGAATTTGCAGCACGCTCCGGCCGATTACGAGCGCAAGCAGACGCTGGTGAACGCCGAGCGGTTTACGACTCCGGAGCTGAAGGAGTACGAGACGAAGGTGCTGGACGCGCAGGAGAAGATCGTCGAGATCGAGCGGCGGCTGTTTGCCGAGCTGCGGGCGGCGATTGCGGCGAGGCGAAGCGCATCCGGCAGACGGCGCTGGCGCTGGCGGAGATCGACGTGCTGGCGGGGTTCGCGACACAGGCGGCGAACCGCGAGGTACTGCCGTCCGCGGCTGGATGACTCGAACGATGTGGAGATTGTGGACGGGCGGCATCCGGTGATCGAGCAGCAGGATTTGTCGGGCGTGGCGGACCGGTTTGTGCCGAACGATTTGTACTTGAACGGCACGACGCACGCGGTGCTGGTGATTACCGGGCCGAACATGGGCGGCAAGTCCACGTATCTGCGGCAGGCGGCGCTGCATCGTGCTGATGGCGCAGATGGGATCGTATGTTCCGGCGCGGTCGGCGCGGCTGGGGCTGGTGGACCGCATCTTCACGCGCATTGGCGCGAGCGACAACCTGGCGCGGGGGCGGTCGACGTTCATGGTGGAGATGACGGAGACGGCGGCGATCCTGAATACGGCGACGCCGCGGTCGCTGATATCTGCTGGACGAGGTGGGGCGCGGGACTTCGACCTATGACGGGCTGGCGATTGCGTGGGCGGCGATTGAGTACATCCACGCCAATACGCGGGCGCAAGACGCTGTTTGCCACGCACTACCACGAGCTGACGGAGCTGGCCGAGCGGCTGAGCGGGGTGAAGAACTTCCACGTCACGGTGAAGGAGAGCGGCGGCGGGATTGTGTTCCTGCGCAAGGTGGCAGAGGGGGCGGCGGACAAGAGCTACGGGATCGAAGTGGCGAAGCTGGCGGGGCTGCCGGCGGACGTGATTGCATCGCGCGCGCGAGGTGCTGGCGGAGCATGAGTCGGCGGAGAAGAGCGCGGTGACGCACCTGGCGAGCGGTACGAGGCGAGAGTTCGGGGCCGATGCAGTTGACGATTTTCACGCCGCTGTCGCAGAAGATCGTGGACCGGATCAAGGAGACGGATTTGAATGGGATCAGCCCGCTGGAGGCGTTGAATTTGCTGCACGAGCTGAAGCGGCAGATGGAGTGAAGCGGTGGTTAGTGGTTAGTGGATAGTAAGACCGGAAATTAACCACGGATCGACACGGATTATCACGGACCAGAAAAGGTCACAAACACTGCCGCGGAGATCGCGAATTGTTCTAAGGCAGTAGGCGCGAAGTGCCTGCTGCCAGCAACGAGCTACACTGCTGACATCCATGGCAATCAAGACCAGTGACAAGCTGCGCGCGGACGTCGGGCGGCTCATGATCATGGGCTTCGACGGCACTGGAGATGTCGACGCGGCTGCGCGACATGCTCGGCGACGCTGCGGCCGGGCGGCGTGATCCTGTTCAAGCGAAATATCGAAGAGGCGGCGCAGACGCACGCGCTTCTGCGTGATGTGCAGAAGCTGGCCGAGGGCGCCGCTGTTCCGCTGCGTGGACATGGAAGGCGGGACGGTAGACCGGTTTCGCGATGCGGTGGCGCGGATTCCGTCGGCTGCGGACGTGGCGGCGACGGGTTCGGCGGCGCTGTATCGCAAGCACGGAGCTGTTGATCGGCAGGCAGTTGCGCGCGCTGGGGTTCAACACCGATTTTGCGCCGTGTCTGGACTTGGGGCTGGAGGCGTCGCGCAAGGCGCTGGGGTCGCGGACGGTGTCGGCTGATCCCAGCGAGGTGGTGCGGTATGCGCGGGAGTTTCTGGCGGGACTGCGCGAGGCGCGGGTGCTGGGGTGCGGGAAACATTTTCCGGGGCTGGGCGGCGGGGCGCTGGACAGCCATGAGGCGCTGCCGGTGATGGAGCGGACGTGGAAGCAGGTGTGGGAAGAGGACCTGGTTCCCTATCGCGAGTTGCGGCGCAGAGGTGCCGTTTGTGATGGTGGCGCACGTGTCGTATCCGAAGATCGTGCGGGTGGCGGCGCCGGCATCGCTATCGAAGCAGTGGATTCGAGGGCGTACTGCGCGAGAGATCGGCTATCGCGGGCTGGTGGTGTCGGACGATCTGGACATGGGCGGGCGTGCTGAATGGGGCGTCGATTGAGGACGCGGCGGTGGGAACGCTGGAAGCTGGGTCGGACATGTTTCTCGTCTGCCAGAAAGAAGAGCACGTGTGGCGGGCGTGTGAGGCGGTGGTTCGTCGAGCAGGAACGAGAGTGACGAGGACTTTGCCGTGCTTGGTAGCGGCGAAGGCGAGGCGCGTGCGGGCGTTTCAGACGAAGTCGGAGGAGTTGAGAGCGCGAATGGCGCCGACGCCGTCGGCGAAGACGGTCGACTTGTTGCGGCGGCGGGTGTGGGAGTTTACGGAAGAGGTGCGGTTGAGTGAGTTGGGGAGCGAATAGATTCAGAAAGACCCCGCCCTACGCCTCGCTGCGCGAGTCGTAGAACGGGGCACCCGATTTCGGAGATCTGACAGTGATTGTTGCGGGGGTGATGAGCGGGACGTCGGCGGATGGAATCGACGTGGCACTGGTGCGCGTGCAGGGACGCGGGTTCCGGTCGCGGCTGGAGTTGCTGGCACACTATCACTTCCCTTATCCGAGCGGAAGTGCGGCGAGCGGTACTGCAGGCGATGAATGCGCAGTCGGCGAAGGTCGCTGATCTGGCGCGGCTGAATTTTGCTCTGGGCGAGTTGTACGCCAAGGCGGTGCAGGCGGCGCAGCGTCGAGCGGAGCTGGAGTGCGCACTGGTGGGATGCCACGGGCAGACGCTGTATCACCAGAGTGCGGCGGCGCGGTATCTCGGCAGTTGACGTAAAGTGCACGTGGCAGACAGGCGAGGGCGCAATCATCGCGCAGCGAGTGGGGGTGCCGGTGGTGTCGGATTTTCGTCCGGCGGACATGGCGGCGGGTGGACACGGCGCGCCGCTAGTTCCCTTCCTTGATTACGTGTTGTTTCGGCATCGGCGGTATGGGCGGATTGTGCAGAACATCGGCGGGATTGGAAATTTGACGGCGATTCCTCCGCGGGCGCGGCCGGAAGAGGTGATGGCGTTCGACACCGGGCCGGGCAACATGGTGATGGATGCGGTGGCGGAGCGGCTGTTTGACGTTGCATTCGATCGCGGGGGACGATTCGCGGCGAAGGGGTCAGTGTTGGAGAACGTGGTGCGGCAGTTGTTGCGGCGTTCGTTTTTTCATCAGCAACCACCGAAGACCGCCGGGCGCGAGCAATTTGGGCGGGAGTATGTCGGCGGCGTTTCTGCGACTGTGCGGAAAGGCGGACAAACACGACATCATGGCGACGGCAACGGCGCTGACGGCGCGGTCGATTGGGATGGCAGTGCGGGATTTTGTGCTGCCGGCGGACGCGGCGAATGTGGTGGAAGGGTCGCGGTGGCCGTCACGGTATCGCGAGATGGTGGTGTCGGGCGGGGGCGTTCGCAACGCAACGCTGATGCGGATGACTCGCGAGGAGTTGGCGCCGCTGAAGATGAGGGTGAAGACGAGCGACGATTTCGGGCTGCCGTCGGAGGCGAAAGAGGCGGTCGCGTTTGCGCTGCTGGCGTATCAGACGTGGAGAAAGTTGCCGTCGAATGTGCCGTCGGCGACGGGGGCGGAGCAGAGCGGGATTTTGGGGAAGGTGAGCTACGCGTGAGACAGTTGTCAGTTGTCAGTTGTCGGTTGTCAGTTTTGCCGGTCCCACCCTGTCGCCAACAGAAGGCGACAGGATGGGGCACCCGCGTCCTCGCGCTATTGACGTGTTCGCTTGCGCTTTGTATCTCCTGTGCGCGGAAGCCTGATCCGAACACGGTTGTCGTCGTGATCGAGAGCAGCCCGACCAATCTGGATCCGCGGGTGGGGCTGGATGCGCAGTCGGAGCGCATCGACGACCTGCTGTTCGACTCGCTGGTGCGACGCGACGAGCACTTTCAGTTGAAGCCGTGGCTGGCGGAGCGATGGGAGATTCCCGATCCGCAGACGTACGTATTTCATCTGCGGCAGGGAGTGAAGTTTCACGACGGGCAGCCGCTGACGTCGCGCGACGTGAAGTGGACGCTGGATTCGCTGCTGACGGGAAAGATTCGCAGCTCGAAGGCGGCGGCGTACAGCAAGGTCGCGAGCGTCGAGGCCCCGGATGCGGCGACAGTGGTGATTCATTTGAAGGAGCCGCAGGCGTCACTGCTATGGAACTTGTCGGACGGGGCGATCGGGATTGTGCCGTATGGAAGCGGCGAGGGTTTCAACCAGCACCCGATTGGGTCAGGGCCGTTTCGGTTTGTTAGCGCGGCGCAGGACAAAGAATGTCGTGATTGAGCGCAACCCCGACTACTGGGCGGACAAGGCGAAGCTGGAGCGGGTGGAGTTCAAGGTGATTCCGGACGCGACGACGCGGGCGCTGGAGTTGCGCAAGCACAGCGCCGATGTGGCGATTAATTCGCTGACCGCCGACACGGTGCTGGCGCTGCGGCAAGATCCGGGGCTGGAGGTGATGCAGGCTCCGGGGACGATTTATGCGTACATGGCGCTGAACTTGCGCGATCCGGTGCTGAAGGACAACCGGGTGCGGCAGGCAATGGCACACGCGATTGACGTGCGACCCATCATTCAGTATCTGTTTCGCGGCGAGGCGCAGCCGGCGTACAGCATTCTGCCGCCGGAGCACTGGGCGTATGACGGGGACGTGGAGCGATACCCATATGACCCGGCGAAGGCGCGGCAGTTGCTGGATGACGCCGGCTACAGGGCGAAAGATGGCGTGCGCTTTCGCATCACCATGAAGTCGTCAACGGACGAGACGACGCGGCTGATGGCGGCGGTGCTGCAACAGCAATTGCGCGAGGTGGGGATTGTGCTGGACATCCGGACATTTGAGTTTGCGACGTTCTTCAGCGACATCACCAAGGGCGCTTACCAGATGTATTCGATGCGGTGGATCGGCGGTAACCAAGACCCGGACATTTTCGAGTATGTGTTCGATTCGGCGAGCTTTCCGCCGAAGAGGGCGAACCGGACGTTTTATTCGAACCCGCGGGTGGATGCGCTGATTCGCGAGGGGCGCACGACGCTCGACCAGGAGAAACGCAAGGCGATTTATGCCGAGGTGCAGCAGATCGTCGCGAAGGATTTGCCGTACATCAATCTGTGGTATCTCGACAACGTGCTGGTGCATACGCGACGGGTGCGGGGGATCGAGATGAATGCGGCGGGAAACTACGACTTCTTGAGGACGGCGGAAGTCAGTAGCCAGTAGCCAGTCGCCGGTCGCCTGACAAGCAGCCGCGGATTTCGCAGATCAACACCGATCCATCTGAGTTTCCGCGCGATCCAAGCGTTCGCAGCGCGTGATACCATCGAATTTCGCGACAATTCTTGGTGTTTTGAGGAGCTTCGCAGGTAGTGCGCATACTTTTTGTGGGTGACATTTTCGCGCGGCCGGGACGCACCATCGTCCATGAGCGGCTGCCAGAGTTGCAGAAAGAATACGGCGTCGAGCTGACCGTCGCGAACGGCGAGAACGCGGCCGGGGGATTCGGCATCACGCCGCAGATCGCCGAGGAGCTGTTCGAGCTCGGCATCGACGTGATTACGACGGGCAACCACGTTTGGGACAAACGCGAAATCATCGACTACATGGAGTCGGCTAACGGGAATGAGAAGTCGCTGGCGCGACGGGTGCTGCGTCCGGCGAATTATCCGGCGGGGACTCCCGGGTTTGGCTGGTACCAGGGGCGCACGCGCAGCGGCGTGGAGTACGCGGTCATCAACCTGCAGGGGCGGGTTTTCATGGCCAACAACGATGACCCGTTTCGCGTGGCGGATGAGTTGCTGCAAAAGATCACGGCGAAGGTGATTCTAGTCGACCTGCACGCGGAGGCGACGTCGGAGAAAGTCGCGCTCGGCTGGCATCTGGATGGGCGGGTGACAGCGGTGCTGGGCACGCACACGCACGTTCCGACGGCCGATGAGCAGGTGCTGCCGGGGGGCACGGCGGTGCAAACAGACGTAGGGATGACCGGGCCGTATCGCGGCGTAATCGGCGTACAAAAGGAACAGATCGTGCAGAAGTTCCGGACCAACATGCCCTCGCGGTTCGAGCCGGCGGTAGAAGACGTGCGGCTGTGCGCGGCGGTGATTGACTGCGACGCGGCGACAGGGCGGGCGAGCGGGATTCAGCGGATCATGCTGCGGCAGGGGTGAAGAAGCAATTAGCAATTAGCAATTAGCAATTAGCAATTAGCTGAAAAACCGAAACTAACTGCAAGTTGCTGCCTTATGTCCCACTCTGACGAACTGTTCATGGAAGAAGCGCTACGCGAGGCGCAGCGGGCGCTGGCGCTAGGCGAGGTGCCGGTGGGGGCCGTTGTCGTGCGCGACGGGCGCGTCGTGGGACGCGGGTGCAATCGGCCGGTGAGTGAGCACGATCCCACGGCTCATGCGGAAGTGCAGGCACTTCGCGAGGCGGGACACGTGGTGGGCAACTACCGGTTGGTCGATTGCGATCTCTATGTGACGGTTGAGCCGTGCGCGATGTGCGCGGGAGCGATCACCCATGCGCGCATCCGGCGGCTGATTTATGGCGCCGAAGACCCGAAGGCCGGCGCGGTGCACTCGATGCTGCAGGTGCTGAACCATCCCAAGCTGAATCACCAGGTGGAAGTGACGTGCGGCGTGCTGGCGGCGCGGTGCATGGACCTGGTGCAGAGGTTCTTCCGGGAGCGGCGATAATCGCGGCATTTTGTTAAACTGGAAAGGCTGGCAAACTCTGCCAGTGCGACCGAGCGGAGAGGTGGCCGAGTGGTTGAAGGCACCTGACTCGAAATCAGACGTACTCGTAAGGGTACCGGGAGTTCGAATCTCCCCCTCTCCGCCATAATCTTGTCTGACTCCGAACCTTCAATTGCCGCTTGATCCAAAGCCTTTCGTCCCGCGGGCAGCATCCGTGAGGTCGGCTTCGACGACTTCTGCGGCAAGAAACGGGTGCTCGAGCAACTGGGCGATTTTGTCGCCCCGGCGAATCGTGTAGGACTCGTCTCCGAGGTTTTCCATCAAGACGATGACTTCGCCGCGATAGCCTGCGTCGATGACTCCGGCGTTGCACATGAGGCGCTTCTTGGCCATGCCGGAGCGGGTCTTCACGATACCTCCCGCCGTCGGCGAGAACTCAATGGCGATTCCGGTGTGCACGCCGGCGGCACCATTCGCGGGGAGAGTGACGTCTTCGCACGAGTAGAGGTCGTAGCCGATATCTTCTCCGGGATGTGCTACTGTGGGCAACACTGCATCGGGCGAGAGTTTTTTCACTTTGAGCATGCCCGTTCATTCTGCCAGATGACCTCAAACTCACAAAGTACGGCGCAAGTACCTTATTTCGATGAGGCGGCGGTAAGGCGCATGTTGCGCTATGAATCCCTGATTCCAGCGATGGAACGGGCGCTGGCTGATTTTTCGGCTGGCAAGGTGGTGCAGCCGGTGCGAAGCATTCTTTCGGTGGCGGAGCATCACGGGTTTTTCGGCGTGATGCCTGCGGTGTACGGCGACATAATGGGCGCGAAGCTGGTGACGCTGTATCCGCGAAATGCGGGAACGGCACTGCCGACACACCAGGGCATCATCGCACTGCTGAAGGCGACCACCGGCGAGCCGCTAGCTTTCATGGATGGCCGTTTGATAACCGAGATGCGGACGGCGGCGGTGACAGCGGTGGCTACCAAACACCTGTCGAAGACGGATGCGAAGGTGCTGGCGATTCTTGGGCAGCGGAGTGCAGGCGCGGGCGCACTTCGAGGCGCTGCGATGCGTGCGCCAGTTTGAAGAAGTTCGGGTATGGAGCCGGAATCCCGTCAACGCCAAGGTGCTGGCCGGCGAAATCGGCGCCCATGCGATGGGCACCGAAGAGGCGGTTCGCGATGCGGACGTGGTGGTGACGGTGACACACGCGTCGGAGCCGGTGCTGCTGGGCAAATGGGTGAAGCCCGGCGCCCTCGTCGCGGCTGTGGGCGCCGTGGGCGCTACCAACCGCGAGGTGGACGACGAAGTAATGCGGGGCGCGGTGGTGGTGGATTCACGCGAGGCGGCGTTGGTGGAGGCCGGAGAGATCCTGATGTCGGGCGCGACGGTTTACGCCGAACTGGGCGAAATCGTTTCGGGGATGAAGCCCAAGCCGACAAGGGAGCGGGTGGTATTCAAGTCGCTGGGTCTGGCGGTAGAGGACCTGGCTGCGGCGCGACTGGTGCTGGAGGGTACCGCTGATTAGCAATTCAGCGCTGCGCTGCCGTAGTGGAGCGTCGTCTTAGTTCATGCTGCGCGAGATGCTGTTCAGCACAGCCCATCCGGAGCCGAGAATAATCGCGATCAACAGGAAGAAGGCCACAACCCAGACAATGGCAACAGCCTTCTCCTGCTCGGGAGTGGGCAGGGTGATTCCGATGGCGAGCATGATGCCGCGAGTGAACTTGACCAGGAACCGCATCAGCATGGTGGGCCTTTAGGTAGACGGCGACGCCCGTCTGGACGACTCGCCTTCAATTATGCCTGTTCCGCGATGGCGGAACAAAGTGCGTGGTCGGCCGAGCTAGGCACAATCCTAACGGGACCTGGAAGTGCCTCCGGCTTCCGGCGATGGCACGACCCTAGCAGCCAGCCGCTCCCTGCACGAATACGGATTTTCTTGGCCGAGGTCAATTCGATTGTACCGACTGGGGCAGTGGAACCGTGGTGTGCGATGGCAAGATCATCGAAACCGTAGGTACCGCAGGCCCAGGGAGAGAAGACCCAGAGCGACTGCTCGCGTTCGATCTCCGCGAGATCTGCTGGGCATCCGAGTTTGGGATTGGGTCGCAGCTTGGCGGTGACCGCGCCATAGTCGGTGGCGCGGCCAATTATTTCCATGGCGGAGCGCACGGTGCCATCGCCGCGGTACACGGCAGCGCCGCCGACCTGAACGGTATTCCAGTCGCTGGTAGATGTTCCGTAATCGTCAAACGTGTTCCACGGAAGCTGGGCGTCAAAGACGTCTTGCATCGAGGCAAGGGCGCGCAAACTGGCGCGAACGGGCACTTGCCTTCCGTTCACAGTGAGGCTGTCGAAGCGGACGACAACCGAGCCGGTGTGGGGTTGGCCGCGAGCGAGGACTGCGACGACTTGGCCATGAACTCTTTGCTCCGGCGGGAATTCGTTCGCCGGAGGGGAGTGATACGTCCTGCGAAAGCCTGGCGGTGATTTCTTTGCCGGGCTTCGACCGGGCAGAATCCAGGGTGGTGCGTAGCATCACCGGGAGAACGGTTCCAGCAGGAAGCTGCTGGGCAAGTGCGAGTGCGGACAGCAGTAAACACAGCGCTGCAGCAGGCAAGAATCGACGACGAATCATCTTGGCTCCCAAAACGCTAGATGCGTTCTAGCACGAAGAAGAACGTGAAATTTTCAGGTCGGGCAGGCAAGCGAGGACGCATTCGCTTCACGGCGGATAGTCGGAGCTGAAAAAAGGGCGGCCGGACTGGCCGGCCACCCTGTGGTGGGAAACTGTCGCTCGTTGCTCGCTTACGGCAGGTAGTAACGGAACGAAGTGAACCACATGTTCTCGATCGCCTTGGGCGCGGTGGTGGACGAACCGGGCACTGTCGTGTAAGGCGGCAGGCCGTAGCCTACCCACGCAGTCCGAACCAGATACGAGTACTGCATTCCGATCTGCAACCGGCCCTTGGGACCGTTGTAGGGCTTGTACCAGAATCCGGTCGTGCCCTCGATGACGCTCTTGTTCTGTCCGGCGCAGTTCGCCAACAGCCCTGGCTGGTAGCCGCCACCGGTTGCGTAGTACGTACAACCCGCTTCCCTGCCCGGTACCCGGCAGAGTTTCCGTTCCGCAACCCGTGTTGTTGAACAATGGCGAACCGTAGCCTACCGGCTTGTGCCGACGGCGTTCGATGTACCAGGTTCTGCCGGCATACTCGCCGCCGCCGTAACCGTAGAAGTCCCACTTCGGCGAGTGCCATTCCAAGCGACGCCAGCACCTGGTAGTTCTGCAGAGGCCTTCTCTTGGCCAGCGGGATTTACCGTCACGTCCGCCAGGGTCGTGTCGCCGTAGCGGCCGACGCCCTTGCCGCCCAGGTAAGTGTAGCCCGTCTCGATGTGCTTCTGGTAGAACAGCCAGCGCGCATTGGCGCCGAAGCCGCCGCCCCAGATCGCTGCTATTATAGGCCCCTGCCGCCGACGGCTTGGTCGCCGTGGCGTTGGGATAGATGCGATCCCGGAAGTCGCTGGCCAAGCCGAAGACTTCGTAGTGTCCGAAGCCCGGCTCAAACGCCAGTCTTGACGACAAAATCAGGCGAGACGTTGGAGGAGTAATTGGCGAACTGGTTATACAGACCGCCGCCGATTCCCGGGCCGCCGATCACAGAAGTTGTCGGCAGCGCCCGAAGCCGTCAGCAGGGTCTGCGCAGTTCTCCACCGAGATGCCGAACCAAACCTTGTTGTTGAAGTTCTTGGTCACGCGGAAACCATACTGACGATGCCCAACTGAAGCCCGCCGTATACTGCGGGTCGATCTGCAGCGGCGTGGCTTCAGTGCGGTTATCCAGGCCCTTCTTGGTTTCCGTCACCAGGCTCCACATCTGGCCACCGGTGAAGGTCCAGCCGTTGTGCAAGGCCGCCTGCCCCCAGAGCTGCCGCTGACGAAATACATAGCTGTTGCTCTGGTTGTTGTTCGAGGTGACGCCGGCGCCGAGGAAGTCAGCTTTCGAAGTAACCCGTCAGCTTTGTGGTGCCCCACTTGCCCTGCGCCAGCATCGAGAAGCGCGACTGGCGGCCCGAGCCGTAGAACTCCGAGAAACGCGCCTGGCGCGGCACCGGAAAACGGAATCGCGTTCAAGCGGCGTGTTGATGTCGCCGAAGGTGGCATGCGGACGCCACACGGTTTCAGCCGCCAAGAAGCCACCCGGGGTAAGGGTGATTCCCTTGAAGTGGATGGCCAGCGGGCTCTCCAGATCGCTGACGCGCTTCTGGGTGTCCTGCAGCCCTTCGACGGTGTTGGCGGAAACCGCCTTCAGGTCAGTGACCTGGTGCTGCAAGGCGCTGAAATCCTCGGTAGCTCAGGGCGCCTTCCTTCTTCTCGCCGCCCAGCGCCGACTGAGCGGTGGACTGCGCCTGGCTGGCCGCCGACTGCGCCTGACCAACCTGCTGCTGCAACTGCTGGATGGCCGCGTCGCGCGACTGAACCTGCTGCTGGAGTTGCTGGATCTGCTGCTGTTGGGCAGCGATGGCGTCTTTCATTTCCTTCAGTTCCGACGACGTGCTCTGCGCGAAAGCGCTCGCTGTCATCGCGAGGGACAGGGCTAGAACTTTCGTGAGTTTCATCTTCTCTCCTGAAATTCAGTGACACGATGAACCGCAAACAAGTGCAAAAACGTGCGGAATACAGCGCAAAACACCGCTTTCGTGGTTATAGGTTCCCCTGAATGTTAGGGTGAGAAGGTTACGGACTTGTGAATACCCTGTGAAAGTTACGCAAACAGGCAGAGGAGTGCCGGGAAGATAAAATCGGAGGTATTCATCGGTTTTTCACTGGCCGGAAATGCGAACGGGGTCTATCCTATAGACCATCGTTGCAGCTAGATCCCAGTAGAACGAGGCGAGGAAAAAACTCATGAAGGAAAGTACGTGCGGCTGGAATTCTAATTGGATTATGCGGGTGGCAGTCTGCTTGGCGGTATTGCTGGGCGTGGCGGTCCCGATGGCACTCGGACAACCGCCCTCGGACCCGGCACCGAGCTTCGGTGGGAATGTGAAGGAAGTCTATTTCCCGTTCAACATCTACAACAAGATCATCGACCCAGCGACTCTGGACGCGAACGCCTCTTATCTGAAGCAGAACCCGGACGCGAAGATGTGGATCCAAGGCTATGCCGATCCGCGGGGCGACATCGTGTACAACCTGGTGCTCTCGTACAAGCGGGCGCAATGGGTGAAGGCGCAGTTGGTGAAACGCGGCGTGGAAGAATCGCGCATCGGTTACGCCACGGGATGGGGCAAGCTCTACCAAACTTGCGCACAGACCGATGACAGCTGCATGCAGCAGAACCGCCGCGTCGATGTGGTCGCGCCGGAATCGATGATGTTTCACTGGGCGCAATAGCATAAAATCCGCCACGATTGGTGCACGAGGCAGGCTTCCAAACGGCCTGCCTTTTGTATTTTGTGTCTCATGCTGCCCGAAGAGCGAATCGTTGACGATCCGCTGGCCGCTATAACGGCTCGGCAATTGGCGCGGGTCACGACGGATTGTTATAATCAGGGAACCGCAGCACTTCTCCACGTGCAATCGCACCTGTGGCCAGGTAGCTCAGCTGGTAGAGCGCAGCCCTGAAAAGGCTGGCGTCGGCGGTTCAACTCCGTCCCTGGCCACCATCTTTTCAACAACTTACAAACCTCTCATCCCCCAATTACGTCTCCCCATCAGTCCTTAACCCGCACAGCTGCGGGCGGACGAGAAGGCTGGTCTCGCCAATGCGAGTCAGGCCTTGATTCCTGACGGACCTAACCCCGCTAAAACTTCCGGTAACGAATTGAGCTGCGGCTGCGTTTATTCCACGAGAAGAGCTAGCGAGGAGGTCACTATGCCGGACTATCGTTACCACGCTAACGCAGTTTGGGCGGAAGGACGCATGGGCAAGGTCTCCGCCGAGGGCATCGCTGAGCCTGTCCGGTTCAGTGCGCCACCTGAATTCTTGGGCGAAGCGGGGATTTGGACTCCAGAACATCTTTTCGCAGCAGCCATTGCATCCTGTTTCGTGACCACATTCGCGGCCATCGCCGAGTTCTCCAAATTCGAGTTCCTGTCGTTGGCGGTCGAGCTGGAAGCGATCGTCGAGAAAGAACAAGGCGGGTACAGCATTACCAAGGTGGTGATTCAGCCAAGGCTAAAGATCACTGAAACCTCGGGTTTGGAGCGCGCCCACCGACTGCTCGAAAAAGCTGAACGCTCCTGCCTTATTTCCCGATCGGTGAAAAGCCGAATCGAACTGCAGCCTGAGGTCTTGGTGCAGGCGCCGGATTCCACCGCGGCGGCAAACTTCTGAGGGCGCAAGTTGAGACTCAGTCCTGAACGGTGGACCCTGCGGTGAGGAGATGCGTAGCATGAGAAATCGGGTAGGGTTGTTACTCGTGGCACTCGTAACAATGCCGCTTCTGGCGCAGACAGATAGGTTGCGCCCGCAAACGCTCGCAGCCTGGAATGAAGCCGTTGGAACAGCAAACGCGCGTTTGGACCATGACGTCCGCCAGAAGGATTCTTTTCTACTAATTGATCGGGACCCCGGCTTGCGTGCCCGAGTGCGGGCAGGAGCGATTGTGATAACGCCGGTTGGAAACACCGGTCGAACCGCGGTACCTCATGGACTGATTACAGATTGGCTAGGAGATATCTTCGTGCCCAACGCGAGTGTTAGCAGTGTTGTAGCGCAGCTGAATGACTACGAACGATACCGGCAGTACTTTCAGCCGAACGTGGTAGACGCTCACCTGCTCACTCACGCAGGAGACAAATACGAGTTTTCAATGGTTCTGCGACAAAAAGTCCTTTTTGTTACGCCAGTTTTGGAAGGCGACTACGAATCGGAAACCACCAAAATCGATGATGACCGATGGTATACGGTTTCGCATACCACCCGATTGCAGGACGTCGAAAACTATGGGGAACCGGGTCAGCGCAAATTGCCTCCAGACCAAGGGTACGGTTACCTCTGGCGGATCCATAACATCACACGCATCGAAGAACGCGACGGCGGCGTGTATATCGAGATTGAAGCCATGACGTTGAGCCGTGACGTTCCAGCGGGGCTGCGTTGGGTGATCGAGCCAGTCGTGCGCCAGCTTCCGCGGAATTCGCTGGAGGCTACGTTACAGAAGACGCGCGATGCAGTGACCGCTCCAAGCGGTGCCCCCGGGATGGTCTCCCAAAACGGAGGCGTCCAGGGATCCGAGTAATGACGATTTTGGCGACACGCCGGGCCATCAAGGCGATTTGGTCGCTTTGACACTTGCGGCGCAAATCTACCGACATTGGCAGTACGCATCGCTGATGGAAGGGGAACGGCCAGCAGATGAACACAAAGAACCAACAAATGTCAGGTCAAATTCCGAACTCGAGCGAGGCGCGCACCACAGCTTTCCATTCCATGAGTCGCGAGGAACTCCTGCGGGCGCTTGAGATGTTTGCGAAAAGCTGGCTCGCACACGACGGATGCTGGTTCCTTGCGGCGGAAGAAGCTCTGGGCATGCAGGCAGCCATTTATCTGGACACCGTCGCATGGCAGCGGTTCGCGGTGGCGGAGGCAAGCCGCATCATGACGACCTTCAATATTCAGCCGGGAGGCGGGCTGCAGGCTCTGGAGAAAACTCTGGGCTTGCGGCAGTACAGTCTGATCAACTCGCAGCGAACCGAATGGTCGAAAAACGGCAACCGCCTGCGGCTACACGTGGATGTTTGCCGGGTGCAGGAGACGCGCCGGCGCAAGGGGCTGGCAGATTTTCCCTGCAAATCAGTAGGCACGGTTGAATTTGAGACGTTCGCGCGCACGGTCGACGCACGCATTCGGACGCGATGCCTGCACTGCCCGCCGGAGGCTCCGGAGGGCAAGTATTGCGGCTGGGAGTTCACGATGATGCCCGGCGCGGAGACCAGCTAAGACGACTGAGAGATACCGCTTTCCAAAGGAGACTCGCGATGGAACTCAATGTTGGTGGCGCCGAACGCGTCATTCGAATCATTCTCGGAATCGTGTTGATCGGCCTCGGGCTGTTACACGTGGTCTCGGGCACGCTGGCAATCGTCGCCTACGTGGTCGGGGCGATTGCGCTTATTACCGGCTTGGTACGCTTCTGCCCGGCGTGGAAACTTTTCGGCATCAACACGGCGCGCCAATAACGACGGCAGCTTGGGCCAGATCGAAGCCCTCAGGTCAGTGGTGGCTGCGGCGAATGATGATGATCATCCGCAGGTTGATCCATGCGAAGCGGATCATTTGCCAGGGCAGGAAGGTCCTCATGAACTTGGTCCCTGCGGTCGGCTTGGTCGCAAAAAACGACGGCTGAAAGCGCGCGTTTTCATGCGATTGGGCGTTCTGCGACGGTTGCGATGGGGTGCTCATGGCTCTTCCTCTCCTGCCGTGCTTTCATTCATTCTGGAATTAGCGACCATCCGGGCCGCAAGCGTGCCTTGTACAAGAACATGTGGTGGAGCAGGATCTTGATCCAGTGGCCGGCCAGCCCGATCTCGCCGCTGGTGTAGGCTTCGTCACGGCCGTACTCGGGATAGCGCTGGTAATCCGGCACGATGGGATAGACCGTAATGGAAGCTGCGGTTCCCGTGAAGGGATTGGCGCCCGCCGAAGCCACACAGGCCGCCCCCATTTCCGCCATGCTGGCGGAGTGGGTGGGCTTCGGGCTCCCCTTGATCATGTCCACAATGCTGTGCGCCACTGCCTTGCCAATCATGGCCGAGGGCATTCCGGTACGCGGTGGCGTGGGGAAGATCGGCGTGCCTTTGGGGCTGAATCGCGGGCGCGAAATAGAATGCGGCGGTGCAAAGGCGATACCGGCTGCGAACACGTTGGGATAGGCCGAGCTTTGGTAGTAGCGGGGCCAATCGCCGGCCGTCCAAGTCTCGTAGGGTTTGCTGTCGTAAACGGCGTCCACCCTCATGAAGCCGTTGGGAGCAAAAAGCTTGGACGTAACGTCGTTGGCTTGGCGGTCGTAAGCTTTTAGCCCCACTCCAGAGAATGGCGGTAGCAGCATGGCCATATCGAAAGTGATGTCCCGCTCCTCGCCGTCCAGTGTTTCGTAGTAGGCACGTCCCTGCTCGACCTTTTTCACGTGGGCGCGGGTGATCCAATTGATGTCGCGTTCGGCGAAGAGCGATTCAGTAAAAATCTTGCTCGGCGTTATGTACCCGGAGCGGCGGATGTGGACACCGTCCATGCCGAAGTCGCCAAGTTCGAATTCGTTCGACAAGTAGACGACGTCGGCCTTGTCGCGCACTCCGTGGGCGCGCAGCTCGAATTCCAGATTCACGACGTATTCAAAGGCGGCGCCCTGACAGGTACAGTTTCCGTGCCCTGTGCCGATGACAAAGCGCTTCCTGTCGCCACGCTTCATCTGCTCGACCAGGTTCAGAAATGTCTGCGAGCTCTGGTGGGCATGGTCCGGAGTGCAGACCGAAAAACTTGCGCCCTCAGGCCCGAGGCCTTCCGTCGCACCAAAATTCAGCTTGGGACCAGTGGCATTTACCAGGAAGTCGTACGGTATACGCTCGCGCTTGCCTTTCCGGACATCCTCGGTGTACTCGATCTCAACCATGGCCGTCGGGTATTCCTCGGTTCCTTCTGGATAGAGGGCCACTGCCCGAGCTTGTTTGAAGTCAACGCCGTGCCGGCGGTATACCGGCGCGAGCGGGAATCTCACCTGATCGGGACGTAGCAGACCAACTCCCACCCATACATTGGAGGGAATCCAATTGTAGGTTGGTAAAGGCGAGACAACGGTTACTTCATCGTTTTTTGTCAGCCACTTACGGAGAAAAGCGGCGGCAGTGTGGCCAGACACACCAGCACCCAAGATCACCACCCGTGCCATGGTTCCTCCTGCGGGGTAAGCGGAGGATAAATGCTACGCGCCGGCGATGTGTTACAGGAATGTTTTTCCCGTTTTGGAACCACGCAGCCGATATAGCCAAAAAACTTGTAACACCCGTACGTTTAACTGCGTTTTTCTTACGTGCCCCGGGCGACGGCACCCTGGTCCCTGGGTATGACGCAGGAAAATTGCTATGGGCGAGAGACTGACAAGACGCGACTTCGTAAAGCTCACGGGCGTGGCGGGGGCTGCTCTGGGAGTGGGCACCGCCGAGGCCCAGACGTGCTGGCGAACCCTCCGGGATGGCGGGGCCGTGAGCGGGTCGAACGCATCGCCACCAACTGCGAGATGTGCTTCTGGCGCTGCGGCGCGGTTGCCGAAGTTGCCGACGGGAAAGTCGTGCGAGTGCAAGGGAACCCTGACCACCCGCTCACGAAGGGCCGTCTATGCGCGCGCGGCAATGCCGGGCCGGAGCTGCTTTACGACAACGACCGCCTGAAGTATCCCATGGTTCGGGTTGGGGCCCGCGGCGAAGGCAAGTTTCAGCGCGTGAGCTGGGAGCAGGCGCTCGACCTATTCGCCCAACGGCTTGGCGATCTCAAGCAGAAATACGGGCCCGAGAGCGTGGCCTTCTTCCCGCACGGCGTGGCGTCAGGATTTTTCAGCATCTTCATGAAGGCGTACGGCACGCCAAACAGCGCCGAGCCGGCGTTCGCGCAGTGCCGCGGGCCACGCGAAGTGGGCTATGCGCTCACTTTCGGCCAGGGCCTGAATTCGCCGGAGCCGGTTGATCTGGAAGAGGCCAAGCTGATCGTTCTGATCGGTTCACATATCGGGGAAAACGTCTTCACCTCGCAAGTGACGGCCTTTGCCGAAGGGCTGTCGCGCGGTGCCAAGCTGATCGTGGTCGATCCGCGCTTCTCCACTGCCGCGGCTAAAGCCGACTACTGGCTACCGATACGCCCGGGAACAGACACTGCGCTGTTGCTGGCGTGGATGAATGTGCTGATCGGCGAAGGCATCTACGACCGTGAGTACATCGAAAAGTATGCGCAGGGATTTCCGGAGATGGCGGCGCACGTGCGTGAGTTCACGCCGGAATGGGCGGAGCCGATTACCGAAATCTCCGCCAAGGTGATTCGCGAGACAGCCCGCGTTATAGGGCGAAGCCAAGCCTGCCGTCGCCCTCCATCCTGGCCGGCACGTGACTTGGTACGGCAATGACACGCAGCGGGCCCGGGCGATGGCGATCCTGACGGCCCTCACCGGAAGCTGGGGACGCAAGGGCGGAATCTTCCTGCCCACTCACCTCAAAACTGGGAAGTTCGCGGTGCCGCCATTCCCCGAGAGCGCGAAAGGACGCGCCGACGGCGCAGGCACGCGCTTTCCATTAGCTTCTGAAGAGCAGGGCGTCACCAACGGACTGATTGACGCAACGCTGACTGGCGAGCCCTACCCCATCAAAGCCTGGGTCGTGTACGGGCAAAACATCCTGGAAAGCATTCCGCAGCAGGAGAAGACGCTCAAGGCCATGGAGCAACTGGAGTTCATCGCGGTGGTGGATATCATGCCGATGAACTACACGAACTACGCCGACCTGGTGCTGCCGGAGGCAACGTACCTGGAACGCTTCGACATGCCTGCGGTGACCGCATCGGCAAAAAAGCCATTCATTTCGATTCGGCAGCCGGCGGTAGAGCCGATGTACGAAACCAAGCCGGGATGGTGGATCGCCAAACAGATGGCTGCGCGGATGGGGCTGGGGGCGTACTTTCCGTGGGAGACGCCTCGAGCAGTACCTGGCCAAGGTCATCGAGCCGATGGGAATCGATGCATCGGTGCTGCGGGTGCGGGGCGCGGTGGCCTTCGAGGGGCGTCCGTACATCGAAGACCGCTTGCCGGAGGACGGCCCGCTGTTCGCTACCGAGAGCGGCAAGATCGAACTGTATTCGCCGATGCTGAAGCAGTTGGGCTTCGATCCGCTACCGAAGTTCACGCCGGTGGACAATCCTCCGATCGGCCACTTCCGCCTGATCTATGGTCGGGCCCCGGTGCACTCCTTTGCGCGCACGCAGAACAATGCGCGGCTGGATTCGCTGATGGCGGAAAACGAAGTGTGGATCAATGCCCGTGCGGCCCGGGACCTCGGCCTCAGCGAACAGCAACGTGTTGTGCTGACCAATTCCGAAGGCGTGGCCAGCCTGCCGGTACTGGTTGCGGATCACCGAAGGAATTCGCCCCGACTGCGTGTACATGGTGCACGGGTTCGGACACGAATCGCCCAAACTGCGGCGCGCGTATCACCGGGGCGCTTCCGACACGAAGCTGATGACGCAAGTGCAGGTCGATCCCATCATGGGCGGCACCGGGATGCGCGTGAACTTTGTGCGCATCCAGAAGGAGAGTGCGTAATGGCCCGTTACGCCATGGTGATCGACCTGGACAAATGCGTGGGTTGCCAGGCCTGTTCGGTGGCCTGCAGTGAGGAGTGGGAAGTCCCCATCGGACAGGCGCGCACCCACGTGCGCAATACCGGGATTGTGGGCACCTTCCCGCACCTAACTTCCACCTTCCACGTGGCGCAATGCAACCATTGCGATCATCCTCCGTGCGTGCTTCCCTGCCCCACGGGGGCGACCTATCAGGCCGGGAACGGCATCGTGAAGGTGGATCAGAACCTGTGCATTGGCTGCGGATACTGCGTGGAAGCCTGTCCCTACGATGCGCGGTACATGAATCCGCGGACGAACAAAGTGGACAAGTGCGACTTCTGTTCGGCGCGGTTGGAACGCGGCGATCAACCGGCGTGCGTGGACACCTGCACGGCACACGCGAAGTTCTTCGGAGATCTCGAAGATCCGCAAGCCTACGTATTCAGTGCGGTGTATGAGAAGCACGCCCGCCGGTTGGAAAACTAGGCGGCAGCTCCAGGGCCGAATGTCTATTATTTGGGCAAGCCGCAGCACGTCGATCTGGTGCTGGCGACGTTTGGCCCGCGCGCTCCGCGCCTGCTGCGCCCCGGCGAAGTGTGGAAGAGGCTAGTAAAGCCGCTGGTACTGGCGGCAGTGGGCGCGACCTTCCTGGGACAAGCGGTGGCGTTCTTCTATCAGCTCCGCAAGGGCGAGAAGGATTATGAGGAGTAGGCGGCCATGATGAACACTCCGACGATTCCTGGCTCTGCGACACACCTCAACGTGGCCGAAATCGACGCGATGTCGCAGCGCCAGATCAAGAAACACCACGTCGCGATCATCCTTCTGCACTGGTTTAATGCGACTGTATGGCTCCTGGAGCTGGTTACGGGTGCAGCGCTCATCAGTTCACCGTACTTCCGTTTCGCGCCGCAGTGGTACATCCAGATAGTGCAGGACATCTTCGGGACACGCGCCAATATGCTGCGCTTCCACATCGCATTGGGCCTGGTGTGGGCGACGGTCTTCATCGTGTACGGCACATTTGGCTTCAAGACTTACCTGCGCCGGGAAGTTCTGCAAAAGGAGATCGCGATCGACTGGGACGATGTCTGCTGGCTTTTCGTGCGAGTCGGGAATATTGTGCGGGGCCGGAAAGATGCGCTGCCGCAGCAGGGCGTGTACAACGCCGGACAGAAGCTGTTCGCCATCATGGTGTACATGATGCTTCCTCTGGTGATGATCAGCGGTATCATCATGGCCTTCCATCTGATCAGCACGACGGTGGTGGCGTGGGCGGTGGTGGTCCATTTCTTCGCCGTCGGCATGGTCATCTCTGGACTGATGATTCACGTGTATATGGGGGCTGTGTTTCCGGAAGAGAAACCGGCATTTTTCTCAATGATTACGGGCACGGTGAACGAGCTGTTCGCCTATCGTCATCACCACAAATGGTGGAAGGAAGTGGCAATGGAACGAGCCGCCTTTGAGCAGGAGATGTCCAGGGGAGTTGCCGAGCCGGAAGCGGTCGCGGCACAGTCCTCAACGGACAGGCAGGCCGACGGCAACTGGCTCTCGCGGGCCTTGCGGCAGCACGACTACTGGCCGCCGTATGTGGCCGGCTTCGGCCTTGGACTGACGTTGTTGGCGGCGTTCGTCGTCATGGGGCAAGGGCTGGGAGCATCGAGCGCATTCACGCGGCTGGTGGCTTGGATGCTGGAGAAAGTCTCGCCCGCCTATGCCAGCGACAGCCTCTACTGGGGCCGCTATCTGCAACCGGGACAGTCAGCGCTCTATGACTTCATCGTCTTCGAGGTCGTGGGAGCAGCCTTCGGCGGGTTCGTTTCCGGCTGGCTCTCGGGGCGATTAAAGATTTCGGTGGATAAAGGTCCGCGCATCTCCAGGGCCACGCGCTACGCCTTCGCGTTGGGCGGGGGAATTCTCACTGGCGTTGGCGCGCGACTGGCTCGGGGCTGCACCAGCGGTCTTGCTCTTTCCGGCGGAGCTGTTCTCTCGGTCGGGGCATTTGTCTTCATGTTGAGCGTCTTTGCCGCCGGATTTGTCGGGGCCTACTTCGTGCGGAGGAACTGGTTATGAACGCACCTTACGTGGAAACGTTTTCGACCGTCAGCTTTGTGGTGGCGAGCCTGGTAATTGGATTTTTCTTCGGGTTCTTCCTGGAGCGGGCCGGATTTTCGAGCGCCCGCAAGCTGACCGATCAGTTTTACCTCAAGGACTTTGCGGTGCTGAAGGTGATGTTTACAGCCATCATCGTGGCGATGCTGGGCATCGCGTATTTCTCGATGCTGGGATGGTTGAACTTCGGCCAGGTTTATGTGCCCGAGACGTTTGTGTGGCCGCAGTTGTTCGGCGGTATCTTGCTGGGCGCGGGATTCATTCTCGGTGGCTACTGTCCGGGGACATCTGTGGTGGCGGCGGCCATCGGCAAGATCGACGCCCTGCTGTTCATGGCGGGAATACTCATCGGCATCGCCGGATTTGGCGAGGCAGTTCCACACTTCCAGAAATTCTTCCTTTCCGGTGCGCTGGGCGCGCTAACAATCCCACAATGGCTAAACGTCAATCCGGGGGTGGTGGCCTTCGCGGTCACAGTGATCGCGCTGGCCGCCTTCTGGGCGGCGGAAAAGAGCGAGGGCAAGTGGCGATTGTTCTCCGCGACCTACGGCAAAAAAGGCGACGGAGGTCAGGTTCATGAAGGTTAACCTTGTATTGACTGGCAAGATGATGGCGGCCCTGGCCCTTCTCGTTTGTAGCAGTAGTGCTCGCCGTGGCCGCAACTATGTCGCACGGTAGCGGTGCCGGCCCGGTGGACAGCGCGGCGATCATGCAGGGGATCATCGAAGAGAAAGACCACGTCACGCCGCCCGAACTGGCGCACTGGATCATCGAGAAGCGGCAGGACTACCAGCTCATTGACTTGCGGCAGCCCTGGCAGTTCGACGATTACCACATCCCCACTGCAGTGAATGTGCCGCTGGGACAATTCTTCCAGGAAGCCAACCTCAGGCAGCTCGACCGCAGCAAGAAAATCGTGGTGTACGGACTCGGCGCGGGCCACGCAGCGGAGACACAGCTCCTCTTGCAAATGAAGGGTTACAACGCTTACTCGGTGCGGGAAGGCATCTCGGCCTGGTGGGACCAGGTGATCACGCCTACGAGCCTGCGGTCGGAAAGCGCCGACCCTGCTGGCTATCAGCAGGCGAAGCAGCTGCGCGAGTTTTTCTTTAGGGGCGGCGGCGCGCCAGCGAAGGGTACAGCGGCAACCCCGGCGGTGAACGCACCCATTTTGCCGCCGGAGACGCAGCCTGGCGCCAAGCCGGAGCAGAAGAAGCTCAAGCTCGGCAAGGGATGCTCGTAGAGCTGCGCGGACGCGAAAGGTGGCGAAGGGTCGCTCGATCCGGTTCTAGCGACTGGCGGAGACTGCGGTCTTGCCGTCCTTGTTGCGGGCGGCACGTTCGGCCTTCTTGGCGGCCTTGGCAGCCGCGCGTTTCATGCGTTTCATCTCCTGCGGCGAATACATGCTGCCGCGACAGCTCCTCGCGCCACAGTAGCAGGGAGCTTCGTCGTCGCCGTCGTAAAGCCAGTAATCGTAGGTAAGTTCTTCGCCGGCTTTAAGATTGCGGAGGGTCTTTACGAAGATGCGACCCTTGGTCTCGTCGATCTCGCAGTTGGGCTTGCAGGAATGATTTATAAACATGGCCATGCTATGACCATCGATCACAACGTCGCCATTCCCCACGCCGAACAAATACGTGAAGGAACGACCTTCGTAACGGCGGTCGCCCTCTTCCTTGGTGATTCGCTCGCCCGTGTATTCCAAGACCACAGTTCCCCGGGGAATGTCCTCTAAGGTGAAGCAGCCGGCAGCGTGAATATCGGAGGAGCGAGTGATCAAACGAGGCACAGAGTTACTCTCCGCAAGGAACTGACTGGCAGTATAGCGCAGGCCGTACGGGGCGGAGGGGAGGCACCCCGGCGGGCGTTCCAGCTCCCAGCCAGTGCCCTATCACAACGATGGCGGACATTTGACCGTTCACAATTCAGCCGGGATTTCGTATCTTAGAGAGTTCATCCTTACGGGAGGCATTGCCATGATTCACGTGATAGTCCGGCACAAAGTTGCCGATTACAGCCGCTGGAAAGAAGCCTTCGATGCGAACCTGAGCGTGCGCAAAGCGGGCGGAGAGGTCGACTCTCGACTATTCCTGTCGGTGGACGACCCGCGCGACGTAACGATCGTGATGGATTGGGACGGACTGGAGCGTGCGCGGAGCTTCGCCGGCTCAGAAGACCTCAAACAAGCGATGCAGAAGGCGGGCGTGGTGGGAGAGCCGGAGATTCGCTTCCTCGAAGACGCGCAAAAGGTACGGCGGTCGGCTGCCGATTAAGAAGTACGATCGGAGCCGCCGCAAAAAAATACTTGACAGGTGAAGGTGAGATGCGATCTCTCGCGAGAGAGTATTGTTCGCCTCGTCGTCGGACTGTGGCGATCACTTCGAAAAGGGCCGGGGACCGTGAAAGCCACGTGTGATGCGGGTTTCGCGGGACACGGTATTCTGTCAAGAAATTTTCGCGAAATACTTTGCGGGACACGCCGGCGACTTTTCCGAGTCCGTTGACAAAGCGCGCCGGGCAAATACAATTGCGTTCAACCTTCATTACCGATCAGAGCACGACATTGACCAATAAGACGAAAAGCAACGAAGTTCTCCTCCAAGCAGACATTCCTGAACTGCAGCTTTATGCCAGCGGCAAGGTGCGCGACATATACAAGGTCGACGCCAACCGCTTGTTGTTCGTGGCCACCGACCGGATTTCGGCGTTTGATTACGTGCTGGCGACGGGCATCCCGCAGAAGGGGCGCGTCCTGACCCAGTTGTCGATGTTCTGGTTCGATTTCCTCAAGGAAATCGTGCCCAATCATCTGGCGACTGCCGACATCAGCCAATACCCGGCTGAGTTGCAGAAGTATGCCGACCAATTGCGCGGCCGATCCATGCTAGTCGTTTCGGCGAATATGGTGACCATCGAGTGCGTGGTCCGGGGCTACATTTCGGGCTCGGGTTGGAAAGAGTACAAGAGCTCGGGATCGGTCTGCGGCATTCAGCTGCCTGCCGGGCTGCGGGAATCGGACAAGCTTCCGGAACCGATCTTTACGCCGGCCACAAAGGCCACCAGCGGTCACGACGAGAATATTTCGTTTGAGCGGATGGTGGAGCTGGTGGGTCCAGAGCTGAGTGGAAAGCTGCGGGACTTGAGCATCCGGATCTACAAGAAAGCGGCGGATTATGCCGAGACTCGCGGCATCATCATTGCTGACACGAAGTTTGAGTTTGGGCAGACACCCAAGGGGCTGGTGCTGGCCGACGAAGTGTTGACCCCGGATTCCTCTCGCTTCTGGCCAATGGACAAGTACCACGCGGGCGGAGCACAGGAGTCGTTCGACAAGCAGTACGTGAGGGACTATCTGGAATCCATTAAGTGGAACAAGCAGCCTCCGGCTCCGGGGTTGCCGCCGGAGGTCGCGGCGAAGACGAGCGAGAAGTACATCGAGGCCTACACGCAGTTGACCGGGCATCCGCTGCCGGAATGAGGGGGAACGCCCGATGCTAGGACTTACGGTCCTTGATTGGCTGATCCTGCTCGTGGTCTTGATGAATGTTCTAGGGGCAATCGGGCAGGGATTCTTCTACGAGCTGTTTTCGTTCGTAGGAGTGATTGCCGGATATCTGATTGCCGCATGGCAGTATCCGCGAGTTGCGGGGTTTTACATCCACTATGTGAATTCGGAGTGGGTGGCGGAAATCGCCGGCTTTTTGACGATATTTATTGCCGTCGTGCTGTTGGGTGGCGCCGCCGGAAACACTGCCCGCTGGGCGGTACGTGAAGTGGGGCTGCGCTGGTTCGATCGTTTGCTGGGCGGGCTGTTTGGGTTCCTTAAGGGAGTACTGATCTGTACCGTGGTGGTGATTGCCTTGGCTGCATTTGGCCCCACGAGCCCCTGGTTGAGGGACTCCCGGATCGCACCGTTCATGCTGGTAACGGGCCGCACGCTGATCTGGGCAGCTCCGGCGGAGTTGCGGCAGCGCTTCCGCGACGGCTGGAACCTGATGCGAACGGTACCGGAGCATATCCAGCATACGGGCGGCGAAGACAAAAACTGATAGACCGGTCCCAAGAGGCCGCATGGAAATTATTGAGAGGCGCTGTGAAAGACCAATTGGAAGCCCTGATTCTGCAGATGCACAAAAGCGGCATACTCTATTCAGAAGCAGTACGGGAGTTCAAGAAGCGATTCATCCTGACGGTCCTGCAAGAGAACAAGGGCAACCAGTGCAAAGCGGCCCGGCAACTGGGCATGCACCGCAATACGCTGAGCCGCACCATCGCGGAGCTGGAACTTGACGTTCGCACGGTAAGGCCAGGAACCCGGCGCCCGCCGCGCAGCGCGCGTCCTGCGGCCTACGACAAGCGGGCTGCGCGGTAGCTCGGTCCCGGTATTCCATCGAGATAGCAATTCGGATCGGGTAGGAGGCAGGGTCACCCCTGCCGTCCTCCCACACCACCGGACGTGCGGTTCCGCATCCGGCGGTTCATGAAACAGGCGAGAAGCGCTGCTGCATTTCCAGCAACGAAACCAGCCCCATTTGGTCGAACCGAGACTTCGGATAGGCTGCGTTCATGTGCGAGGCGCCGCCGTTCCACCAAGGGCCATGCCCGTTGGTGGCCGATTGCCACGCACGCACTTTCCCCAAACCCACCCGCATCAGGTTCCTTGCCCGTGTGTAGACCTGCTTCCATTGCCGCCATAGTAGGACACGTAGTTTACGCCTGATCCAACCATCAAGGTCTTCCAACACACCCTTGACTTCGGTGAGCCGGAAGTACGCAACCCAACCCCGAAGTATGGGATTGAGCCGCTCGATTGTTTGTTTCAGGCTTCCACCACGCGCCTCCCGCAACGTCTTGCGGATTTTCTCCGCCAGCCGCTCGCGGCTCGGTTGCGCGATCTTCAGCTTCGGCTTCTTGTGCCACGTCATGCTGTAGCCCAGGAACTTCCGCTCCCACGGCCGCGCCACCGCGCTCTTGGAGGCATTGACTTTCAACTTCAACTTCTGCTCCAGAAACGCCGTGATCGCCTGCCTCGTCCGCTCTCCTGCCCGCTTGCTGCCGACGTAGATGTTGCAGTCGTCCGCATAGCGGCAGAAGCTAAACCCGCGCCGTTCCAGTTCACGATCCAGATCGTCCAGCAGGATATTCGACAGCAGCGGCGACAGCGGCCCGCCTTGCGGCGTTCCTTCCGTTCGCGCACTCACCACCCCGCCTTCCATCAGTCCCGCTTCCAGATAGCGCCGGATCAGTTTCAGCACCCGTTCGTCCTTCACCTTGCGCACCACCCGCGCCATCAGCACGTCGTGATTCACCCGGTCGAAGAACTTTTCCAGGTCAAGGTCAACGACCCATCGCTTGCCTTCCGCAACGTAACCCCGTGCCGCTTCCACGGCCTGATGTGCGTTGCGTCCGGGACGAAAGCCGTAACTCGACAGGGAAAACTCCGGATCGAATAGCGGTTGCAGTACCTGATTGAGCGCCTGTTGAATCAGACGATCCAACACCGTTGGGATGCCCAACGCGCGTACCCCGCCTTGCGGCTTCGGTATCTCCACCTTGCGCACCGCCGCCGGCATGTAATCGCCTGCCAACAGCGCCTCTCTTACGCTCGGCCAGTGCGTCTGGAGCCAGGGCTTGAACTCGGCCACCGTCAGTCCATCGACCCCCGGCGCGCCTTCGTTCTTCACCACTCGCTCGTAAGCGCACAGCATGTTACTGCGTTCCACCGCGGCTTCCATCAGCCGCAGCGCCTCCGGTTTCGTTCGCCCATTAGCCGCCGTGCCAGCCTCTGCACCAGAACCGGCCCCGGACAGATTCCGCCTGCCCTCCTCCGCCCTGGCCATACTCGCGTATGCTTCTGCTTCTTCGGCTCGCATCGAGGTCTGCTGTCCTACTCCCGTGTTTCATGTTCGGCCCTTCGCCCCGTGCTGGCGGCTACTATGGCCTCGGCTGACTTCTGGCGATTCATCCCCGCGCCTCTCAGCGCCGGTAGCCCAAGAGCAAACCGCCAGACCTCCCCGGGTATTGCGCACTCACCTTCACGCTTATGCCTGTCGGATCTACGTCACGGCGCTCCGTGCAAGTACTGGGCTTTGCGTCTATGCGCCCGCTCACCCCGCCGTGCCGCCTCTATCCGCTTCCTGTTCGTCAGGCCAGCGCTTTGCCTCCGGCTTCCTCCAGATTCCGCCTCGCGACGGACACCCTTGCCGTTCAGCTAACACTTCCCCTTGCCGGGTGTGTAGAGGACTTTCACCTCCAAGTAAGTGCGCCCTGCCGGGCGCACGCAGCAAAAAGCGGGAGCCGATTGGCTCCCGCTTTTGTTTCCGTGGAACTGCCTACTGCTTCTTCTTCACTGGGGCCTTGTGAGCTGGAGCGGCGGTACTAACCGGGTTGCCTGCCTTATCCAGAAGCACACCGTCGGTCATTGTAAGCATGAACGGGTTGGGCGCATAGCTGGACACGGTGGCCTCGAATTGCATGAGGGTCCCGACAGTAGGAATGAACTTGGCCGGAAGCGGTTTGGCCATGGTAAGAGAAATGTCGGCCTTCTTGTCGTCGATGTCGTCCGCGCTGCCGGCAAGCGTGAGCTTGGTTGCCGATGCACTGATAACATTGGCTACCAGCTTCACCGGCTTGTCTTTAATCACGCTCCATACCGCGTCCGAAGCCTGGGCATTACCGGAGGAAAGCACCAGCTGCCATTCAGCAAAGCTCATCTGTCTTGGGGTCTTTGCTCTTCACCAGATCCGCTGCCTGTTCCGCCGGCGACGGCGGTGGAGGCGCAGCCGCAACGGTGAAACCATCCGGCGGCATGACGCTGGTCGAGGCCTGGGCCTGTTTCACGATATCCGCCCAGCCGTCTTCCGAGCCGTGATAACGGATGTACTTCTTGCGCCCATAATCGAGAATCTGCTGCTGTCCTGGTCCCTGTGCCAGCTGTGACGCCTTGATGATGAACCAGAAACCTTCCGGGTTCACGGGTTTGGCTTCCAGGTCGGCGGTGGCTAACGGGTAAATGTCGGCGATGTTGGGCTGGGCTTCATGAGAAACCGCGTCGTGAAGCTCCTTCTGTGCCAAAGCCGAGTCTTTCTTCTGCAGTGCCGCAAAGCCAACTGCACCCTCGAAGATGGCAGCAAGCTCATTATGGAACTTAGTGAAATCGGCGTCGCTCATGCCGTCGGGCTTGGGCGTGTTGGGCAACGCGCTGAGACCCTTCTGCCCATATTGCATGGCCAGGTCGGCATTCTTGGCTGCATCAGCCCCGCCCTGGGCAGCCAAACTCCGGTAGTAATAGGCAAGGAGCGCCAAAGCACGAATGTTATTGGGATTTGCCTGGAGAATACGACTCGCGGTGTCGATGGTCTTGGAGGCGTTGTTGGATTGCTGGTAGGCGCCCATTAACGCCACCAGCGCATCTTCCTTCATAACGCTGTTGGGATACGTCTGAACAAACGCCTCGATGGCCTGAGCCTTAGCGGCGGGATCGGACTGCTGAACCGCATTGACGTAGGCGTTGTATTCAGCAGGGTCCTTGATCTGCGGCTTTTGAGCGGTTTGTGCGGCTGCGAACGGAACGGCCACTGCTGCGAGGGTGCAGGCCAGCAGAAACGCTACGAGAGACTTCATCATTCGATTGGCTCCTTGAGTCTTGGGAACTGCCGACGCTTACCCGGCAACTAGCCCACCGTCTTGCGCCGATTCGCCGCTCGCAGCTTCCCAACGCCAGGCCGCGACGGCATTCCCTTGTCCGCAACCCAGCCTAAAGCCAGGGATATCATCGTAAGAGTGCGGCGAGCGGGATTATAAGTATGTATCTTGCGTAAGGCAAGCTACTTACAAATGTGCGCAATTCCGGTGTCTTGACCGTCCTCTCGAACGGGTTCCCGATGAACGAATTATAAATGGCAGAAACCATAACGCGAACGACCGAATAGGAGAAAAACAGCAATGAGCAGTCCTTTTGCACTTTCAGGCTCGGTGGCGGTGGTCACCGGCGGAACCCGAGGGATCGGCTACAGCGTCGCCGCCAAGTTGCTGAGCCTGGGAGCGAGAGTGGTAATTACTGGCCGTGACGCGAAAAGGGTTGAAGCGGCGGCGAGAGAACTCGCTGGCACCACAGACACGTGCGACGGGTTAGTTTGCGACCTGCAAGATCTCGCGAGCGTTGAGGACCTGGGTAACAAACTGAGAGATCGGTACGGCCGGGTGGACATCCTGGTAAATAACGCAGGCATTGGAGGCCCCGCTTCCCTGCTGCACGAACTGGATCCCCAGGCGTGGGACGCGATCTTTCACACCAACGTGCGCGGAGTGTTCTACGCCATGCGGGCGATCGTTCCTCTGATGACTGCAGGAGGCGGAGGGCATGTCGTGAACATCTCGTCACTGGCGGGAAAGAACCCATTGCCGCGAGGAGCAGCGTATTCGGCGTCGAAGTGGGCGCTAAACGGGCTAAGCTATTCGGCCGCCGAGGAGTTGCGACCGCATAACATCAGGGTCAGTGTAGTGTGCCCAGGGTCGGTGGACACAGAGTTTAGCCCTCACGCCGGAAAAGACCCGGATAAGATGCTGCGGCCCGAGGACGTGGCCCATATAGTGGCCATGCTGGTGACGCAAAGGCCGGCGTCGTTCGTCAGTGAGGTGCTGCTGCGGCCCACTAAGAAGCCGTAGCCCCTATTAGCATCCAGGTGGGTTTGGAGACGTTTGAGATGAGAGAAGTGAATCGGATACTCGAACAGTATGATCGCGCTCTACATGGCGGCGCGTGGCACGGAGACTCGGTTTGGGAGATTCTGGCCAAAGTACCTTCGGAAGCGGCGTTTCAGAGGCTGTCGCCGGGCTCGCACACTATCTGGGAACTGGTTTCGCATATGACGTTTTGGGAGACTGCCGTTTACCGACGCCTGAAAAAATTACCGCCTCAGTCAGAAGTCGAGTTGAACTTTCCAGCCATGCCCGAGCCAAGTACTGAGCACTGGGAACAGGCCTTGGAGCAGTACCGGCAATCGAATGGAGAATTCCGCCAGACCGTTGTCGAACTCAATGAATCGCAGCTCGACGAACCACTGTCTTCGCCGCATTATACGGTCTACGTGGAGGTACATGGGGTCATACAGCATAACCTGTATCACGCGGGGCAAATCGCCTTACTGGCGAGGATTTTGCGAGACTAACTGTTATGGTAGCGGTTTGTAATTCTGCCGCGTTGGGTGCTACCATCCGACACGGGAAGTAACACGAAGGAGGCAATTATGGCGGACAATGACGGAGGCGGAATCCTCTGGTTTTTGGCGGGATTAGGCATCGGAGCAGCGCTGGGTATTCTGTATGCGCCAAAGACGGGAGAAGAGACGCGTCAGCAGATTCGCGACGCCGCTGAACAGGGCCGCGACGTGGTAAAAGAGCGGGCGCGCCAGGCGAAAGAGCAGGCCGGTACGTGGGCCGACAAGGGCCGCGACTACCTGAGCAGCCAGAAGGACCAGATCCGCTCGGCCTACGACGCCGGTCGCCAGGCGTATCGCGAAGCCACCACCGAGGAAGGCGAGGCAGCTGCCTCGAAACTGTAGAGGACTTGCCTTACGGCCGGAACCTGGCCGGAGAGCGCCACGATCATGGACGAGAAACTGACGATTTTTATCGCTGTGACGTCGACTGCGGTCGTCTTGCAGATGCTCATTCTGGCGGGGATGTACTTTACCCTGCGGAAGATGGCTGCGCAAGTCAAGACGGTTACCGAAGAAGTGAAGGCGCAGGCCATGCCGCTGCTGGAAAACGGCAAGCATATTCAGGCACAGATCCAGCACGTTCTGGAAACTTCGTCGCCCAAGCTGGAACTTGTACTGGACAACGCTGCCGCGATCACTACAACCGCGCATAACGGCATCGGACGCGTGGAAAGCACGCTCAACGACGTGCTGGACCGCACCCGGCTGCAGGTCATCCGGGCCGATGAAATGGTGACACGAGCGATGGACTCCGTGGAGGAAACCACGGAGAAGGTGGCGCATTCGGTCACTTCACCTGTGAAGCATGCTAGCGGGATAATGCACGGCATCAGTACAGGGGTTGGCACGTTCTTCGGGCAAAAGAAGCCGCGGAAACCGGGACCCTCCGACGAAATGTTTATCTAAATCGAAATTTACTTTTGCAATCGGGCAGCGCTGCGGCGCTGCCCTTTTCTTTTCGGGACTCAGTAAATCCAGCCGCCGCCGACAACGGTTTCACCGTCGTAGAAAACCGCTGCCTGGCCGGGAGTGATGGCGCGCTGCGGCTCGTCGAAAGTGACGAGGACCTCGTCGTCTCCCAGCCTTTCGATAGTGGAAGGCGCAGCCTCGTGGCGATGGCGAATCTTGGTGCGCACGCGCATCGGCTGGCGAAGGCCGTCAATGGAGATCCAGTTCAGCCGCTTGGCGCGGAGCGTGGTCGAGAGAGCTCATCGGCCCCGCCAACGACGACCTGATGCTTATCGCCGCGAAGTTCAAGGACGTAGAGCGGCGACCCGGTGGCGAATCCCAGGCCCTTGCGCTGGCCCACGGTGAAGTTGTGGATGCCCTCGTGCTTGCCGATGATCTCGCCGGAAGAGGTGACGAATTCGCCGGAGGTGTCGGGAAGCGCCTCGCCCTGCTCCTCCAGATATGCGTCGAGGAACTTCTTGTAGTCGCCGCCGGGAATAAAGCAGATTTCCTGCGAATCTGGCTTCTCGAAGACCCGAAGACCGGTGCGGCGGGCTTCCTCACGAACTTCAGGCTTCCGCATTTCGCCGAGCGGGAATAGCGTGCGGCTGAGTTGCTCCTGAGTTAATCCGAAAAGGAAATAGGTCTGGTCCTTCGACGAATCTGCGGGTCGCTTCAGGATCCAGCGTCCGGAGCGCTCGTCAAATTCGTTGCGCGCATAATGGCCGGTAGCCAATAGGTCGGCACCGATCTGGCGCGCTGTGATCAGCAACTGGTCGAACTTCAGGTGGTTGTTGCACAAGCTGCACGGGATCGGCGTGCGCCCGGAGAGGTAGTCGGCCACAAAGGGTCGCACGACGTCGTTCTCGAAGCGCGACTCCTGATTGACGACGTAGTAAGGGATGCCCAGAGTCTCCGCGACGTGGCGGGCGTCGTAAACGTCATCGATGGAGCAGCAACGACCCTGGACTGCCTCGGGCATGCCCTCGTGACCGGCGAGGCGGCGCTGGTTCCAGAGCTGAAGAGTCAGGCCAACGACCTTGAAGCCGCGCTCGCAGAGCAATGCCGCGACGGCGGAGGAGTCGACTCCTCCGGACATGGCTACAGCGACGGTCTCTGAGATGCTGGGAATCACTTGTTAGACGGCCTGACTTCCACGCCACCAGGCCCAGACGACAATACGAGATTATCCGGCATAAAGAACAGCCACGACTCGCTTGCATCATTCGGGTTGTCGACATAGTCCGCAGGCGTCACCGTGAGGCGGAAATCGCCGAAAGTGAAAACTGTAGTGTGCGTCTTGGTATCAACTTCAATACCATCAAAAGTCTCGGCTTCCAGCCGCCTAACCGCCGCGGAGATAGCTGGGCGGCGCGAATCAGAATCGACTAATTTCAGGTCCCCGTGCACCAACACCCAACTCGACATGTAGATCCACAGGTGCCAGGAACCTCTTTGGTGGCCGTCAACTGAGATTTTCGGCCCGAAGTCGAGAGTCAGGAAACTGCCGACACCAATGCGCGCGCGCCAAGGCCGCTTCCCGATGATGGGTCCAAAACACTGACGAATGTCGACTGCAACAGTGCTCATAGCTGAATTCATCCGAACATCGCCCTGCCATCCTCTACGATGTCGTGGAACGTGTAGTTCTGCCCACCCACCGATCGATGAAGACGCTGGCGCTCGTCTGGGGTCAACCTCCGCCCAATAATCCGCTCGATTTCGCGAACGGCATCGTTAAACTGGCGGTTTTGCTCGCGATTGCCTAATTTTCATTTTATCTCAGGTATGGGCCAACAACACTATCGCTGTTGATCACCAGTTGACCCGACCGCGTCAACCCGAAGGCGCGGTTTGCCGATCTGCAGGCCTGCGGTACACGGGACTCAAGTCCCGCAGCCGGGCGACGACTGCCGGAATCAGCTCCAAGGCGAAATCTATGTCGGCGTCGGTGTTTTGTTTGCCGAGACTAAAGCGAATGCTGGCGCGGGCACGGTCTGGCGATAATCCCATGGCGGTGAGTACGTGCGAAGGTTCAATCGCTCCTGACGAGCATGCCGCTCCCGTGGAAACCGACAGGCCCTTGAGGTCGAGGGCAATCACCATGGCCTCGCCTTCCAGGCACTCGAAGACAATATTCGTAGTGTTGGGTACGCGCGGCGCACCCTCGCCGTTGAGCAAAACCTGATCGACGGATTCGAGAACCGCGGACTCGAGTCGGTCGCGTAGGGAGGCGATTCGTGCGACGCTACCATCGTCAAAGCCGAGTCGGGCGATCTCAGCGGCCTGACCCAACCCCACGATGCCCGGCAGGTTCTCGGTGCCGGCGCGGCGGGCGCGCTCGTGACGCCCCCCGTAAAGAAGCGGCTGCAGAAGCGTTCCCTTCCGCACATACAGCGCGCCTGCTCCCAGCGGGCCATGCATTTTGTGGGCAGTCACGGTCAGCAGGTCGCAGCGAATCTGTTTCACATCGATGGGCACCTTGCCCGCGGCCTGCACCGCATCGGTATGGAAGAACACGTCCGCTTCGGCGGCAATGGCGCCGATCGTATTCACGTCCTGTAATACACCCGTTTCATTATTGGCGTAAATGACGCTGATGAGCCTGGTGTTCGGCTGGATTGCGCGGCGCACGTCGTCGGGGTCAAGCAGGCCTTGGGCATCGACGGGCAAGTATGTGACCTCACAGCCGATGTCTTCGAGGCGCTTGCAGGAGTTGAGGACGGCGTGGTGTTCGATGGACGACGTGATGACATGATCGCCGGGCTTAACGATACCGAAGAGTGCAAGATTGTCGCCCTCGGTGCCTCCGCTGGTGAAGACGACTTCGGCAGCGCGGCAGTTCAGCAGCTCCGCCACTTGCTCGCGAGCGTGTTCCACAGCGGCTCGTGCCTGCTGGCCCTGCTGGTGAATCGAGGACGCATTGCCGAACTTCTCGATGAAGTACGGCCGCATGGCCTCAAAGACTTCCGGCAGCAGCGGGCTGGTGGCGTTGTTGTCGAGGTATACGCGGTGCATCGTTATGCCCATTCTATCTTGCTGGTTGGATTCGCGGCGGGGGCCCTGGGACTCAACGGGGCGGTCGGAAAGGATGCAAGCAAAACAAGAAAGCCCGCGCTCGCCGGCGCGGGCCGATGCTCGAAGAACCCGTTCTAGCGCTGCTCGATCGGCGTGTAGCGCGTGGGATAAATCGGTCCCAAGTATTCGGCGCGCGGGCGGATGAGGCGGTTGTCGTTCAGTTGCTCCATGACGTGGGCTGTCCAGCCGGAGATGCGCGAAACCGCGAAGACCGGCGTGAACAAGTCAATGTCGATGCCGAGCGTATGATACGTGGACGCGGAGTAGAAATCCACATTGGCATTGAGCTTTCGGTCGGCAACGACGAACTCCTCGATCCTGTGGGATATATCAAACCACTTGGGAATGCCACTGGAGTTGCCGAGGTCTCGCGACATGGTCCGCAAGTGCGTGGCGCGCGGGTCTTCGGTGTGATACACGCGATGTCCAAAGCCGGGGATTTTTTTCTTCTGTGCCAGCATGCCCTTGACGTACTCCACCGGGTCCGCGCCGGCCGAATCGATGGCCTCGAGGATGCGAAAGACGGCCTCATTGGCTCCGCCGTGGAGAGGCCCCTTCAGGGCGCCAATGGCGGCGGTAACGGCCGAGTGCATATCACTGAGAGTGGCGGCGACCACGCGCGCGGCGAAGGTCGAAGCATTCAGCTCGTGATCGGCATGCAGAATGAGCGCAATGTCGAGCGCCCGCTCGGCCGTCGCACTGGGAACCTGCCCGGTGAGCTGATAGAGAAAATTGGCAGCATGCGAGAGAGTACGGTCGGGCTCGATGAGCGGCTTGCCTTTGCGGATGCGGTCGTACGCGGCCACCACGTAGGCGATCTGCGAGGTCAAGCGAATGGACTTGCTCAGATTGGCTTTGGCGTCATTGACTTTCTCTTCCGGGTCGTAGAACGACAGGGCCGAGACGATCGTGCGGAGAACGTCCATCGGTAGAGCGTGCTTGGGGGCCTGGCGGAGCAGGCTGACGATGGACGCGTCGAGCTTCCGCTCGCGCGCGAGGCTGAGCTTGAACTCCTGCAACTCGGCGCGACTGGGAAGGCGGCCAAACCATAGCAGGTAGCAGCATTCTTCAAAGTTGGATTGAGTGGCCAAGTCGTGAATATCGATTCCGCGGTACGCCAATACTCCCTGATCGCCATCGATGTAGCAGATGTTCGAATTGGCAGCGGTGACACCTTCCAGTCCTTTCGGCGATTGCGTAATTGACATGAAGTCCTCGTGACGGTGCTAAAAAGCCCGGATAGGTTGATTTTAGGGCAGAACCCGCGACAGGGGGAAACGGAACGTCACAAAATTGCGCAACCTCGTAATCGCTGCGGAACGCGGCTCCTTCGCACGGCGCCGGTTTGCCCTGCATCGCGACGGGCTTTATAGTGAAGCGTTTGCTTGGCCCGTCCCGGCCCGACTGTGGGGCGAGCGACCAACCGCGCAGCTTGCCTGCGCCCGGAGCCCTCAATGACGAAACGCTTTCTTGCATTGCTCGCAATTTTAACGCTGTGTTTTTCCTGTCTCGCCTTCGCGGACGAAGGGATGTGGTTGTTCAATGCCTTTCCCGGGGACAAAGTGCAGGCCACCTACGGATTCAAACCGTCACAGGAATGGCTTGATCATGTACGCCTGTCGTCGGCCCGCGCGCCAAACGGTTCGTCATCGTTCGTGTCGCCCGACGGCCTGATTTTCACGAACCATCACATCGCCCAGGGTTGCATCCACGATCTTTCGACCGGCGGCAAAGACTACATGAAGAATGGGTTTTACGCTCCCGCACGCGCGGAAGAACCCAAATGCCCCGGCGTGGAATTCATCGTACTGGAAGGCATTGAGGACGTAACCGCCAAGGTAAATGCAGCAGCCAAGCCCGGAATGTCGTCTGCCGAAGCTGGCAAAGCGCAGCGCGAAACCATGTCGGAACTGGAAAAAGACTGCTCGACGAATGGCGTGCGATGCGATGTAGTCACGTTGTATTCCGGTGCGTTGTACCACCTTTACAAGTACAAGACATACAGCGACATTCGCCTGGTGATGGCGCCGGAGTTCGATATCGCGTTCTTTGGCGGCGACCCCGACAACTTTGAATATCCGCGGTATGACCTCGATATCTCGTTCTTCCGGGCCTACGAAAATGGCGAGCCGGCCAAGACGCCCGATTATCTGAAGTGGTCGAAGACGGGTATCAAGGACGGAGACTTGGTGTTCGTCTCGGGGCATCCCGGACGTACAAGCCGCCTGCTGACCATGGACCAACTGGACTTTTTGCGTGACTACAACTATCCGATGATGATGAGTACGTTCGCCAACCGGGTGGCCATGCTGGAGAAATACGGGGCCGCGTCGGCGGAAAACGCAAGGGAGGCTGAAAGCGATCTATTCGGCACACAGAACTCGCAGAAGGCCTACCTCGGCTACAACAGCGGGTTGCACGACAAGCAATTAATGGACAAGAAGGCGGCCGAAGAGAAGGGCCTGAAGGCCTACTTGAACGGCGATGCGAAGCTCAAGCAGGAATACGGTGACCCATGGTCTGAGATTCGCAAGGCCGTGGATGTCCAGAAGGAGATTTATAAGCCACTGTTCTACCTGCAGGGTGGCGCAGACAACGACGCTTCCGCTTCAGTGGCGACCGGCGGATTCCGAGGCTCGCTCGCTGGCTACGCGCGGGTGCTGGTGCGCGTGACCGCCGAGAAAGAGAAGCCCAACGGCGACCGTTTGCGGGGCTATCAGGATTCGGGGCTTCCGACGCTGGAGCAGCGGTTGTTCTCGACCGCTCCGGTTTACAAGTCGCTTCAGATCGCAATCCTGGCGCAGAGCCTCAGCGAAATGCAAGAGGTGCTGGGCGCGAACAACGAGGCTGTGAAAGTCGCTCTGGCCGGCAAATCGCCCGACGAGCGGGCGAAGGAACTGATCAACGGCACACAGTTGCAGGATGTAGCGTTCCGCAAAAAGCTGTATGAAGGCGGCAAGGCGGCAGTCGACGCCAGCACCGATCCTATGATCGCGATGATGCGCGCGGTGGACCCGTATGCGCGGGCGGTTCGCAAGCGCTACGACGACGAAGTCGATCCGGTGCTGCGGAAGAACGCCGGTGACATTGCGAAGACTCTCTTCGCCAAGGACGGGCTCAGCGTGCCTCCGGATGCGACGTTTACTCTGAGGCTAAGCTACGGCGCGATCAAAGGCTACGAGCTGAACGGAAAGCACGTCCCCTGGAACACCACGCTGGGCGGCGCCTACGAGCACGCAGCCGCCCACGGCAGCAAACCTCCGTACGAGCTGCCCGAAAGTTGGATCAAGTCGAAATCAACCCTGGACTTGAAAACCCCCTTCGACACGGTCTCCACTCCTGACATCATCGGCGGGAATTCGGGCAGTCCGCTCATCAACAAAGACGCTGAGGTGGTAGGCATCATCTTCGACGGGAATATCGAATCGCTGCCATGGAACTTCGTGTATGACGACGTGGTGGGGCGCTCAGTTTCGACCGATTCGCGGGCCATCATGGAGGTCTTACGGAAGGTTTACAAAGCCGACGCCCTCGCCAATGAATTAAACGGAAGTCAAGTAACTGGAACGTCGAAGGCAAGGAAGCCAGCCGAGCCGCAAAAGTAAGTTCGAGGCACGTCAAATTCGGCCCGCACACATCTTGGAGCGGGCCGTTTTTCGTGGCAGTTACTGCGATGTCGGATTCGCCACGACACAGGCACTGTGGCCCGGGAATTGTCACATCCACGCAACACGGGCCGGGCGATCGGACGGTATACTGCGGGCACGGCGGCTGCACATCAGGGTCGGGCTTACAATTGCGGAGACGGCATCGACGCGGTTCGGCTGATGCCAGTCCCGTTCTGTAGGGTGCAAACCCTGAGTCTTGCAGCACCAGATGTGAGTCCAATGAGGTCTATATCCATCTTGAGAAAGGCAATTACCGGTGAGTAGCCCAGCCCCGAATCCAGCGCAGGTAGAGTTAGAACAGCTTTGCATTAACACGGTCCGCACGCTCTCCATGGACGCCGTGCAGAAGGCGAACAGCGGTCACCCCGGCACGCCGATGGCCCTTGCGCCTTTGGCGTTCGTATTGTGGGACCGCTTCCTCCGGTTCAACCCGCGCGACCCGCATTGGGCCGGCCGTGACCGCTTCATCTTGTCGAACGGGCACGCCTCGATGCTGCTGTATTCGATGCTGTTTCTGACCGGCTACGACCTGACGCTCGACGACTTGAAGAACTTCCGCCAATGGGGCTCAAAGACGCCGGGACACCCTGAGTATGGACTCACTCCAGGGGTGGAAACTACTACCGGGCCGCTAGGGCAAGGTATCAGCAATTCGGTGGGGATGGCCATCGCGCAACGATGGTTCGCCGCACGATTCAACCGCGACGGACACAGCCCGTTCGATTACCGAATTTATGCCGTCTGTGGCGACGGCGACCTGATGGAAGGCGTGTCGAACGAAGCGGCGTCGATCGCCGGTCACCTCGAACTGTCGAACCTCATCTGGTTCTACGACAACAACCACATCACCATTGAGGGCAACACCTCGCTGGCATTCAGCGACGATGTGGCCACGCGTTTCCAGGGATGGCACTGGAATGTGCTGCACGTGAGCGATGTAAATGACCTGGCTCAAGTGGACCACGCGATTCGGACGGCGCAGGAAGAAACCGCACGTCCCACGCTGATCATCGTAAACACCCATATTGGCTGGGGATCGCCCCACAAGCAGGACACGGCGGAAGCCCACGGAGAACCGCTGGGAGTTGAAGAAGTCCGCCTCACCAAGATGAACTACGGTTGGCCGCCGGATGCGCAATTCTTAGTGCCCGATGAAGTCAAGACCTACATGAGCCACGCGGTGGAGCGCGGCGCTCAGTGGGAGCAGGAGTGGAACGCGAAGTACAAGAACTGGGCGCAGGCGTTTCCTGACCTCGCAAAGGAATGGGAATTGATCGCCGCGCGCGACTTGCCGCAGGGCTGGGACAAAGACATTCCGACCTTCCCCGCCGATGCCAAAGGGATGGCCACTCGTGAATCGAATGGCAAGGTGCTGAACGCAGTTGCAAAGAACGTGCCGTGGCTGATTGGCGGCGCCGCCGACCTGGCGCCGTCCACCAAGACGCTGATCAAAGATGCCGGAAGTTTCGAACCCGGAGACTATGCGGGTCGCAACTTTCACTTCGGGATTCGCGAGCATGCCATGGGAGCAGCGCTGAACGGCATGTCGCTGTCGGGTGTCAGGCCATTCGGCGCAACCTTCTTTATCTTTTCCGATTACATGCGGCCTGCGATACGGCTGGCCGCACTGATGGACCTGCCGGTGATCTTCCTCTACACCCATGACTCGATTGGGCTGGGCGAAGACGGCCCAACTCATCAGCCGATCGAGCAGATGATGTCACTGCGAGCGGTTCCGCGGCTGCTGACGTTCCGTCCCGGGGATGCCAACGAAGTTGCAGAAACCTGGCGCTACATTATGACGCTCAAACACGAACCGGCTCTCTTGGCTCTGAGCCGCCAGGCCATGCCGACGCTCGATCGCACCAAGCTCGCTTCTGCCGCTGGGGTGGCCAAGGGCGCATACGTTCTCGCCGATTCAGGCGGTACGCCGGACGTCATCCTGATCGGGACTGGGTCGGAAGTGCAGCTCTGCATTGGAGCGTACGAAAAGCTATCGTCCGAGGGGGTGAAGGTGCGGGTGGTGTCCATGCCGTCATGGGAACTGTTTGAGAAGCAGTCGGCCGAGTACAAGGCAGAGGTGCTACCGGCCGCGGTCCGAGCGAGAGTCTCGGTCGAAGCTGGAACCACCTTCGGGTGGAGCAAGTGGATCGGAGATGCCGGTGAAGCGGTGGGCCACGACGATTTCGGCGCATCGGCCCCGATTAAGGAATTGATGTCGCACTTTGGCTTCACCGTTGACCATGTCGTCGCCAAGGCGAAGTTGTCCATGAGCAAGGCGAAGGCTTGAGTTCAGCATCGGCATAACTCCCGATTGCGAGAGTTGCGCGAAGGCGAAGGATTATGGCAACGACGACTGGCGTCAGAACAGCGCAGTTCGGGGTCATCGGCCTCGGCGTGATGGGGGCCAACCTCGCGCTCAATATCGAGGACCACGGACATTCAGTTGCAGTCTGGAACCTCGAAACTGACTGGGCCGACCGGTTGCTGAACGACAATCCCAGCCGTCAGTTAATCGCTGCCCGTACGCTGCAGGAGTTCTCTCGGTCCCTGGAGCGGCCCCGCCGCATCCTGATGATGATCAAAGCAGGGGACCCCGTTGACCAGACTCTGCAGAAGCTAACGCCCTACCTTTCTCCCGGCGACATTGTGATCGACGGCGGCAACTCCTTCTTCAAAGACACCATACGGCGGGAAGGAATTGCCCGGCAGTCGATGGTGAGCTTCTTCGGTATGGGGGTCTCCGGCGGCGAGGAGGGCGCGCGTAACGGGCCGTCACTAATGCCGGCAGGATCGCGCGAAGCTTACAAGCATATAGCGCCGATTCTTCAGTCCATCGCAGCCAAGAGTGATTCCGGACCCTGCGTGACATACGTCGGGCCGGACGGCGCGGGACACTTCGTGAAGATGGTGCACAACGGCATTGAGTATGGCGATATGCAGCTTATTGCCGAAGCCTACGAGATCCTCAGCAAGGCCCTTGGCTTGGGTGCGCAGGAGCTGGCCGACATTTTTGGCGAATGGAACCGCGGGCCGCTGGAGTCGTACCTCATTGAGATTACTTCTCACATCTTCGGCGTGACTGACGCGGAGACGGGCAGGCCGCTGGTCGAAATGGTCCTCGACAAGGCGGGGCAAAAGGGCACCGGCAAGTGGACCGCGCAGGTGGCGCTGGATCTGGGTGTGCCCATCCCAACCATTGCGGCCGCTATCGATGCCCGCGCGATGTCGAGCATGAAAGCGGAACGGGAGGTCGCCAGCCAGTTGATTTTTTCCTCCGCGCAGAGCACCTACACTGGCGACAAGCGCGAGATGATCCAGGCCCTACACGACGCGCTGTATGCGTCCAAGATCTGCTCTTACGCGCAAGGGATGAACCTGATCCGCGCCGGATCGCAGGAGTGGCAGTGGGACATCAACCTGCGCGAGATGGCCCGGATCTGGAAGGGCGGCTGCATCATCCGTGCGCGCTTCCTCGACTCCATCATGCGAGCCTACGAACGTCATCCTGAGTTGCCCAGCCTGTTACTGGACTACGACTTCATGACCTGGATCAGAAAGTCAGAGCAGGCGTGGCGGCGGCTGGTGGCGACGGCGGTGCAATTGGGAATTCCGGTTCCCGCGTTGTCGGCTTCGCTTTCCTATTTCGACAGCTACCGCTGTGAGCAATTGCCGCAAAATCTCACCCAGGCCCAGCGCGACTACTTTGGGGCGCACACCTACCATCGCGTGGACCGTCCGGCTGCCGGGCCGGTGCACACCAATTGGGCTGCTGAGGCGACGAAGACCTTTCGCTCGACAGGAGATAAGAAGTGAGTTCAGGCACTGCACCGGCGGCATTCAAGATCGTCGAGTCAACTCTTCCCAAGGCAGGTTCTTGCCTGCTGATCATCTTCGGCGGGACTGGCGACCTGACGCGTCGCAAGCTCATTCCTGCCTTGTATGACTTGGCGTGTATCGGATGCACCAATCCGACCTTCGATGTTCTGGGTGTGGGCCGCACTCCCCTCACCGATGAACAGTTCCGCGAGCGGATGCACGACGGCGCAGCAAAGTCGAAGGATGCGCGGAACTACAGTGAAGGCGACTGGCAGAAGTTCGCCAAGCGCTTGCATTACCTGGTGGGAGACGCGAATCAGCCCGAGTTCTACCCTGCCCTGCAACGCAAGATTAGCGAGATGCAATCCCAGGGGGCGAGCCCAAACATTTTATTCTACGTCTCGACGCCCGCCTCGATGGCTCCTCCCATTGTCGAAGGCCTTGGGCAATCCGGACTGGCCCGCAATGACAAAGGATGGACGCGAATCATCTTGGAAAAACCCTTCGGCCACGACCTGCACAGCGCGCAGGAGCTGAACGCCATCGTCTCGCATGTGTTCGACGAAGAATCGGTCTATCGTATTGACCACTATCTCGGCAAGGAGACGGTTCAGAACATCATCATGTTCCGGTTCGGCAACTCAATGTTTGAGCCCATCTGGAACCGGAACTACATCGACTACATCGAGATCACTGCGGCGGAGACACTCGGAGTGGAAAGCCGTGCGGCCTTTTACGAAGAGACCGGCGCGCTGCGCGACATGGTCGCCAACCACCTTCTGCAATTGGTCACGCTCACCGCAATGGAACCCCCGGTTGCCTTCGACGCCCACTCCGTGCGTGAACAGAAAGTGCAGGTGCTTAGGGCGATACGCCCAATGTCGGTGGAAGAGGTCGCGCAAAGGACGATTCGCGGCCAATACGGGCCTGGCAAGATTGGCGGCAACGACGTGGTCGGCTATCGCCAGGAGCCCGGCGTGAATCCCGACTCGCTCACCGAAACCTATGTCGCGGTGGAGTTTCATGTGGACAACTGGCGCTGGGCAGGCGTTCCTTTTTATGTTCGCGCGGGCAAGCGCTTGGCCGCACCGCTGACGGAGATTGCGGTGCACTTCAAGCGCACACCGCAGGCGCTGTTCGCACATACTCAGGAGGACGTCCATCACAATGTGATCACGATGCGCATCCAACCCAACGAGGGCATTGCGCTGAATTTCGGCGCCAAGACACCCGGTCCGCAAATGCGCGCCAGCCGGGTGAACATGGATTTTTCTTACCGTGAAACTTTTGGCACGGCCACCCCGGTTGCTTACGAGACGTTGCTGCTCGATGCGATGCGCGGAGACGCGACGCTCTTCACACGGCGCGATGAAGTGGAAGCCGAATGGCGCATCATTACCCCCATCGTCGAAGCCTGGGCGCAGCTCCCGCCTCCGCAATTTCCAAACTACGCAGCCGGAAGCGGAGGGCCCAGCACTGCGGACGCACTTATTCGATTCGACAGGCATCGCTGGCGTCCGCTACAGCCCGACGCCGACTCGCGCCTATGACGAACGCAGACCACCGTGTGGCGCTGGTCATTTCCGACGTTGACGGAACCCTGCTTGACGAAAATAAGCAGTTGACGCCAGGCGCTCCGTCGGCGGTGCAACGCCTTTATGCCGCCGGAATCCGTTTCACTCTCGCCAGCGCGCGTCCTCCGCAATTGGTGCGTGAGCTGGTTCGCACGTTGCAGGTCCGGGAGCCGGTCGCCTGCTTCAACGGCGCACTGATCGTCGGACCGGACGAAGCCGTGCTACACAAGTTTCCGATGTCACCCGCGGACGCGCAGCTCGTCGCAGAAAACATTCTCCGGGACGGCTTCGACCTGTGGGTTTGGACGGACACGGATTGGTACGTAACCAACCCGACGGGTGCACATGTTGCGCACCATGAAGCTCTTATGGGCAATCGGGCAAACTTGCTGCCCACGCGGGACCTGTCGAAGTTTGACGTCCTAAAATTGGTTGGCGTGACGGATGATCACGACGCGCTCGCCCGTGCTGAAGTAGAGATGACACGCATTGGCTGCAAATCGATTTCGGCAACCCGTTCGAGCCCGTACTATCTCGACGTCACCGACGCTGCCGCAAACAAAGGGGCCGTCGTAACCACGCTGTCGGAGATCCTTCACATCCCCTGCGAGCAGATCGCAACCATCGGCGACATGATCACCGACACCCTGATGTTCCGTAAAAGTGGCCTCTCCATTGCCATGGGAAATGCCTTCGACGACGTGAAGGCCCTCGCCACACGCGTGACTCGCAGCAACGAAGAAGATGGATTCGCCTACGCCATGGACACCTTTGTGCTCGGGGATCACTCGCGCACTGCGGCCGATTAGCGATCCCCTTGCCCTGTGCGGGCCAGCCCGGTCTGGCCGGGTTCGCGGCGCTGTCGGCTTCTGCTGCAAAGTCTGCCCGCTCGCACGATTGCCTCAATGGCTGCCGCCGACATCCTGTGCTCTGCCCTTCCATTCACCTCCGCGACCTGACCAGAACTTGAACGCTGAGTCGATGGTCGCGAACATATAAAAACTCGCAGCCACCGGAAGCGTCATTGCCCAGCCAGCGGAAAGGCCGTAGAAGCGCACCATCGGAAAGTAGGCGATCATCATAAGCAGCCAGCCCACAGCCCCGATCGCGGCTAGTACGGCGTGGCCGCTCAACAGCAGCGCTACCGGAAGCAAGTACGCGATCGCAAGCCCGATGATGGAACCAAACAGTAGCACCGCGGAGTGCTGCAGCTGGTTAAATGCTGTCCGCGCAATCATGCGCTCGATCTCTCCGAATGACGTGTACCTGCGCGTGCTCATCGTGTCTGGAGTGACGCCGAGCCACACCCGGCCGCCGCTGCGTTTGACCGAGTCCGCCAAGGCACAGTCATCAATAATGCGGTCACGAATCGCCGACATCCCGCCAGCCTTACGCAGGGCGTGCGGCCTCACCAGCATGCAGCCGCCGGCAGCGCCCGCCACCCGCCTACGCTGATCGCTAGTCCACTTTGGCGGGTAGAGCATGAAGAAGAAAAACACGAACGCCGGTATCAGGAGTCTCTCAGCAAAACTCTCGCAATGGAGTTTGACCATGAACGAGACCAAGTCGAACTTTCCGGACTCCGCGATCGCGACCAGCGTCGCAACATTGTCGCGAGCATGCCGAATGTCTGCATCGGTCAGGAGTAGATACTCCGGACTTGACCTTAAAGCGAAATCAATTCCCTGCTGAACAGCCCACAGCTTGCCCGTCCACCCCATGGGTAACGCGCTTCCGCGGATCACCGTCACCGCGTCAACACGCCCACAGGCCTGTGCGGCCTGCACGGCGATCTCCGCGGTGCCATCCGAGCTCTGGTCGTCCACCACGAAAATCCGAATCCGCTCTGCGCAGCTCTGGCCTAGGAGGGACCTCACTGTTTCGCCAATGACCGCTGCCTCATCGCGCGCCGGAATTACGACCGCAATTACGCCATGTTCGGACTGTTCCGGGGCGACAGGACTGCCGAGCCGCCACACTTTCCAAAAATCGCCGCGCGCCGTAAGCAGGTATACCCAAATAGCCATGCAGACACTTGCGGCGATTAGTGCGGCCAGGTACATGCAACTCCAGTCTATCCTCAGTCCGATTCACTTATACTTTGCCCGGTTTGTGGACGTACCTTGCAATTGTCCGCGAACCTGCTAGACTCACCCGCGTTCGTTATGACAAACCTCAAAGCTCCGATTCGCACTGGCCTCTACGCTGATCCCACGGGCAAGTTTGTCCACGATGCGGTACTCGACTCCTGTCGTCAATACGGGAGCAAGACCGCTCTTGTAGACGCCTCCTGCACGCCATACCGCCGGATTAGCTTCGCCGAATACGGAGACCTGGTCGAGCGAACGGCCCGCGGACTGGTCGCCGCCGGTATCCGCCCCGGCGACAGGATCGGCATCTACCTGCCCAATTGCTGGGAGTTCGGCGTCGTGTTTCACGCCGCAACCATGGCGGGTGCCGTCCCGACCACAATGAATCCCACTTACCGTGATCGCGAAGTGCATTACCAGATGGAGGCAACCGAAGCCGTTGCCCTGGTCAGCGACGGGCCGCTGTTGGAGGGCGTTGACCTATCCGGCCTTCCAGCGCTGCGACACGTCTATAGCATCCGAACTGCCGCTCCGGGAGGTTCGGAGCCTTTCAGCACTCTCTACCAGCACGCAGGCCATGAGCCGCTTCCGCAGCCTGAACACGATTCGCGCCTGACCCTGGCCACATTGCCTTTCTCCAGCGGCACGACTGGACTTCCCAAGGGCGTCATGCTTTCGCACCACAACATTCTCGCCAACGTGTACCAGACCCTGACCTCGGGCGAAACCGGCAGCGTTTCGGACCGAGACTCGGTCCTATGCTTTCTGCCGCTGTATCACATCTATGGCCTCACCGTTGGGCTGAACATGGGGCTCATCCGCGGCAGCACAGTGGTTCTGATGCCGCGATTTGATTGTGAAACTTCGCTCCGGATTTGCGTTGAGGAAGGCGTGACTGTAAGCCTGTGCGTCCCGCCGGCCCTTCTGGCGTATTGTCATGCTGCGGATGCTGGCAAGTTTCCCCGCGAACACCAGCTACGTTGGGTAAAGTGCGGGGCCGCGCCTCTCGGGCCCGAACTGGCCCGCAGGTTTATCGCCTCTACGGGCATTCCCATCCGGCAGGGTTACGGCATGACCGAAGCGTCGCCCGTTACGCATATGGGATACCTTGATCCGCAGTTCTTCCGGCCCGATTCCATTGGAGGACCGGTCGCGCTCACTGATTGCCGTGTGCTGGATGAGAAAGAGAATGAGGTCGCTCAGGGCGAGTTGGGCGAACTTGTTATGCGCGGCCCGCAGATCATGTTGGGGTATTGGAAGTCGCCCGATGCCACGGCCGCGGTGCTGAAGGATGGATGGTACTGGTCAGGCGATATTGTGCGCGTCGACGAGCAGGGACTCTACTACGTGGTCGACCGCCGCAAAGAGATGATGAAGTACAAGGGGTTCTCCATCGCTCCGGCGGAAGTCGAAGGCGTGCTGCTGGAACATCCTGGCGTGCGCGATTGCGGCGTCGTTTCACGGGTCGACGAAGCCGGTGACGAGATTCCCTGCGCTTTTGTTGTACTGCGAGAGAGTCATCTGGAAACGCAAGAAACCATGGACAGCATCAAGGCTTTCGTCGCTGAGCGGCTGACGAACTACAAGATGCCGCGCGAGATCCATTTCGTACAGAGCATCCCAAAGACGGCGTCGGGCAAGATCTTGCGGCGCGAGCTGCGAAGCCTGTTCTGATCGCCACCGTCCGGCGCAGTTTCACATCCCGTGTATCGGGCGGAGCAGCGCTCCCGGGCCAGTTGCGAGACCCTGATCGCGACCTGTCCGGCGTGACAAAGGTCGCTTGGGTGCATTCGCTTCAGCCGCGCAGGCGCGACGAGATTTCACGCTTGGCGGTCACCCGCGCACTACGTGGGACCAGCCCCAACTGCGGAGCTACATCGCGGTTGAACCCATCCGTCCCACCTCGGGAAAATTGGTTACTTTCGTCACATTCGCCTGACGATTTCCCTTGGCACCACCAGACCCTTTGCTGTATTTCTGTTCTGGCAAGGTGTGTAGACGGCAAGGACGGGGCTCCTCCTCAGTGGCGAAGCTCGCAAGCTAAGTTCTTTGAAAACAAGACTTTACATATAACATCTTTGTTTTTAATGGTTTGCACGGAATCGCTCGAGTGCGGCCGAGTTCCTGTGCCAAAACCCCTAAATATCCCTGCTAACTCATTTGTTTGTAGGACTTTGCATGCAACTCTTTTATTTGCAGGAACTTGCCAAGAGTCGTGCTATAAGTCATTTGTTTTCAAGATGGAGAGGGGGGGTACCACGACTGCCATCTAACAATGGAAATTGTCACGACGGGCTAGCAGATGTGAGATCCGGATCTGTCTGGGTAAGTTTTTTGGAGTCTCAGAAGGCGGGTCCCACCAGTTGCATACACACCAGGATTGAAACTGCTCTAGCGGCGATTGTCGGTTTGAGGCTCTGGGTGGATCAGCACCCGGAACACCTCGGGCAGCTCCTGCCGAATGCGGCTTTCGAACGCAGTCTGGACGTCGTGCACGCGAGCCAGCGGCAGGTCGTCGCGCATGGTGCAATGAAGCGAGAGATACAACCGGCCGCCGACCCGCTTGAACATCAGATCGTGCGCGTCAATCACCTCGGGGAACGTAGCCGTAACGTTCTGAACCCGTCCTTGATACCCGGACGGTTCGACGACGCCGTCGGTAGTCTCTATGGTTGCCGGCTCACTTTCAATGTGGGTGAGTATCGCGGCAATCTCGGGGATGTCCGCCCGCATCTCGCTCTCCAGAAGTGACACCTGGTCGTGTGCCGCTTTGAGCGACAAACGCTCATCTAATTCCACGTGCTGCTCGACGTGCAGTGCGCCATTAACGTCCTGCACGCTGATGTCGTGAACGTACAGGTTGTTTCGCGTCGCCACCGCCCGGACCCGGTCGAACAGGCTCTCTTCCAGGCTGGCGCGGGAGGTAGCGTTGACCACCACATCGGCGCCCGGCAACAGCTCCCGCACCGCCTGCGCCACTTCGCTGGTAACCTGCTCCGACTTTTGGAAGGTAACGCTACGCGACATTGCGACAGACACATCGGCGAAGTAATTGCTGCCCCCACGGCGGATACGCACGCGCTCGACGTTTAGCACTCCGTGGACTTGCGCTACCTGGTCGATTATCTGAGTTCGAATGCCAGCGGGAGCGGCATCCAGCAGGGCGTCAATGGTTTGCCGCGCCAGGCGCCAGCTCACGTAAACCACGATGCAAGCCACCACGAGCGCTGCGATGGGATCGGCCTTCGCCAGCCAGTAAACGTGGTAAGTCCGCCCGGCTAAAACCAGAATAAGGCCCAGGATTACCACTCCACTCGACCAGATGTCAGTACTGAAGTGCAGGGCGTCAGCACGAAGTGCCTGGCTGTCATACTTCTCGGCGACATGCTTCAGCCGCCGCGAACGCCATGCATCTATCCCAATGGACGATCCCATGACTGCAAAGGCCCATATACTCGGCTCAATTTCGACAGAGTGGAAAAACAGACGTTTGGTTGCCTCGTACACAATCCAAACGCATGTCAGAAGCAACAACCCAGTTTCGATGAACGCGGAGAAATTCTCGACCTTGCCGTGCCCGTACTGGTGGTCAGCATCTGCCGGCATGTCAGAAACTCGAACGGAAAAGTAGCTGATCGCTGCCGCCACAAGATCGAGGCCCGAGTGTGCAGCCTCCGATAAAATGCCCAGGCTGCCGGTCGTCGTGCCGACAGCAATCTTCAGGCTGGTAATTGCAACCGCCGCGTACACCGAATTGAGAGCAACGGCTTTCTTTTCTGTCTGCTTATTGTCGAGATCGGTGGTCTGCGTCATTAGGGATTGAGGTGAACCTGGATCGCACGACCTTGGGATGTCGCACGAGCGCCTCTATGATACGATTTTTTGTAATCGCGACGGCGCTATAGACGCCACATTTCCGGAGGAACACCCCTAATGCATCGTAATTCTATGGTGAATTTTGTGATTTTGTGTGCCTTGACCACGGCGGCGTACGCTCAGAGTCCGGCTGCAAACCCAAGGGCGCCACTCCCTCCTCGTCATGGCGCACGAGACGCCTCGGCCACCTCGACCGGAAGCGAGACCGCGACGGCGGCGAACCCTTCCTCAGTGCCGTTGGACCAGGCGGTCATCACGCTCAAAGGCGGATGTCAGCCAATTGGAGATCTCCAGCCGGCGAAAGACTGCGTGCGTTCCGTGACCCGCGAGCAATTCGAAAAGCTTGCCCACGCTATGCAGCCTGACATGCCGGCTGAAACCAAGCGGACTTTTGCCGTTAACTATGGCAAGCTGCTGGCGTTTTATGATGCTGCGCAGGCGCTTCACCTGGAAGACGATCCAGCCATGCAGCAGATTATTCAGTTCGTAACGAAGCAGGTCATCGCCGACGGAGTGAAGCGGCATTTTGCCGAGCAATTTGCCCACCCCAGTGACGCACAAATCCAGGCCTATTACACGGAGAACAGCGCCAAGTACGTCGAGGCCAACCTGCAGCGGATCGTCATCCCCCGCAACCCCACGACCGACGGCAAAGCTACAGATTCGACTGCATCTAACGAAGCCGGCGCCGAAAAGGTTCGCCAACGGTGGGTCGCTGGCGAAAACCCCACCGATTTGCAAAAGGCTGCCTTTGAAGCGGCCGGCGTTACGGGAGCAGGAAGCCCCGAGGTCAACCTGGGCAACCGGCTCGCGGGTAGCCTGCCTACCGATCAAGAATCGGTGTTTCGCCTGAAGGCCGGGGAAGTCTCGCCCGTCTACTCTGATCCGGCGGCTTTCTATATTTACAAAGTCACGTCCGTCCGCGAAATCCCCTTAAGCGAGGTGAAGGACTCGATAGGGATGGCGCTGCAGCGACAGCAACTGCAGGACAAACTGGAAGAAATTAGCAAGTCTGCGGTTCCCGAACTGAATGATCAGTACTTCGGCACCCCGGCACCGCCGGCCGCACCGGCAAAGGGAGGCCAGCCTACTCCGGCCGCCCAGCCGGCAAGCACTCCGCCCAAGTAAAAGAGCCATGCAACCTAATCCCACGATCATGGTCACGGGTGTTTCGGGCAACCTGGGCTTGCGATTGCTGCCGTTGCTTTCGAAGTATCGGGTGATTGGCGTGGACTTGCGCGCTCCCGATTCGCTTGCACCGCTGGAATTTCATTCCATGGATCTCGGGCACGAAGCATCCTGCCGCGATCTGACGCAGTTGCTGCGACAGACCGGTGCTCGCGCGGTCGTACATTTGGCCTTCGTTGTCGACCCCCTGCGCACCGGTGTGCTCGACGAGGAGCGCATGTGGCAGATCAATGTGGCCGGCACGGCGCGCGTAATGGAGGCCATCAGTGTCGTCAATCGCACCGGCGGCAACGTGCGACAGTTTATTTTTCCCAGCAGTGTTTCAGCCTACGGCCCCGAAACACCAGGCCCGGTAAAAGAGGACTTCCCGCTGCTCGCGCACACGCTCCCTTACGCCATCCAGAAGCGCGAAAGCGACGAAGTCGTGCGTTACCGGGCGGAGAGCCTGGGCGACTGTCGCACCTACCTCCTCCGCCCACACATCTATACCGGCGCCACCGTGCAGAATTACATGGTCGGCACGTTGCGGGGAACTGCGTTTGGAAGTAGTCCCAGAGCGAAGCGGATGCGCGAGGCCCGGAAACACCTGCCTCTGTTGCTACCAATAGGACGAAAGTACGCGGAGAAGCGCTTCCAGTTCGTTCACGTCGATGACATGGCTCGATTGCTGGCCTATCTGCTACAGCGACCTCACAGCGATCCGCCGGTTACGATTCTGAATGTCGCGGGCCACGGAGACCCCCTGACAATCCAGGAATGTGCGGACATTGCGCACGCGCGAATCCGGCGCGTTCCCGGCCGCGCCTTCTGCCGATCGATCCTCCGGGCTTTGTGGAAACGTGGCATCTCGTCGGTCCCGCCAGAAGCCCTGCCCTACATGATCGGCTCCTACACCATGGACACAACCCGGCTGAAGCAGTTACTCGCTGCAGATTATCCGGCCATCATGCAGTATTCGGTGGAAGAGGCCCTTCGGGACTGTTTTTCGAGCAATTAGCAGCTTCTCGGCGAGCAGTAGCAGTCACTTCTTGCCGCGGTAGAGGCCCGCGATGCCAAAGGTATACGGCGTCCACGACACTTCGCGAAAACCAACCGTTCGCATTCGCTGCAGCATTTCCTCGGGAGCCGGAAAGCGCTCCACGGATCTTGGCAGGTATGCATACGGCCCGCTCACTCCTGAGATGACCGTACCAAGTGCTGGCAGTACATGCCGGAAATAAACGCGATACAAAGCTCCGATGAAGCCCTTGGGCTCGCCGAAGTCCAGTATGCCGACTTCGCCATTGGTCGCCAAAACTCGGTAGATCTCGGCCAATCCACGGTCGTAGTTCGCCAGGTTGCGGAATCCAAAAGCTGCAGTCACCAGGTCGAACTGCCCGTCCGCCAATGGCAAGTTGAGCGCATCGGCCTCAATCCACCGAATCGCTTTATCGCCGGTCTTCCGCGCAGCACGCACGAGCATGGGATGCGCAAAGTCCGCTCCAACTAATTCCGCAGCCTTGCCCTGTGTTCTGCGGTGGAGCGCGAAGGTCATGTCGCCTGTCCCGCAGCAGAGGTCCAGCACCCGCGCGCCTGGGCGTGACAAGATCGCATCGAAAACCCGCGCCGTGCGGTTCCACCACAAGCGGTCCACGTTCAATGACAACACGTGGTTCAGGAGGTCGTACTTCGGCGCAATCGAGCTGAACATCTCGCGAACCGCAACGGCAGCGGAAACTTCGTCGCCGGCGCCAACCGGCGCCGCACCAATCACCGGAGAGTTTTCTGCGGAAGTCTTCGTGCCGAGTTGTGGTTTGGATCCTGTCATGATTCTGACAACCGCTTGATTTCGGCGACGGCCTTCACGACGGACTCTTTTGAAACCGTGTTGACGACCTCGACCTTTCCCGTCGAGTGAGCGAGTATGAAATGCGGAATGCCGCCAATGGTCTTCTTGTCGGACTGGATCAGTCGCAAAACACTCTGGCCGCTAGTTTCGACTTTGGGCAATGGACGGTACGCCAACACCAGTGACCTGATGCGCGCGGCGGTTGCGGCATCGGTGATCCCCACCTCTCTGCCTATTTCCGCTGCAGCAATCATTCCCCAACCCACAGCTTCCCCGTGCAAGAAATGCTTGTACTTTGTGGCGGCCTCTAGCGCGTGTCCGATGGTGTGCCCGAAATTCAGTATCCTGCGCTCACCGCCCTCACGTTCGTCGGCGCTTACCACGTCCGCCTTGACCTTGACGCAGTCCACGATCAGGCGCTCCAGCAGTTCGCCATCGCGGCGCAGAATTCCATCGCGATTCGACTCCATAAAATCGAAAATCGCGGCGTTTCGAATGACGCCGTACTTCATCGCCTCGAACAATCCTGAGCGATATTCGCGCTCCGGCAACGTGGCAAGCACATTGGGATCCGACAGCACGGCTGACGGCTGATGGAACGTGCCGATCAGATTCTTACCCACCGAAAGATTTACGCCCGTCTTGCCCCCAATCGCGGAATCGACCTGCGCGACGAGGGTCGTCGGAACCTGCACTATCGGAATCCCACGCATGAAGATGGACGCCAGAAAGCCACCGACGTCGCCGACCACTCCCCCGCCAAGTGCAAGTACCACCGAACGCCGATCAGCGCCGGAAGCCACCATCTGGGATGCCAGCTTCTCCACCGCCGACAATCGCTTCGCCGTCTCCCCCTCGGGCATGGGCAGGAAGACGAGGGTACGTCCTGAGCTCGAAAAGCTCTCGGACAGGTGGGCTCCCCACAATCGCAGGATCGTCTCGGAAGAAACCACGAAAGCCTTTGCGTCGTGTGGAAACTGCTCATGCAACACGTCGGCCACCGAGCGCAGAAGCCCGCGCTCCACCAAAACGTCATAACTTCGCGATGCTGTGTGTACCGGTATGCGAGTCAAACTTCTAGTGTATCGGAAGTCTTTTTATCCGCGTAAGTCGCCCGGCAGCGACGTCTTCCCGTTATGAGACTAGGCTTCGGCGAGTCGGTCAAGGGTCACGACAAAGGTGTTACCATCAGCTTGGAAGAGCAGGTACGACGCACGAATGTGCGCTCTCATGCAGCATGGACGCATTACCTCTGGAATCCGATTTCATCGTAGTGGGCGCAGGAATCGCGGGCTTGCGCGCTTCCGTTGAACTGGCGTCGGCGGGACGGGTCTTGTGCCTGGCCAAGCGAGAGGTCACCGAATCCAACACCCAATACGCCCAGGGAGGGATCGCCGCGGCGCTCAGCGACGACGACGAAGTCAGCTTGCATCTTGACGATACCCTCAAGGCAGGCGACGGCTTGTGTAACGAAGCCGCCGCGCGTGTGCTGGTCGAGGAAGGTCCCGCTCGCATCGAGGAACTGATCGAGTGGGGCACGCAATTCGATAGGGCCGGCAGCAAGATCGCCTTCACCCGCGAGGGCGCGCATAGCCGCAACCGTGTGCTGCACGCCCACGGAGACTCGACCGGGCGTGAAATCGGCCGAGCTCTTTACCTCAAGGCTTCGGCGATGAAGCCCATCACGTTTCGCGAGTTTGAGTTCACCATTGATCTCCTCATGCGCGATGGCAAAGTCATTGGCGTGACGGTTCTCGACAAGGACGGGGGAGTGCGCGAAATACGTGCCGGCGCGGTTCTTCTCGCCACTGGCGGACTGGGCCAGATTTACAGCGACACCACGAATCCAGCCGTCGCGACAGGCGATGGCGTCGCCATGGCTTTCCGTGCCGGCGCCGAGATCAGCGACATGGAATTCGTGCAATTCCATCCCACGGCTCTCTCCCTAAAGGGCGCCCCTCGTTTCCTGCTTTCCGAAGCTCTCCGCGGCGAAGGCGCCTATCTGAGGAACCTCGAGTTACAACGATTCATGCACAAGTATCACGAGATGGGTGAGCTGGCGCCGCGTGACGTAGTGGCCAGGGCAATTGCCCACGAACTGGAAAAGACGAAGCGCCCTGACGCGGCGGTTTATCTCGATCTAACGCACCTCGATTCCGAGAAGGTCCGCAAGCGCTTCCCCAATATCTACGCCACCTGCATGCACTACAACATCGACATCGCCGAAGAGCTGGTACCCATCCGTCCGGCAGCGCACTACGCGATGGGAGGGGTTCGCACCGACTTGGATGGCCGCACCTCAATCGAGGGATTATACGCAGCAGGCGAAGTTGCCTGCACGGGCGTGCATGGCGCCAATCGCTTAGCAAGCAACTCCCTCCTGGAAGGACTGGTGTATGGGGCACGGGCTGCACGCGCCATGCAGAACGAACAGCGCCCCTCCATTCCCGCGCCACCTATGGCGCATCAGTCTCCGGTTCAAGTGAATGGCAATGCGAACGAAACCGAGAAGTTCATCCAGCGGGTTCAGGCAACCATGTGGAAAAACGTCGGCGTTGTGCGGGACGGCGCGGCATTGAAACAGACAGTTGCAGAATTAACCGACATGCAGACATCAGCGCCCGAGTCCGTAGGCCGCAGATCGTACGAAGCCGCCAACATCCTGCAAACGGGATTGCTAATTGCCCGCTCCGCACTGGCTCGCGAAGAAAGCCGTGGAGCGCATTACCGGCTCGATTTTCCCCTGCGCAACGACCGCAAGTTCGGAAAGCACTCCGTGGCTTGCGGCGATGCCATTACGTTCGAATAGCGGCAGAGGCCGGGCCAGCCTCAAGCGGCTGCTTTGGATTTCTTGGGAAACAACAGCGAGCAAACAATCGAGATCACCAGCACTCCCGCCACCACGCCCAAGGCCCATCCGATAGGAATGTGAACGAACCCCGATGCCAGCATCTTGACGCCGATAAAGATCAGGATGACCGACAATCCATAATGCAGCAGGTGAAACACCTCGATCATTCCGGCCAGCGCAAAATACAGAGAGCGCAGGCCGAGGATTGCGAAGACGTTTGAGGTAAACACGATGAAGGGTTCCCGAGTCACGGCAAACACCGCGGGAATCGAGTCTGTCGCGAATAGCAGGTCGGTGGTCTCGATCATGACCAGCACAACGGCCAGTGGCGTCGCATAGCGGATTCCCTTCCGCACCACGAAAAATTTCTCGTCCTCGTAGTCCTTGGTCACTCGGAACAACTTGCGGAACCAACGCAGCACAACGTTGGCCTCGGGATTAATCTCCGCCTCCTCCTGTCGAAACAGCTTGATGCCGCTGTAGATCAGGATCGCGCCAAAGATATAGATGATCCACGAAAACGCGTTCAACAGCTTGATCCCGACCACGATGAATACGCCGCGCATCACCAGCGCACCCGACACTCCCCAGAACAACACCTCGTGCTGATAGCGCCGCGGCACCGCAAAATACCGGAATATCACGAGGAAGACGAACAGGTTGTCGACGCTCAGCGACTCCTCAATCAAGTATCCGGTCACAAACTCCAGCGACAACTCGGAGTTCGGCCGGGGGCTTCCGCCCGTCATTGCGTACCCGAAGTAGTAAGATCAGAACGGCAAATGCGCCTGCGAGCGTGATCCAGACCATTGTCCAGCCGATCGCCTCGCGAAAGTCCACGACATGCTTCTTGCGATGGAAGACGCCCAGATCGAGCGCCAACATCGCCAGCACAAATACGTTGAAGAGAAGCCAGAAGACCCAATTCGTCGGCATGGAGAGTAATTGAGATTTCTATTCTATATTTCGTGTGCGAATCTCGCGCGGGACTCAATTGCGAATTCGAGTTGAGTCGCGGTCTGCCCGCAATTCGTCGAAACCCACTAGAATGTAAGCGAGCGGCTGACGGGTCTGCTCGACCTCGGCCGCTTCATTGCGAGAACACTTGCACAATTTTCAAATGAAAGGACCCACCATGTCCCGGAAACCTGGCGTTTACGCCAACTTCAATACGTCGGAAGGCACCATCGTGTGCCGTCTGTTTGAGCAGGAAGCTCCCATCACCGTAAAGAATTTCATCGAACTCGCGGAAGGCACTCGCGAGTGGACCGACCCGCGCAGCGGCAAGAAGAGCAGCTCGCCCCTTTTCGACGGTACTATCTTCCACCGCGTGATTCCCGATTTCATGGTCCAGGGCGGCGACCCGACCGGAACCGGAATGGGCGGCCCGGGTTACAAGTTCGCGGACGAAACCAAAGGCTCGCCGCATAAGTTCGATAAGCCGGGCAAATTGGCCATGGCCAACTCTGGCCCGAATACCAACGGGTCGCAATTCTTCATCACCACGGCTGCGACCCAGTGGCTCACCGGCAATCACACAATTTTCGGCGAGGTTGTGGAGGGGCAGGACATCGCGGACAAGATCACGTCTGTGCCCCGCAGCCGCCAGGACAAACCGCTGAAAGATGTGGTGCTGACGTCAGTGAAAATCGAGCGGGTTTAGGCGGACTCCGGTAAGAAACACAAGGCCGCGAGTGCGGCCTTTTTTCTTGCGCACGGCCGGGCGGAAAGCTTTTGAGCGCAACGCTCCGCAGCCATACTCGACCGCCCAATCTACCGAACCTAGCTAGGCAACGAGGTCGTGATGCCGGATGGCGAGGTACTTGGTCTCGCACTCGCCCGAGCAGAAGCATTTGGCGTGCGGATCGAGGGCCTTCGACTCATCCCAATGGTCAACGATGAAAATTGTATTGCGGATGCCAGTGCCGGGCTTGTCCAACTCGATAACCAGGCACCATCCTCGCGGCTCATCTTCTCGTTTGCCACAAATAGCGCAAAGAAAGTCCATGGCCGGAGCCTCCTTCCTGCGTATGTTCAATGATGGATCCATGCTATTCCCGCCCTTTCGGGATTGTCAGTGATGAATGGGCCGTTCGGCTGCCAACTTCGCCCCTGATGTCATTTGGTACGCTCCCGGAATCCGCTTTGTTCCGGGGAGTTTTCGATCAGGGCAATTGGCGATCCGTCGCCCGGGGCCCCGTCCGTGTATGCTGGAAATTCGGGGCTTCGGATGACCTATTGCCACACGTGTGGGCGCGAAATCGGTGCTGGTTCTGTATGCCCGTTTTGTGGCGCGCACAACCCGCCGGAACCCCTAGCGGTTTCTCCCGGGGCTCGCGCGATGCCCCAGCTCCGCCAGTTCGACATCTCCGCGACCCACGTCCTGGTTGGCATCAATGTCCTGGTATTTCTCGCCATGGTGTTCAGTGGCGTATCTCCATTAGGCCCTACAACTGAACAGCTGAAACACTGGGGAGCCAATTGGGGGCCACTCTCACTTGGCACACAGCCGTGGCGAATCCTGACTTCGAACTACGTTCACATCGGCATCATCCATCTTGCCTTCAACATGTGGTGCCTGTGGAACCTTGGGCAGTTGGCGGAGCGGATCTTAGGGCGCCTGAACTTCGTGGTTCTTTACACCATCTGCGGCATCGCCGGAAGCCTGTCCAGTCTTTGGTGGCATCCGATGGTGGTCGGCGCCGGCGCCTCGGGCGCAATCTTCGGGTTGGCCGGGGCCTCGATCGCGGTCTTCTACCTTGGCCACCTGCCTATCGCGAGGGCGGCCATCCAGGGCACGATGCGTAGCCTCATGACCTTCGTCGGCTACAACCTGCTCTTCGGACTCGCGCCCGGCATCGACAATTCCGCTCACTTCGGAGGACTGCTCGCGGGTCTCGTAATGGGTGCTGCGCTATCCAAGCATGTCTTGGTTGCGCCCGAAGTCCGCCGCACCTGGGCGCGGCTCACATGGATCACCATGGCGGTAGTCCTTGCAGTCGCGATGGTTGGCATTCGCCACCATTACCCGCAGATTCAACTGCTCGCCAACCCGCAGGCCATTGCTGCCCAACAAATGATAGGCGCGCGCCAGGCTCTGCAGCAGCGCCGCCCGGATGAAGCCATCGCGCAACTGCAAGACGTGATCGAGACGCTTCCCAACGCGGCTGAACCGAGGTTCATGCTGGGAGAAGCGTACTTAATGAAGCGCCAACCCGACCGGGCCATTACCGCATTCCAAGAGGCCCTCCGGCTCGATCCCGAGTTTGGAGAAGCCGCTGCCGGCCTGGGTAACGCATACCTGATGAAGGGCATGAAACCCGAGGCCGAACAGGCTTTTCAGAAGGCCGCCGAGTTGGGCTATGACGGCAATTAGTGGCGCAAGGAGAATTGTATTGAAACGAAGTTCGCTGATACTTGCACTGATTCTGACCGTCGCGCCGTTTGCATTCGGAAAATCCACGAAACTGGTCGCCAGTTGGAAAAATCCTGAATATTCCGGGCCGCACTTTCACCGCATTCTTGTGCTCGGTATGAGCGCCAAGCCGGGTGTCCGCGCTGATTTCGAAGATGCGCTGTCGAAGCTGGTGAGCGGCACCGGCGTAGAGGCGATACCGGGCAACACCATCCTGCTTCGGCCCGAAGACACCAAGCTCGACCTCAATTACCTGAAGGCCCAGGTCAAGGCGTTCAAGATCGACGCGGTCATCGTCTCGCGCCTGGTGAAAGTGGACAAACAGACAACCTACATCCCGGGCAGCGCGTATGTTGTTCCCTACCCTTACTACAGTTCGTTCTACGGATATTACGGCGCCGTGTATCCGGTGGTGTACACACCCGACTACTTGCGCGAAGACACCACCGTCCGCGTCGAAACCAACGTCTACGCCGTGACCTCCGGCGAAGGCCAACTGGTCTGGACCGGCGTCAGCGACACATTCAATCCCAGCTCGGCCGACAAAGTGATTGAGGGCTTGTCGAAGCTGCTCACCAAAGAGCTCAAGAAACAATCGGTACTTTAGAGCAGATCCAACCCAGGTGGATTGGCAACGGGCAGATCACGCCTAGAAAATCCGCGAAAAGGTCATCAAGGCTGTCACGAACCCAGATTGGGCGGTGCCTTGCTCGGCCGCACGGGTTGCAGCGGCGGCTCTGCAAGAATCTTAGGAGGTTGTGGTACCCCCCCTCTCCATCTTGAAAACAAAGGGTTTATTGCACGATTCGTTGTAACTATTTGCAAATAAATGATTTATACGTAAAGTATTACAAACAAATAGGTTAGTTCTGTTTTGTAGCGGTGCTGACAGCAGAATTTGGACGTTTTACGCGATTCGCCGTAAAGCGTTAGAAAGAAAAGAGTTATACGTATAGTCTTGTTATCAAAGAACTTAGCTCGCAGGCTTCTCCGCTGAGGAGGAGCCTCGCTTGGGCGCGCACAGGGCCAGCCAAGTTCAGACATACAACAACCTGCATGGGAAAGCCAAGAGAAATCGGCAGCCATTTGCGGCGAAAGTAACCTAATCTTCCCGAAACGGGACGGCGGAAAAGACGGTTGGAGCAAAAGGAAACGGTGTCGGATAGTGAGCGATGCTCGGCCGTAAACACAGGACGTGAAACTGCTGTAGCCGCCGTCTCAACCAAGAAACTAAAAATCCCGCCCTTGCAGGCGGGATTCTTCTTCGCGGCAAATAGCAATCAGGCGCTACACTCCGACCACGCCAACCAATTCCTTCACCGAGTCGGCGCTCTTCTGCAGAGCAGCCTGCTCGTCGGCGGTCAGCTTGATCTGGATGATTTCTTCGATGCCCGCCGAACCCAGCTTGCAGGGCACGCCGACATAGAGGCCGTTGATGCCGTACTCGCCTTCGAGATAGGCGGCGCAAGGCAGGATCTTCTTCTTGTCCTTCAGGATGGCCTCGACCATTTCGGTCGCCGCAGCCGAAGGCGCATAGTAGGCGCTGCCGGTCTTGAGGTACTTCACGATCTCGGCACCGCCGTCGCGCGTGCGCTGCACCAACTGCTCAAGCCGGGTGGGCTCAATCAGCTCCGTAATCGGAATGCCCGCTACCGTCGAGTACCGGCTGAGCGGAACCATGGTGTCGCCGTGCCCGCCAAGCACGAAGGCGGTCACGTTCTCCACCGAGACCTTCAACTCCTGCGCGATGAAGGTGCGGAAGCGCGCCGAGTCCAGCACACCGGCCATGCCGATCACGCGGTTGCGCGAGAAGCCGCTGAGCTTGTACGCCGCCTGCGCCATGGCGTCCAGCGGGTTTGAGACGACGATCAGGATGCAATTGGGCGAATACTGTACCACCTTGCCCACCACATCGCTCATGATCTTGTAGTTTGTGTTGAGCAGGTCGTCGCGGCTCATGCCGGGCTTGCGCGGAATGCCCGCGGTGATCACTACGATGTCGGAATTCGCCGTGTCGGCATAGTCATTTGTGCCGATTACGAACGAGTCCCGCTTCTCGATCGGCATGGCTTCCAGCAGGTCGAGGCCCTTGCCCTGCGGCACGCCCTCGACGATGTCAATGAGGACGACGTCGCACAATTCCTTGGACGCCATCCAGTGCGCCGCCGTGGCGCCGACGTTACCTGAACCAACCACCGTCACTTTTTTACGCATAAATCCTCACTTCAATAATTATTTAAGACCTATGGATTACGCAGATTCCCTGATTAATCACACAAACTCCGTACTGGGTTGCAAGCCAATCGTTATTCGGCGTGCAATTCGGCGATCGGCTCCATGTTGTGAATCATCTGTGTCGCGAACTCGCTGGTCTTGACCTTGGTAGCTCCCTCCAGCATGCGTTCGAAGTCGTACGTGACCTTCTTCTGCAGGATGGTGTGCTCCATGGAACCTTCGATCAACCGCGCCGCCTCGTGCCAGCCCATGAAGTCGAACATCATGACGCCCGACAGGATCACTGAGCCGGGATTAATGACGTCTTTGTCAGCGTACTTCGGGGCCGTTCCGTGGGTGGCTTCGAAGATGGCGTACTGGTCGCCGATGTTGGCACCCGGGGCAATACCGAGTCCGCCTACCTGCGCGGCCGCCGCATCCGAAATATAGTCGCCGTTGAGGTTTGGTGTCGCAAGAACCGCGTACTCGTCGGGACGGGTCACGATTTGCTGGAAGATGCTGTCAGCTATGCGGTCGTTCACCATCAGCTTCTTCTTCCACGCGCCGTTACCGTGTGTGGCGTAGATGCTGTCGATTACACCCTTCACTTCTGCGTGGAGCGCGTCGCGGAAGTCCTGGCCAGCAAATTCGAGTCCCGGCTCGACCATCTTGGCGTTTTCTTCCACGGTGATCCCGGGATTCTTGTCCTTGTTATCGATGATCCAGCTCTCGCGCTCCGTGACCACCTGATCGCGGAACTCTTGAGTGGCCAACTCGTAACCCCACTCGCGGAAGGCACCCTCGGTGAACTTCTGAATGTTTCCCTTGTGCACGATGGTCACCGACTTCTTGTCGTTTTCGAGCGCGAACTTGATGGCCATCCGCACCAGGCGCTTCGTGCCTGTGATGGAGATCGGTTTAATGCCGACTCCGGAATCCTCGCGTATCCGCTTGTTCGTTCCCGCCAACATCTCGTTGTTCAGGAAGTCGATGAGTTTCTTGCATTGGGGCGTGCCTTCCTTCCACTCGATGCCGGCGTACACGTCCTCCGTGTTCTCGCGGTACAGCACGATGTTCATGCGCTCGGGATGCTTCACGGGAGAAGGAATGCCCTTGTAGTACTTCACCGGCCGGACGCAAGCGTAGAGGTCAAGAATCTGCCGCAATGCGACGTTCAGCGAGCGGATGCCGCCGCCGACGGGCGTGGTGAGGGGGCCCTTGATGCCTACCCGCAGTTCGCGGAAAGCCGCGACCGTTTCGTCGGGAAGCCAGGTTTTGAAGCGATCCATGGCTTTTTCGCCGGCGAAGACTTCGTACCAGGAGACGCGGCGCTTGCCGCCGTAGGCTTTTTCAACTGCTGCATCGAACACGCGGACCGAGGCTTTCCAGATGTCGCGCCCGGTGCCATCTCCCTCGATGAAAGGAATGATGGGATTGTCAGGGAAAACAAATTTGCCGTTTTCGTGTGTGATTTTTGTACCGCTGGTAGGTAAAGGAATGCCATTAAAGGAAGTTGCCACAGAACACCTCAGGAAGTATGGGTCGAATAAAATGAAGACCCTATGTATGTATTCAGAGCCCTTGTGCGGGACCGTCGCAGCTTACCGGTAAGGAAGGTAGACCTCGGTTACCGGCGCCCCCATCTTGCCGCAACCCACAATTGCGGTTGTCATCGGTCTCGTCTTACAAAGGGGAGTAACTGGGCTTTCCCGAACCTTTAAAGGTATCACCCGAGTGCGAGCCCTTCAATCAAAAAGGGTACTTCAGGCATATCTCACGGTTGCGGCGCAGCACTACGGCTAAAGTCGCAGCCAGACCAGTCTCTCCCGAAGAAGTCGTTCCCATAAGTCTGGCGATCACGGCGCGAGCGTGCTCCCCGGCGGGCAACCGTTTGTCCGGTCGGCCTGTGACCAGCCGTATGAAGTGCTCCAGTGCCCGCAGGAAGGCGGCATTCGCCGACAATTCCGCTGCATCCTTCGCATCCAGCAATCCGTGCCTTTGTAGCAAGCCTATTCTGGCGGCAAGATTTCCATTGCTCCACAGTCCGCGCTCTGCTTGCATCCTGCCAGCAAGAAAGTCGATGTCGTAGGTACCACCTACACCCGTCTTGAAGTTTGGGGCAACATCGCTGGCTTGCAGCCGCCGTCGCATGTCGCGCAATCTCTCGGAGAATTCCGGCCGCGTGGCAGTTATCACCCCACCGTCACGAACCGATTGCACAGCGCGTTCGGCAATTTGCTCGTCTCCCGCCGTAAATCGCAAGCGCAAGTACGAGATTGCCTCCCATGGCTTCGCCTCACTCGAAAAATAGGCAGCGAGTCGCGATGGAGTCGTCACCAGGTCGCCCACGCGCCCGTGGGGACGCAGTCGCGCGTCAACAGGAAACACGGAGCCTTCGCGGGTATAAGCGGCGAGAAACTCCATTATCCGCTGCGCCGACCGGCGGCACTCTTCGAGGTCGGCCGAGTCGTCTGCTACAAACAGCAAGTCGGCGTCGGAGAGAACATCGAACTCCCTGCTTCCCAATCGTCCCAGCGCGAGTACGGCTAGCCCCGACGGGGCGCATGCCATCGCCAGAGCGCCGGCTATCGCTCGATCGGCGGCGCTCGAGTTGTCGGCCAGCACTTCCCAGATTTCACGCGGGCTGAGCAAATCGCGCGCGTTTAGGGCCAACATCTCCCACCGAAATCGAGTGCGAATGTCAACTTGAAATTGCTCCTCGCCCGATGCGCTAGTTCGCGTAGTTCGTAAGCTCAACCCTTCCGTGGAGAAGGTTAATAAAGCTTTCGACTCTCGCCCCTTGGGAAGTTTGCTCAGAAGTTCCACATCTGCCGGATGTCGAATCAGAATCTCGCTCAGGTACTCGCTACATTCGAAAATCTGGAGCGCGAATTCAATTCCGTCAGCTGCCCGTAGTACCGCCTCGTAACGCTCAGGACTGGTGGCGGCGGAACTAAAGAACCGGCTGACGTTCCGAATAGCATGCGGGGAAATTTCCGCGGCACTGAGCTTCGCTAGCAGTTCCGGTGCGTCAATCGCGAGGCGACTGCTCATCAGGCCAAACGATCTCAGTTGCTTTGCGGACAACTGCATCGACCGGCGCGAATCGTCGTCATCGTCGCCCAGTTCGGCACCCTTATCGCGATAGATGATGCGACGATAGATGGCGGCCACGGCAGCCATGCACGCACCAACGCGGGTCAAGAATTCGTCAGCCGATCTGACCAGGAATTCTCCCCGGCTGACACATCTGCCGAGCACTGTCAGTTCATCTGCGCTGGTTGGCAATTGATGGCGCTGTTGTCCTTGGCGGAGTTGCAGGTGGTGTTCGATGTCGCGCAGGAACTCGTATGCCTTGCCGAGCAGGTGAAAATCTGTGCCGCTGATGTACTGTTTGTCGTGGAGCTTCTGCAGCGCGTGCAGCGTTCCCCGCGATTGCAGCCATGTTTCTTCGCCGCCGTAAACACGCTGAAGACATTGCACCAGGAACTCAATGTCGCGGATTCCTCCGCGGTCGAGCTTGATGTTGATGGCGCGGCCGGTCGCATCCCTGTGGAGGCGGTCTCTGCCTCGACGGTCAATGCGCTCCCGTGTTTGCAGGGCCGTCTTGACGGCGGCAAAATTGACGTTGGGCCGGTAAACGTAGGGAGCAATCGCCCGAACAAACTCGCGGGTCAGCGCAGCGTCACCCGCGGAGTGGCGGGCCTTGATCATCGCCTGCAGTTCCCAGTCCTGGGCAAGCTCCGAGTAGTACTGCAATGCACGCGGCAGCGCTACAGCCAACTCGCCCTCGTGGCCTTGCGGGCGCAGACGCAGGTCGATGCGGAACACTTGTCCTTCCTCGGTGCGGGATGCAAGCAAGTCAGTCGTCTTTTGGGCCAAGGCGATGAAGAACTCCCGGTTGGAGACTTCCGTTCCGGCGGGTTCCTTGCCGCCTTCATAGAGGAACAAAAGATCCACGTCTGAGCTGTAATTGAGCTCATTTCCACCCAGCTTCCCGAGTGAAATGACCGCAAACCGGGAGTCGCGATACCGGCCTTCCGGGTCAACCCAGCGCGGCCGACCAAAGCGTCGGGTCAATTCCGTAGTCACCGCCGTGACCGCTTCTTGCAGAAGCGCGTCAGCAAGGGCAGATATCTCTTCTGTGATTTCCCCGATTTGAGCAATACCAAGGACGTCGCGCAGCAGAATGCGGACGTATTCTCTCTTACGGAAGCGGGCCAGCGATTCACTCAATTCGCTCGCGCTTGAGCGCGCCCGATACCGCGCAAACTCCTCACGGAAGTCTTCGCAAGACCAGCAGCGCCCGAAATCCCTTCCCGAGCCAATTCGCCGCAGCAAGTCGGGATCGCGAATCAGCGCTTCTCCCAGCCACGCGCTGTGGGAAAAAACCAGGCATACATAGTGCAGAAGATTCGGGTCCGTGGCGAGTCGCTGCCTCGCATCACCGTGTGGGACATCCAGGAGCCGGGCCAACATGACGACAGCCGTGTCCGGATCAGGCAACTCCTTGAGGATTTGATGAAGCGCTAGGTACGCCGGCGCGTCAAGCCGCGCGCGCACTCTCTCCATGCTGCGGACAGCAGCATCTGGCTGCCGACTCGGCATCTGGGTTGGAGCTTCCGCTTCTTCATTGTGCAGTTTCTTGGCCAAAACGTGGCGCCAATCGAGCAACTCATCGCCCGACTTGCGATGCCCTCCGAGACGCCACGATAGCACGCCTGGAGTGCCCGCCACCTCGGATTGACTTACGCGAAGTCACCGTTTACCTTCGCACTTCGCAGCAACAACGTCTACCTGACTTCTTGGGAGCGCGAATTTCATGGGGTAGCCCGGTTCTTTGAATTCGACAGACACCGCACGACGCTCGCTCGCGAAGCGATTGCCGGACTCACGACGTTTACCACAATGTCGTACATCGTGGTGGTAAATCCAGCGATTCTGTCCGTCGCAGGAATTCCTCAGGGCCCAGCTTTCGTCGCCACCGTCCTAGTCTCGGTTGCCGGTTGCTACCTGATGGCTTTCTACGCCAATCGGCCATTCGCTATAGCTCCGTATATGGGCGAAAACGCCTTCATCGCTTTTACGGTGTGCAAGATGCTCGGCTTCGCGTGGCAAACCGCGCTGGCTGCGATCTTCCTCGCTGGAGTGGCTTTCATTCTCCTCACCGTATTTCGGCTGCGCCAATGGATTGTCGACGGCGTGCCCACTTGCCTGCGTTACAGCTTTGCCGTTGGCATTGGGTTGTTTCTCACCTTCATCGGTCTGAACGAGACAGGCTTGGTAGCACTTGGCATTCCCGGGGCGCCCGTGCAAGCCGGTCACCTCACTTCGCCCGCGGCTCTGGTGGCGATATTCGGTTTTGTGCTGCTTTCCGTATTCACGATTCGGAAAGTGCCCGGAGCCATCCTCCTGGGGATCGTGATCACCGCAGTCGTAGCCTTTGTTGCCGGCACCGCTGCGCCTCCCGGTCATCTGGTGAGCCTGCCCCCCAGTGTCGTCCCCATCGTGTGGCAGCTCGATTTCCGCGGGGCCCTTACCTGGCGGGCTTTCCCCGTGGTCCTCACCATCTTCATCATGGCCTTTGTCGACACGATGGGGACGTTGATCGGCCTCTCGGCGCGTGCCGGTTTCTTGGATGCGCAAGGTCGCTTACCCCAGATTGAGCGCCCCATGCTGGTGGACGCCATCACCACGACGCTCGCCCCTGTTCTCGGCACCACAACCGCCGGCGCATTTGTGGAATCCGCCACCGGCATCGAAGCTGGGGGCAGAACCGGCTTCACGGTGCTCGTGACCGGAACATGCTTCCTCCTCACGCTGTTCTTTGCTCCGTTCGTCGCGGCGATTCCACCCCAGGCCTACGGGCCTGCGCTGATCCTTGTGGGGCTATTCATGCTGTCGCCCATCACCCGAATCGATTTCTCCGACTTCACCGAGTCGATCCCAGCCTTCGCAGTTGTCGTCCTCATGGCATTCACCTTCAACATCGCCATCGGGATCTCGGCAGGGTTCGTTCTCTATCCGATCTGTAAGGTGGTCGCAGGAAAGCACCGCGAGTTGCATCCCGGTCTGTGGGTGCTGACGGTGCTGTCGCTGCTGTTCTTTGTCTTTTATCCCTACGGCTAAGTGGGCTTGCCTGGGCGCCGATCGGGACCAAGGCTCAGCGAATCGTGCCGCTGCATTGGTGGGCCCGGAGGGATTCGAACCCCCAACCAAGGGATTATGAGTCCCCTGCTCTAACCGTTGAGCTACAGGCCCTTCCGCTATCGACATCCGACGGATCTTGGGCGGCACATCAAGCAGACGTACCAGCATTGTAGGGCGCACGGCGAGATTCGCAAAGTGCAGCGCGACCGCGTGACTATTCCTTCGGCTTCGCTCCCGTTTGCGCCTCCATCCGCTGAAACACGCTGCAGCTCCCGCCGGGCAGAAGCACTCCCTTCATCAGCGCGAACTTGCTTTCCATGGAGCACATGATCGAATCGAGCTGGTCTTTTTGCGCTTCCTCCGCCGGAACTCCGCGCGCCTGCTTGTAGTAAGCGATGGCTAACGAGTTGTTAGCGTATGACAGCGCATAGTAAACGGCCTTGTCGGCGTCGGTTTGCACATGGGTGGTGGAAAGCGACAGTTCATGGTCAATGGCGTCGAACCTGGGCCCTAGCGGTACGTCTTCTTTTTTCAGGACCGCGGCGCGAAGGCTCTCGATCTCGTCGGCCACTCCGGCGACATCTTTGCGAAACTGTTGCGAAAACCTCTGGCCCTCGACGCCCAGATTGTCGCATTCACACTTTGGAACGGAGGCCGTCACCATCACACCGTTGTCTCCCGGCTGCACCGCTGCCCCCAGCGCTTCCGCCATTTCGCTCGCATCGACGTAAGTGACGCCGTCCTTGACCAGTACCTTTGCGGCAGCGATAGGCTTTCCGTTCACATAGACTTTGCGCCGCACTGCCGCGTTACCAGTGTCCTTCGATTGCGGCGGCGATTGCGCTACTCCGCAGACCGCCAGAATTGACACAAGCAAACCAATTGAAATGTCATGCTTCACTGCTCACCTCGATGGGCCGTTACACCGGCAGGCTCGATAGAGGCCTGCTCCATCACCTTGCGTATCGCGGTAATCGTATCGTGGATGTCTGGGTCTTCCAAGGTCGGATGGACCAAAAACGCCAGGCTGGTCTCGCCCAGTTCCTTTGCAACCTTCAGGCGTTGCGGCGGCCGGTAGGATGCAAAGGCCTGCTCACGGTAGATCTCGGGGCATCCTCCGGTGAAGCACGGAATCCCCTCCGCCTCGATGGCAGTCAGGATACGATCCCGGTCCCACCCTTCGCGGAGGAACTCTGGCCGGACGAACGTGAAGAAACGGTAATATGCTGCACCGACCTCCGCCAGTGGAACTGGCGTTCGCAACCCTGGAATGTCTGCCAAGGCCCCAGTAAGCCGCGTAGCATTTTCCTGACGCCGGCTCACTCTGGCCTGCACCCTAGACAGCCCTAGCCGTCCCAGCGCTGATTGGATCTCGGTCATCCGCCAATTGGTTCCCAACGAGTGATAGATCCTGCGATAACCGATCGGATGGTTCACCGACAAAGCTGCAGCGAAGTCTCGCCCATGGTCACGATAGCTCCATGCCCGCTCCCAAACGCTTTGATCGTTGGTCACCATCATGCCGCCTTCGCCGCCAGTGGTCATGATCTTGTCCTGGCAAAACGAGAAAGCATTGGCGTGGCCCATGGAACCCACCGACCGGCCGCGGTACGTCGCCCCTTGGGCCTGGGCGGAGTCTTCGATGACCTTGAGTCCCCGCTCGGCTGCGAGTGCCAAAATCGGGCCCATGTCGCAAGGCCATCCGGCCAGGTGCACTGCAATGACTGCGGTGGTACGGGCCGTGAGCACTTCGCGAATGGAGTCTGCCGTGATGGTCTGGCTATTGCGGTCAACATCCGCCATAACCGGAGTAGCGCCCCGCAGTGCTACGCAGCTGGCCGAAGCCACGAATGAGCGGCACGGCGTGATAACCTCGTCCCCCGGGCCGATGCCGAGCGCGTAAAGCGCCAATTCCAGCGCCACGGTACCGCTGGCAACCGCAACCGCGTGCTTTACCCCGCAAGCTTTGGCGAACTCTTGCTCGAAGCGGCGTCCTTCGTCGCCGGTCCAGTAATTCACCTTCCCGGAGCGCAAAACCGAGGCTACGGCGGCGAGGTCGTCCTCGTCAAAGTGAGGCCAGGGCGGGAATGGCGTGCTTCGCACCGGCGTGCCCCCGTCAATCGCTAACTTGTTCACTACGAACGGCAAAGCATCCACCCCGTTTCCATGCGTATGTAGATCAGAGGAAATGCCTGCAACATTCCGCCGCCACCTGAACAATGGTTCATGGCTGGATTTTCCATGACTTCTTCCTCCCAGAAGTTGTAGCTGACTGCTGGTTGCACTACGGTTTTCCGGAGAGTGCCGGTTGCCGTCTCAAACAATGCGCTTGATTTCAATAACTTGCCTTTGGCCGAGACTGGTAATACGCGTGCACTATCGAAGATAAGTCGGGTTGCGGTGCATTGTAGTTGCCGTTGAGTGGTCGCGGCGTGCCAGCACAGTAGGTTCGGAGACATTCCGATCATACGGCGTGAGGCTCGGAAAGGGGTTGCCTTGATGGGGTCCGAGCCTCACGAGCGGCATCTGTAAGTTCTTGAACGCAGGGGCCTGCGTGCCAGTTGCCGCAGCCTGTAGTATCCCACGTTTGTCCCAACTTTCCAATTTCAACTTGTGACTTGGGGTTTGGTACTTTGGTGCCAACTGCCTGCCCCGCCGCGTCGCAAAAGTCCTGTTCGCGGCCCATATTATAACTCTTGTAATAATGCATTTTTGACCCATTGCCATGGCGTCGCCAGGCATCCGGCCTGGTCTTGGCCGGAGTTTCGCCAGGCACCGCACTCGCCCCGCTTCAAGGGGGCTTCCGGAACAAAAAATTGGGGAGCCCGAAGGCTCCCCGAGTACTGCAACCCAAATCAGATGGTTAGAAGCTGTACTTAAGCGTCAGTACCACGTTACGCGGGTGGTTGGAGAACACCTGGTTCCATGCCTGCCAGGTTGCACTTCCCGGTTTGAGGGAGTTGCTAACCGTGCCGCTGGTGTACCCGATTGGCGCGACATCGCTGATGTAACCCGGCACGTACTGTGCATGGTTAAACAGATTGAGCGCCTCAACGGAGAACTCGATCGCCTGACGCTCAGTGATGTTGATGCGCTTGAGGGCCGAGATGTCCCAGTTGTTGATCCAGGGCGTTGCCATCGTGTTACGTGCTGCCGTGGCGAATGCGCCAGAACCCGCAGTGATGTACTGTCCTGTCGGGTTGTTGGCGAGATAAGCCACGATCTGACCGCTCGAATTGTGCAGCGCCGTGACGGTGGACGTGGTTCCGGGAACACCGGTGGGATTGTAGATACAGCGATCACCAGCTGTGTCGCCGTTGCGATTGGCATCGACTCCACTCTGGCAAGTCGCGTACTCAGGCGACTGGAGGGTGTAGACCGGCGAGAACTGCCAGTTGCCAACCACATTCTTCATGACCCAGTTGTCGTTCTTGAACCACGGCATGTCCCAGATGGCAAAGCCCGTCAAACGCTGACGACGGTCGAGTGCCGAGGTGGACATATCGCAGTTGAAGCACTGGAAGTCCTGCGGACGACGCGGGGTCAGAACGGTCGAGAAGACGTCTGCCGTCGAGTTGTCCATCAGGTGGCTCCAGGTGTAAGCGGCCTTGAACTGCAGGCCCTGGGTATAGGAGCGGCTGAACTGCACGTCCAGACCGTTGTACTTCGACTGGCCGTAGGGTTGGAACGACACCAGGTTCGAACCAGTGAAACCGGCATTCGCATACGAAGGCACGAAGCTGCCAAAGTTAGACAGCGAGTATGCACAAGCCGCCGACAAACAAGGGGCGCTTTGGCTGGTGACCGTATAGGGCAGCGAATCCAACGTTGACTGGCTCGGTGCAGCCAGATAGGTTGGCAGGTACGCCCAAGGTTGTACTTCTCCTTGCCGATTCAGACGAGTCTGGACGGGCAGCTCGATGCCGTGGGTATACACAGCGCACTTCGAAGGTGTAAACCTTGGCGAAGATGTGCTGTACGCTGGCATCCAAGGTGTCGCTGTACGGCAGAGTCTGGTTGGGAACGTAAGACCCAGTCACTGAGCGGGCTTCGGCCGGATTGGTAATCGCAGCCGGGATGGACGGCAGACCGCCGCTGGCCAAAAAGTTCGTGTTCGACCAGAAGCAGCCAGCCGTCTGCGTCGCAGTCAGGACCACCTGCGTCGCAGGTCTGCTGCACTTGCGGCGGCTGCGACAGAAGTCCAAGGTTGTCATAGAGCACGTCGTTCGCCATGGCGAATCCAACGCGGACCGACGTGTTCTCACCAGGGGCCCAGGCAATGCCTAAGCGCGGCATGAAGTTGGTCTTCTGCGCCGTGGGTGCACCAAAGGTGATCAATCCCGGGACGCTGGAAATAGCGTTCAGGGGCTGCGACTTGGTGACGCCCAGAGGTTCGCCGGTGTACTCGTAGCGGAGCCCAAGGGTCAATGGTAACGGTCGGGGCTGACGCGCCACTCATCGTTGGCGTAGCCATAGAATGGCTTCTTGTTGCCGTAATAAACCGCAGTTGCCGGACGAACGCTCGGCGAAGTCGACCGTATTCGGAGTTGGGCGCAGAAGTCGTTCAGGTAGTCCGAGGTGGACTGCCACTCGTAATCGCCGCGCTACGCGCTGGGTGAACGTCTGCGGGCTGATGTACCAGCGGTACTCGCCGCCGAAGCGGAAGTTGTGCCTGCCCTTGATCCAGCTCACGTTGTCGACGAACTGGTAGAGTGTTCTGGATGGTGTCCTGAGGAGCGTTGCGGATCGGGACCCAACTGGATACCGTTCATTTCGTAGATCGTGATGTTCGGGAAGGTACCCAAGCCCGGGAAAGCACTGCGTTGCCCGACGGGGTACAATTGCGCGTATACGATTGAAGCCGAAACGAAACTCGTTGCTGACGCTGGTCCCGAAGTTGTGATACTCGCTCAACGTTGCCAGCCAATTAACTCGTCGGCAGGGTGTCCCAGAAGGTCGGCAACTGGGCTGCCGTATCAAAACCGCTGTTCTTGGTGTAAGCCAAGCGTCCACGGAGCGAGTCGTTCGGGCCGATGACCCAGTCGAACGAGTCGGCGGTAGTCAGGATAGTTGTAGTAGCTAGGCCCGGATGAAGCCTACGTCGCCGACCGGAATGTTGACGGCGTTCTTGGTGAACAGGGGGTTTGTATTGCCGTTAGGCAAGGTGGTCAATCTGGCCGACTGCAACCTGAATGGTCGGGTTGCAGGCCGTGGCGGCACCCAGTGGCGGCCGGCACGTATTTCTGGAACTGCGCCAGGTTCGTGCTGCCGGGGAACATGGCGGCCAACTGCTGATAGCCCGCCGCGGTAGGAGCGCACGCTGTTGACGAGCTGCGCTACCTGACCGACCGGCGTTGTACTCCCAGTTGGTGAAGAAGAACAGCTTGTTCTTGATGATCGGACCGCCGACCTGGCCGCCGAAGCGATTGTTGTCGTAGCGCGGGTTCGACACATTCTGGTAACCCTGCGCTGCGCGTAGCAGGGAGTCAATCGCGTTCAGATTGCGGTTCTGGAAGTACTCGTAAGCCTTGCCATGGAACTGGTTGGTTCCGCTCTTGATGGTCTGGTTGAACTGACCACCGGAAGAGTGACCGAACTCAGCCGAGAACTGGTTCTGCATGACGGTGAAGCTGTCGACGGCGTCGTTGGGAAGCTGGATGAGCGGACCGGTCACAGAAAGGCTGTTGTTGTCAACGCCTTCCACGGTGAAGTTATTGTTGCGGGGACGCTGGCCGCCGACGGACGGGCCGGAACCGGCACCCACGCCACCGGAGCTGGCAACGCCGGCATCCAGGAGCGAGAGGTTCAACACGCCGCTACCGGTCGAGGTGCTGGGGAGGTCAGAGATTTCTTTGCTGTTGAAAGTCGTGGAGATGGTGGGCGTGGTGGAATCGATCGTCACGGCCGTCTCGCTGACTTCAACCGTAGTCGAAGTTCCGGCAACGGACGTCGTAATGTTAGCTGTCGTTGCCTTGTTCAGTTCCACTTCGACGTCGCTTGGTGTCTCCCTTCATGCCGGCGGCGGTACCGCGACACGGTGTAGTGGCCAGTGGGCAGGTTGACGAAACGATACTCGCCCTGCGCATTGGTGTGCTGGTTGTATTTCACGCCGGTGGCGATGTTGGTCGCCACAACGGTGGCGTTCGGCACCGACTGCGCCGCTGGTATCCTTCACTGTTCCCAGCAAGTCACCGCTGATGGCCTGGCCGAATGCCAAGGACCGATAGGAGCAGCAGGATACGTCACTAATGAGATTCCGACAAGGAGTGTTCTTTTCATTGCTCTCTCCGCTTTAGCTGATGGGTTCAGAATTGCTGGCGAAGCCCAACTTGCCTGCTTCGCCCCTACCCATGAGTGCACGATGAATACCATTCGTTGTATGACTTATTTTTCATACACTTATGAGTCTGTCCGAGCCGAGCAAATATACTTTTTAGAAGAGCGGCAGCGGTAGTCATACGTAAAACCATATACCAGCCGAGCGTGAGTGGGTGTCCCGCCCAACGACCCAAGATTCGTTCGCTAGCGAGAGCAGGGTTATGGTAATGGAATGAGGTGGTTACCTTAGCCAGCGCAGCATTCACTCAGAAGCGTTGGCGCCCAACTGCGACGCCACGCAAGCAGAATATTTTGGAGCGATAGCGAGATGACGTTCGCTGCGCGGTCAGGCTCTGACTAGCGTCCCTCGCCCAGAGCCAACGTGATCAGGGTCTTCTGTTCCAGCTCGTGGGCCTTGGCGGAGCCGGTTGCAGGAGTGGCGTTGGCGGCGCGCTTGATGCTGCGCAGCTTGGTGCCGACGACCCGCCTGAGACGCGGAACCACGAACGACAGTGCGCCCATGTTGGCCGGCTCTTCCTGCACCCAGATGAACTCGGTCGCGTTGGGATAGCGGCCGAGAACGGCGCGCAGGTCGTCTTCGGGGAACGGGTACATCTGCTCGAGCATGACGATGGCCGGGCCATGTCATCTTCAGCTTGCGGCGCTCCATGCGGAGCTCGTGACCGATCTTGCCGCTGCAGAGCAGGACGCGCTTGGCGTCAAGGGCGGTCTCGTCGGCCAGCACAGTTCTGGAAGCGCGGACAGTTCGAGGTCGGCCAGCGGCGACAGCGCTTCGGGATGGCGCAACATGCTCTTGGGAGTGAACACGATGAGCGGCGTGCGCCACTTGCGCATGGCCTGCCGGCGCAGTAAGTGGAAATACTGCGCCGCGGTCGAAGGCTGCGCGACCTGCATGTTATCGCGGGCGCAGAGCTGCAAGAAGCGCTCAATGCGGGCGGACGAGTGCTCCGGGCCCTGGCCTTCGTGGCCGTGCGGGAGCAGGAGAACGAGTCCGCTCAGCAGGTCCCACTTGTCTTCGCCGGCGACGATGAACTGGTCGATGATGATCTGCGCGCCGTTGGCGAAGTCGCCGAACTGCGCCTCCCACATGACCAGCGCTTCGGGAAAGTCGCGCGAGAAGCCGTACTCGAAGCCCATGACTGCGGCTTCGGACAGCTCGGAGTTGTAAATCTCGACGCGCGCCTGGTTCGGGAGCGAGGTGGCAGAGCGGGACGTACTCTTTCTCGTCGATGATGTCGATGAGTACCGAATGCCGCTGGTTAAAGGTGCCGCGACGGCTGTCCTGTCCGCTGAGGCGGATGGGCGTTCCTTGCAGCGCGAGCGATCCGAAGGCCAGTGCTTCGGCCATGCCGTAGTCGAGCGGGCGCTTTCCATATCCCATCTCGTGGCGCTGCTCCAGCAGCTTTTGCACCTTGGGATGGATGTGGAAGTCCTCGGGATACGTGGTCAGGCGGTCGGTAATGTGCTGCAACTCGGCGGCCGGAAGTCCGGTATCGACTTCGTCGGCAGGGCTTGTATTCGCCGCCATGATAGGGCGCCCAGTAGCTGGGCAACTGCCGCATGACCGGCTTCTTGGACATGCTCTTGCCGGCTTTTTGCGCGGCATCGAGCTCAGCCTGGAACTTCTCGACGAAAGGCTGCGGATCCATGCCCACGCGCTCGGCGTAAGAGAGATAGAGCAACGGGCGATCCTTGATCTTGCGATACAGGATGGGCTGCGTGATGGTCGGGTCGTCCACCTCGGAGTGCCCGTGGCGGCGAAAGCCGATGAGGTCGACGACGACGTCGGTGCCGAACTCGTAGCGATACTCGAACGCCATGCGGCCCACGCGCACCACGGCGTCGGGGTCTTCGCCATTGACGTGGAAGATGGGAATCGGCAGCCGCTTCGCCAGATCGGATGAAAACCGGCTGGAATAAGCCTCGCTCGGATTGGAGGTAAATCCGATGAGGTTGTTCACGATGACGTGGACAGTGCCACCGACAGTGTAGCCGCGCAACATCGGAGAGGTTCAGCGTTTCGGCGGTGATTCCCTGCCCCGCGAAGGCGGAATCGCCGTGCAGGATGAGCGGCAGCACCTTGAGCTTGCCATCGCGCCCGATGCGGGTTTGCTTGGCGCGAGCGCGTCCCATGGCCACGGGGTTGACGGCCTCGAGGTGGCTGGGGTTCGACACCATGTGGATGCGCAGTTTCCCGCCGTCAGCGGCGGTGAAGATGCCGGTCGCGCCGATGTGGTACTTCACGTCACCACCGCCGAGTACGCTGCGCGGGATCGACGTCTTCGAAGCCGGCGAAGATTTCGTCGGCCGGGCGCTTCACGATGTTGATGATGACGTTGAGGCGTCCGCGATGGCTCATGGCGAGTACGGCTTGTTCCGCGCCGTTCTCGGAGGCGGCATTCAGAATCTCGTCGAGCAGCGGGATGAGCGCGGTGTTGCCTTCGAGCGAATAGCGCTTGGTACCGATGTAGCGCGAGTGGATGGTCTGCTCGAAGACGTCGGCCCGGACGAGTTGGTCGAGAACGCGGGCGCGATCGACCGGCTCGGCCAGCTCCGACTCCATGTGCTCCTGGACCCAGAGGCGGCTGCTCGGGATCGGGAATGTGCATGAACTCGACGCCAATGCTGCCACAGTAAATGCGACGCGCGGCGTCGGCTTCTTCGCCGGAGTAGGTCGAGGTCAGGATGGACGAGTGGCGCAAAGTGACCTACGGGATCGAGATCGGCTTGCAGATAACCCCAGCGGCGAAACGAGTCCATGACCCGCTCCAGCTTTTCGCTGTCAACATTCATCAGTACGGTCGACAAGGATGACAAACTCCGTGGCCGGAGCAATTCGGCGAGCGCCCGGCCAGCATATCAATATCGTATTGTAGTTAGATTCTCCACCGGGGAGAGGGATGCGCCCGAGTTCGGGAAACAGATAGCCATCAAACCACTTAGTATATCGAAACCGCCCGCGGTTCGGTAACCTAGGAGACGCGAATGGGTTGCGCAGAGCGGATGCGATGATTTGGGTCCACGGCGCGGGGACGAAAGCTACGGGAGGACGTATGTGCAGAGGTCGAATGATCCGGTTTCTGTCGAGATTTGGACTGATTGCCGTGCTGGCGTGCGCAGGTCAGATGCCTGCGCGGGCGGCTGACTCGCCCGCCGACCGCAAGCCCACGGACGCTCGGGCGATCAGTTCGCCAACCAGTACAGTTGCACGGCCAGTTCCGATCGAGGACCTGTTTTACAGCCGCCGCGTGAGTTCTCCGGCGTGGTCGCCCGATGGCCGTCGGATTGCTTTCACGACCAACCTTACCGGCCGGGCCAACCTGTGGGTAGTGAACGCAGACGGCGGATGGCCGCTGCAGCTGGCGGTTTCGGATGATCGGCAGAATGGCGCGGTGTGGTCGCCTGACGGCAAGTGGATCGTGTACCAGCAGGACTTCGGCGGCAGCGAGTACTACGACCTGTTTGCCGTACCGAGCGAGGGTGGCGCGCCTGTAAATCTGACGAACTCGCCCGATATTTCGGAGACTAGCGCTCTGTTTTCACCCGATGGCAAGACGATCGCTCTGGATTACAAGCCCAAGACGTCTCCCACGAGTGACATTGCGCTGATGGATTGGAATGCACGGACGGTGCGAAACCTTACCCACGAGACCACGAAAGACCATAGTTGGACGGCCGCAGCCTGGAGTCCGGATGGCCGCTCGATACTGGCCGACCGGAGAAATGCCGGCTTCTCCGACTCCAGCGTGTATTGGATCGACGTTGCTTCGGGTAAAGCGCAGGAGCTGACACCTCACAAGGGCGATGTTCTGTACTTTGCCGCAGCCGTTTCTCCGGATGGGAAATCCGTCCTGCTCAACTCTAACGAAAAGGGTGGGTACTCCAACGCTGCGTTGCTCGACATTGCCACCAAGAAGCTGACTTGGCTAACCGACGTGCAATGGGAGGCATCGGCTGAGGGATTTTCTCCCGACGGCAAGCTGGCTGTGTACGTCATCAATGCGGACGGGTTGCAGACGACCTACCTTTACAACCTCGGCTCCGGTAAAGCCACCGCGGCCGCCATGCCGCCGGGCCTCACGGTACCGGCGGGAAATCCCAGCGCGTTCTCGCCCAAGGGCAATGCCCTTCTGCTGCAATACCAGAGCTCGCAGCGTCCCTCCGATCTTCTGGGTGTACGACCTCGCCACGCAGAAGCCGCGGCAGTTAACCTACTCGGCCGTTGCCAGCCTGCGGCCCGACGATCTCCCCGCAGCGCAACTGGTGCATTACAAGAGCTTCGACGGCAAAATCATCAGTGCGTTTCTGTGGATGCCGTTCAACTTGAAGCGTGACGGGAGCAATCCCGCAGTCGTGCTCCCTCACGGCGGCCCGACCGGACAGACCATCGATTACTTCAATGCAACTGCCGCCGCGCTGGCCTCGCGCGGCTACATCTGCATCGCACCTAACGTGCGCGGCTCCACCGGCTATGGCACGGACTTCCAGAAGGCCAACTACCAGGACCTCGGCGGCGGCGATTTGCAGGACGAGGTGTATGCGACGAAGTTCCTGCTCGATACCGGCTACGTAGACGCGAAGAAGATCGGCATTACCGGCGGTTCTTATGGCGGATTCATGACGCTGATGGCCATCGGCAAGACACCCGACGTCTGGGCCGCCGGCGTCGAGATGTTCGGCATCATCGACTGGTACACCATGCTGCAGCACGAGGACCCGTTCCTGCAGGAGTACGAAAAGTCGTTGCTGGGCGACCCTAGTCAAGGACAAGGCCGTGTACGAGGCCACCTCGCCGATCAAGTACATCCGCAACGAGAAGGCGCCGCTGCTGATTCTGCAGGGCGAGAACGACATTCGTGTGCCCAAGGAAGAAGCGGAGCAGGTGTACGAAATCCTCAAGAAAGAGGGCCGCACGGTCGATGCGCATTACTACCCGGCGGAAGGACATGGCTTCGCCAAGCGCGAAAACCAGATTGATGCGCTGCGGCGTACCGTGGCGTGGTTCGACAAGTACCTGAAGGGCGGCGGCCAGACGAAGTGAAGTCGAGACAGCTCGCAATCGACGATCGCGTTTTCGTTCTGACCGGCGCGGGTGTGAGTGCCGAGAGCGGGCTGCCAACGTTTCGCGGCATGAACGGGCTGTGGCGAGGGTATCGCGTGGAAGACGTCGCAACGCCGGAAGCGTTCGCGGCTGATCCAGCCCTGGTGTGGCAGTTCTATTCTGAGCGGCGACAGCGGCACCAAACGGTCGCAGCCGAACCCCGCACACTTCGCGCTGGCCGAGCTCGAGCGCGCGCTCGGCGACCGCTTCTTCCTCTGCACGCAGAACGTCGATTCTCTGCACGAACAAGCAGGCTCGCAGCGCGTCGTCCACATGCATGGAAGAATCATGCAGTCGCGTTGTTCAAACGCGCGCTGCACGCACTGCGCCGTTCGACGATCGAAATTCGTATCGCAGCCGCGAAGAGGTTCCCGCGCTGCCAGCAGTGCGGTGCGCTGGTGCGGCCGCACATCTGCTGGTTCGGCGAGGTGCCGTTCGAGATGGAGCTGGTGCTGCACCAGCTCGGCGCAGCTACCGTCCTGCTCGTGGTCGGAACATCGGGAGTCGTCGAACCGGCGGCGAGCTTCGTGATGGCTGCCCGGCACAACCGCGCCCGAACGATTTACGTTGGGCCGAAGAGCCCGCAAACCGTGCGTTCTTCGATGAGGTAATAATGGGCAAGGCGGGAGCGGTGCTGCCGAATTTCGACGACGACCTACTCGGCGAGCCGACAGAGCGTTAACTCTCAGTGGTTCGTTTCCAGCTCGCTCCACAAATCGGCCAGACGCATGAACACAGGCGTTCCTGCTACGCGGAATTCCTCCACCGGCAACCACGCAGTCGTGCTGCAGTCGTACCCCACTCGATTAGCGGGATCGATCACCCAGACATTAGGAATGCCCATCTGTCGGTAGTCGGAAAGCCGTTCGTTGTAGCGCGAAATGCGGTCTTCAGGAGAGAGAATCTCCATTACCGCAAGCGGAGGTTTGGTAGGAACTTGTTCGATTGGCTGGGTTCGGGAGACCAGGCACACGTCGGCGATCCGCACGCGAGTTGCTGACACGCGGATCCGCAGCTCCGGTATTACGTGCAACTGCCACTCGTGACGATGCTGAAAGAACCAGCTAGCTAGAAAAGCCTGCACCGTTCCGTGATCGAATTCTCCCAAGTTGCGCTCCTGCACCTCGCCGTCAACATAGTCGCGGTCGGGGTGGAAGCTCGTCCGCAAATATTCTGCCAGTGATGTTTGAAGGGTCGCCATAATTCAGATCCCTGCCGAGGCAATTTTACTCCAAGCCGGTGTCGACACCTAGTGCATGAAGTGCCCGACGATTTGGTGCGCGGCGAAAGCAGCGACGTAGGCCACGACCGTCATGTACGCGAACTGCGCGGCCGGCCACTTCCAGCTATTGGTCTCGCGACGGACCACTGCCAGCGTTGACATGCACTGCATGGCGAAGGCGAAGAACACCAGCAGCGCCACCGCACCCGCCAAGTTGAGCTCATGCTGCAGCGCCGACTGCAAGTCAAAGGAGTGCACTTGGGCGTCGATGCCGTTGAGTGTGCCCAGTGTGGCGATGATGACTTCGCGCGCCGCCAGTGAGGTCACCAGTCCGACACCAATCTTCCAGTCGAAGCCAAGAGGACGAATCACCGGCTCGATGAAATGCCCGACCGACGCCACCACGCTGTCTTGAATCGCCGGAGGCTGGCCGTTGTGCATGGGGAAGTTGGTCGCCGCCCACAGCAGCAGCGAAACCAGCATGATCACGGTGCCGGCGCGATACAGAAAAGCCTTGCCGCGATCCACCAGTCGCAAGGCCAGGGTGAGGCAGCGTCGGCCAGCGGTACGGCGGCATCTCCATGATGAAGGGCGCGTCTTTGCTCCTCAGATACCGTGGACTTCAAGAGAGCGGCGGTGAGTACCGCCATCAGGAATCCCAGGACGTACAGTCCCAGCATGGCCGCCGCGCGCGTGCTCAGGAACGGCCCCAGCAATGCGCGGCTGGGAATGAACGCCGCAATGACCATGGTGTACACCGGCAGTCGCGCCGAACAGGTCATGAACGGCGCGATCAGAATGGTGGCGATGCGGTCGCGCTTGCTCTCGATGGTGCGCGTCGCCATGATCGCCGGTACCGCGCAGGCATAGGCGGACAGCAGCGGAATAAAACTCTTGCCGTTGAGCCCGACGCGCGACATGGTGCGGTCGGCGATGACGGCGGCCCGCGCGAGGTAGCCGGAGTCTTCCAAAATTCCAATCACCAGGAACAGCAGCAGAATCTGCGGCAGGAAGACCAGTACGGAGCCGGTGCCCTTCCACACGCCGTTGATTACCAGTGAGCGGAGAAGGCCATCGGACAGCATTCCGCCCATCCAGACCCCGGTGGAATCGAGCCCACGTTGCAAGAGGTCCTGCAGCGGCTTCCCTGCTGCGAAAATCATCTGGAATACCGCCATCAACAACACCGACGAAGATCAGCGGTCCCCATACACGGTGCAGAAAAACATTGTCGAGCCGGGTTGTCCAAACCGGCGTTGCCGGACGGCGGTAGTTGGAATTTTCGCCGACGCGCACGGCCCACTCCCGCACACTGCGCGTGCTGTCCGACCACAGGAAGTTCCAGCGGCTCGGGTGCCGGCGACGAAGCCGACAGAAAATTCGCGACTGCTTCCAGGCCTGCGCCCGTCGTGGCGCTCACCAGGGCCACTGGCGTTCCCAGCTCGCGGGCCATGCGCCAGAACGTCAACCGCGCCGTTCTGCTTGTGCAGTTCGTCGGCCATGTTGAGCAGCACAAGCGTCGGCAGTCCGAGGGCGATCACGCGTCCAGCCAACACGAGGTGGGTGTGCAGGTTGTTCGACGTTCAACACGACGATTACTGCATCCGGGCGCGCCATGCCGGGCATGCGGCCGTGCAGCACGTCGACGGCAACACGCTCGTCTTCCGACTTGGGGGTGAGGCTGTAGATGCCGGGAAGGTCGACCAGCGCTACATCTTCACCGTCGCGATTCTTGATGTAGCCGATGTGGTGCTCTACGGTGACGCCGGGAAAGTTGCCCACTTTCTGGCGCAGTCCGGTCAGGCGGTTGTAGAGAGTGGTCTTGCCGGAATTGGGAGGACCTATGACCGCGACGGTGCGATAGGAAGTGGCAACGCCCGAGTTCTCTGGAAGTGCCACCGCATGACAGGTCACCGCAGCTCCTCCGAGGTGCTAATCACCGAACGCCGGTGCGCCGATCAGCGACACGTGAATGTGGCGGGACAACTCGCGGCGGATGGCCACTTCTGTTCCCTCGACGCGATAGACGCGCGGATCGCCGCCAGGCCCGCTGCGCTCCACGCTGACTTCCAGGCCCGGCACAAAGCCCAGGTTCATCAGGTGTTCGGCTATGGGGTGGTCCATTTCGAGTTCGCGTACGATGGCGCGCTCCCCGACGTGCAGGTCGGCCAGGAGACTGGGATTAGGATTGCGGTGCAGCTTGCGTCCGAATATGAAGTTGAAAATCATTTTCAATTCCATTTCTATTCTACCCCCTTCCCGCCAACTGACAACGACGAAAGTCACACCTGATTGTGATAACCGAACATGGCGACGCCTTGCTTACCAGATCTGTCCTAAAAAGGCACTCAATCACGTCCCCGATATACGTCTGGGCGCATCCTAGGGCGCGAGACGGAACCGGCGCTACGTGGTACCAGCCAACGGTTCCATTTGGGCCCTGAGTGGCGCGCTGGCGCAGGCCTTATGGCAAACTGTGGAAACGCGTCCGGGGAGGCGCCCTTCATGCTGGGCCTAAGTGATATCGCCGGCCGGATCGTGCAGTCCACGATCCGCACCATGTCGGTGGAATGCGAAAAGGTGGGTGGGGTCAACCTGGCGCAGGGGGTTTGCGATACCGAAGTTCCACTGGTGGTCCGGCAGGCGGCCGAGGCTGCGATTGAGGCGGGAGAGAACCAGTACACCCGCGCGGACGGCATTGCTCGCCTGCGTCAGGCGATCGCCGCTAAGCTGCTGCGGCAGAATGGGATAACCGCCGATCCTGAAACCGAAATCGTGGTCACGTCGGGCGTCACTGGCGGCTTCGATTCGGCTTGCCGCGCCCTGCTGAATCCCGGCGATGAAGTAATTCTGTTCGAACCCTATTACGGATATCACTTCGCAACGCTGGTCGGCCAATACTGCAAGCCGGTACTGGTCTCGCTCGATCCGCCGGACTATCCGCTGGTGGCCGACCGGCTGGTGGCGGCAATTACGCCGAAGACCCGCGGCATCGTGGTCAACACGCCCGCCAATCCATCGGGTAAGTTGTTCTCACGGGAGGAGTTGGAGCAGATTGGTGCGATCGCTCGGCACCACGACTTGTTCATTTTTACGGACGAGATTTACGAGCATTTCGTGTACGACGGGCAGCGGCACATCAGTCCGGCTTCCTTACCCGGGGTTGCCGACCGGACGATCACGATTTCAGGATTTTCCAAGGTTTTCAGCATTACCGGTTGGCGGGTGGGATATCTGCAGGCCTCGGCGCGGTGGACGCCTGCCATCAGCTACTTTCACGACCTGACGTACGTCTGTGCGCCCTCGGCTTTTCAGCATGGCGCAGCCGCGGGACTGGAGCATTTGCCCGAGTCTTTTTACTCCGGCCTGATTCACGAATATCAGCAAAAGCGCCAGATGATTTGTGAGGCGTTGCGCGTGGCGGGCATGGAGCCCTGCATTCCGGCCGGAGCGTACTACGTTCTGGCGGACGCGTCTGTCGTGCCGGGCGATGGCAGCGAGGCGAAGGCAATGAACCTTCTCCACTTGACGGGAGTGGCCAGTGTGCCGGGCGATGCCTTCTTTCAGTGCGGTCGCGGCGCTCACTTGCTGCGCTTCTGCTTCGCCAAGACCGATGCGGACCTGGCCAATGCCTGCGAACGGCTCACGCGGATACGGCGGGCGATCTAAAAGCTCTCACTCCGAAATCGTTGCACGAGAACGCTATATGGGTGCTTGTTACAATTCCGCGGCCGAATAACCGCAGCCGATACCTGGCATAAATAGTTTGAATTTCCCATCCTTGCAGAAAGCCTGTATTTCTAAATCAACCACCAGAAGCACTAGACCAACGCTGCCGGCGCGTTGGTGTTTTCAGGGGAATTGCGTTAGGCGAATCTGGCAACTTTCGAGGGCCCGACCACTGTCTATTTACGGAAGGTGGAGGTTTGCAGCGGGCTGGGAATCGGGTTTTGTTTCCTGGCTCAAACCAAGAATAGTTCGACGCCTGCGGGCGCTGCGATGCGTGTAAGAAGAATCTTCATCTCATCATGTCCTCACCCTCCTTCGAGCCCGCACTGCGCAATTACTACCGTGAAGAAACCGAGCGCGTCCGACGGGATTTTGAAGCCAACGGTTCAGGGCGAGCGTGTATCCAGGACCGAAGCCGGGTGGTTGATCAGCTGCTTCGCCAACTTTGGGCGCAACAGGCAATGCTCCACTCCTCAAGCGGCTATGCGCTGCTCGCGCTCGGAGGGTATGGGCGGCGCGCGTTGTACCCGCAATCTGACATTGACCTGCTCTTCCTCTGTGAAAATGAGGCCCAGCGTCTCGGCGCGAAAGAGCCGGTGCGGGCCATCTGCCAGGAGTTGTGGGACAGCGGGCTTAGGGTGAGCTCCACCACGCGCACGCTTGACGACTGTGGCCGCTTCGATCAGGACAACGTCGAGTTCACCATTTCCCTGCTCGACTGTCGCGCATTGATCGGCGACGAGCGGCTTTTCGCGCGGTTGCGGAACAAGGTGGTGCCGCAACTGGTGGCGCGCGAATCGGGCGTGCTGGTGCAGCGCCTTACCGAAGTAAGCCATACTCGCCACGCAAAATTTGGACACACCATTTTCCATCTCGAGCCGAACCTGAAAGACGGCCCGGGCGGATTGCGCGATTTTCAGGTCACGCGGTGGATCGCCCTGATCAATGAAATGGCGGCCAGCCGTGCGTGGCCTGAATCCTTGCAGGCGCCGCCTGACTACGACGAACACGCGGTGGCGGATGCCATGGAGTTTCTGTCGTCGGCGCGCTGCTATTTGCACTACCGCAGCGGACGGGACGAAAACGTGGTGTCGTGGGAGGCGCAGGACGATCTTGCGAGCCGCGGCATTGGCAGCCCGGATGGCCCGCTCTCCTCGGCCCAGTGGATGCGGCTGTATTTCCGCCACGCCAAGACGATTTACCGCAACGTGACGCAATTGCTGGACCAAGCCGCCACTTCGCGTTCGGCGCTGGTGCGCTCGTTCCGGCGGTGGCGTTCGGGGGCCTCGAACGACGAATTCTCGGTGGTGGACCGGCGGGCCTACATCCAGCAGGCGGCGGGAGCTCGCGACCCTGAGGTCGTGTTGCGGCTTTTCATTTTTGTGGCGCGCCATGGCGTGAGACTGGCCATGGAGACCGAACGCCGGCTCAACAATGCGCGGCGCGCCCTGCACGACACCATGCCGCAGGACGCACGATTATGGACGTATCTCCGCGAATTGCTGATTCAGCCGGATGCGGCGGAGGCGCTGCGCGCGATGCATTCGCTTCATCTGCTCACGCTGGCGATTCCCGAGTTTGAGACCATCGACTCGCTGGTGCTGCGCGACCTCTACCATCGCTACACGGTCGACGAGCATACGTTTCTCGCCATTGACGCGCTACATCAGTTGCGTAAGAACGACATCGAGTGGTTGCAGCCGTTCGCGGGACTCTTCTCCGAATTGGAGAGGCCCGAGTTGCTCTTCCTTGCACTGTTGTTTCACGACACGGGCAAGGGACTGGCGGGCAGCGACCACGTCCACGGCAGCCTGCAACTGGCGCTGGCGGCGGTGGAGCGCCTGGGCCTGAGCGCCGACGATGCCAAAACAGTGGGGTTCCTGATCTCCAGCCATCTGGAGGTGTCTTCGACACTGCGGCGACGCGATATTTACGATCCGGAGACGGTGCGCGAGCTGGCTGGAAAAATGGAGACCACGGAGCGGCTGAAGATGCTCACCTTGATGACGCTGGCCGACGTCAAAGCCGTGAACCCCGAGGCGCTGACTCCATGGAAGGCCGAGAATCTGTGGCAACTCTACATTGCGACCGCCAACTACTTCGACCGCAGTGTGGATGAAGAGCGCTTTCACGCCAAGGCGGCCACCGAGCAGGTTGAACGTATCGCCGCGCTGCTGCCCAAGGGCCGCGTCGCAACTCCTGAAGTTCCTGGATGGGCTGCCGCAGCGCTACCTGCTGTCGTATTCGCCGGAACAGGTGATCGGCCACTTCGAGATGGCGAACCGCTTGCGCAACGATCCCGTCCAGTTGTCGCTGCGGCAGGCCCGCGAGCAGCATGAGCTTACTGTCGTGACCAAAGACCGTCCTGGGTTGTTCTCGACGCTGACCGGAATTCTTTACGGCTGGGGCATGGACATCACCAAGGCCAGCGCGCTCTCGAATCGAGTCCGGCGTCATCGTGGACAGCCTTTTCTTCAAGGACCGCTTCCGCACGCTGGAGTTGAACCCTTCCGAGCGCGAGCGCTTCAAGCGGTCGGTGATCGCCATACTGAACGGCGAATCGCCGCTCGAACGACTGCTGGAGCCGCGTTTGCGCGCCGATACCAAGCCCCCCAAGCTGAAGGTCGAAACGAACCTGCGTTATGACGACGAATCGTCGCCGACCAGCACACTGCTGGAGGTCACAACCCAGGACCGTCCGGGATTGCTGTACACCATCAGCTCGACGCTGGCGGCGGAAGACTGCAGCATCGAGATTGCGCTGATCGACACCGAAGGCGCCGTCGCCCACGACGTTTTCTACCTGACGTCGGGCGGAACGAAGCTCACCCGCGACCAGCAGCGCGAGTTGAATGGGCGCTAACGACCGAATTGAGCGAGTCGCTGCCGTCGAGCTGGTAAGACCTAGTCACACTTCGAACCCGGCGTGATGTTGACCGTTACAGTGAAGCTCCGCAACGGCGGGTCATTCTCCCAAGGACGGCGGTAGTCGAGCGTAAGCGTCACGGTGCCGGTATCTTTGGCGAAAAACTTAAACGTCTCCGTGCCGCCTGCTCCGCCAGTTGCCTTTCTGCATCGTGTCTGCCACCGTACGAGCGGACCGAGGTCCCACGGCAACACCCATTGGTAGCCAGTTGTGGGATTCGATGGCAATTGGATCACCAACATCTGGCCGACAGTCGCCAGCACCGCATTGCCGTCGTCTTTTTCAGTCACGATGAGGGGAGAGGTAGCGGAGGTCTGCGCTGAGCCAGCAGCAACGGCAGCCAACCAAACTGCTAGTAAGGCGGAAACGAACTGAAGCGAAGTGCGCCGCTTCATGGGTGGGCCTCCCAGAGGATTCGATCATCTCACGATTGCCGACGCAGAGCGACCCCGCGTCTCATGCGGCTGTCGTACATTGGAAGGGCGTTATGGCAGCCAAGGAACCGTTTGAATGACACACGTTGCTGGACAAGTCGCTGATCATTGGCAGATCGCCGCGGGCTGGACGATCTTTCTTGCCAGCTACCTGGTGTTCGCGATTGGGCGGTTTCCCGGCACTCGGATCGATCGTCCAGCGATGGCGGTGGTCGGAGCGGTGCTCATGTTCGTATGCCGCCTGCTAACGCCGCAAGCGGCGATTGCCAGCATCAATTTCAGCACGCTGGTTCTGCTCTTCGCCATGATGCTGATTGTCGCAAGCCTGCATCTTGCGGGGTTCTTTGACTGGGTGAGCGAGCGCGTCATTTTGCATCTGAGTCCCGGACAGCTATTGCCGGGGGTGATCTTTACCAGCGGCATCTTGTCGGCGTTCCTGGTGAACGACGTGGTCTGTCTGTTCATGGCGCCGCTGGTGCTGAATATCTGCAAGCAAATGCGAGTACGGCCATTGCCCTATCTGCTGGCCTTGGCAACGGCGTCGAACATCGGCGGCGTAGCGACCATTACCGGAAACCCGCAGAACATGCTGATTGGGTCACTGTCGGGCATCAGCTATCTGCATTTTCTGGCCGCACCTGGGTCCGGTGGCGTTGATGGGGCTCTTCCTCGATTGGGGACTGATTCACTGGATCCACTCGCGCGGGACTGCGCGGGCTGCGGAGCCGCAAGTCTCCACTACCGAAACTGAGTCAATCCTGGTGCGACCGACCGCGGCGCTGATGTGGCCGGTTGCGGTGACTGTTGCGGTGCTGGCGGGCTTTATGCTGGGCTTTCCCCCTCCGCTGGTAGCAGCAGCGGGCGGCGCGCTGCTGCTGGTCCGTCGCACGCGCGAACCGCGGGAAATTTACGGCGACGTCGACTGGTCGTTGCTGTTGCTGTTCCTGGGGCTGTTCCTGATTATCGGCGGCGCCGAACAGGCCGGAGTGACCAACGAACTGCTGCGCTACGCCGAACGACTGAACCTGCACCACCAGCTTACGTTTCACGACCATGGTCGTCGTGCTTTCCAACCTGGTGAGCAACGTTCCCTCCGTCATGCTGCTGAAGAACCTGGTGCCACAATTCCGTGATCCGCACGCGATGTGGCTGCTGCTGGCGATGTCGAGCACGCTGGCGGGCAACCTGACCATTACAGGTTCTGTCGCCAACATCATTGTGGTGGAAAAGGCGCGCACGGTGACGCACGTGAGCTTTCTCGACTACCTGAAGACGGGCGTGCCGGTCACCGTGGTGACCCTGGCGGCTGGACTGCTATGGCTGAGCCTCATACACCTCTGACGGCGGGCGAGCGCGCGAGTCACCGTATCGCTGGTGTAGAGATGCCGAAGGTGTCTTTCGCGCCGGCGGCTGCGATCGTGGTGAAGCGGAGTTCGGCGGTCATGCCCTTGCCGGTCAAATAGGACTCAACCCGCGCACGACTTCGTCGCGATCCACACCTTCCTGCAGGAACATGAGCACCGACGGACCGGCGCCGCTGAGCGCAACTCCGTTGACGCCTTCGCTCCCCGACAAGAGCGGTCAACGCCGGCAGCAGCGGACAGAACTGCGCGCGATAGGGATGATGCACGCGATCGCTCAGCGCTTCGGCCAGCCATTCTCCGCGACCCTGGCTGAAGGCGAGCACCAGCAGCATGGCGCTCTGCACGTTGTGGATGAGATCGACGCGACTGTAGAGGCGCGGGAGCACGCGGCGGGCTTCGGAGGTGGCCAGCGGATTCTCGGGAATCGCGACCAGCAGCGGCCAGTCGACGGCTACCGGGATAGGCAAAACGCTGATGGCGGGAACGCCTTCGCGAATAACACCCGAGGTGGTGCGAGCCAGCACCACGCCACCGTGCCAGCAGGCGGCGACGTTGTCCGGGTGTCCTTCGCAGACTGAGGCCTCGGAGACGATGCGATCGCCGTCCCAGTCGAGCGCGCCGAACGTACGCGGCCATGGCAACGCTGGCGAGCACCGCCGCCGCCGACGATCCGCAGCCCATGCCAAGAGGAATGTCGTTGTCCAGGCGAATCGCCAGCGGCATCACCGGCTTGCCTTCGCGTTCGAGCAGCTTCGTGTAGGTGTCAACGATGAGGTTGTTGGGCATCTTGCCGCACAGGTCGGCGTTGCGGCCGTGGGCGTCGATGGAGAACGCAGCAGCCGGAGCGGCTTCGACGCGCAAGCCGAAATCGAAGGCCAGCGCGGCAGCGTCGAAGGCCGGCCCGAGGTTGGCCGAGGTTGCGGGCAGGAACATGCGGAAGGGCATGCCACCGGGGCTGGGGGAATCAGCCATGCTGCCGTGCCTCCGCGTCGAAGGCTTCGAGCGCGCGCAGAACGGCGTCGGGACTGGCGTCGAGCACAATCGGCGCCTTGCGCTGCGGTGCGGTCAAGGCGTGGAATTCGGCATCGGCCATGCGCGGGACCGAGAGATCGCCGCGATGGAACTTGGATGGTGTACTCGGGATCCTTCAGCACGTGGCCGGTGAGAATGAGCACCACGGACTCGCTGGGCTTGCACGAATCCGGTCTTCACCAGCTTCTTCAGACCGGCGAGCGTGACCGCCGAAGCGGGCTCGCAGCCGACGCCGTCGGCGCCGATCTCGGCTTTGGCCACCGCGATTTCGGCTTCGCTGACTTGCTCGACACAGCCGCCGGTCGCCTCGATTACGCGCAGCGATTTGCGCCACGATGCTGGATTGCCGATGCGAATCGCGGTCGCCAGCGTCTCGGCCTCGACCGGCACAAGTTCCTTGCCGCCCTTTTCGTGAATGGTGCGATAGAGCGGGTTGGCGCCTTCGGCCTGGATGACGGAGATCCTGGGCAGCGCGTCAACCACGCCGAGGCGCTTCATCTCGAGGAACGCCTTGCCCAGCGCCGAATTATTGCCGAGATTGCCGCCGGGAACGACGACGTGATCGGGCACCTGCCAATCGAGCTGCTCGAGCAACTCGATGGCGGCGGTCTTCTGGCCTTCGAGGCGATAGGGGTTGACGGAGTTCAGCAAGTAAATCGGATAGCGACGGATGATGTCGTCGAGCACGCGCACGCAGCCGTCGAAGTCGGTGCGCAGTTGGCAGGTCAGCGCGCCGTAGTCGAGCGACTGCGAGAGCTTGCCCCAGGCGATCTTGCCTTCGGGAATCACCACCAGGCTGCGCATGCCTCCGCGGGCGGCGTAAGCGGCCATCGACGCCGAGGTGTTTCCGGTGGAAGCGCAGGCCACCCACTGGAAATTGTTTTGCCGGGCGAAGGAAATGGCGCACGGTCATGCCCGTGTCTTTGAACGAGCCGGTCGGATTCATGCCCTGATGCTTGGCCTGCAAGTCGGTCAACGCCGGCGAGCGCGCGCAGCGAGGCAAGGTCGTAGAGCGGAGTGTTGCCTTCGCGCAGCGTGATGGCATGAGACCAGTCGTCGAGCGCGGGCAGCACCTCGCGGAAGCGCCAAACGCCGCTGGCATCGAGCGGAAGGTTCGACGTTCTGCGCTCGCGCCACAGATTCCGCAGCGAGACTGGATCGGGCGCCATGCCCGATGACCAGCCGGGGAACTCGACTTCCATCAACTCACCGCATTGGGTGCAGCGGAAGTCCACGGCAAGAGCCGGATTGATGTCGCCGCACACGATGCAGCGAACGACGTGGTTCTTAGCGGAGGTAGCCGGTCTGATTGCAGCAGTCCCATGCAGCAGCGCGAAACCTTTCGCGTATCTCTATGATTGTAAGTTACCTGATTGTGGTTGGTGCCTCGCGCATTGCCATGCAAGAAAGCGCGAAGCACTCCCGTCTTTCGGAATACGAAAAGGGAGGAGCAAGGACTCCTCCCTAAACGACTTCGGTAAACGCAACGATTGCCGTCGAACCCCTTTACTCGACGTAGGGCTTCCAGACCCCGTCTTTGGTCTCAGCGAACACGACGCTGACCTTGGTCGGCGCGGCGCTGTAGAAATCGACGCCGTGGTCTTTGATCAGCGTTCCACGGTCCCAGGTATTGAACTCGTGCACCAGAGTCGCCGGAGGCGTCGAAGTCCTTGCCCAAGCGGTTGGGCACCCACTTCCAGGTGTAGTCCACGCGCGCCAGGTGCGGCTTGATCATGGTGATTTTGTCGATCTGCACGATCTGGCGCTCGGCCAGCGGAACCGAGTACGTCACGTTGCCGTCGGCGTTCTTGCCCTTCTCGACACCCGGGATATCGGCCAGCAGCTTTTCGCCCGCCGGGGTCAGCGTGGCAATGATCGTGTTATAGCTCTTCTGCTTCACGGTCAGAATGCCTGCCTTGACCAGCAGCTTGTAGTGCGGGTCGTTGGGCTTCTCGTTCACGCTGGAGACGACTGTGCCGACGCTAAACTCGATCTTGCCTCCAGCCTGGTTCTTCAAGATTTCGTTGACCGAAGTCGTGGCCACGGGCACGGACAGCACTTCGCGCGCGGTCTTGACGAAGTAGAAAATTGTGCCGCCCACGACAGCCAGCAATGCGGCCACCATGATGAATACGCCGAGGCTGGAGGACTTTCTCTCCATCTCGACTTCGGCGGCGAACAACTCCGGCTCGCGAAACTTCGGCGCTGTTAGGGGAACTTTCGGGTTCTTTGACTTCGGGATCGACTACCGTTGGCATTGCGTCACACCTCCGCTTGGGACGTGCTGCCGGCCGCTGAAGCCAGACCAACTGCAAGCTGATTAGCCAGATCGGCTTCGCTTGCGGATGGATTTTGCCATCCGGGCCCGGAGCAGCCGTCAACATCTCCAGTATGAACCGTGCGCACAAAGCCGCAGTGAGCGTCATCACAGGCTGACGTGAGCGGTGAACGTGAGGGCATCGGGAAGCGACGAGTTCGTATCCGATACCAGACGCTACTGCAACACGTGGCAGGAATACGTCTTCAGCACCAGCCAGACTGGCCTGCCCGCCTCCAGAGCCAGCGACTGGCAGGCCCCGGGAGTCAGGTGAACGACAAACTTCGCGCCGCAATCCACTTCGCGCGATGACCGTGACATCCTGCTGCCGCAAGCGAGACGATTCGCCCTGCGAGAACGTTCCTGGCGCTCAGGCCCGTCGGTTGCGCGGATGCTACGAGAATGTCTCCGGCACGAATGCCCAGCGCACGCTGGTTCCTGCCGTGAGCCGCGTCAGCGGCGCCTCCAGCGTGAGCGCCGATGCTCGCGACCCGGCACGTCATCGTTCCCTGCTCCGGATGAGACGCTACGACTCGGCAGTCGAACATGTTCTCGAACCCCGCCAGTTGCGCCACCGACTCATACTGCGGACGTCTGCAACACTTCGTGAGGAGTGCCGTCGGCAACGATTCGTCCCGACTCCAGCACCAGTCACGCGGTCGCCGAGCGCGTACACCTCTTCGCGATCGTGCGTGACGTACAAGATCGGAACCGAGTGCGGCTGCATTCCATCGGCGCAGGTCATCAACGATCTTCGACTTCGTCACGGCATCCAGCGCGGTCATGGGTTCATCGAGCAGCAGCGCGCGAGGACGCGTCACCAGCGCGCGCGCCAGTGCCACCCTCTGCCGTTCGCCACCTGACATCTGCGACGGACGCCGATCAAGAATCGGCGTGATGCCGAACGACTCGGCAACCTCGCGAACGCGCTGTGCCCGCTCGCCGGTCGGCAGCGACGTCAGTCCGTACTCGATGTTCTGGCGTCCGGTCATGTGAGGAAACAGCGCTTGCGGTCTGAAACAAATAGCCAACCTGGCGCGCGCGGGTTGGAACGTCAATTTGCCGGTCTGAATCGAACAATTCCGCGGCACCAATCGCGACGCGGCCGGAGTCGGGATTCTGCAATCCGGCGACGCAATCGAGAATCGTCGTCTTACCCGCGCCCGATGCGCCGAAGAGCACGGTCAAACCAGGGCGCACCGAGAATTCGACGTCGAGCAAAAAGCCCGGGCCGCCGCTCGCATCGGCCACCACGCGCTTTTGCAGACGCACGCTGAGTGTTGCGTTCGGGTTAGTTAGAGCGTCGCTCACTGCCACCCCCACAGCCCCCATCCGTCTTTGCGGCGCAGTCCGTACAAAATCAGCAAGCAGCACGAAGCAAGAGATCAAGAGAAGCAGCGCCGTCTGGTTTGCCACGGCGTAGTTCAGCGCCTGCTACCTGGTCGTAGATGAGGATGGAAACCGTCTGCGTAGCGCCGGGGATGTTGCCGCCGATCATCAGCACCACGCCAAACTCGCCGAGCGTGTGCGCGAAGCTCAGTACCAGCCCGGTCAGCACGCCGGGCATGCCCAGCGGCAGCATGACGCGCCAAAACGTTCGCCAGCGCGAAGCGCCCAACGTCGCCGACGCGTCAAGCAACTTTCGGTCGACCGACGAGAAGGCCGCGGCCGTGGGCTGCACTGCGAACGGCAGGCTGTAGAGCACGGATCCGACGACCAATCCGCGGAAAGTGAAGGCCAGGTTGCCGCCGGTCAGCGCGTGATACCAGCGTCCAACCGGACTCAGTGGGCCGATGGCCATCAGCACGTAAAACCCGAGCACCGTCGGCGGCAGCACGATGGGCAGCGCCACCAGCGCCTCCACCAGAAATTTTCCGCGCCAGCGCGACGTCGCCAGCCAGTAACCCAGCGGCAACGCAATCGCCATCAGGATTGCCGAGACCACCACGGCCAGCCGCAATGTGAGAAGCAGCGCTTGCAGGATCATGGTTTTGTCGGCGGCCTGAGACCGTATTTCTGTAAGACTTGCGCGCCTTCGGGTGAGAGCACGAAATCCAGAAAGGCCTGCGCCGCCTTCTTCTGCTGGACGCCGACACAACCCCGGCCGCCTGGCGCAATTCAGGATACGCGTCGATGGGAACCTCCCAATACTTTCCCGACGACGCCATGGCCGGCGACTTGGCCAGCGAGAGCGCGATGAGCCCGGCCTGCGCGTTACCCGACTGCACAAACTGCGCAGCCTGGCTGACGTTCTCGCCATAGACCAGTTTGCGGCAACTTTATCCTTCATTCCGTAGTGTTCCAGAGCCGCCATTGCCGCGCGGCCATAGGGCGCGTGTTGCGGATTGGCCATCGCAATCCGCTCCACCGAAGACTGAGTCAGCAGGTTCATGTGCAGCTTGATCCGGATCGAGCCGGGCGAGTTGTTCGGCACCCACATCACAAGATGCCCGATGGCGTAGGTGCGCAGTGTCGCGGCATCCATCTTCCCGGAGGCAGCAAGTTTCTTCGGGTAGTCCTCGTCCGCCGAAAAGAACAGGTCGAAGGGCGCGCCGTTCTGGATCTGCGAAAACAGGTTCCCCGACGAGCCGAACGACAGCAGAACTTTAGTCCCGGTTGACGCTTCGAACTGGCTCGCCAAGTTCGGGAAGAGCATAGTTCAGGTCCGCCGCCGCGGCCACCTTATATGCTGCGCCTGTCCATATCCCGCCACCGCAAGCATCAACAACAGAAGCGATAGTTTCCGCACCGCCCCCCCTAACATCCAAATCGCCCTCACCGCGGCGTCGCGGCGCCGCACTGCCCTGTAGCCGGCTGCCACGGTAAGTCGTAAGCGGCTCTCGGACTCTCTCTGTTTTGCCGGCACGCTCGCCGCCTGAAAAATGAAATTGTGACTTTTGCCCAATATGCGAATCTTACAGGTGAGCGCCAAATATAGGACAAAAGTGCCATTCGGACACCACATTGGATTACTGCTTGACCCGCTGTATCATTCCTGTCAGAGTATCGCAAGCGATGCCTTCCGGGGACCATGCTAGAACCTTCTGGCCGCCTTACGCCGATAGAGTTTGACCGTGACAAACTTATGATCCGTATTGAGGTTACGCTCAACGCCGATCCGACCGCTATCAGTCCGGTGGTCGAAGGCATCATGGAAATGGCCCGCCGCATGGATTGCGCGTCGGGCAAGGAATTCGAGATTGAAACCGCCCTCCGCGAGGCGCTCGCCAACGCCATCCTGCACGGTTGCAAGAACGACCCCACCAAGAAAGTGCAGTGTTGTGTAGCCTGCGACGAAGAGCACGGACTGCTGATTATCGTCCGCGACCCCGGCACCGGTTTCGAACCCAATCAGGTCCCCGACCCGCTCGTGGGCGAGAACGTTTATTCCAACCACGGTCGCGGAATCTACCTGATCAATCAGTTGATGGATGAGGTCCGCTTCGAGCGTAACGGCACCGAAATCCACATGCGCAAGTACTAGAGTTCCCCACCGCCAGTCCCTCCTCGTTGTGGTCGTTGTGCGCACCCCGCTGCGATCCCGAGCGAAGGCGCGTCAGCGATCGGTTCTTGCTGACAACTGACAACCGGCTACTGACAACTGATTTACCCGCCCGGACGTGAAAGCACGTGCGTGAAGCGCTGTTTCAGGCTCGAGGAACGGCGTCTCCAGCCAGCGATACGAAATCGCCGCCATCGCGATGGTCGCCGCCAGCGCCACTGCCTACGCGCAACGAATAGCGGAAGCAGGCTCGCCGTCTGGTCGTGGACGGTGTAGTCCGAGATCAGCAGACCCAGCACGTGGAAGACGTACAGCCCGTACGAAATGCGCCCGAGATAAACCAGCACGCGGTTGGCGCGCTTATCGCTGTTGCGCAACACCGACAGCAGCAATCAGTGCCCCGCCGATCGCAACCGACGGATACCCCAGCACAATGCGCGTGGTCGTGATCGGGTCGCTCTTGATTCCGAAGTAGAGGGCGCCCAGCGCCAGGCCGGTGATTCCCGCCGCCAGCATGGCGCCGCGCGCCAGCCTCGAGAGGTTCGGTACCTCGCCCTTCAGCAGCACGGCCAGCAGAATTCCCAATCGCGATCGGGTCGAGCTGCACGAAGGTGTTGCACCAGACGTCGCTCTCGCCGGTGTGATGCATCCCGAGGTAAACGCGCGCGATCGTCGCCACCGACAGCAACAGGCCCGCGCAAATCAGGATGCCGTTCTCGCTCACCCGCCGCACGACGGCCGGCCAGGTGATGTAGAACTGCTCCTCGATCGACACGCTCCACAGCGGAAAGATCACCGACGACGGAAATCCATGGAAGACGATGAACCAGTTGCCTGCCAGCAGTGAGAACCACATCCCGGCGCGCCAGGTGACGTGCTGGCCGGGAACAATCCATTGCAGAACCACGGCCAGCGCGAGAAATGCAAAATACAGCGGCCAGATGCGCAGAATGCGGCGAATGTAAAACGAACGCACGTCGAGCGTGCCGATCAGGTCTTTCTCGCGCAGCAGGAGTTCGGTGATCAGGTACGAACTCAGCACGAAGAACAGGCTGACGCCGAACGCGCCGGTCGCGCCGATTCCAGCCAGTGACTCGGGCCAGAAACAACGGAACGCCCAGCTTCGTCCAGAATGCAGGGTCATGCGGAAAGGCATGGTGACAAGAACACCATCAGGAAGGCGAAGAAACGCAGGACGTCGAGTTCCGGATGGTAGAACCGCGCGGTGGAGGTGCGGGCGCTCTCCAGGTCGCGAACTTCAGGACAGGTTGTGGTGATGGAAGACAATACTCAATTTTATACGGAATCGGGCTGCCGGAGTGGCAGCCCGAAGCCAATTCTGAGACCAACGCTTAGACCAGAACTTTGGCAATCCGCTCCACCGCCCAGTCAATTTCCTCGCGCGTGATGACCAGCGGCGGCGCAATGCGAATCACCACGTCGTGCGTCTCCTTGCACAGCACGCCATGTTCCTTCAGCGCCTCGCAGAACGGCCGCGCCGGCTTGTTCAATTCGATGCCGATCCACAGGCCTTTGCCGCGCACCTCTTTGATGTGCGGACTGCGCAAGGCACGCAGCTTCTCGAGGAAGTAGCCGCCCAACTCGGCTGACCGGGCGATCAGGTTCTCTTCCACCAGCACGCGCAATGCCGCTCGTGCCACCGCGCAGGCCAGCGGATTCCCGCCGAACGTGCTGCCGTGATCGCCGGGATGGAACACGCCCAGCACTTCCTTCGACGCCAGCACCGCCGACACCGGATAGAATCCGCCCGACAGCGCCTTGCCGACGATCACCGCATCGGGACGGACGCCCTCATGCTCGAACGCAAACAGCTTGCCGGTGCGGCCCAGGCCTGCCTGAATTTCGTCGACGATGAAGAGCACGCGGTTCTCGCGACAAATTTCCGCGGCCAGCTTCAGGAAGCCCGGCCGGAGGAATGACGATGCCCGCCTCGCCCTGGATCGGCTCCGTCAGGAACGCGCAGGTATTCGGCGTAATGGCCTCTTTCAGCGCGTGCGCGTCGCCGAACGGAATGATCTTGAAGCCCGGGCGTGAACGGCCCGAAGCCGTCGCGATACTGCTCGTCGCTGGAAAAGCTGATGATGGTCGTCGTGCGTCCATGGAAGTTGTTGGCGCAAACGATGATCTCCGCCTTGCCGTCAGGAATGCCTTTGACCTTGTAGCCCCACTTGCGCGCCGCCTTCACCGCCGTCTCCACCGCCTCTGCGCCGGAGTTCATGGGCAGGGACATCTCGTAGCCGGTGAGGTCGTGCAGTTCCTTGTAGCAGCAACGGCAGCTGGTCATTGCGAAACGCCCGCGAGGTCAGCGTGACCTTGTGCGCCTGGTCGAGCATCGCTGCGAGAATCTTGGGATGGCAATGCCCCTGGTTGACCGCCGAATACGACGCCAGGCAGTCGAGGTAGCGGTTGCCGTCAACGTCGTACACCCAGACGCCCTGCGGCGCGCTCGATCACGACATCGAGCGGATGGTAGTTGTGCGCTCCGTACTTTTCTTCCAGCTCGATAAGTTCGATTGGTGCTGGTCATTTCTGCAATAGCTTCCATGAATTCCTAGCCTCCAATAGTACGCGGTGCTCTTCGCTTTTCGCTCTTCGCTAGTTGCTAATTGCTAATTGCTAGCTGCTAGCTTCTTCACTCTCCATCCAGCAACATGCTCAACAAAGCCATGCGGACGTACAGCCCATTCGCCGCCTGGCGAAAATACATGGCCCGCGGATCGTCATCCACCGTCTTGTCCAGCTCCACCGTCCTCGGCAGCGGATGCAGAATCATCGCGTCGGGCCTCATCTTTTGCAGCACCGTCGAGTCAATGGCGTAGCGCAACGGCTTGGCAATCGACGCCGCACGTTCCGGACGAATGCGCGTCTGGTACACCACATCCACCTCGCCCACCACCCGGTCGATCTCCGACTCCAGCTCGTAGCGCACACCGTGGCGGTCCAGGTAGTGCAGGATGTCGGGCTTCATCTGCATGTCGGGCGGGCTCACGAAGAAAATCTTCATGCGCTCGAACTTCGCCAGCAGATACGCCAGCGAACGCACGGTGCGCCCGCGATCGAGCTCGCCGATGAACGCAACGCTCAGTCCGTCAATCGGGCGCTCGCGGTAAATGGTGTAGAGATCGAGCAGCGCCTGCGTGGGATGCTGGCCGCCATCGCCGTCGCCGGCGTTGATAATCGGCACCGGCGAAACCTTCGCCGCGCGCGTTGCGCCTCCGGCCTCGTGATGCCGGATCACGATGGCGTCGCAATACGCGCCGATGATGCGGATCGAGTCCTCCACCTGCTCGCCCTCAATCTCCGACGAGAACGCCTGCGCATGTTCCGTCGAAAGCACGCGCCCGCCCAGCCGCAGCATCGCCGCCTCAAAGCAGAAACGCGTGCGCGTGGAAGGCTTGTAGAACAGGCTGGCGAGAATCTTGTGCTGGTAGTCGAGCGTGCCCCCGCGCGCCACGATGCGCTCCATCAGCCGCGAGCGGTCGAACAGCTCCATCAGCACGGGAACGGTGAATTGCTGCGATTCGACAACGTGCCTTAACCCCACGTGGCTCCGCCTCGCATTTGACTGCTGCAGTTTGGTTGGTAGCTCCATAGTTTGCATGATCCTCACCGCCGCCAGCGCTCAACTCGCGCTCGCACTCGGCGTTGTTCCGAACGTTGCTATCGCGAACGATGTGCGTCCCCGCCGTGCCCGTCACCGCGTCGCACAGATGCTCGAACGACGTGATCACGGCCTCGCTGCCGCCGCTCTCCAGGAAGCGCAGCACCGACTCGACCTTCGGCCCCATGTTGCCCGGCGGAAAGTGTCCGGCGCGCAGGTGCTTCTTCATCTCCGCCGCAGTCACCCGCTTCAGAGGACTCTGTCCCGGCTTGCTTGATAATTCAGGTAAACGTAGTCGGTGTCGGTCGAGATGATGAAGCAATCGACTCCAAGCTCGGCCGCCAGCAGCGCCGACGCGCGGTCTTTGTCGATCACCGCTTCCACGCCTTGCAGCGCGCCATGCTCGGAAACCACCGGAACTCCGCCGCCGCCGGTCGAAACCACCAGCGCGCCCTGCTCCATCAGCCCGCGGATCGCGTCCAACTCAACAATCTCGATCGGCTCCGGCGAAGGCACCACGCGCCGATAGCCGCGCGACGCGTCTTCCACGATGTGCCATCCCAGTTCGCGATGCTTCGCCTCGGCAACCGCCTTCGAATAGAACGGCCCAATCGGCTTGGAAGGGCTTCTGCATCGCCGGATCGTCCGGCGACACCAGTGTCTGCGTCACCAGGCTGACGACCGGCACGTGGATGTCCGCGGCCGCCAATTCATTGCGCAGCGACTGCGCCAGCAGGTACCCGATCTCGCCCTGGCTGGCCGCGCCGCAAACATCCAGTGTCTGGCTGTACGCCACATCCGAAGCCCGCTCCGAGCGCAACAACTGCGCTCCCACCTGCGGCCCGTTGCCGTGCGTGATGACCAGGTGGTAGCCCAGCCGAATGAGGCCGACGATCGCCGCCGCCGTCCGGCGAGTGTTCGCCAACTGCTCGGCGATCGTGCCCTTCTCGCCCGCGCGGATCAGCGAGTTGCCGCCAACCGCAACCAACGCAGTCTTCGTCATACGCAGTGTCCTCGCCCCGGACAATCTCGGATGGCACAGGTGACGCGCCCGCTGGTTTGCGTCGCCTGTGGCCTTCCGATCCGCTCCGAGAGCCGTCTGGCTTATCTCACCAGCTCGAGCATTGCGTCGCGACCGGCGACTCGCGTGTGACGTCTGCTTCTGTCTTGTCGGCCATCAGTTCCAGCATGATCGCCTTCTGCGCGTGCAGACGGTTCTCGGCCTGCTGGAACACGAACGACCGCGGCGAGTCGATCACCTCGTCCGTCACCTCATCGCCACGATGCGCCGGCAAACAGTGCAGGAAGATGGCTTCCGGCTTGGCCTGGCCGAACAGCTTCGCGTTCACCTGGTACGGCCGGAAGCATCCTGCCGCTGCGCCGCCTCCGATCTCCTGGCCCATGCTGGCCCAGATGTCGGTGTAGACCACGTCAGCGTGGAAGCACGCCAACTCCGGATCGTTGGTGATCGTGCAGGCCGCCTGCGTCTCCGCGCACCGCTCGTGGCACCACGCCACGGACTCCGCATCAGGCTCGTATCCCGGAGGAGTCGCCACCCAGACGTTCGCCCCAAGCTGCGCTCCCGCAAACATCAGCGAGCGCGCCACGTTGTTGCCGTCGCCGATGTAGGCGACCTTCAGCCCGGCGATCTGCCCTTTCACCTCGAGCATGGTCAGGTAGTCGGCCATCGCCTGGCACGGATGGCTGTAGTCCGTCAGCCCGTTGATGACGGGAATCGCCGCATGCTTCGCCATCTCCACCACGATGTCGTGGGCGAAAGTGCGAATCATGATTCCCTGCACCATGCGTTCCAGGTTCTTGGCGACGTCATGCACCGACTCCCGCTTGCCGAGATTGATCTCGGCAGGCGAGAGATACAGCGAATGTCCGCCAAGCTGCTCCATGCCCACGTCGAAGGTCACGCGCGTGCGCAAGCGAGGGCTTCTCGAAGATCATCGCCAGCGTCTTGCCCTTCAAGGCGCCGGCGAAGAGCTCCGGACTTGGCCTTCACCTCGCACGCCATATGCAGAAAATGCCGAATCTGCTGCGGCGTGAAGTCGCGAATCGAAAGGAAGTCCATCGCTACCTCCCTGCCAATACCGCCGCCGGCTTGTGCTCTTCGGTGAAGCGCTCGAGCAATTCGGTAATGGCCGGACTGCCCATCTCCTCCACCTCGTAGCGCACCCGCACGCTGGGCTTCTCGAGCCGGATGGCCTGCGCCAAGTCAATCGGCGTTGCCACCAGCACCACATCGCAGGGAGTTCGGCGAATCGTGGTCTCCAGTTCGAGCCGCTGCATTTCGCTGTAGCCCATCGCCGGCAACACCTTGCCGAGATGCTGGAACTTCTCAAACGTCTTCTGGATCGACCCCACCGCAAACGGACGCGGATCGACCAGCTTGGACGCGCCAAAGCGATTCGCCGCCACCACGCCCGCGCCGTACGGCATTTCGCCGTGCGTCAGCGTCGGGCCGTCTTCCACCACCAGCACGCGCTTGCCCTTGATGAGGTCCGGATCCTCCACGCGTAACCGTGCACGCCGTCTCGATGACCTGCGCCTTCGGGATTGTGCAGCGCGATGTTCCGCTGCACCGTCGCGATCGAATCCGGATTGGCGGTATCCACCTTGTTGATGATCAGCACGTGCGCGCTGCGGAAGTTCACCTCGCCCGGCCAATACGCCAGCTCATGTCCCGGACGATGCGGATCGAGCACCACGATGTCGAGGTCGGGCTTGTAGAACGACGTGTCGTTGTTGCCGCCGTCCCACAGGATGATGTCTCCTTCATTCTCGGCCTGGCGCAGAATGTCTTCGTAATCCACACCGGCGTAGACGGTGGTGCCTTCCATGATGTGCGGCTCGTACTCCTCGCGCTCCTCGATGGTGCACTCGAACCGCTCGAGGTCCAGCGAAGGTGCGCGAACCGCTCGGCCCGCTGCGCGTTCAGGTCGCCGTACGGCATGGGATGCCGCACCACCACCGGGTTCCATCCCAGCGAGCGCAGTTCCGACGCGACGCGACGCGATACCGGACTCTTGCCGCATCCGGTTCGCACCGCGCAAATCGAAATGACCGGCACCTTCGCCTTCAACTGGGTGCGCTCGGCGCCCAGCAGCCAGAAATCGGCTCCTGCCGCCACAGCTCGCGATGCCAGGTGCATCAAGGTTGGATACGAAACGTCGCTGTAGGAGAACACCACCACATCCACGTGCTCGTCGCGGATGATCTCCTCCATCCTGTTCTCTTCCACGATCGGAATGCCCTGCGGATACGCTGCGCCCGCCAGCTCCGGTGGGTAATGTCTTCCAGCAATGTCGGGGATTTGGGTTGCGGTGAAGGCGACTACTTGAAATTCAGGGTTGATTGCGAAATACGACGTTGAAGTTATGAAAATCTCGTCCAGCAGCTCCAAGGATGAGGACTCGTTTCATTTTTTAAGGAGAAGCGTCATTAGACCCATGATGTGGGGACTCCTTCCCTCCTGCCCCGATAGTGCTCCCCGCCCGAAGCCCCGCAGTGAGGGCTGTCACGTCAGTGAGACATGGAACACCAGCGCTGGTACTGCAGTTGGCATAGCTTTGGATTTCGCGATTCGCTTTTCGCTTTGGCTCTTCGATCGTGGCTGTTGGCTGTTGGCTTCGCTGCTGGTCGTCGCCTTGGATGTCCTCGTCCGGAGGAACCTCGCCAACTTCGCACGGTGTATCGCCGCCCGAACCTTTGCTTCGAGGCTTGGGCATGAATATGAGGATATTGCGATCAGCGTAACTGCGACCAGCGCGTAGCCGTGTACGTGCATCCGTTCGGCGTGCGCCGTACAGTGCGCGCCTTCCTAAAGCTCCAATTCGCCCAGTGTCGCCGAGCGGCGCTTCACTGCTACCGATTTCCGCGTGGAAGCCGACCACGACAATGCCGAGCGTAGCATGCCAAAAGAAGGGATTCGGAGGCCGCTTTCCGTCCAGCGTACGGCTCGCACGTGCAACCGCGACGGCTTACCCCTGAGTCCAATGGCGGATAGTGCGATAAATCGCCACAATAACGGCTTTACCGCATCCGTGTACATTCGAACACGCCTGCTTGAAATCGCGTCCTCTCCAGAGGCGGCAGAGCGCATGTTGAGCACGCTTGGTAACGCGCATCTTGCGAACAGCGTTGCTTGGCGGCAGTGCGAGGATTCGTAGCAGAGACGCAAGACCGTCTTGCCGTTGGAGCTCCGCCATAACCTTCCCACCTTCTGCCTCGCTGCCAAATTCGCGCTCAGCGCCCCGAGCCGCTCTGCCCTGCACTGAGATACCGTATAGCCATCTCGAGCCGTATACGTTCGCGCAGTCGCTCCCGCTGCGAAGAAGCAATCTTGCAAGCTGGCTCTGCGGCCGAACGTGCACTGCCTCAATTCGACCCTGCGCGGTCGGCACAGCACAGTCGCCTCACGCCGCGTGAAACGATCAACGCCTAAATCGGTGCTTCACCTGGCACAACCAAGTCAATGATGCGCTCAGCCAGACGTATGACGATCCACGGCCACGTGCTCGCATCACTCCCATGCGAAATCTGATTCTCTGCGAACGTCATAGCTGTCAAGCATAGCGACCCACGGCTGTCGATAACCGGACGTTATCGAGTCCTGCTCCCGTTGCTCGTCACGCCACGATCGATCCTTCCTCAGCCCGCTAATTGCTAATTGCTAATTGCTTCCTCCCCAAAGTGTCCTACCTCACGTCCCCATGTGACCGCCGTCACTTCATCTCGGGCATATGGTGGCCCAGAATCGAACTATCGTTCGGTACGAGATGGATGTCCCAACCGCAACGTAATTCCATCCGCGACGGCGAAAATGGTGGGGAAATTGCAGCTTCAGCGATCAGCCCTCCGGCGCCGGCGCTAAGGAACACAGAGCATGGCAAAAGGTTCGGTTCAAATCGTCGTGGAGCGCTGCAAGGCTTGTGGTTTCTGCGTGGAGTTCTGTCCGACCCACGTCCTTGCGCTCTCCTCCGCCTTCAACGCCAAGGGCTATCACCCGCCCTACATGGTCAACCCCGAAAAATGCAGCGGCTGCGATCTCTGTGGAATGTACTGCCCTGATTTCGCCATCTTCGGCTTCAAAAATCCTACCGAAGTGAAAGCAGAGTCCCAGCCCGCCGCCGACGCAACCACCGCAAAGGAGGCACAGGATGCACGCTGATCCAGCCGGCGTTCTCACCGGTTCCCATTTCCTCGACGGCGACCATGCCTGCTGCGAAGGTGCACTCGCTGCCGGCGCGCGTTTCTCCGCCGGATACCCCATCACTCCTTCCACCGAAGTGGTCGAGCGTTTCGCCTCGCGCATTCCTACCGTCGGCGGCACCTTCATCCAGATGGAAGACGAACTCGCCGCCTCCATCACCATTCAGGGCGCAGTCTGGGGCGGAGCCAAAGCTTTCACCGTCACCTCCGGCCCCGGCTTCTCGCTGATGATGGAGCACATCGGCCTCGCCGCCATGACCGAGTGCCCCTGCGTGTTCGTCAACGTGCAGCGCGGCGGCCCTTCCACCGGACTGCCCACGCTCCCTGCACAGGCTGACATGATGCAGGTGCGCTGGGGTTCGCACGGCGACTACGAAGTCATCGCCCTCTGCCCGAACTCTCCGCAGGAATGCTTCGACCTGACGATTCAGGCGTTCAATTTCGCCGAGCAGTATCGCTGTCCCGGTCTTCGTCATGATGGACGAAGTGGTCGGCCACATGACCGAGAAAGTGGTCATCCCCCCACCCGACCAGATTGAAGTGACGCCGCGCCGCTACACCACCATTCCTCCGGGCGAGTTCAAGGCTTACGAACCCCGCGAAGATCATGGTGCCTGACATGCCGCACGTCGGACAGGGCTACAACGTCCACGTCACCGGCCTGACCCACGACGAGCGCGGCTATCCCAACATGACGCCCGCCGTTCAAGACACACTGGTCCGCCGGCTGCAGGACAAGATCATCAAGAACGCCGACAAGATCTGCCTGTTCGAAGAAGACCAGATCGAGGGTTCCGATGTTGTCGTCATTTCGTACGGAATCACCTCGCGCGTTGCCCAGCGCGCCATCGAAATGGCCCGCGACAAGGGCGTCAAGGTCGGCAAGTTCCGCCTCATTACCGCCTGGCCGTTCCCCGAAAAGAAGATCAAGGAAATCGCTGCGCGAACCAACGCCATCGTGGTCGCCGAAATCAACCTCGGACAGATGGTGCGCGAAGTCGAGCGCGCCGTCGCCGGTGAGGTTCCGGTCCGCTTCGTCGGGCACGCCGGCGGCAGCGTTCACAAGCCTGAACAAATCCTGCAGGCCATCATGGAGGTGGCGCGATGACGACTCTTCCCATTCACAACAACGTGGCTGACCCGTTCCTGCGCAACGACCGCATCCCGCACATCTGGTGCCCCGGCTGCGGAATCGGCACCAGCGTGAATTCCTTCGCGCGCGCCCTGGTCGACGCCAACATCAACGTCAAGAACCTGTCGATCGTCTCCGGCATCGGTTGCACCGGCCGCGTCGCCGGCTACGTGAACCTCGATTCCTTCCACACCACGCACGGCCGCGCGCTGCCCTTCGCCACCGGACTCAAGCTGGCGAACCCCGATCTCAACGTCGTGGTGTACTCCGGCGACGGCGACCTGTTCGCCATCGGCGGCAACCACCTGATTCACGCCGCCCGCCGCAACGTGGACCTCAAGGTCATCTGCATCAACAACCTGATCTACGCCATGACAGGCGGCCAGACGGCGCCCACCACGCCGGGCGAAGTCATCACCTCGACCAACCCTTACGGCACCTACGACTCCTCGTTCAACCTGCCGTACCTGGTTGAGGCCGCCGGAGCCGTGTACGTCGCCCGCTGGACCACCTTCCACGTTCGCCAGATGGCCCGCGCCATGGAAGAAATGTTCACCAAGAAGGGCTTCTGCTTCCTCGAAGTCATCTCCCCTTGCCCGACGCTCTATCAGCGCCGCAACAAGATGGGCGACGGCCTCGACACCATGATCTTCTACAAGGAACACAGCAAGGTGAAGAACGGCTGTCCCACCAGCGAAGTCGCGCTCAGCAAGACGGGCGACATCATCGTCGGCAAGTTCGTCGACCGCGAACGCGCTGACTACCGCGACCTGATGCACGACCGGATGCACGAGAGCCTGGGCGACCGCTACGTCGAAAGAGAGGCATGCGAATGCGAAATCTAACGGAAATCCGCATCTCCGGATTTGGCGGACAGGGCGTCATCCTGTCGGCCATCGTCATCGGCAAAGCCGGATGCATCTTCCAGAACGGCTACTCCACCATGACCCAGGCCTTCGGTCCTGAAGCCCGCGGCGGTGCCTGCAGCGCGCAGGTCATCCTGTCGAATGAGCCGATTCTCTATCCCTACGTCACCCAGCCCGACATTCTCGTAACCATGTCGCAGGAAGCGTACTCGCTCTTCACTCCGAACTTGAAGAAAGACGGCCTCCTCATCATCGAGCAGGACCTGGTGCGGGTGGAAAACCTGCCCCCGGGCGTCCGCGTGTACGGCGTTCCCGCCACACGCCTCGCCGAGGAACTCGGCAAGCGCATGGTGCTCAACATCGTCATGGTCGGATTCTTCGCCGCCGTAACCAACGTGCTCGAGCCCGAGGCCGTCCGCCAGGCTGTGGCCGACTCCGTGCCCCCGTCCTTCCGCGAACTCAACCTCAAGGCCTTCGACAAGGGCTTTGAGTACGGCACCAAGCACCTGAGCGCAGCCGTCGAAAAAGACGAGCAGCCCATCGAGGTCTCGACCCTCGAGCAGTAGTCGATCGGATCAACTCGAAACACTCGCCGGCCATCCCTGATGGCCGGTTTCTTTGTGCGCGTAATAACGCGAGCCAGCATCGAATCGAAAAGAGCTTCCCCACGACTGCCAGACGCTACCGACTGCCCAGACTTGACCTCATGTTTCCGATGACGTCACTCCCATTTCGGGACTTCCACCATACTTTTCGCACTTTCGTGCTGCAGCCGGATGGAACGGTGGTATAGCTGGGGCGTTCCCGCGGTAATCCCCCAGCCGTTACTGGGCAAACTGTCTGTAGCGGAGCGGGAACGGGAGGTAGGGAATGAACCACTTCGCTCGACTTGTTCATTGCCACAATGGCAATTACTCTCATACTGCTTTGCGGTGCGCCGGCATTTGCCGACGTCGAACTTTACATGCAACCGCCTATCTTCAACGGAAGCTTTCAGGCTTCGCAGAACGACATCGGTGGTTACGGCAATTTCGCCACCGTCTATGACAACTTCCAGATCTACTCACATACCACGGCGTATATCCTCGACGACGTAGAGTGGTACGGCGGCTATTGGAACGGGTCAGGCAATTCCATTACCGGATGGACCATCTCGCTCTATGCCGACAATGTGGGACAGCCGGGTGGCGTGGTCTGGTCGCAGTACTTCAGCGTCGCGCACGTTGGTTATACGGAGTCATGTGCTTATCCTCGCGGGCACCTGCGCGTATGACATGGACTTAATCACGAACGGGTACAAGCTGCTGCCGATGACGACCTATTGGCTGTCCGTGGTTCCGAACCTCACGTTCCCGCCCCAGTGGGGCTGGGCACAGGGCATGATGGGTGATGGTCTCGCCTATCAGGATTTCTTCGGAGCTCGCAGCCCGTTGGCCGTTGATTTTGCCTTTAACGTCCAGGGAGTACCCACACCCGAGCCCGGCAGCTTGATCCTGATGGGCACCGGAATCCTCGGACTTGCCGGCATGCTGCGCCGCAAACTGTTCTGATTGTCCTGAATCCGAGCTGCATCCGCAAGCCGCCTGGGAGGGCAGTTGCCGGTCACGCTATGTGACCGGCATTCTCTTGTACACCCTTTGAACAATTCCTGGGCGCCACGTCAGCGACAACTGCCACCTGAATAAATGACCTATGACCGAGCAATCGAGTCGCGGTTACGCTACCTCTCGGTCCTTCAAGCAGCCAGGCAATGAATCGTTTGGCGGAATCGTTCACCTCCCAAACTGGGAATCCTCCAACATTAGTCACCCGATTCTTGTTGGGACTTCGCCAGAAGGAAGTACAGTTCTCTTGTCTCCCCCATCCATGTGTGCTGTGTCCCTATTCAGCGCACTCTGGCCACAATGTTCTCCAGTGACGCGCAGCATCACGAAGAACCTCTACTAGAAGCACTTCTATAAGGAGATTTCTCATGCGACTTGCCAAACTCTCAGCCATCCTTGCGGTAAGTGCCGTGTTATTACTGAGTCTGCCAGTATTTGCGGATACCTACACAATCTTCTCTCAACCGACCGATGGCGTCTATATACCCTCGACGATCAACTACGGGGGTGGGGATGGATCGGGTAACACGATCAGCTCGTTGGGACCTTTCACCTTCAGCAGTCCGGTAGTGGAGTTGTCTGTCCCAGGGAGTTGGGCCACTTGGAATTGCCCTCCGGCAACCGAGAGCTGCTCTCCAAACGTGCTGTACACCAACGGCGCCACCACCATACACCTGATTTCCGGCGGCTATAATACCGTTGGAGTTGGAGGTCGAACCGGATGCATTCGCGGTTGAGACCATCAGCGTGACGTTTAATGACCAATTCGGTCAACCGATCGCCACGATTATTCGCGACGTGAACGGTTCTGGGGGAGCATTGCTGTTTGCTCTGCAGGACGACACCCCGGGAAAGTGGATTAGCCACATCGACGTCGAGGATTTGAATGGCGGCGATTTCGCCATCGCGGAACTGCGTCAGGGAAACTCGGTGCCTGAACCGGGCACTCTGCTCATGTTCGGCTCTGCCGTTCTCGGCCTTGCGGGGATGATCCGCCGTAAACTGTTTTAGCCACCACGGGATTCCAAGTCGATTCCAGCCGCCCTTCGGGGCGGCTTTTTCTCACCGCGGGCAATCTCCGCCAGACTTCTAGCCGCCGTTGCGACTTTCAGTCCGCCCCGCCGCTAAACGTGAGAAGCGCCAGTTTGAAGCCATCGGGTTGCACCACCACCGATCCCTGGTACGGACGGTCGATGTCCGCAATCGCCACCAGCACAAGCGAGATCAGCAGGCTCAGCACCGCGACCTGCAGCACGTGAAAGCGAAAGCTCGGCACCCCGAAGAAGCAGGCCGCCGCCACCGTAATAATTCCGCCCAGTGCGAGAACGGCCCGCAGTATCCCCGGCAATTCCTCTCGGCTCTGCATGAGCCGGATGCGGCGATACTCCGTAAACATCCGCAACTCCTCCACCAGTTGATAACTGGCGATCGAGTCGAGTCCCGAATGTGCCCCGCTCTGGCCGGCGAGCTTCCATAACTGATCGACGACCTGGTGATTGTCACTCGGTAGCGCGCGTTCTTCGTGCATCGCGGGCCATTCCCGCGTCAGCGCATTCTGCGCATATTGCAGGCACAGGGCCCGCACTTCCCCGCCCGCCGCCGGGTCGATGTTCTCACTCAGCCGCCAGATGTTCACCAGTGAATTGGCTTCCTGCTCGGCATTCGTCTGCGCCTGCTGGAACTGCGTCCACACCCCCGAAAGCATGAACGCCAGGATCACCGCATAAGTCGTTCCGATGACCGCAACCACGGCTCCCGTAAAGTCGTTCGACTCTTTCCGCTGGGTCGCTTGGGAAGTGCGGGTCACTAGCACCAGAAACGCCAGCGACGCTCCAATACACCCGACGATGACCGCAACGTCCCAGAGCAAACTCGTCCCGCCTCGTTACGACAGACTTCTTCAGGTAGTGATGAGCTTACAACCTAACTGCGCCCGCTGAGGAGCGCAGTGTAACCTGCCCGCACCAGCCGCAAACCACCCACAATTAAAAGGAGCGTCTTCAGCTCTTGGTTTCAGCTGATTGCTTACTGCTAATTGCTAATTACCAATTACTAGTTACCAGTTACCTTCGATCCGCAACCATCGGAAACTTCCTTCATCCCACCCGCACGATCTTGTGCTCCGGACACCGCGCCGCAGCGGCCTCGATGAGCCGGTCAATCAGCCCCACCCCGTACCGCCCCAGAAAATACACTCCCGCGATTTCGCGCTCCTGCAGCGTGCGCTTCGGATAAAGCGCGTTTTCCATCTGCGCCGCGTGCCGCGTCAGCAGGCTCTCTTTCCGCAACTCCGCCTGCGCCGCGCGCTTCTCCAGCCGGCCCACCTGATACCGCATTTTGTTGGCCGCCCGCCGCGCCGCCTCAACCAGCGTCGGATCGAGCTTGTGCAGCGACTCGCCGATGCGCTGCATGGCCTCTTCCACTGCCAGCAGTCCTCGCTCGAAATCCAACTTCAGCTCCACCGGCAAAGTGCGCGCCGCCAATTCATCGCCCAGCTGCTTCTCGCCGTGGAAACAGGTCCTGCAGTTGCAGTCCATATCGATTCAGCAGCTTCTCGATCTTCGGCTCCAGCAAGGTCGCGCTCATGCGCGGCAAGATCGGCGTCACCCGCCCCAGCAACTTCTCGTACACCACGCCCACCTGCGCAAAATACGCAATCTCCGCCGGCCCGCCGATGTACGCCAGCGTCGGCAGCCAATAATCCTGCAGCACCGGACGCAGCAGCACATTGGCATTGAACTCCTCCGGATGGTCCGCGATCTCCCGCAGCAACTCGTCCGTCGCCACCTGCTTCTTCTGGATCTTGAACCCGCCGTTCGCCCGATGCACCGGAACCCGCGCCCCATCCACCAGCGCAAACAGCGGAGTCGACTCGGCCGTCACCTTCACCTGCTCGTGATAGCCCGCCGCCGTGATCTCCCGATTTCTCGCCAACAGCGCGTCATCCAGCTCGCCCGCCCGCTCAATCGCCTCGACAAACAGCGGCGCCGCGATGCGATGCAGCTCCGCATCCGCCGGATCCAGCAGAATCAACCCGTGCTCACCGAACAGCCGCGTATACAGCCGGGCAAACGCTCCAGAGAACGTCTCGCCTTCCCGATAGCTCTCCCGCAAATAACCCGCCACCTCGGAATCGCCCAGCAACTCCGCCGCCTTCTCAACCAGTTCCGCCGTTCCCGCGGCAAACCGCACCGACGCCACCGGAGAATCCGGCTTCCCCTCCGCGGGCGCCGTGAACGCCGTCAGTTGATAGTCGCTCCCCAGCAACAGCGTCTGGTTCACTTCCGCCAGGTCGTGGTCTTCCGACGCCATCCAGAAAACCGGAACGCACGGCACGCCCTGCGCTCTCCACCTGCTTCGCCAGCGCCAGCACCGAAGCCGCCTTCAGCAGCGACAGCAACGGCCCGCCGAACAGTCCAACCTGCTGCCCGGTCACCACGGCATGCGCGCCCTCGCGCAGCCGCTGAATATTCGCCAGCGTCTTCTCACCCGCGCCCCAGGCCCGGTTCTGCCGCTCCAGCGCATCGGCCACTTGCTTGATGAATGGGACTTCCCGCCGGAACCGCCGCCGCGCGCGACGCCACCTGCCCGCCTCAGGCGGATGCGGATAAAACGGCCGCAACTCAGGTGCGTAAGAAAGGTAATCGGAAAACAGCTTGGTGGTATGCGGAATGGAGCTGAAAGGAATGCAGTCGGGAATCACGCGACGCTCTCCCGACAACACCGGTATGCATGGCTCACGATCATCATCGTTGGGTTCGCGCTCAACCGTATAAGACTAGCAGGACGGTAAAAGGTTTCGATGATTCGCAACGCACGGGGATGCACATTTGCAGAATCGTGTGATGATCAGCGGCCGTGAAGCTAGGCGGGGTGCCCCGATTCTCGAGCGTCTTTTGCTTGAGTGGGTCTTTTGACTGCTCACATGTTAAAAGCATGTGGCCCATCTTTGCCTGCCGTTGGCAAATGTGGGTCTAGTGGAGACTCGTCGGGTGCCCCATCCGGCCTGATTTTGGCCGGGTGGGTCTTCGTCTATCCACTATCCCACTAACCAGACTGAATCTGTTACAGCTTCCCCTCCGGAGCCCGCTCCCTCCCGCCGTCATCCGCCCTGAGCGCTCTTGATCACGTTCTCCACCTGCGCTTCGAACTTCTGCGCATCCTCTTCCCAACCCGTAAAGTCCGCCGCTAGCCGCGACCGCACCGGCTTGGCCTTGCACACTCGTCCACTCCCCGCCCAGCAGATACCCGTCCAGGTTCAGCGGAATCACCGCCAGCACCTTCCGCTCGCGCTCTTTCATCAACTCGCGTTCTTTGGCAAACGCGCGATCAATCTCGTCGTCTACCCACCGTTCGTCAGCGAGTGCCGCGAGCAGCACAGCAGGACCTTGTCCCACAGCCGAATCCCGCGGTCCACCTGTTCGTAAATGTCATCGCCCGGCAGCATCTGCTTCTCATCCAGCCAGCACCGGACGCCGCGCCCCTGCAGCGCATCATGCAGCCGCCGCGCGAAGTGCTTGTCCTCGTGCGCGTAGCCGACAGCATTTTGGGGACGCGGTTTCAAGTCCCACCGCCCACTATCTCATCGTAAATAACTTGTTTTCAGGTACTCACAAGCGCAAACTTAAGCGCCGAGTGCATGAAATGCACTGCCAAAAGAACGCAGAAGGATCATTCTCTGAAACTTGGGACACTTAGCTTTACTTCTCGGCTACCACTCACCTCATGGCGGCGGGAAGGCGAAGCAGATCAATTGAAAGACACTGCGAGAATTTTCAGGAACTGACATGAAATGGATCACTGCTAACGATCTGGAGAGTTGGGCAAACACGAAGGCTGCCGAAGGGGCGCTGCCGTATCTCGTAAGCAGCTTAATTAGGGCGTCGGCCCCAAATGTTACGTCGTTTCGATTTCCTGCGGGTGATTCATCGCAAATTCCGGGTTATGACGGCAGACTCGAATCCGAAGCCTTCCCTCCATATGTTCCTGACGGGAAGTCCGTTTGGGAGTTTGGAACTGGCGAGAAATATGCGGCGAAAGCTGACCAAGACTACGAAAAACGGACGAACGAACCGGGTGCAGCAATCCCCGCTGAAACAACTTTTGTCTTCGTTACCCCTCGGGCGTGGGCTCATCCCGATATCGACGAATGGATAAAAGAAAAGAAGGGGCAGGCCATCTGGAAAGACGTCCGGGTGATTGATGGCGTTGCGCTCGAAGATTGGCTCGACCAAAAGCAGGCAGTCGCCGCGAGATTTGCGCGCGAGTTGGGCCTCAAGCCAGCCACCGGCGCGATGAGTACAGACGAGTTTTGGGGTGAATACTCGTCGCGGTTTAAGCCTCCTCTCACCGAGACAGTAATCTTGGCCGGAAGGAACAGAAGACTCGGAGCTGGTTCTTCAGCAGCTGCAGGGGACCGTACAGAGTCATCTGTGGCAAGGCGACTCAACCGATGAAGTGATTGCGTTCGTTGTGGCGAGCATTAGAGCCGCGAACGATGAAACACGCAAGTACCTGGAAGCTCGCGTGCTCGTGGTTCATACAGAAGAGTCACTCAGGCAGCTTGCGAAAGAGGATAGCCTGATCCTTCTTCCGCGCTCTGGTGCTTTGGTCGATTCGGGACTTTTTGCACAGCGCAGCCCTACGATTGTTCCTGTTGGCCGTGATGAACCCAATCGAAGACAGGCCAACCCGCTAAAGAGGCCAACTTACCACGAAATGGCAGATGCGCTTAAGAGCATGGGGTATTCCGACGATGCCGCGTATGCGCTGGCGCGAGCGTGCGGACGCAGCGTGACCATCCTTGCAAGGCGGATTCAGAGCAGCACATACCGCAAGCCAGAATGGGCGAAGCGGAGCGGAACTGATACCGGCGATGTTAGCTGGAGCGTGGAGGGTTAGCTCAGAAGAAGACAAGCAAGCGGTTCAGTCGCTTACAGATAACCTCGACTACGCCGCCTATGAAAAGCAGTTGCTGCCTTACTTGCGAATGCAAGAGGACCCTCCCTTGGAAAGAGAGGGCGACGTTTGGACCGTCAGAGCTCCGGTGGATATGTTCGTCCACCTTGGCTCAATGATAGCCGAGAGCGATCTTTCGAAGTTTCAGGAAGTGGTAAGGCAGGTTTTCGGAGAGAGTGATCCCTCGCTTGAACTTCCTGCCGACGAGCGTTTTTACGCCGGACTCAGTGGCAAGAAACTGAAGCACTCCGACTGGTTGCGCACAGGACTTGCGACAACGCTACTGCTAATTGCTGTTTTCCATGACGAAGCGGGACTCGAAATCCCCGGATACCACACCTGAGCGTTTCGTCAACGACCTTGTATCTGAAATTCCTGGATTGGACAGCGACTATCGTGCGGTCGCCAGTTTGTACGGTATTTTGCCGCTGATAGCGGAGGCAGCTCCCCGCCCTTTGTTGAAGGCCCTCGAGCGTCTACTCGAGGGTGATGGCGAGCGGATCAAACCTATTTTTCACGACACGGAAAGTGCGTGGCATGCATCAAGTCCTCACACTGGTTTGCTGTGGGCCCTTGAGGTATTGGCTTGGGATCCCGAGTACTTGAATCATGCGACACTCACGATTGCGAAACTAGCCCGCGTCGACCCAGGACGGTAAGCTCGTCAATCGACCCTTACACAGCCTTCGGGAAATATTCATCGTTTGGCATCCCAGTACGAATGCAACGCTAGCGAAGCGTCTGTCCGCGTTAGACAACATCGCAAGCACGAGCCGCAGATGGGTGGGAACTGCTTATTAAACTTCTGCCTGAATATCACAGCGTCGCCTCACCAACTGCGAAGCCCGCGTTATCCGCGAAGCAGGAGCGTCCGAACGCGAGGAAATTACCTATGGCCTGTTGCGAAAAGCTACCGGCAGATAATCGACCGAGTACTCCGCGATAGTCGGTGACGATCCAAAAGATGGGTAACACTGATTCGGCAGATCGGGCTCGTTCAGTCCAGAGGATCGCACGCGAGTCACTGACCTGCTCGAAGCCTTTTCCGAGAAGTTGAGCGGGAACGACCGCAAAGATGTCTGGTCGGTACTCAGGTCAGAGGTGAACAGGAATAGGAAATTTCAAGACGCCGATTGGGCAATGGAGGAAGCAGACCTAAACCGGCTGGATGCCATCGTTGCTCGGCTTCAACCCGCGGAGATGATGACGCAGGTTGCGTGGCTATTCGATGACTATCATCCGAACCTTCCTGGCATCAAGGACGTTGAGCAGGAGCTACAACAGCTTCCCATAAAACGAAAAGAGGCGGTTCAGCGCCTTTATGCAGCAGAGGGAATTTCGGGTGTACTGAAACTGGCGACATCGATCAAGCTGCCCTCATTTCTCGGATATGCTTTCGCCGAGGCTGTCGATAGCGCCGCGCCAATTGTTGCGGCACTTGAGCAATCACTCGCAAACGGCGGTCAGCCCGGCGAGTTCGAAGTCGCGTTATCCTCTGCGGCGGATTTTAGATTCGGCGACGAATGGCGTTCCTGTATCGACGCTCGGTTGCGCAAAGGTGAATGGAGCCCGATGCAGATCGCGCAATTGATGCTTGCGTGGCGAGACGAGATTTCCACTTGGAATTTCGCTGCCTCCCTGGGTCCCGAAGTCGAAGCGAATTACTGGTTACGCAAGCCCTCGCGACCGATAAAGGCCGACTAGGAAGCGTTTGAATTCGTTGTGGGTAAGTATTTGCAGTACGGCCGTGCCCTTGCGGGATTAGACAGTATTTGGTATCCGTCATCTCCTGTCTCCGCTCAAACTCTGTTTCGACTACTTGATACCGCCATTCAGGAGATCAATGCGAGGCCTGATGTAGTCGACAGCAACATCGCGTATCACATTGAGCAGGTCTTTGCCGACCTGCGTAGCAGGTCAGATGTTCCCCGCCTCGATATTGCAACGCGCGAATACGCATACCTGCCGTTGCTGGCGTACCGGGAAGGTGAGTTAACCATTCACTCGCTTCTGGTTGAAGATCCCGACTTGTTCGTGAACTTGCTTTGCGACGTGTTTAGGCCCGCATCTGGAGAAAAAGCTGAGATCACGGACGAGCGGCAAGCGCGGGCTACAGCCGGATATCGTTTACTTTCGGAATTTCATAAAGTGCCTGGGACCAAGAACTCCGAAATCGATCCGGATGCCCTGAAAAGATGGGTCACAAGAGTGCGAGAGTTGGCTGCTCAGAAAGATCGCTCGGCAATCGCAGACGAGTATATCGGCCACGCGCTCGCCCACGCACCCACCGACGACAAAGATGGCGCGTGGCCTCATCGCATTGTTCGTGATCTGATCGAAGAAGTTGCTTCAGACAAAATGGCACAAGGCATTGCAATTGAGCGGATCAACATGCGAGGGGTCACAGTGAGAGGCCCTTATGACGGAGGTGACCAAGAGCGTACTATTGCCGCCCAAGCGCGGCAATGGAGTGATGCTGCGAGTGCCTGGCCTCGGACCGCCCAAATGCTAAAGGCGATGGCGGACGGATGGGATCGAGACGCCGAATGGCATGACATTCGAGCGCGCCAGGACCAGATTCGTGGTTAAGAAATTCATGTTTTGGCGGGAGGCGTCGCTACTCCGTCAACTTATTGATAGGAATAAACTTACATGAGAGGGTGGCCCATCCCGCCTTCTTTTGGCGGGGTGGGGCTTTTGACTTTCACTGACAACTGGCGACCGGCGACTGGCGACTGCCTCTCTTCCCATCCCGGAGAATTCTGTGGTTACTAAAGTTTTTTTGCCCTCACGATTTTTCTTGACTCCGCTCCCCCGCCCCGTTTCTCCTTCTCACATACATCGAGACCCTCGCGGCGCCGCGCCGATATCGCGGCCGTCTCGAGGGTTTTTGTTCTTTCTCAACCTTACGCCGTAACCCCTTTGTTCCTGCGAACTTACCTGTAAGTCCATTTGTTTATCCGAACTTACAGCCAACAGTACGCTAAACCTTTTATTTTCATCAGGGACAGAGGGGGGTACACGACCAATTATCGCCACCAGCCGTGAAACGCTGCGTGGCCAAGTGCTAAGTGCCAAGTGCCAATGCTAACTGCCACTCGAGGAACGCCATGACGCAATATTCAACCTGTCGCCACGTCAATGCTGACGGAACTTACTGCGGCTGTCCTGCCCTGCAGGCCCGCCAATACTGCTACCACCATCTCACCCATCGCGCCCGCCGCCTGCGTCGCGCTTTGGCGCTCAGCCGCAACGAGCCTTGCCCCCTCGTCCTCCCTCCCCTGGAAGACCTTGCCTCCGTGCCCGTCGCCCTCAGCGAAATCCTCCAGGCTCTCGCCGCTGGACAACTCGACCAGCGCTCCGCCGGACTCATGCTCTATGCCATCCAGCAGGCCACCAGCGTCTTCTTCCGTGTCGCCCAAATGCAGCAACAGGCGCAACCGGAAGCGCAATCCACGCGCCACGATTCCCCGGCTGCCGCTATGCCGGCCGCAGCCTCTGCCGCGCCCATTCCCGTAACCGAATACCCCGATCTCGAGCGCAACTTCGACCTCCCTCCCGTCACCGATTTCGACGCCGAGATCGACCACGCCATGCAGCGCGCGCAAGAGCAGGCAGCGGCGCTCTCGGTCATGCCCACCCCTCAACCCGGTTCAGGCTGTCCTGTTCCCGCCAAGCCCCACTACACCCGCGAAGAGTCCTACCAGATGATGCAGTGGGAAATCAGTCGTCTGCGCAAGCAAATCCGCGAATTTCAGGAGGAACGCAAGCAATTCTTCACTAAGAAGCAGCCGGATTCGGCGGCGCCATCGCCCAACCCCGCTGCCAACAGCGCATAAGGTATCGTTCGCCCGCGCCGCCGCATCTAATTAATTGGCCGGATTGACTTCCCGGCCACGGCTGCTAGAGTTGAAGACAGCCGATTCACCACGTGGGGGCGTCACGGCTTCGACGGAAGTGATTGCGGTCAAGAGGCATACCGGAGTGCATGCATCCGTAATCGTGTGCAAAAACACAATTGCGAACCAAAACCTCGCATACGCAGCTTAATTAATTAAGTTGCCGCTCCCTTCGGCTTTGCTCATGGGCCGGAGTCAGGGCGTCATACAGTGAGCTAGCCTCAAAACCTACGTCTGGGGTTCGAGGCGAAACTTTCAGGCTGGCTGGCCGCGTTTCTTGTCCGTTCTCAGCGCGGCTGGCGAGACTGCCGGGTAACCGGTGGGTGAACGCGACTAAGTATGTAGTCTCTTGGCTGACAGCATTTTCGGACGCGGGTTCAACTCCCGCCGCCTCCACCATTTTTTTACTGCCGCACCAGCATCGCCAGCCGCGGAAAAACAAAACGTCCTGCTGCATCGTCAATCACGTTGACTTGGCACGTATAAAACCCCGGCTTCAGGTCCGAAAGCGGCACATCGAGTTGGAACACCGCAGCCTTCCGCCCCGCCACCGTGAGTTCCTGCACCTTCACCAGCGGAGTCTCATACGCCTTGGTGTCGCCCTGGAAGAACTCGACGCTGCTCACCACTCGCACGCCGGGCTTCGCGGCCTTCGCGCCCGCTGCGCTGGATTCGACGGCGGCCTCCTTCGCCGGATCATAGACCTCGTAGTAAAGATATAGGTGCTGCTTGGATGAGAAGACGCGGGTCACGCTGGGCACAATCTCCTGCCCATTTTGCACCAGCGGATTGCCGGTATCTTTCTTGGGCGCGGCTTGCAGTTGGCTGGCCATCACGATCGAGCTCATCTTCAGCGGCGACGACTTCAGGTCGGGAATGGTGAAGTCGGTCTCGAATGAGCCCATGCGCCCGGCCTCGTTCTCGCGCACCACCACCTTGAGGTGGTACTTGCCGGGCGAAAGCGTGAGGCCGGTGTCGTACTGCACGTTCTTGTGCTGCACTTCGTTGGACGCATTCACCGCCAGCTTCACGGTGTCGCGGATTTCGCCCACGGGAAACTTCTTCTCCTCCGTCGTGACCAGCCCGAGGATGTCGAGCGTGGCTTTGTCGAGGTCGCGATTGCGGCTGAACGGAATCTCCGAGCCCGGCACGATCAGAGAGAGCGGAACGTAATACTTGTTGTCGGCCATGCGGAAGTACCCCGTCGCCAGATACACCGGCAAATCGGTGCTCGGCATCTCTGACGACAACTCCTCCTGCAACTGCCGTTCGCGATTGTCTTTGTCGGAGTGCCGGAAGTCGGCCTCGGCATAGTAGCCGCGCCGGAAATCGACCTTCACCCCCGGGCGGTTCACCTTCACGGTGATGCGGCGATACTTGCCGTCTTTCGCCATGTTGGTGCTGTGGTAGCCCAGCAGGTAGTACATCGACGTGTCGTCTTGCACGCCCTTGAAGACGCGCCCGAAATCGTTGGAGTCGAGAAAGGCCTTCCCGCCCGTGTCCGCCGCCAGCGTCACCAGTGTCTCCTGCGTCTGGAAGTTCGAATCCAGCGCGTTCATCTGCGACCGGCCCGAGTACGCCGACGTGCCGCGCAGGCTGGCGCTTTGCGCCTCGCCACCCGGAGGCAGCACTTGCAGGCCACGAATGTCCATGGTGTAGATCGAAAGGTTCGCCAGCACCGCGGCGTTGATGGCCGCGCGCAACTGCGACTGGTTCTCAATGCCCGTGCGCTGCATGCCGCTGGAAAAATAGATGAGCGACTTCTTCTGCGGCACGTTCGCCACCTGCTCAGCCACGGCGCGCAGCGCCTGCAGCCGCCGATCGGTATTGAAGATGTTGTACTCGGTGTCGTCCACCGTGAACGACTGCCCTGTATCAGCCGTGCCTTCGGTCGTGCCGGTTGACCCCAGCTCGAATCCGGCGCCCGCGCCCGCATCAAAGCTTTGCAGAACGGCCTGCAGTTTGTCGCGATCCGCGGTAAAGTCCTGGTTCACCGTAATCGTGTCGCCCAGCGACACAACCGAGACCAGGTCGGCGGGCTCCATCTGCTTCTTCAGGTAGTCCTGCGCCGCCTGGGCCGAGCGCTCGATTTCATCGGGCTGCATCGACGACAAGTCAAAGAACAGGATGATCAGCCGGCGGTCCTTGATGGCCGACTCCTGTGCGCTGGCCGTGGGAGCGTCGGAGCTTGTCTTGGTCTTGGTGGCCGGCACGGTCAGAAGGTTCGCCTGTTGCATCGGAACCTGCTGCACGTTCTCAGTGTTTTCGACGTCGAAAGTCGCCACCTTCTGCGGCTTGTTGTCTTCCAGCACGGTGAAGTCTTCGGGCTTCAGGTCGCGCACCGGGTTGCCGCTCTTATCACGCACTGTGACATTGACCAGCACCAGCTCCGACTTGGCCTTGAAGGTGTAACCGGTCTGCGATTGCTGCGCCAGCAACGTGGTCGGGAACAGTAATCCCGCCATCGCGATAAATGCGGTCACCTTGCGTCCCGATTCCGTCCAAATCTGCGACATGGGAGCCTTCAAAACCGGAACCTCGCCGTCAGCAACACCGACCGCATCGCGCTCACCGAAATCACGCGCCCGAAGGTGGGTGAGTTCAGCACCGTATCGATCGAAGAGTAAATCGGGTGATTGAAGACGTTGCTGGACGAAATCCGCAACTCCAGCGACCGCGTCTCCTTAAGCAGTACGAGCTTCGTCATCGCCATGTCGAAAAGCACCTGGCCCGGCCCGATGATGCTGTTGCGGCGCGCGTTGCCGTACTGTCCCACCGGCGGCGTCGTGAATGCGGCCGTGTTGAACCATTCGCTGATGCTGGGGTTCGACAGGCTGACTGGTTCGCCCGTGACGTCTGCGCGCAGCGTGCCGTTCACGCCGCTGTTCACGTTGGAGTACGAACCCACGATGCGCGGCGTGAAGGGCAGTCCGGACGCGATCGTCCAATCGCCGCTCCATTGCCAGCCGCCGAGAAAATCCTGCTTCAGCCCTGGGCTCGACAGCCAGCGCCTGCCCTTGCCAAACGGCAGCTCCCACAAATAGTCGCCGGTAAAGCGAAACGCCTGGTTAAAGCTCGACAGCCCGCGCTCCGCCGACAGGTCAAAAGCGTTTTGCGCGACCACCGTAGTGCCCGTGACCCTGCCGTTCGCGCTGACAATCGACGACCCGGCACCAATGGTCGAAGCATTATCCAGCGATTTCGACCAGGTAAACGTGCCCCCCAGCGACACTCCTTGCGCCAGCCGCTTGCGCGCTCGCAGCGATCCAGCGTTCGCCGACGAGTCGCCCTCCGACGCTTCGTAATAATACGGTTGCACGCCCTGTACCAGAACTCCGGTCGCCGTCGAGTTCGGAGCCGTCAGCACATCGAGTTTCGTGCCCTTCGTGCCGGTGTAATCGACGTTCAGCAACAGCGTGCGCGTGATCTCCTGCTGAATGTCCACGTTCCAGATCTGCACATAGCCGAGCCGGTAATCTGGCTGAATGCCATAGTTGTTCGTCAAGTCGCTCGTCGTCGGAAAGCCATTTTGCAGCGTGAGAACGTTCGTGGGAGACGCGAGGTTCGTCGAGGTATTCGAGAACGGCGGCTGGAACGCCATGTTCTGCACGATATTTTGGTACGCCGAGGTGTTGTAGTTAATGCCGTACCCCGCGCGCACCACTGTGTTCTTGGCCGCCTTCCATGCCAGGCCCACGCGCGGTGCAAAGTTGTTGCGGTCCGGATTCACCAGCGTGTAGGGGAATACCATCCCGGTAACCGGTCCCACTTGTCCAGGAAAAACCGGCGCGACTTCGGTGAAGGTCGAGTTGGTATTGAGGTTAACGATGCGATTATTGCTCTCGCTGAGTGGCGACACATATTCGTAGCGCAGCCCGAAGTTGAAAGTCAGGTCGCCGCGCAACCGCCACTCATCTTGCACGTATAAATCCCACGAATTGCCGCGGAAGTAATAGCGGTCATATCCGTATTGCACTGACGTCTGCTGGGCCAGGCCGAGCAGAAAGTCCGCGAAGTCGTATCCCGTCCCCGACACTGCCATCCCGTTTACGAATTGCGAGGTCAGCGCACCGGTGAACACGAAGCTCCCGCGCGGATTGCTGTCCGTTTGCGTATTGAGCTGAATCCGCCGGAAGTCTCCGCCCCATCGCAAAGTGTGCTTGGCGTGCGACCAGACCAGGTTGTCGGTGAAGGTCCAGGTCTGGTTGCGGTCGTTCACCGGATTAGTGTCGGTAATGCCGCCGAAGTGCGTGAACGACAGATTGGGCAGGCCCCAGGCAAACGGATTTTGCGATACCCCGGAAATCCCCAGGTCTCCGGTAATGTCCGTGTTAAACGCGTACAGGTTATTTGTGTTGATGGTGCTGCGGTTAAAGTCAAAACGGAAATTATTGACCAGCTTCCCAAAGCTCCGCACGTAGCCGACCGGAATGTCGTAGCCGTTCGTGGTCGAGTGTCCGCCGACGCTCGGATACGAGCTGACAATGGCCTCGTCCACGTTGTGAAAGTGGAATCCGAAATTCAGGTTGTTCTGCGGCCCGCGCGCGCGTCCCCGCCCCGGCCCCGCTGAAGCGCCGCCCAGCGCCTGGTTCAAGCGAAAATTGATGTCCGTGCTGTTGTTGGTGGCTGCCGTGAGGTACTGAAAATTCTGTATTGTCCCCGGCAGGTTGGGCAGCGGGATGTACTTGAGCAGCCCCAGTGACGCCGAATTGATCAGGTATGACGGGATGGTCGCATTGGCAAACGGCAGTCCCGTCGCCGGATTGTAAATCTGCACCGGTTGGCCGTTGACCAGGGTTTGCGAAAAATCGCCGCTGCGTTCCAGCGCCGTCGGCACCGTGGTCAGAAAGTTGTACGGTGTGTCGCCATAGCTCCCGTTGTAGTTAAAAAAGTAAAACGTCCTCGACGCGCCCTTGTAAATGTGCGGAATATTCAGCGGCCCGCCCACCGACGCCCCAAACCGCTGCTGCAAGAATCCCGGCTTCGGCGACGGCTGGCCGCTTAACGAATACGGAGTAGCGTCGAGTTCCGAAGTATTCGCCGAGTAGTACAGCGTGCCGTGGGGCTGGTTGAAGTTGAATCCGCCGCGACGCCCCATAGGACCGCCTCCGCCGCCCAGTGGACCGAACCCTCCGCCGCCTCCGCCAAAGCCGCCGCCCGGCCCGGCCGGTCCTCCAGGGCCACCTTGCTGATTGCGGTATTCCTGCATCCGCGACCGCATCTCGTCGCTGCTCATGTCAAAGACGTTTCCCGAAGACGACGAACCCGTCACCGCCACCGACTCCGTCGCAATCGACGGCGGAATCCCCGGCACGGGCATTCCTGCCGGCGCCACCGAATCGCCGCTCCCTGCTCCGTTTCCGTTGTTGCTCGCTTCCGCCGCCATCACGGCAAGCGACTGAAATCCTCGGTTGCCTGCTGCGCCTCCACGTGCGTAAGCTGCTCCCGCGGAGCTCTGCGATCGCGAAAGTAGCGTCACCTGCACATCCAGTTGCGGATGCGGGTTTGCCGGGCCGGCACTCACTTGCTGCGTCGCCACCGCGAATCCTGCCATCTGGACCCGCACTTCGTAAGCACCAGCCGCAGGCAAGGCCAGCGCGTAGCTGCCGTCAGCCCGCGTCCAGCCCACCACCTTCTCCTTCGTCGCCGGATTCGTGGCGCTGACCGTCGCCCCAGGAATCAAGGTGCTGCCCGATTTCACCTTGCCCTCGACGGTGAACAGTTCGGCAGACTCTGCCGCGTTCGGTGAACTCTGCTGTGATTTCTCGGATTCGGCTCCGGGCTGCGCCACCGGTGCCTGCGTTGACTGGGCCACCAGGCTGCCTGCCAGCAGCAGCGTCGACCAAACTCCGCTGCGCGTCGACCACCATCGTCCGCACGTGCAGTCGTTTTCCGCAAACAGTTGCGCACCCGCCAACGGACGAATCCATTCACCCACTGACGCCGGAAACACCACCGCGACGAACCGAATTTTCAGCATGAACGCGATAAAGAAGGTCACCTCAGAGGGTCATTGCAAACAGCGGCTCAACCGATACCCACGGTGGAACGAAATCTTGCTCTCTAACTGATTATTCGACCATGCCAAGCTTTCAGTTCCGTTAAATTCCATGCGCCATCACCGCGCAGTTCCCCGCCGGATTCCGTTCAGTTCCAATAGTTTTGTACCCGACCGAACGGGAAACATATTCCCGGCGCTCGTGTTTCAGCCCACGTAGTCAAATTGACACTCTGCTGGATGTGAAGAAACCATGGCCCGCATTTTTCGAAAGGTCGGCAGTCTTTGGCTGACGATGCTTACCTCCAATGCGCCACTCACCACGGCCACCGCCTACGTGGCGGCTTCACTTCTGCGGCGCGTGTCCAGGAGCAACGCACAATGAAGAAGAACATGTTCATCGCCGCCGCGGTCTTCACCTTGCTGGCGGGCAGTACCGCGATGTACGCACAAATGGGCCAGGGCGAAGGTCAGGGTCAAGGTCAGGGCAGCGGCCAGTGGGGTCACGGCCAGCCCCCGACCACCGAGCAGCGCCTGCAACGCATGACGCAGATGTTGAACCTCACCGAAGCGCAGCAGGCACAGATTAAGCCCATCCTCGAAAACGAATCGACGCAGATGCAGGCGCTACGTGCCGATACTTCGCTTTCCCAGGATGATCGCCGCGCCAAGATGATGCAGATCCGGCAGGAATCGGCTGGCCAGATCAAGCCCATCCTCAACGCCGACCAACAGACACAGTTCCAGGAGATGATGATCCGCCAAAATCGTATGCGCGGAAACGGCGGATCCGGTCCGCTGCCACCGCAATCCCAGCAGCCGCAACAGTAGTCGCACCAGAACGGCGCCCGCTCGATTCCTCACCCGTGATCCGCTCCCGGTCGCTCTCGCCTACGGTCAAGAGCGACCCCCGCGGTTCTCTGGGAGTCCGGGTGCTGCTCGGTTTCAGTCCTGACTGACAACCGCCCACTCGCTGCGGTCTCTCACAGTCGCGGCATCGCCGGCGGCGGCCATGCCACTACGGCAGGTTGCCCATCCGGCCTATACGTCAGCTCCGGCGCATAGAGCCCCAAATATTTGCGACGCCACCACAGTCCCGTCGCACGTTTCTCCGCCAGCGACGTAAACCAATATTGATAGATCACTGCGCGCACCAACTTCGGCGGCGCACCCGAAAACGGATTCGCCGCAAACAGCTCCAGCACATCATGGCTATTGGCGAGCAGACGTTCCTCCGCGCTCACCACGAACATGTTGTCGCGCCAGTTCCCTAGCGAAGCAAACCACAGGTTCCACTCAAAGCGCGGCTGATACGGCGCATAAACACCCGGCGCCCGCGACATATCCTGCGGCTTGTAACGGAACGGATATGCCACCCAGTTCTCCCCGTCGTTCGACCCTTGGAACTCGATCTCGTAACGCCCGCGCGTCATCACGGCAAACAATCCATAGCGGTTTGCGATGCGGAACGGCTCCAGCGCGATCACCGGCGATGTGGGCAACGGCGCTTCCGGCTCCAGAATCCAGATCATCTGCACCGTCGCGGCATAAAAAATCCAGCTCAGCATCACGCCGGTGAGCGCAAGACCCACCGCCTTTACCGGGCGGACGATCCCTCGTGCCGGTTTCAACTCCGGGCCGGTTTCCGATGCCTGACGATTGTTGGCACGCCGCGCCATCCACCCCGGCAGCCACCGCTCGCACGAAGCGATCATCCAGGAGCAGCACACCCAGCAGCGTCACGAGGTAATTGAGGAACGTATAGTTTGCGGTATAGATGACCGGAATCTGCCACGCCGTCACCACAAAGAAGCAAGCGATGCGCCAGCGCCGCGGCAGAAACAGCATCCACACCAGGCCCAGCTCCAGCGCCAGCGTGGCGCCCGTCGCGAACGCGTGAAACCAATGCGGCAGGTGCTGCACATACCAGCCAATCCACGTCGGCAGAGGCCCGTTCTGGTAGTACTCATCCATCGCCGTGAAGTTGCGCCATTGCGGATCGCCGCTGGCCAGCTTCACCATGCCCGACTCAAAGTAAATACGGAACCATTCCCACAGCAGGAGGAACAGGCTGGCGCGCACCGGCGGGCTACCCCAGCCCAAGCCCGGCCGAAGCCCTCGGGGCGCGAAGAACAACGCCAGGAAGCCCGCCTCCAGCAGCATCCCATCTGACTGGTAACTCGAGAAATCCTGCGCCGTGCTAACGAACGACAGAAAACCCACGAAGCACACCGCCAGCATCGCGCGCGGCCACACATTCAGCACCAGCAGAATCGCCGCCAAAGCCCCAATCCAGCACACCGCCATCAGCATGTGCTGCCCGCTCGCCAGCCAGTAGAGCGACGGCACATACCAGAAGCGCTTCAGCCCCAGCTGCGCCACCGCGTGTAGATATTCGTTCGCCGGCAAGATGCCGTCAGGGCCAATCAGCCCCTTGATCTGAAATAAGAGTGAGTAGAACGCCGAGAAATAGATGAGCCCGAGGCCGCGCAGGAAGATCCACCGCGGTAGAGCACGGTCGGCGGGGCCGCTCTCCCGCGAAAACAACCAGCGGGTTACTGTTGCAAACTCTCCGTTCCATCGCAAACCGAATTATTGGCGTTCGCTCGGGCGATTCGCGGCTGGCCCCATCGCCGTTCAACTCGGCCGCGGGCGCTTACTGATCCGCGCCGTACACCGGAATCGCCGCTCCGGTAATTTCTCCGCCAGCTTCGCCTGCCAGCATCACCACCAGCTCAGCAACGTGCGAGGGCTTCACCCACTTCGCGAAGTTGGCCTTGGGCATCGACGCTCGGTTCGCCGCCGTATCCATCGTCCCCGGCAGAATCGCATTTGCCCGTATGCCCTTGTCTTTATTCTCGATTGCGACGGTTTGCACCAGCGATACCAACGCGGCTTTGGACGCTGCATACGCACCGACATTCGCCGCTGGTTGCACTGCCTGCCGGCTTCCAATCGCGATGATGCGCCCGTGTTCCGCCTTCCGCATCACCGGAATTGCCGCGCGCAAAACGTAGAACGCCGCGTTCAGGTTCAAGTCCATCATCTTGCGCCACGTGGCATCATCGGTGTCGGCGACGCTCGCTCCGCCGGCAAATCCGCCCATCACGTGCACCAGAATGTCGATCTTGCCGAACTGCTCCGCCATTCGCGCGATGTGCTCCTGCGCTGCTTGCGGATCGGTAAGGTCCGCGCTGACCAGATAGAACCGGCTGTCGTGCTCCTCACCCGCTGCGATCGACCGCGCGATTCCGGCCACAGTCGCTCCTGCTTGCAGAAGCGCTTTGGTCACGTCCGTTCCCAGACCGCCGTTCGCGCCCGTCACAATTGCCACTTGACCCTGCAGACTCTCGCCCATGATGATTCTCCTGCGGCTACAGTATAGGAGAACTTCGTGTCTAATTCTTCCCGTGATCCTCGCGCCCAGCTCAAACAGGAAGCCGCTGAATACGCCGTGCGGTTTGTCCAACCCGGCATGGTCGTCGGACTCGGCACCGGTTCCACCGCCATCTTCGCCACCCGCAAGATCGGCGAACTACTGCGAACCGGAGAGCTCCAGAACATCACCGCGTTCGCCACTTCCACGGCGACCGAAGAGGCCGCGCGGGCGCTTGGCATCCCGATGATGGACGACTCGCTGCCCCTGAAGATCGACCTCACCATCGACGGCGCCGACGAAGTCGATCCCCAGTTCAACCTCATCAAAGGCGGCGGCGGTGCGCTCTTCCGCGAGAAGATTGTCGCCCAGGCCAGCTCCCGAGAAATCATCGTGGTGGATGAAAGCAAGCTCTCCGACCGGCTCGGCACGCGATTTGCGCTGCCCGTTGAGGTGAGCCCGTTCGGATGGCGATCGCAACTGCGTTTCCTGGAGTCGCTCGGAGCACGCTGCATCATTCGAATGAACAAGCTGGATGGCTCGCAGTTCGTCACCGACTCCGGCAACATGATTTTCGATTGCAACTTCGGACCCATCGCTGATGTGGCTCAACTGGCCGCCGAGCTTGGCGCTCGCGCGGGAATCATCGAGCACGGATTGTTCCTTGGCATCGCCACAGATGTAATCGTCGCTGGCGAAAGCGGCGTGCGGCACCTGCAACGGAAGTAGCTGGTAGCTAGTAACTGGTAACTGGTGCTTGTGGCTTGTGGCTTGTGGCTTGTGGCTTTCGCCGTTTGCTCTTCGCCTTTCGCTAGTTGCTAGTCGCGTAGCGAGCATCACTAATCGGTATCTTCATCTTCGATTCGCTCCTCACCAGTCACCAGCTACCAGCTACCAGTAACCACCCAGCGGCAACCACTCGCCCCACCCTCCACTCCACTGCTATCATGTACAGAGCACATGAACAACCTCGACTTAGCGCCGCCAGAAGAGCTAACCATCTCTCTTTGGCGATCGCTGCTGCTCAACATCATCGACCGCGTCGCTCCCGAGCGGCTGCCACCGTTGCAGCTGACCTCCAAGCCCATCGATGTCGGCATGCTCTTCGGGGACCGCCTCCAGCGCCCGTGGTATCGCACGATCTTCACCAACATCGCCGACGTCGTGTCGCCCGAGATTTTGCCCGCGCTTGAGCTCACCTCGAGTCCGATCGACGTAGGCGAATTGGTGGGCGACGACATCGCGCATCCGTGGTGGCATTCCCTTCTGGGCAATTTGCGCGACCGCCTCTCGCCCGAACATCTTCCGCCGCTGGAATTAACCAGCGAACCGGTGACAGCGTACGGGGCCGACACATGGCTTCAGGTCCTGGACTGGTCGTCGCTATTGGACACTCCCAAGGTCTATTTGCCTGACGCTCCGCGGCCTGACGTCTCCTATATTCCCGTAGAAGCCATGGCCGAGATGCCGGTCGTTGTCCCCGAGTTCGCTCCTGAGATCATCGCCGCTCAAATGCAGTTCAAGCGCGACATCTCGCGCTCGCGCTTCCGCCAGAAAATCTGGATCTCGCTGGTGGCAGCGCAGGTCGCCTTCCTCATCTTCGCCGTCATCAAGTTCGTGTAGCCTCGGCTCTGACAGATCGCCCTTTCTGTACGAGACCCTGATGCCCGGTGTATTTTGGGAACGCACGATACCGGCGCGAGCAAACTCCTATGCCAATTACAAGTCGCGAAATCCGACTCGCCAGCCGTCCCGAAGGTGAACCCACTCTCGACAACTTCTCCTTCGCCACCGTGGAACTGCCTGATCCAGGTCCTGGCGAAGTACTTGTACGCAACCTCTGCATGTCGGTCGATCCCTACATGCGCGGGCGGATGAACGACGCCAAGTCGTACGTGCCGCCGTTCGAGATCGGCAAGGCGCTGCAAGGCGGCGCCGTCGGCCGTGTCGTCGCCTCGGGCGACGAGAAGCTGCCGGTCGGCGCGCACGTCCTGAGCATGTTCGGATGGCGCGAAGCGTTTGTCGCTCCGGCCGCGCAGATGCAGGTGGTGGACGTGTCGCTGGCCCCGCCGTCGGCCTATCATCGGCATTCTGGGCGTCACCGGATTCACGGCGTGGATTGGCCTGTTCCGCGTCGCCAATCTGAAAGACGGCGAAACCGTCTTTGTTTCCGGCGGAGCGGGCGCCGTCGGCATCGCCGCCTGCCAGTTCGCCAAGCTGCACGGCTGCCGCGTGCTGGCCAGTGCCGGCACCGACGATAAAGTGGCTTTTCTGCGCGACGAATTGAAAGTCGATTTCGCCTTCAACTATCGCAAGGGCGAACCACTGGGCTACTTGAGAAAAGGCGCGCCGGAAGGCCTCCACGTGTACTTCGACAACACCGCCGGACCGCAGTTGGAGGCGGCGTTGTACTGCCTGCGCAATCATGGCCGGGTCGCGCTGTGCGGTGGCGTCGCCGGCTATAACACGCCCGTGCCAGGGCCCGCGCAATCTGGCGCAGGCCATCAGCAAGCGGCTACGGTTGGAAGGATTTCTCGTCATCGATTGGATGACAGAGATGCCTGCATTTTTTGCCGAGGCGGTGCCGGCGCTGAAGTCCGGAAAGCTGATTAATCGCGAAACCGTGGTCGAGGGACTGGATGCGGCGCCCGCAGCGTTCATGGACTTGCTGCATTCCGGCGCCGGCAACATCGGAAAGATGGTGGTGAAGCTGGGAGAGTAGAAGCGCGCCGCTGAAGACAGAAAAAGCGGAAGCCTTGCGGCCTCCGCCTTGATCACCTCTGATCAACTTCAACTTACAGCGCGCTCATGTTGGCCAGGAACTCGCCGTTCGACCGCGTCTTGCCCAGCTTGTCGATGAGCAGTTCCATCGCTTCCACCGGCGAGAGCGGATTCAGCACCTTGCGCAGCACCCAGATGCGCGCCAGGTCTTCCTTGGGGATGAGCAGCTCTTCCTTACGCGTGCCCGAGCGCTGAATGTCGATGGCCGGGAAGGTGCGCTTATCGACCAGCTTGCGGTCGAGGATGATTTCCATGTTGCCCGTGCCCTTGAACTCTTCGAAGATCACGTCGTCCATGCGCGATCCGGTTTCGATCAGCGCGGTGGCGATGATGGTCAGCGAGCCGCCTTCCTCGATATTGCGGGCCGCGCCGAAGAAGCGCTTCGGACGCTGCAGGGCGTTGGAATCCACGCCGCCGGAGAGCACCTTGCCCGACGGCGGAACGATGGTGTTGTAGGCGCGCGCCAGACGCGTGATCGAGTCGAGCAGGATGACCACATCGCGCTTGTGCTCGACCAGGCGCTTGGCCTTCTCGATGACCATCTCGGCGACCTGCACGTGACGCGCTGCGGGCTCGTCGAAGGTGGACGAGATGACCTCGCCCTTCACCGAGCGCTGCATGTCGGTGACTTCTTCCGGACGCTCGTCGATGAGCAGCACGATCAGCACGACTTCGGGATGGTTGGTGGTGATCGAGTTCGCCAGGTTCTGCAGCAGCATGGTCTTGCCGGTGCGCGGCGGAGCGACGATCAGGCCGCGCTGGCCTTTGCCCACCGGCGTGAGCAGGTCCATGACGCGGGCGCTGATGTTCTCGCGCACCGTCTCGAGCTTGATCCGCTCCTGCGGATACAGC
>CAVVTL010000023.1:0-58443 GCA_963751155.1 uncultured Acidobacteriaceae bacterium | reverse complement strand
CATCGTACCCGTAACGATCGTGTCCATCCTCGTCGGCCCCGAAGCCATCCGAGTCCTTTTCGGACGCTCGTTCTCCGGTTCCGGAACGATCCTTGCCGTTATGCTGGCGGCTTCGCCCGCGATCGTTCTCAATGCATTGTTCCTCCACCGGGCCTTTGCACTCCATCTGGTCCGAACCTACTTCGGCATTTACGCTCTGGCGGCCGTGTTTTCGGCTGCCCTGGAAATTGCCCTTGCTCGTAATCTGGGCGCTGCCGGAGTCGCGCTCGCCGTGATCGCACGCGAGTATCTTGTCCTGGCCTGCTTCTGCCTCCTCTGGCAGCAGCCCGCAAGGCGCAGCGCCACGGCGATCGAGTGCGTTCCCGCTGCGGCGTCGCAAAGTTCCGATTCGCAAAGTTTGATTGTCTGAACCCGTCCATGCGGCCTCTCTTTTCCATCTGCATACCGGCCTACAACCGTGCGAGTCACTTAAGCGCGTTGCTCGACTCCATCTACGCGCAGGACTGCCGCGATTTCGAGGTCCTGATCTGCGAGGATGCCTCACCTGAGCGCCTGCAGATTGCTGCCATCGCGCGTGATTACGCCGCTCGAAATCCCCGGAGCCTCCGCTACCACCAGAACGAACTCAACCTCGGCTACGACGCCAACGTCCGTCGCTTGGTCGAGCAAGCCGCCGGCGAGTACTGCTTCTTCATGGGCAACGACGACCTCATGTGTCCCGGAGCGCTTAGTGCTGTGGCCGGCATTCTCGATCGTCACACCAATGTCGGACTCGTGCTGAAAAGCTACGCCTGGTTCGATGAGTCGCCCGCCAAAATCAATCAGGAGGTCCGCTACTTCAGCGAGGAACGCGAGCTTGCCCCCGGGCGGGAAGCCATCCGCATATGCTTCCGCCGCTCCGGCGTTATCTCTGGCTACATCGTCCACCGTGACAGCGCCCATGCCGTGGCCAGCGACAAGTTCGACGGCACCCTCTACTACCAGATGCACTTGACCGCGAACGTACTGATGGATCGCTGCGCCGTCTGCACGCCTCAAGTCCTCGTGTTATGTCGCAACAATGAACCGCCTGAGTTCGGCTCCAGTGGTCAGCGAGAAAGGGAAGTTTGTCCCCGGACGCTACACTCCCGACGCCCGCTTGCACATGGTGTCGGGCGCACTCTCCATCGTGCGCGATTTGCGCGACACTCGCGGGGTTGACGTCGTGGATGATGTTACCCACGACTACGCCAACTACTTCTACCCGTACATCAAGGATCAGCTCAATCTGCGCTTCGAAGATTTCATGCACCTGTATCGCGGATACAGCCGGATGGGGTTCGCGCGCTACCCCATGTTCCACCTTTACTGCTTCGTGGGATATGTGCTCGGGGAACAAAACTTCGATGCCGTAACCCGGTTGATGCGCCGGGCCTTAGGCCGCAGCCCACAATTTTCATCTGTACGGAAAATGAGCGGAGCGTAACTCAGTGACTGAATGCGATAAGCGAAAGTTGCAAGCTGGAGGGTTCTTACTTTCGCCGTATGGTCTCGCCTTTGTATCGACGCTTGTGTTCCTGCTTGCGTGGCTCATCCCGCCTGACTACTACTCAAACATCGTTGGTGAGAAAGACCTCGTCTTTCTCGATCCGACCTCGCTCCTGTTTTTCGCTCTTTGTGTGGCGGCCTTTCTTGCCGGCGTCGCTGCCATCGACATCTTCTTCCCGACGGCGACACTCCCAGTGTCAAGAATGCGCGTTCGGATTTCGCCGTTGATTTTCCTGCTGCTCCCGCTCGTGATCGGCACGCTTGTGACGTTCGAGGCGATCGCACTCCTGCTTCGCGATAATCCCGACATAGTTGACTTGATCATTGCCCAACAGGGGGCCCAACTGAAGGAGAACCTCGATGTTCATCAGCCGCTGGGCCTTGCCAGCATTTGGCTCCTCGGAATCTGCTGGTGGGCGTCGTGGCGTCGCGATCAATTCGAATTTGACCGTCGCTGGAAGCGCTGGCTGGTTACCTCCACGATTGCGATTGGTATCCTCGCCATTCTCGCGTACTCCGCACTGAAGCTTGGCCGAGGTGAGTTTATGCCCGTCATGACCGGGACCGTCTTGCTCTATCTGCTTCGCCGGCGGGCGCTAGGCGGCCTGAGCCGCCGCTCTTTCCTCCGCATCGCGTTGGTCAGCGCGTCTCTATTGGTCGTGACGTTTCTGCTGTTTTCCTCGGTTCGGGGCGCGGAAGATCCTCTCGCTGACTTTGTGAGGTACACCGTAACTTCCTATAATCGCTTGGCCGCACTCGTCACCGGCAGAATGCACTACCCCCATGCAGGCAATGGCGTTTACTTCAGCTCGTTTCTGAGCTTCAACGCTACGCTGAATCAAGTAGTCCCGATTCGCGAGTTCTTTCATTGGCCGACGTTTCATCAGGCGTGGGATTCCGAATTCACCTCCACTTGGCAGGCCGGGCTCGACGGGTACATAATCTGGAGCGGCACCTTCGGTTATCTCTACGCTGACTTTGGGTGGTTCGCGCCGTCGGTCCTCTTACTACACGGCCTCATCTGTGGCGGGTTGTGGCGCTCTGTCCGACAAGGGCATATCGCGGGCATCCTCCTCTATCCGTGGTGTGGTTTCTGCATCCTCTTCTGGTTTGGGACGAACTTCTTTTTTGATACGAAGATGGTTGTTCTCGCCTTGACTTCGGTCGTGCTGGGAGGCTACGAACGCCTGTGGAGGCTAAAGACGGTTTCAGCTCCCGCTTGGAGACTTCCCGACGGCATGCGCCTGGGGCAAAGTGACAGTTGAGATGGAAGACCTGAAACATGTTGCGCGCGAAAGCGAGACCCTGCTCCGACAGAGGGTAGCCGAAGATACTTATTTGTCTTCCATCGTCGCGAAGACTCCTTCCCACCGGTTTTTGCGCAGAAGCACGCAAGCGGTTTTTGTCCGGCAAGTCGCGTTCCTCGCGGAGTTGCTCACCCGAGGCATGAAACTGGCGCCGGAGAAGGCGAAGGTTCTCGACTGGGGCTGTGGCAAGGGTCACATCACCTACCTCCTTCGTCGGCGAGGGTTCGATGTAACCAGTTGCGATGTTGCTCGTTCGCATGACGATTCCGCCTTCGGCCAACCGACACCCATCATCGAAGCGTCGCATTTCCAGCTTGTCCCATTGGAAGATCCGGTCGACCTCCCATTTCCTTCGGCGTCATTCGATTGCGTCGTCAGTTTTGGTGTGCTGGAGCATGTCCCCTCGGACGCGAAGTCGCTGCTCGAACTCCGTCGAGTGCTCAGGCCAGGAGGCCTGTTGTTCGTCGTATTCCTCCCGTATGCACTTTCTTGGACGCAGGCAGTGGCTAGGGTTCGCGGTGATAACTACCACGATCGCCTTTACACCCGCGAGAGCATCCAGAATTTGGCCGTGTCGGCTGGCTTTACTCCCATCGCTCTTAGGCACGCGCAGTTGTTTCCCAAGAATTCCGTGCCGTTGTCTCTCGACCGTTGGCTGGAACCAGTTGACCGGTTCCTTTGCGCCTATACACCGTTGAGGTTCTTCGCGACAAACCTCGAATTGGCAATGCTCGCTCCGCGCTAAAAAATCAATTGTTTGGCCCTGGTTACTGATTTGCGCGCTCATGGTTACTAAAGTTTTTTTGCCGTGCAGATTTTTCTAGACTTCCCCAACCAGCCAGGCGTATCACTAACGTCGGACTGTTGTGCCTGCGGGCGATAGCCGTTTCATTGGCGTGTCGGCTAAGTTCTTTGTTAACACGACTTTGCCTCTAACTCCTTTGGGCAGACGACTTTACAAAAAAATCTTTCGTAAGTTACTGATTCCAAGGAACTAGGGGGGAGGGGGGTAGGGGGTACCCCGAGCCTCCATTCCCGATTTGGGAAGTTAGAATTCCGCCTCTTTTCCGTTCATGACAGTCTCCGCAGAAGCCCCAGAACAGCTTGTAAGTCCCAGCTTTTGCAATGGCTTGCGCGTGGCCCTCGTGCACGACTGGCTGACTGGCATGCGCGGCGGCGAAAAAGCCCTCGAAGCACTCTGCGAGTTGTTTCCAGATGCGCCGCTTTGGACGCTGCTCTGCTTTCCCGACAGCGTCAGCAAGCTCATCACCTCGAGGCGAATCACCATCAGTTGGCTGCAACATCTACCGCTGGCGCGCACCAAGTATCGCTATTATCTGCCGCTGTTCCCGTTGCTGGCCGAAACCACCAAGGTCGGCATCGAGGACGCCGATATCGTGATCTCCACTTCCCACGCAGTCGCCAAAGCAATGGTTCGCCGGACGGGAAAGCATCCCCTGCACATCTGCTACATTCACACCCCGATGCGCTACGCCTGGGACCGCTTCGACGACTACTTCGGCCCCGAGCAAGTGGGCAGCTTCCTCTCCCGCTTCCTCTTCCGGCCGGTGACTAAGCTGCTCCAGAAGTACGACTTGGCAACGCTCGATCGGGTCGATGGACTCACCACCAACTCCAGCTACGTTGCCGAACAGGTGAAGCGGATCTACGGACGCGAAGCTGAGGTCATCTACGGCCCCACGGATGTAACTCGCTGGGAAAAGGTGGTGCGCAAACCCGAGGATTGGTACCTGATGGTCAGCGCCCTGGCTCCGTATAAGCGCGTAGATCACGCCATCGAAGCCTGCGCTGCCCTAGGGCGAAGCCTGAAGATCGTCGGCTCCGGCCCTGAGGAAGGGAAGTTGCGGGCCTTAGCCGCCACTCTCGGCGCCGATGTAGAGTTCCACGGCTTCGTCACCGACGACGAACTGGCCGACTTCTACGCCCGTGGAAAGGCCCTCATCTTCCCCGGCGTCGAAGACATGGGGCTCGTCCCTTTGGAAGCCATCTCCGCCGGCTGCCCGGTTGTGGCCCTGGCCGAGGGCGGCGTCCTCGACACCATGTCCCCCGACACGGCCGTCTTCTACCACGAGCCCACCCCGGCGGGCCTCCAACAAGCCCTCACCGAATTCGAGGACCGTAGCTTTGATGTCACTGTGCTGCGAAATCGAGCCCGAGGATTTTCGAAGAGAAAGTTCCAGGAGCGTTTTCTTGCCGTGCTGGCCGAGGCGATGAAAAGTGCTGAGTTGGAGAGCACTGGGTGAAGAAATTGATGATCGACGCGCGGTGGCTGGATAGCGGGTTGGGGGCCTACACGCTGAACGTCATCCGAGGACTGGATAAAACACAAGGATTTGAGACCTGTTTGCTCACACTTCCGAAACATGTTGGAGCCCTCAAGGAGTTTGGGTACGAAGTGGTTTCGGCAGGCGCACCGATCTATTCGTTACGAGAGCAAGGGGAAGTGTTGTGGGCCGCGCGAAATTGCGACGTTCTGCACGTGCCGCACTACAACGCCCCACTCATGAGGCGAGGATGCATGCTGGTCACCATCCACGATCTCACTCACATCATTGATCCAACCCAAAGACGTCGCCTGGCCAGCTGGGTCTACGCGCAACCAGTACTTCGACTGGTAGCAAAGCGGGCTGACCACCTGTTTACCGTGTCCGAATACACCAAAAGCATGATTGTGGAACACCTCTCCGTGAAGCCAGACAAGATCACCGTTACATACAGCGGTGTTGGCCCGCACATCTATCAAGAAGATCGCGCGACATCGAAGGCGAAGATCGCCGTCGACTTTGGGTGTTCAGAGCCATTTGTATTATTTGTCGGGAATCTAAAGCCAAACAAGAACGTGTCCGGCTTGTTGCGAGCATTTGACCAATTAATAAGACGCCACCGGCTGCCCCATCGCCTGATCATCATCGGCGACGACAGGTATTGGCGCACCGTGCTGCAGAAGACCGCGAATGAGTTGGGAATTGAGTCAAAGGTTATTTTTGCAGGCCGAGTCTCAGACGAACAGGTTCGCGCGGCCTATTCAGCCGCCGAATTAACGGTGCTGCCTTCCTTCGAAGAGGGATTTGGATTGCCGGTGGTCGAGTCGATGGCGTGTGGCACTCCTGTAGCGTGTTCCGCAGTCGCATCGTTGCCGGAGGTTGGTGGAAATGCAGCCGAGTATTTTATTCCAGGAGAGATGGAATCCATCGTTTCCGCGATGGAAAACGTACTTCTGGACCAGGACTGCTGGAACCGCCTGCAACGGATTGGGTTTGAACAGGCGGCTCGATTTACTTGGGATGGCTGCGCGAAACGACACTTCTCCACTTACCGCGAGTATCTGAAAAGCTAGGCATGGCCGACCTTGAACCGGCCATGAGCTCCTCTCATGACAACGTTTAATGAACTCCGCGAGTGCCCGGTGCTGGTGTTGGTCGGGGGCATGGGCACTCGCTTGCGGCCAGCCTATTCGGAAGGGCCGAAAGCGATGGCGCCAATTGGCGAACGACCATTTCTGTTCTATCTGATGAGGCAATTAGCCCGCGCTGGATTTGCGGAAGTCGTCTTGTGTCTTGGTCACGGAACAAATGAACAGATCATTGAGTGGGTCGAAAGCCAGCTAGAGCTCGGGATAAGTGTTTCGTACTCAGTGGAGGAGGAGCCTCTTGGAACTGGCGGCGCAATCAGACTTGCTGCCTCAGGCTTAGGAATAAACAAGAGATTCTTCGTGACGAATGGCGATTCGATCCTGCAATTGGACTTCGAAGGCATGCTCCGGTCGCATCAGGCCCACGGTAAAACTGGGACTGTGGCACTTGCTCACGTTTTGGACACAGGGCGTTACGGTGCAGTGCAAACAGATGAACTCGGCCGGGTCATTGAATTTCAGGAGAAGTCGGTGGCCGGCAGTCCGGGTTACATCAACGGCGGTACATACCTTTTCGAACCAAGAGTGGTCGAGTTGATCGCGAAGCAAGGTCCTGTGTCGGTTGAGCGATCGGTTCTGCCCGCACTGTGCCCAGACGAGTTGTATGCCTATCCGTGTCACGGCTACTTCATTGACATCGGAATTCCGCAAGACTACCAACGCGCACAGAACGAGCTAAGGGAACTTTCATGGCTATGACCATTCGAGCAAAAGCGCCTTTGCGTATCAGTTTCGCGGGGGGAGGCACAGACGTGCCTCCCTATCCGGAGACCCATGGCGGTTGTGTGCTGAATGCGACCATTGACAGCTATGCATGGGGCAGCTTACGACCGAGGCAGGACAAGCGAATCAGCATCGAGTCGGCTGACTTGGATATGCAGGTTGAGTTCGCCGTCGGCGACGCACTGCACATGGATGGGAACCTCGACCTGGCAAAGGCTGCTCTGAGGCGGCTGGAAGCGGTTGATTCCACTGGCTTCGACATTTTCTTGCACAGCGATGCACCCCCAGGGTCAGGGCTCGGATCCTCGTCAGCCCTAGTGGTTGCCCTCGTCGGTTTGGTACGCGAATTTCGAGCGACGCCTCTGAGCAACTACGAAGTGGCGGAAATTGCGTACCTGATTGAACGCAAGGACTTGCAGATTACTGGCGGCTTGCAGGACCAATATGCCGCTTCGTTTGGCGGCTTCAATTTTATGGAATTCGGAAAAGACCACGTCGTAGTTAATCCGCTGCGCGTCCATTCCGGCACAATCAACGAACTTGAGCACAATTTACTACTCTGTTTCACCGGCAAAACTAGGCGTTCCGACCACATCATCGACGACCAGACTTCCCGCCTGCTGTCTGAGCAACGCGAGACGGTTCAAGGCCTGCAGTCGCAGAAGGAACTTGCCGTGGCCATGAAGAATGCACTACTTACCAATCGTCTGGCGCAGTTCGGCGAACTGCTGGACTCCGCCTGGCAAGCCAAGAAGAAGATGTCGGACCGAATTTCCAATCCGCAGATCGATGAACTGTACGAAGCAGCTCGAAAGCACGGCGCGCTGGGCGGGAAGATTACGGGCGCGGGTGGCGGGGGTTACATGATGTTCTATTGCGAGTTTGAACGTAAGCATAAAGTGGCGGAGCAGCTGCGAAAGATGGGTGCAGTCACGACTGAATTTGCGTTTGACAGAGAAGGACTGCAAACCTGGAGGAATCAAGAATCCACTCTGCCAAAGGCAATCTGAAGAACGGAGCATAGAACCGATTGAAGATCGCAAGCAACGAGGGTGCTTGCTGTGAGGACGAATGAGCCAGAGTGTAAGCAACGCTACCGGTTCAGTCTGCGCCAGACGCATCGCAGAGAGCATCTCGGTGAAGCAATTGCTTCTTCAGGATGACGCATTTCAGTCGATGCTGGAAGACGTTGCACACCGCATTAGTGCGGCGTTCAATCGCGGACACAAAGTAATGTTCATGGGCAATGGGGGAAGCGCTGCCGATTCCCAGCACCTCGCGGCCGAGTTTACGGGCCGCTATTTGCTTGAGCGTCGCGCGCTACCCGCGATGGCACTTAGCGCAAACACGTCTGCGATAACGGCTATCGGCAACGACTCCTCTTTCGATTTTGTGTTTGCACGCCAGATTGAAGCGCTGGGCCTGCCGGGCGACGTAGCTATTGGATTGAGTACGAGTGGCAACTCCCGCAATGTTCTGCTTGCCATGGAGGCCGCGAGGGAGCGAAGGATTACCACCGTGGCATTGACGGGCCAGTCTGGCGGTCTCTTAAAGGATCTAGTAGACATTTGCCTGCGAATTCCTTCCGTCGAAACTCCGCGTATCCAGGAGTGCCACATCATGTTAGGTCACATCGTTTGCGAGATCGTGGAACAAGAAGTCTGTGGCTAAGGCAGTCTTTCTTGATCGCGACGGAGTGATCAACCGCCCGGCGCCCGAGGGACTCTACATCAATTCGCCGGATGACTTCATTCCGCTGCCGGTGAGCGGCGCAAGCGATCAGCCGGCTCAATCAAAGCGGCGCTCGCTAGAACTGGACAGCTGCTGGATAGTGGGCGACAAGGGCTTCGGAAATGGAGGCTGGCCGCGCTGCCGGATGTCGCACCGTTTTGCTGGGAGTCGCCCGCCCAACACTTGGCCGCAGACATGCCAGTCGAGAGCCTGACCGAGGCCGTGGAGCACATTCTGGAAGACGCGTCTTCGCGGACCAGATCGAGTTGACCGCAGGCCCGGCCATCCCCCGTATTCGACGTTTCAATATCTCCAAGTTACTGAATCAATCCTGAAGGTAATCCGCAATTGATGGACGCAGGGCGAGCAGGTCATGGCTGTCCTTTTGGAGCCCTCTGACACGACTCTCGCAAACCGGGGAGAACCGCCACGGTATTAGGAACGGCTTGCAATGAGGTGATGAAATGTCTCTTCGCCTGAAGTCACTCAGTTTCTACATTCGTCTCTGGCACTACATGCTGCCGCTGCTGGCGTTCATGATCGCCGCCTACGTGCGCTTGCGAATGATGGATCTGCAGCACCATCCCGCGGAATTTGATCCGTGGTTCTATTTCGCTGTCTTACTGTTCATCACGATGGTGTGGGCAGTCGCTGCCGAGCGGCAGCATCTATGTGACACGGACGAGCTATTCCGCGAAAATACGGGCATTCGCAAGTCCCTTAGTGCGTGCTTCGCCACTTACACCGTGTTGCTTGCCGTTCTGTTCTTCTATCGGCAACAGAATTTCTCGCGGGTGTTTTTCGTGGTGAGCTCGATTGCGCTGCTTGTTCTAACGCTGGGGACGCGAGCCGTCCTGCGCCGGATGTTGAACGTCTCGCACTTTGGCCGGAGGGCGATCAGGGTGCTCATGGTCGGGGCGAGCCGTCGGGCCGGCCGCATCGCAACTCGACTGGCGCATATCCCCATGGTCACGTCCGAAGTGGTGGGCTACCTAAGCATCGGCGACGAACCAATTCAGGTACACGACGCACCGGTGTTTCAATTCGATGACATCGGTTTAAGGCGCGTACCGGCGTTCGAGGAGATCGTCATTGCAGCCAGCCCCGAACAACTCTCGGAAATGGACGAACTGTTGGAACGGATAGGAATGCTCTGCGTCCCGACGAGGGTGGTTCTAGACCTAGGCAATCTACCTGTCGTGCGCGATCGCTTGTTTCAGTTAGGTGACCTGCAGATGCTTGACTTGGCAAACACTCCTCTGGAGTCGCCGGCCTACTTCGTCTTGAAGCGAGCCTTCGATGTGGCATGTTCGCTCGTTGTGGTGGTCTTTTTGTTCCCGTTCATGGCCTTAATCGCAGCAATCATCAAGCTGTCATCGCCGGGGCCGGTGCTGTTCCGGCAGGAGCGCGTCGGCTTGAATGGAACGCCATTCACCATGTACAAGTTTCGTACCATGAGGCAGGCCGAGTCGAGCGAGAGCGATCACCGGTGGACGGTCAAGGATGATCCGCGTTGCACGGTCATAGGGACCTTCCTGCGTAAGACCAGCCTTGATGAGTTGCCACAGTTCTTAAACGTCCTGCGTGGAGATATGAGTGTGGTTGGCCCCCGCCCAGAACGGCCGCACTTTGTTAGACGCTTTCTGGAGGAGATATCGCACTACGACAGCCGCCATCGCTTGAAGGTCGGTATCACTGGTTGGGCACAGGTGAACGGCTGGCGCGGCGATACGTCCATCCAAAAAAGATTTGAGTTCGACCTGTACTACCTGCAGAATTGGAGCTTCTGGTTCGACCTGCGGATCATTTTTCTTACGGCGTGGTCTGGCATGTTTGGAAAGAACGCCTACTGACGCAATGACCGCAATTTCAGATTGTGGGGAGAATATCGGCCCGCTGCCTCGAGTGCAGCGGGCCAGTTTATTTTCCAGAGTAACTACCGGGATGTCTTCGACGGGAAATCCAGATAGCAGAATCGGAATCGCGGTTAAGTCAGCGTCGGAGATTCCAGAACACCGCGCAGGTACTTACCGTAGCCGCTGTTGTGAAGTGCCGCGGCGAGGGACTCGAGTTGTTCAGCGTTGATATAGCCGGCGCGAAACGCAATTTCCTCGGGACAGGCGATCTTGAGCCCCTGCCGTTTCTCGATGGTCTGAATGAACGAGGCGGCTTCTAGCAGAGAGTCATGCGTGCCGGTATCGAGCCATGCCATGCCACGGCCCATGATCTCGGCGTGTAGCTCACCGCGATCCAGGTACGTGCGGTTTAGATCCGTAATCTCCAATTCCTTGCGGGCCGAGGGCTTAACGCTGCGGGTGAAGTCGACCACGCGATTGTCGTAAAAATACAACCCGGTTACGGCATAGCGGGATTTGGGTTGCTGGGGCTTCTCTTCGAGGCTGAGAGCGCGGCCGTCGCTGGACAATTCGACGACACCGTAGCGCTCCGGATCGTGCACCGGATAGGCGAATACGGTTGCCCCGGTTTCCCGCCGGGCAGCCGCCTGCATCATGTGCGAGAGATTGTGCCCGTAGAAAATGTTGTCGCCCAAGACCAGAGCGCAACGCTTTCCGGCGATGAAGTCGGCACCCACTAGAAATGCTTGTGCGATGCCCTCCGGTCGGGGCTGCACCGCGTAGGAAAAGTTCATGCCCCAACGGGAACCGTCACCCAACAGCTGCTCGAATCGTGGTGTATCCTGCGGCGTGGAGATGACGAGTACATCGCGAATGCCTGCCAGCATCAGCACGCTGAGAGGGTAGTAAATCATGGGCTTGTCGTAAACCGGCAGGAGCTGCTTCGAGACGCATTGGGTTGCCGGGTAGAGGCGGGTGCCGGAACCACCGGCGAGAATGATTCCCTTGAGCGGTGTGGCCATGCTAAACCGCACCTCCGCGACTGGCATATTGCGCGGCGATCCAGGACCGATAGTCGCTGTCGGTGACGCTGGCGACCCAGTCCTGATGTTCTAGATACCACGCTACGGTCTTGCGAATGCCGTCTTCGAAGCTTACTTGTGGCTTCCAGTTCAACTCTTGCTCAATGCGGGAACAGTCAATCGCATAGCGCCAATCATGGCCGGGGCGATCCGTCACAAAATTGATCAAGTTGGCATGCGGCTGAAACGGCGACTCTGGGCACAATTCGTCTATAACAGCACAAATGGTTTTGACCACGTCAAGGTTGCGGCGCTCACTGCGGCCGCCTATGTTGTAAGTTTCACCGGGCGTGCCATTGCGGAGAACGCAGCGGATGGCATCGCAATGGTCCTCCACGTAAAGCCAATCGCGAACGTTCTGGCCATCACCATAGACCGGAAGCTTTTCGCCCAGCAAGGCATTGCGGACCATCAGCGGGATAAGTTTCTCCGGGAGCTGAAACGGGCCGTAGTTGTTGGAACAGTTCGTGGTCAGCGTAGGTAGCTTGTAGGTGTGGAACCACGCCCGCACAAGGTGGTCAGAAGCGGCTTTCGAGGCGGCATAAGGGCTGTTAGGCGCGTAAGCTGTGCTTTCGGTGAACGGCAGATCGTTCGGGCCCAGCGAGCCATACACTTCGTCAGTTGAGACGTGCAGAAAGCGAAAGCGCGTCCGGTCTTCGGCCGAAAGGGAATCGAAGTAAGACTTGGCTTCCGCCAACAGCATAAAGGTGCCGTGGATATTGGTGCGAATGAATTCTTCCGGGCCGGTGATCGAGCGGTCCACATGGCTTTCAGCGGCGAAGTGGACAACCGCTGCCGGCCGATGTTCACGGAATAGTCGTGCGAGCAGTTCACGATCGTTGATGTCTCCGCGAACGAAATGGTATCTGGCATGGTTAGCGACTGAGGCAAGGCTCGACAGGTGTCCGGCGTAAGTAAGACGATCCAAGTTGATGAGCGGCGCCGACTCGCGCGCCAGCCACTGCATTACAAAATTTGAGCCGATGAACCCGGCCCCGCCCGTAACCAGAATTGAGTCATTCATAAATTGTGCCGATTCTTCATTCTGTCCTATGCAATCGCTAATTGTCCAACGTCGCCGGCGGAAGGAATCTGCCCCATCACGAATCTCTGAGCTGGCAATTGGGACATTGCTTTCGACAACCGGTTGTCAGACAAACTACGCGCAGGAAAATCAGAGCGGAGAGACTCCTGGAACCTCTGAATCAGCCCTACTTGGGAGCCGCTTCAAGCCCGTCATCATCCCTAATGTCCTCTGCTTCATGCTGGCGTGACACTAACCTTTGCCCGCTGTGCAAAGCCAGGGCTTAATCAGAGTCTCCGTAGGTGGATGGCGGGCTGAGCTGCCTTTCGCTCGGGCTTGGATAAGCTTTTTGGAGAGGCTACAACGACATCGTCGGCGGAATTAGTGGCGCAACTTACGGCGCATCACAGCAGCGATACCTCCAATCGCGGATCCCAGCAACAGCAGGCTCGAAGGCTCGGGGGCGGGGGCGAACGCATTCTGTGCCGGAAGAATCGAAGGATAAAGGGCCGTTACGTACTCGAGATTATCGATTTCGAAGGCAGGGAGACATGCAGGTGTGGTGTCTAAACCGCAGGATGAAAAGGTTATGTACGCCCAGGGATTGCCCCCGTCTTTAAAGTCGATAACCGCCGAAGCAAGATCACAGGAAGGACTCACAACTTGAGCGTTACACGGTGCATTGCCAGCCGTCGTTGTGTCGGTGGGCGTGAAGCCATTGAGGTTTGAACCGTAAAAGTAATCACAGTTCCCAGCGCTATAGCAGAATCCGATCTTGTTCCAGGTATCGATACTTCCCCAGTAGAACGCTAGCTCTTTAATGCCAACCTGGCCCGAAGTGAGGCTCGTTGGACACGTTGTGACGTTGGCTCCTTGCTCCGCACACAGTGTGATTGCTGCTGAATCGGAAGAATTATAGGTTGACAGGTAGTATCCGTGATCGTTCGACGGCGCCCTCCAAGGTTCCAATGCAGTTGCTTCGTTGGAGTCATACCGATGAAGGGCCGCAGCGCCCGTTGTGAGAGTAAAGGTCAAGCCACCGTTGAGGCTATCCAGATAAGTTTGAGAGTCGTCGGTTCCATTATATCCGTGCCAGCCGCTGGGAGAGGTGGAGGTAGCCGGGGGGTTAAACAGGGTCGGCGGGTTTAGTACAGGATCATAATATAACCCACAGCTGCCGTTTGGTGGGTTGGTAGTCCCACAGTAGCCAGTGGGCAAGAATTGGCCTGGTCCTATTGGGTTGCCGCTGTTGTTCAGGATCAGAGAGTACCACGTCCCTTTCGTATTGCCGACCTGGTAGCAATGAGTACCGCATGTACCATCCGCTGCTAGGTTCGGCACCGCCCACAACACGAAGGCAGCGCACAAAGCGATCCACCGATTGAGCCCTCGCATGACCGTACACCCCATTTCGGGCACTCACGTCGGAGCCACCCCGCTACGACCGGTGCTGTTGTGCAGGATGCTACCGTCCACTGGACATCGTGTCAACAGATTTCAAAGCGCTCCGAAGAGTGCACACGGTGATTCCATAAATGAAGCGAAATAACCTCGTCAAGGCCGAATGGAAGTTCGTTTCCTTTGGCGAAAATCTCCGTAGCGCCGCCGAGCGCGATGGCTGCGTGTGCAAAATGGGACGGAGGGCGTAGCCCAACGGAAGTGGCGCCATGGGAGCCAAAGTGTGCTAATGTCTTCCCATTCGAATGTGACTGGTGGTGAATATCGCCATTAGCCGGAGTTAAACTGCGGGAATCCAGCCACTTTGGGTCGTTTCCCGACTGCGATCTGTCCCGGTGCGTCAGTGGGACATGGAAGATTGGGGGTTGTCCTTATGCGGCGCGGCACGCTTCTAGCCTTGCTGGTAATTGTCGCCTCGTCTTTCAGTTTGGCCCAAGACCGGGCGCTCATTAGTGGTGACGCCGAAGACAATCAGGATACCCCGGTCCCAGGAATCCGGGTTACGTTGCACAATGAGTCTCTGCGGGTCGAGCGTTCCACCACAACCAACTCTGACGGGTTCTATTTCTTTGCCGAAGTCGCGCCCGCCGAAGGATATGTCATTACGGCGGATGCGCCGGGGATGGCGTTTGCACCGCAGAAAGTCAAGTTCGACGTCGAGGTAGGTGAGACGCGACACATCCTCCCGTCGTTTATCGCAGACAAATCGCCAAGTCCGGTATCCCGGCTGCATAACGGGACTGGACAACCTCGCCCACGTACTGCTGGTTGGGCGCCGCCGGAGATGGGACAATCGGGATCGAGCCCCCTCGCTGGTTCCTCGGCCCGCAAGCCTAGACTGGTTGCCTACGTTGTGAGCCGGCCGGAAGTTACGGGCAGCCGCTGGATCGAGGGCGATGACGGCTCGTCTGGGCAGGACAAGAACACCGATTCGTCGAGTCCATCGCAGCAGGGCAACGCGACTCCAGCAGCCGTTCCGCAGGCTGGGCCATCGTCTTCTGGTACGGGTGGAAAGAAGGTTCACGCAACCCAGCGCGGAACTGCCGAGTCCCCACGCGTGACGCTCGACACCTTGTCCACAGCGGTCAGTTCGGTCATCACCAGCAATCAATTGCGAAATCTTCCATTCTTCAATCGCAACTTTCTGGTCCTGGGCTTGCTGGACTCCAGCGCCCATGACGTTCCAGCGTGGTCGGAGCTGAAAGACACGACATTCAGCATTTCCGGGCAGCGGCCGACCGGGAACCTGTTTCTCCTCGATGGCATGGACAATCAGGCGTCAAGCAGCAACCAAGCCATTCCTTTTCAGGTGAACGACGCGATCCAGGAGTTCCGGGTGGTCACCGCTACGTCTGATGCGCAATTTGGACGCACCATGGGGGGCGTGGTCAACGTCGTCACCCGGCGCGGTACCGCCAAGTTTCATGGCAGCGCATTCGGCTTTTTCGCGACGGACTCGATCGACGCCAGTTCACCGCTGTCGGTTTATAACGGCTCAGGTTTCGATCAGGCGGCGGCGTTCGCAGGGCAGTTAAACGTGCCGGCCGCCTCCAACACCAACGGCCCGGGCTACTCGCCGATCTATGAGCCCAATTCGTATAACCAATACGTCAAGACGGTTCAGATGCTTAATGCGAACCCAGAGTATGGAGTCAACTACTGTACTACCCCAAATTCGACATCCAATACGGCCAACTGCAATCCGCTTTTTGATCCGGCGTCCATCCTGGCGCAAGACAACAGCCACACTCAGCCGTTCTCGTCGCAGCAATTCGGGGCGCAGGCTGGTGGTTCTTTTCTCAAGCGGTGGTACTGGTTTGGAGACTACGAAGGAACGCGCATCAATAATCCGAATCCCATCTTCGACCGCGTACCAAGTTCCTATGATCGCAGCCATCTGAGCGAGTTTCAGCCGGGAACATCGGAATATCAGGATGCCCAGTTTGCGCAGAGTGTTCTCTCGCTTTATCCGCAATCGAACGTGGTCGCCGTCCCCGACGTGCTGGAGTTCTACCGCGGCTACGCCCCCAACTACACCAACGTAGACAACTATCTAGGACGAGTGGATTTCACCCAGTCGGACCGCACAGATTGGACATTTCGGTATAACCTGCAGAATCTCTCGCAACTTCACGATGACACCCTCCCCAGCTCGTCAACATATCCCGGGAATGGGTCGCAGCGTGCCGTATTGAACCAGAACCTGGTGGTTACGTTTACGCATCGATTTTCAGACCATTTCAGCAATGTCTTGCGCGGCGGATTCACCCGGTTTCAGGTCACAGAAACCCCACAGGACGCCCAGTTCAATGCTGAAAGCGCAGGATTACCCAGCGGGCCTATGCAGACCTATCTGCTGTCAGGCCTGGATCCGCAATACGCCGGCGCCAGCAGTGGGGTAAACGGGGCTTTCGGAGGCTGGAATGACGCGGTGTGGTCGCCGACCTATTACTTTACTGGCGTGCCCGTGATCACGCCTTCCCTGGACGGGTTGTTCCCCTTTGCTCGAATCGGCGGGCCGCTCAGCTCTCCCGGAAAGCGCCGCGATACCGAAGGCGAGCTGGTGGACAATATTGTTTTGTTTAAGGGAAAGCACACTGTGCGTTTCGGGTTTGACTTACAGCGGCTGCAGAATGTCTTTGACAACAGCGGTTTCAGCCGAGGAATGGTAGTTTCCGGCGATATCGGCGAGTTTACCAGCGATAGCGAGACCTGCGTCGGCTGCTTTCCGCCCGCATTTACCAGCCCTTCCTACGACTATGCGATTAAACAGCCCAGCCCTTATAACACTACATTTCATTCCTACGTTGTAGCCGGATATCTGCAGGACACTTGGCGGGTGAAGCCGAACCTGACGGTCAACCTGGGGATTCGGTATGAGTACTTTTCTCCGTCGTCCGAGACGAACCACCAGCTCTGGAATTACGACCCTGTGGCGAACGGACTGGTCAGACAGGATGAAACTCAGGTTGTGGACACTTTCGGCCACCCGTGCGGGCAAGGGTCCAGCGGAATGGAGTCGATCTATGGGTTGACCACGCCTCTGCCATGGACCTGCAATCCCAACGGAAATGGAAGCTTTGTCGTTGCCAACACCACAAACTTTGAACCACGGGTTGGGATAGCCTGGTCGACCCCCAGCGGCGACACCGTGATCCGCGGGGGTTTTGGAATCTATTACGACAGAATTCCAGCTAGCTTGATGGCGCAACTGGCTTTTAATCGCCCGACCGGCAAATCCTTGACGAATCCCCAGACGCTCTACGGGCAGAATTTTTCAAGCTTTTATTGCTCCAGCGGACAGTGCGGACTGGGCAACTCGAGCCTGCTCAGTTCGAGTTATCAAACTCCGAGTTCTCAGGCTGCGAGCGTCCCGTTCGCTCTGAGCGCGATCGACCCGTCTAATTTGAACAATCCACTCACCCGGCAGGTGAGCTTCTCGATAGAACGCCAGATTACGCGGAACATCTCAGCGGAAGTTGCCTACATCGGGAATTTCATGGGTAACCTGCCCACTACGACCAACACCGGTTATAACAACGAATGGTTTTGCACGAATTCGGCACCGGGCCTGTTTGGTAACCCGTGCGATGCATTCAGCTACGTTCCGATTTTTACAACTGCCAATATCGGCTACGGCAACTACAACGCGCTAGTGGCGAAATTGACCACCAAAGGCTGGCACGGATTTCAAGCGCGAGCGTGGTACACCTATTCTAAAGCGCTCGATAACGGTTCGAGCGCGGGGGCCCCGCTGATTCCCGGACCGCTTATGACCCAAGTACTTGGCCTGCAATCCTATGGGACGGGCAATCCCGTCTATTTCTCGCTTGGCACCAACAACAGCGTTTTCGCACCGCCGGTCGGACTTTTCACTCCGGGCGCCATCTCGGCAAATCTCTCCGCGCTTACGGGGCTTTTGACCGCAGGAGTCAATACCACAGGCGCGGGGCAGGCGCAGGTGACGCCCTACACAATTCCGCAGGACCCGTACAACTTCTTGAGAAATGATTACGGTCCCTCCGATTACAACCAAACCAACCGGTTTGTCGTGGAATACACTTGGGAGGTTCCGACGTCAAAACCATCGCAGCTTCGCAGTGGCTGGTTAGTCAGCGGGGTCTTGACGGCCGAGAGCGGGCAGCCGTTTACCATTTTTAGCGGCCCTGTCGCTGGCGAACTCACGCAGCGCGTGGACATCAACGGGCAGCTGACTACCACCGGGAATCCGTACGGCTATTTTGGAAATACCGCGGCAATCACGTTGCCAGGGCAGGATTGCGCCAGTCAGCCGGGTGCCCAGTCGGGATACATCATTCAAACGACGGTCGGAATACGCAGCGGAGAGGTTGGTACACCTTGCATCGGTACATCGTCGCGCAACCAGTTCACCGGGCCGGGCTACGTGGACTACGATATGGCGCTGCAGAAGGTGTTCAAGCTGAGCGAGCGAATTGCCCTGAATCTCCGCGCCGAATCCTACAATCTCTTCAATCACCCCAATTATTACAACCCCATTAGCACCTACAGCCTCGATGGCGTGACGCCCTATTCCCAGTTTGGCCAGATCAAATCAGCCCACAACCCCCGCCAATTCCAGTTTGCCGTCCGAATGGGCTGGTGACGAATTATGCGACACTAGCTCTGCACGTGCGGGCGATGCTTTGCGATGGCCTTCGAGAAACAAGTTTTTATCAGTTACGCGCACATTGACAATGAGCCGCTGACGCCCAATCAGCAAGGCTGGATCAGCCGTTTCCATGCCTCGCTGTCGGCCATGCTCAGCATGCGCCTTGGCCGCAAGGCCGAGATATGGCGCGACGTAAAGCTCACCGGCAACGACATCTTCGCCGACGAGATCATCCAGCAGTTCCCCAAGACCGCCTTGTTGGTTTCTGTGCTGACGCCACGCTACGTCGAGTCGGAGTGGTGCACCCGCGAAGTCAAGGAGTTCTGCAAGACGGCGGAAACTACCGGCGGCATCCTGGTCGACAACAAGTCGCGGGTGTTGAAGGTCATCAAGATTCCGGTTGACAGTGAGAACGCTCTCCCCGACGTGATGAAGATGGCCCTCGGTTACCCCTTCTTTATCTTCGACGAACAGCAAACGCCGCTCGAGCTCGACCCGGCTTACGGCGAAGACTTCAATCAGAAGTTCAATCTCAAGATGGCCAAGCTGGCCTTCGATGTTGCTGAACTGATCAAGAAGATGGATGTGAAGGCAGCGGCCAGCCCCGAACCGCAGGGAGGAATGGTTGCGGAAAAGCCTGCGGTATTCGTGGCCGATTGCAGCGGGGACCGCCGGGAAGATCGCGAAGCGGTTATCTCCGACCTCCGTCTGCACGGCTATCCGACACTGGCGGACGTACAGTTGCCGACAGATGAGGCCAGCTTTATCGGAGAACTGGCGGCCGTGTTGGGTCGCTGCAAGCTCTCCGTGCACATCATTGGCGGCGGGTACGGGGCCGTCCCCGACGGCCCCAGCGAGAAGTCCGTCACCGTCCTGGAAAACGAATTGGCCATCGAGTACAGCAAAATCTTCGGCCTGAAGAGGATTATCTGGTTACCCGCCGGCACAAAGTCAAGTTCGTCCCGCCAGCAGGAGTTTATCGACCAGCTTCTGAACAATCCGGAATTTCAGCGAGGTGCAGACCTCATCACCGGCGACGTGGAGGAATTGAAAGCCGCCGTTCACTCGGCCCTCAAGAAACTGGAAGCTCCTCCGCCGCCTCCTGCGGTGCCGCAAGAGGAGGGCGAGCCAGGAAGCAAGCTGGTGTACATCGTCTGCGACGAGCGCGATCGCAAAGCGACCATTCCGCTGCGTAAGTTTCTCAAGGGCCAGGGAATTGACTCCAGCGTGCCCGCATTCGAGGGTGACGCTGCCAGCGTTCGCCAATCGAACCAGGACATGCTCGCCGCTTGCGATGCGGCCGTCGTCTTTTACGGAGCGGGCGACGATGCCTGGAAGCGCTCGGTGGACGCCGAAGTCCGCAAGTCACCGGGCTACCGCTCCGGCAAACCTCCGCTTACGCCATTCACCTATCTGGCTGAGCCAGCGACCGGCGACAAGACCGATCTCGTGGACCTCGAGGAGCCCCGGCTGATCAACTGCCTGCAGGGCTTCAGCGATGCCGCCATGACGGAGTTCGTCGATGCCCTCGCCGGAAAGGCGAAACCGTGAGCGCCGCGCCGGTGACTGGCGCCAGGCTGGCCAATCCGTTTCCTGGGCTGCGTCCTTTTTACGAGAGCGAGCAGCATCTTTTTTTCGGTCGCGAGAGCCAGATCGACACCATGATCGACAAGCTCGCAGCCAACCGATTCCTTGCGGTCGTCGGGACTTCAGGCAGCGGCAAGTCGTCACTGGTGAATTGCGGTCTCAAGCCCGCGCTGCGTCGCGGCCTGATGTCGTCCGCCGGAACTTCCTGGCGCATGGCACATTTTCGCCCGGGCAGCGATCCCATCAAGGCCATGGCGCACTCCCTGGTTCAGCCCGACGGCCTGTTCCGCACGCCTCAAGTCGAAGGTATGTCCGTAGAGGAGATCGTCGAAGCCACCATGCGCATGAGCAAGCTTGGCTTGGTGGACGCCTACGAACAGGCCGTTTCCAGTGACCCGCCAAATCTGCTGGTGATCGTGGACCAGTTCGAAGAGCTCTTTCGCTACCGCAACCTGCAGACTGCCTCCGATGGAGAGCACGGCACCGAGGAGAAAGCGGTAGCGTTCGTCAATCTACTCTTGGAGGCCGCTGCCTCACCCCGCGCCATCTACGTCGCCATCACCATGCGTTCCGACTTCCTGGGTGACTGCGCGCAGTTTCCCGGACTGCCGGAGGCCATCAACCGAAGCCAGTACCTTGTCCCGCGCATGTCGCGCGATGAGCGGCGCGCGGCCATATCCGGCCCAGTTGCCGTCGCTGGCGGCGAGATCAGCCCGATCCTGCTGACGCGGCTAGTCAACGATGTTGGCGATAATCCTGACCAGCTTTCCATCCTGCAACATGCTCTGAACCGCACTTGGGCTGAATGGCAGCGCCAGAGCGGCGCGGGCGCCATGGACCTCCCCCACTACGAAGCCATCGGCACCATGACTCACGCCCTCGACTACCATGCCGAGCGAGCCTTCGGCGAATTGCAGGGCGATGTTCAGAAAACGATCTGCGAAAAAGTTTTTCAGGCCATCACCGACAAAGGCTCGGACGCCCGCGGCATCCGCCGTCCCACGAATGCAGGTACACTCTGCGCCATTACGGGCGTGGGCTTGGAAGAGCTGACTTCCGTTCTCGCTGCCTTCCGCAAGCCCAGTCGCTCGTTCGTTATGCCCCCGGTCGCGGACAACCTCGCGCCGGACACTGTCATCGACATCTCCCACGAGAGCCTGATGCGCGTGTGGAACCGCCTAAAGGAGTGGGTAGAAGACGAGGCTGACTCTGCCACGCAGTACCAGCGCCTGGTGCAGAACGCCACACTCCACGCCAAGGGTGCAGCCGGGCTGATGACCGATCCCGAGCTGTCGTTGACGCTCGATTGGCAGCAGAGGCGACAGCCGAACGCAGCTTGGGGAGAGCGCTATCGTCCCGGCTTCGATGGTGCGATCAAGTTTCTGGAGGAAAGTCGCGCGGCCCGCGAAGCCGCGATCGAAGCCGAGAAAGAGCGCCAGAGAAGGGAACTGCGCCGCGCCCGCATAGTGGCTGCAGTGCTGGGCACGGCGTTCCTGCTGTCTATCGGTTTTGGCGGTTACGCGCTTTACCAGCAGCGCCGCGCGTCCGCTGAAGAAGCCCGGCGTGTTCAGTCGGACAAACTTCGCGACGCTGAGCAGAAACTCGCCGAAGAGCAGGAGCGCGGCCGGAAGCAGGCCGAAGAACTCAACCAGAAGTTAAGCGTCGCGCTCGATGACGCGAAAGCAGCCAAAGCTGAAGCTGAAGCTGCCGACGCGCGGGCCGAATTTGAGCGAAAGATGGTGATCACCGCGATCAACGCACAGGCGGCGGCGCAATTGGCCGAAAACCAGCAGCTGGAAAAGGACGAAATTCTCGAGGTTGATCGAAACTCCGGCAAAGATGCGGCGACTCTTGCCCGCGACACTCAGGTTCGTGATGCCGCTGCCGCAACCAAATTGGCGGTGAAAGTTGATGCCGCCCACAAGTCGGCCGAGGCAGCAGCGATCGTAGCTCACGCCAGCCTGCTGACTCTCAGCCAGATCAGCGGGTCTGATTTGTTCGATGTCTCGAAGGGCACCGTCATCACCGATTGGAGTGGCCGCGCCGCTGGCAGTGGTCAGACGGAAAAGGGCGGTTCCGACACACCCGTGTGCGGCGAGTTCTCTCAAGCTACCAAGTATCCGGCGGACATGTTCAGCGGGGCCCGGGGGTCTCCCTGCAAGGCGACCGTGTTTGCCGACAAACAGCCTGTCGGCACCGAGCACTGGATTGCCTGGAAGACGAGTCATGAGGTGACCGTCAGGAGCCTTGGGTTGTTCGCGGCGCATGATGAGATTCGCTTGCGGCGCTCCTTTAGCAGCTTTAAGTTTTACGTTAAGAAACAGGGCCAATGGTCTGAGGTGAAAGACTATAGTCCGCAGCTTAGCCCAGCCTATTTGTACGGCGGAAGTTGCGACCCGCAATCCTGTTTCCCCGCGCCCGCTAAGAAATACGCTCCCGGATCGGTGCTCGCCGTCTGCATCGAAGTGCCGCCCACCACCGGCCAGGAGTTCCGCGCAGTGTTTGTGCAGAATGTCAGCTCTGTCGAGCGAAATTCCGCTCCGCGCGTGCTGCAACTCGACGGATACAGCCAGCCGGAGTGCAAGAAATAGCCGGGGCCACAAAGTGCTTCCTCAAGTCCACACCGTATAATCAAGACTTCTCTCCATGAGTTATCAGGTTCTCGCCCGCAAGTATCGTCCGCAGAAGTTCTCCGATGTCATCGGGCAGGACCACGTCACCCGCACCCTGAAGAACGCCATCGAGCAGCAGCGCATCGCCCACGGCTACATCTTCAGCGGGCACCGCGGCATCGGCAAGACCACCATCGCCCGCATCCTTGCCATGGCGCTGAATTGCCGGTCCACCGATCATCCTGTGCCCGAGCCGTGCGGCGTTTGCGACTCCTGCGTCGAGATTCGCGCCGGCAATGCGGTGGACGTGATCGAGATCGATGCCGCCACGAATCGCGGTATCGACGAAATTCGCGAATTGCGTGAAGCTGCCCGCTATCGTCCGGCGCGCGACCGCTTCAAGATCTGGATCCTGGACGAGGCCCACCAGATCACCGACGCCGCCTTCAATGCCTTACTCAAAACCCTCGAGGAGCCTCCGTCGCACGTCATTTTCATGATGGCGACGACGCAGCCCGAAGACATTCCGCAGACCATCCGCTCGCGTTGCCAGCACTTCAGCTTTCACGCCGTCAGCTTCGACGACATCGTGGGCCAGCTTCGCGACATCGCCAGACAGGAGGGCATCCAGGCCGACGACCTTGCGCTCGCCATGCTCGCCGAAGCGGGCGACGGCTCCATGCGTGACGCCCTTAGCATCATGGACCAGGCGATCGCCAGTTGCGGCGACACGCTCAGCGCCGACGTTGTACGCGGTTTGGTCGGTACCGTCGGCTCCGACATTCTCGAAGACATCATGGACGCCGTCGCCCGCAACTCCAGTGAAGACGTGTTGCGCACCGTGGATCGCTTGCTGGTCGAAGGCCAGAGCGCGCAGCACTTCGCGCGCCAGCTCGTGCGCTTCCTGCGCAATGCCATGGTGGCGAAGGTAGCGGGCGGCGATTCGCCGTTGCTGCAGATTTCTTCGGACGAGCGCGCCCGCGTTTCCCGGGTCGCGGAACGATTCAGCGAAGAAGACCTCACTCGCTTCCTGCAGATCATGTTGCGAACCCATTCCGACTTGGGCTACAAGCAGGAGCAGCGTTTCCACCTCGAACTCGGACTGCTAAAGCTCGTCCACGCGCGGCGCCTGTTGCCGCTCGAGCAGCTACTGAGCGGGGAAGTGGCGCGAGCAGCGTCGGCACCCGCTCGCGGCGGTGCTTCCTCGAGCCCGGCAAGTCCATCGCCGTCGCGCGCGCCGTTGCCCGCTGCTCGTCCGTCGGCGTCTGCAGCTCCGCCCGCGCCGACGGCCACCGTCTCGCCTTTTAAGGGCCCGTCACCGTTTGAGGCTGATCGCAGCCGCAAGAGCGAGCCCAAAGCCGAAGCGCCGACGATCACCGCTCCTTCGGTTAGCCGTGCCGTCAGCTCCGTCGACCCGGTTGAGTCGCCTGCGGGGCCGATTGCCACTTCGGCAGCCGTTGCAGTCGCCGTTGAGGAGCCGCCGCCTTCACCGGAAGTTGCTGAGCTGTCGATCGACGCACTACGTAATGAAGTGCTCGCCGCCTTGGAAGAGTCCGGACAGCAGATGCTTGCGCATAACCTGGAAACTGGAGAGTGGTCTATGCGCGGCAATGAAGTGTCCGTGAAGGCCGCGATGTCGCAGGTGATGTGCGATGTGGCGCTCGGCGAAGTTCCCAAGCGCATCGTCGGCACCGCGCTGGCCAAAGCGGCTGGAAAGCCCTTGAAGTTCAAGATGGTCAGCGGAGGAGCACAATTTGCGCCAAAGCCTGCGTCTGCTACGCCGCGCCCGGCAAACGGAGCCGGTGCGCGCAGCCGCGCTATGTCAGACCCAGTCGTGCAGCGCATGCAGGAGAAGTTCGGAGCTGAGATTCGCTCCGTAATCGACAACAAGGAGCGCGGATAAGCTCGAAAGCCCGCACGAATTGGAGCGCTATGAGCGGAATGAATATCCAGGAAATGTTATCGCAGGCCCGGCAGCAGGCCGAAAAGCTGCAAGAGAAAATGCAGCAGACCGTGGTCGACGCTTCCTCGGGCGGCGGCAGCGTCACGGTCAAGATGAATGGCCAGAAGCAGGTATTGAGCGTGGTGATCGAGCCGGACGTGGTTAAATCCGGCGATATCGAGATGCTGCAAGATCTCATCACCGCCGCCGTCAATGCCGCTTCGCAAAAAGTCGAGGACGCTATGAAGTCCAGCCTCGGCGGTATGTTGGGTGGGCTGGGCTTGCCCGGCATGTAACGCAACGACTCCACGTGAACGATGGAACGAGGTACACGTTGTCCCGATTTGCCGAGCCGATGGCTCGCCTCATTGACGAATTCAAGAAGCTCCCCAGCGTGGGCAGCAAGACGGCGCAGCGTTTCGCTTTCCACATCCTGCGCTCTACTGACGAGGATGCCGAGCAACTGGCGGCCGCCATCCGCGACCTCAAGGCCAGCCTGCATCTTTGCTCCGTGTGCAACAACATCACGGACGTTGATCCCTGCGTCTATTGCGCCAGCCCCACCCGCAACCAGCGACTGGTGTGCGTAGTAGAGGAGCCGACCAACATCGCCGCCATCGAAAAGACGCGCAATTACAACGGCGTGTACCACGTCCTGCACGGAACGCTTTCTCCGCTGCACGGCGTCGGCCCTGACCAGTTGCGCATTGCCAGCCTTGTCAGCCGCGTCGAAGCCGGCAACGTGGACGAGCTTATACTCGCCACCAATCCAACAGTCGAAGGCGAAGCCACGGCGAACTACATTTCGCGCTTGTTGAAATCTGCCGCCGTGAAGGTCACACGCATCGCCACCGGCGTTCCCGCCGGCAGCGACATCGAATATGCCGACGAAGTGACGATGCAAAAGGCACTCGAAGGCCGCCGCGAAATCTAAACTCGGTCGCAGTCTGGCCCGGATTGGCCTGTGTTACCGACATCTTCTCCGCTGCGATGGATGTGGTACCCCCTCCCCCTCCCCTCCAATGGAATCAATTGGTTAGGCATGCTTTCCTGAGCAACTTCGCAGATTGATTAGCTTTATATCCACTTAATAGAAAACAAAAGGTTTAACGAGCTCACGACAAGGCCGCGATTTTCTGCAGGGCGGCTTCCCATGGCTGCCGAAATCGAATTGTCAAAGAGCGTTTCCGGGGGCGTTTTGTGCGCACCGGGGTGTTAGGGACACTAATCCCATCGCCTCACAATCCAGCTATACCGCCAGCGCGGCCCAGAAATCCAGTAAAAACTAGCGGACGAAAAAACTAAAGTAACCTAGCCTTCCCGAATTGGGACGGCCGCGCTAGCTTTGCCCGTCTCTTTCCTCGAAGCGCTATCGCGAGCCCGTCGTGGCGAAAAATCCGTTGATCATCTCGGCCCACCGCGGTCCGCTGTTGGAGTCAGCCTGGGCCATGCGGATGACTTGCTCGTTGGCTTCGGGACGCAGCGCCGTCCGGTCGTATGCAACATCAACCTTGGTTTCGTTTGTTCCCGACTTTGTGACGTGAATGTCAATCAGCGCCGTCATGACATCGGCGATCACGTAAACGTACTGGACATGTCCGGTGGCAATGTCGAAGGCGGTGTTGACCCAGACACGGGGCATGTCTTCCTGAACCGTAGTGAATACCATGCCGGGCTGATCGTGGGCCGGAACGGGATGGATGAATTTCGGTTCGAAGCCGACGGCCCATTTTCTTTCCTCATAAGCGCCGAAGAGCGGGAAGACATCCGCATAGGGCGCTGACACCACAAAGCTGAATGCCTCGTGGGTATGTGCCGGCTTTGCGGTGTCGGTTGCCTGTGCTTGAGGCGCGGACGAGGCGATAACGCCGGCGATGGCGGCGAGCAGGGAAAATGCCAGTGGGTGGTTCATTTCCGCTTCTCCTTCAACTGATGGCTGTCGGTGGCCTTTAACGTCAGGCCGTAGATGCTGCGCAGTTTTTCGATCTCCTTCAGGGTTGACTCGCCAAATGGCGCCTTGCCTTCAAAGGCATGCAGCACGATGCCTTCGAGCAAGTCGCCCAATGTCATGTCTTTGAGTTCCGCCAGGCCCTTCAGGACCTTCAGCAGGCGTTTTTCCATGCGTACGCCGGTTTGCACGCGTTCCACGACGATGGGATGCTCGGATTGTTCTTTCATGGTACTAATGTACCAACATACCAAGATATTTTCAACTCGGACGCAAATGGTCGCCCATGTTCCGGGCCGGCCGCGTTGTGCGTTCGCTCACAACAGGTGAGTGACGAATATCACCGACCCTCTGTGCGCTTACTTTGTACATTGAACTTGGCGGAAGGACCGCCAAAGCTGCTGCCGGTGAGGGTGGCAGGCACAAAAGATCGAGGAGAACAGCAATCATGGCATACACCATCACTGATACCTGCACCAAGGACGAACTCTGCGTAGAAGCTTGCCCGACCGACTGCATCCACCCCAAGAAGGACGACGAGAAGTTCGAGGCCGCGACCCAGCTTTACGTTGACCCCGACGGCTGCATCGACTGCGGCGCTTGCGTGCCGGTTTGCCCGACCAACTCCATCTTCCCCAACGATGAAGTCCCGGCCGACAAGGCCGAGTTCATCGACAAGAACGCCGCGTACTACGCGTAAAAAGCTCTTCGCGCCGGCTCGCGCGGCCCGGTCTCATACTGGGCCGCCCGGCGCACTGATTCATATCCATTCATACCGGGGCACAGCTGCGGCTGTGCCCTTTTATTTATGTCCAGTTGACTGCTCCCTTTCGGCGCTTGACTCTGCCTGCTTATGGTTACACTTACAAGTCTTCTAGGCGTTGAGTCAATCCAGGAACCTGACCCCGGCCCCTCCAAGGAGCACTATGCGGATGTCACCGACGAAAGCCCTCCTCACACTCGGCTGTATTACTGACCGCACTGGCCGCTCAGGCCCAGTGGGTCGCCGTCGCCCGTGCTGTCTCCGGCCGCATCCAGACAGATGCAGCAGAAGGGCGCCGACGGCAAAGGCGGATACGACGTCGCTACCGTGGTCATTGAGGCTCCGGCGCAGAAGGTGTACGAGACTGCTTTGCAGCGGATACAGGCGCATGCCTCCCAGGTCAAGCTCCTCGAGCAGAATCCTCGCCAGCGCATCGTTGCCTTCACCAACGGCGACCAGACCGCCAGTCTGCAGGCCAATCCCCTGGGCGACAAGCTCACGCAACTCGTGGTGGCCTCGACGCTCGACCCCGCGCAACCCAGCGCGACGTCGCTGGTGGTCAAAGAGCATCCAAAACGTCTGCACCGAGCTGAAGGTCGAGTGCACGCTGCAGAATGACTAGCCAGAAGCTATAATCCGGCGACATGCACTCCTCGATTCGCAGATCCTCTCGTTTCTCCCGCAACCTCCGATCTCACGTTGCGTTGGTGGCGCTATTTGTCTCTCTCGCGCAGGTGCTCGCATTTGCGCAAACCACTCCGGCAGCCCCGCGCGAGAACATCCTGCCCTACATCAAGAATGCCTGGAACACTCTAGGCCGCTCGATGAACGAGTGCTCATCGATATCGGACCCAAAGTTTGGAGCGGGCGCGACGTCGGTGATCTACTTGCCCTACGGAGTGACTGCGCCCCCGGCGGTTGCGGCCCTTAGCAAGTGCGGAGTGAAGGTGGAGAACCTGCCCAAGAAGATCACCGGCCTCGGCACCATTCCGGTGGCCGATTTGAACGCGCATGGCCTGCTGTATCTGCCGAACAAGTACGTCGTACCCGGCGGCCGCTTCAACGAAATGTATGGCTGGGACAGCTACTTCATCATCGTCGGCCTGCTCGAAGACGGCGAGCGCGACTACTCCCGAGGGATCATCGAGAACTTCTTCTACGAGATCGAGAACTACGGCGCGGTGCTCAACGCCAATCGCGCCTATTACCTCACGCGCTCGCAGCCGCCGTTTCTGACCTCGATGATCATGACGCAATACGCGGCTGACAAGAAGGCCGGCCGCGACGACAAGAAGTGGCTTGCGACGGCCTACGGGTATGCGGTACGCGATCACGACCTCTGGACCAAGCCTCCGAAGCTCGCCGGCGACACCGGACTGGCGCGCTACTTCGACGTGGGCGAAGGCCCGGTGCCCGACATCGCCGACCATCCGGAGTATTACGCGGCCATCGCCGACTGGCTTCTGAAGCATCCCGATGCCGAAGCGAAGTACGGCTACATCGCGCCTACGTTGGAGAAGGGAATCGGGCCTGAGCTGATGGTGCCGCTCTGCGACAACAAGGCGTGTCCCAACGCGCATGCGGTAAAGCTCACCGCCGACTTCTACCAGGGCGACCGAGCGATGCGCGAGTCGGGCTTCGACCCGTCGTTCCGCTGGGGACCGTTTGACGGCTCCACGCAGCATTACGCGCCCGTCTGCCTCAACAGCCTGCTCTACAAGGCCGAGACGGATCTCTCTCAAATAGCAACCATGCTGGGCAAGCCGAAAGACGCCAAGAACTGGAAGGCAGCGGCCGAGGCTCGCAAGAAGCTCATCAACAAGTATCTGTGGAACGCCGACAAGGGCATGTTCTTCGACTGGGACTTCACCACCGGCAGGCAGTCCACATACGACTATGTGACCACCTTCTATCCACTGTGGGTCGGGCTGGCGACACCCGAGCAAGCCAAGGCGGTGGTGAAGAACCTCGGCATCTTCGAGCACGAAGGCGGGCTGGCCATGAGCGATCAGCAGACCGGCGTGCAGTGGGACCTGCCCTACGGATGGGCGCCCACTAACCTGCTCGCCGTAGAAGGCATGCGCCGCTTCAGCTACGGTGCCGACGCCGATCGAGTGTCGGTTGAGTTCCTCGAAACCATCAATCAGAACTACGAGCGCACGGGAACCATCCGCGAGAAGTACAACGTCGTGACCGGAAGCGATGAGGCTCCGGTGCTGGCGGGGTATCACGAAAACCTGATTGGCTTCGGCTGGACCAACGGCACATTCTTGGCGCTCTATCACGCGCTCCCGCCTGAGCAGCAGAAGAAGGTGATGGCGGGTGGGGCAAGGCCGTAAATCACTCGCGGAAGTCGTGTGATGTTCTTGATCCACCATCACGAGTCCGAGTAGCGGGCGAGGGGCCTGCTTTTCTGGGGACCGACAACCGCCTCCGCCGCTTTCTGATATTCTTTGCCTTTCCCGGTCTGCTGTCCGTTCTGTGGAAGGTGCGGCGTGGACCGCGCGCCCGCTGGCGAGACTGACCTTGGCTCGTGGGCGATCCACTCAAATTCATCGTTCTAGATAGGAGCGGTTCTTATGGCAAAAAGCGTCAACAAGGTAACTCTTCTCGGCAATCTGGGTAAAGACCCGGAAATGAAGTCCACACCGAGCGGTTTCAACGTCGCCCGTTTCTCCATCGCCACCACCGACCGCGTCAAAGACAAAGACGGCAACTGGCAAGACCGCACCGAATGGCACAACGTCGTGGCCTTCCAGCGCACCGCCGAAATCGCCTCCCAGTACCTCAAGAAGGGCAGCAAGGTTTACATCGAAGGCCGTCTGCACAATGACTCCTGGGACGACAAAGAGACCGGCCAGAAGAAGTACAAGACCGAAATCATCGTCAACGATCTGGTCCTCATCGGTGGCGGCCCGCGCGAGGGTGGCGAAGGCGGCAGCGGAGGCTACAGCTCCAACCGTGCTGGCGCCGGCGTAAAGGGCAGCAACACCTACGACCAACGTACCCCCGAGCACGATGAGAGCCAAGCCCCCGCACCAGCGGGCGAGATTACGGACGAAGACATTCCGTTCTAGGCGCACCCCAACGTTTGGCCAATCAGCTGCCCCGCTCATGGATTGTATGTGCGGGGCTTTCGCTCGTAGCGCTCCTCTCTGGCCACGCGATTTCTCCGGCGTCTCTTCTCAGCCGGCGCTACAAATATTTTATGAGGCACAAGACTTGCGTGTCTGGCCGCGTCGCGCTTCGTCCGCGACTACAAACTGTGTTTGACAACGCACGCCCCTCATTTAAGCTGGTCGCACGAGGACACGAATGTTCCCAACCGCGATTTCATCCCGCCACGTATGGCGGTTCCTATTGCTCTTGACCGCTTGTCTCACGCTAACCGCGTGCGGCAAGAAGTCTGTGCCTCCTGCGGCCACCGACCAGGCGCAGCCGCAGGCTCAACAATCGGCGGCTCCGTCTGCTCCAGAAACGTCGCCTGACGAAGTTTCTGCGCCGTCCGGCGAAGTCAAGCTCCCGACGGTATTCGGGAGACGCACGGGCGATCTCGATGAGATGGCGAAGAACCGCAACATTCGAGCCCTCGTCCTCATCAACCCCATCGCGTTCTTCTACGACAAGGGCCATCCCAAAGGCATCACCTACGAGGCGCTGGAGGAACTCCAGAAGTTCGTCAACCAGAAGCTGAAGACTGGCACGCTGGACGTGAAAGTGACGTTCATTCCTTTGCGCCCCGACCAGGCCGAGGCTGCCCTGAACGAAGGCGTAGGAGACTTGATCGCATACGGACTTGTGGTCACGCCTGAGCGCGAAAAGCGGGTTGCCTTCTCGACGCCGATTCAGACCGACGTCTCCCAGATTGTCGTTACGGGCCCGGATTTCGGCCCGGTGTCCACGCTCGCCGACCTCGGCGGCAAAGAGGTGTACGCGAATCCTCTGATGACCTATTACGCCAACCTGCTGAAGGTGAACGAGACGCTGCAGAAAGAAGGCAAGACGCCGATCATCATCAAAAAGGCGGACCAAAACCTGTTGGACGACGACCTGGTGCAGATGGTGAACGCTGGATTGATCCCGGCTACGGTCACGACCAAGCTGAAGGCAGACCTCTGGTCAAAGGTGCTCGACAAGATTCAGGTGCACCCGGACTTGGTGGTCGCCAGCGGTACCAACCTGGCGTGGGCGATGCGTAAGAACAACCCTCAGTTAAAGCAACTGGTCGACGAGTTTGTCGCATCCCATGCAGTGGGAACGTCGTTTGGCAATACCCTGCTGCGGCGCTACCTGCAGAACACCAAGTGGGTCAAGAACTCGACATCCGGCGAAGAGATGAAGAAGTTCCAGGACAACCTTGCCTTCATTCAGAAGTACGCCGGGGAGTACAACTTCGACTACCTTATGATCGCTGCGCAGGGATATCAGGAGTCTTTACTCGACCAGAGCCGAAAGAATCCCAGCGGCGCGGTCGGCATCATGCAGGTGATACCCAAGTACGCTGCGGCCCCGCCCATCAGCATTCCGAATGTGGGGACGGCTGATACCAATATTCATGCCGGCGTCAAGATGTTGCGCGACATTGACGACAGGTATTTCAACGACCCCAATGTCACGCCTTTCAACCAGACCCTGTTCGTCTTCGCCAGCTACAACGCCGGCCCTAATCGTATCGCCCGGCTGCGCAAACAGGCCGCCGGCATGGGACTTGACCCAAACGTCTGGTTTGGCAACGTGGAACTAGTTGCAGCCAAGGACATTGGTCAGGAGACGGTCACCTACGTCGCTAACATTTACAAGTACTACATCTCCTACAAACTAGCGGTCGAGCAGCGCCAGGTCCGCGATAAGGCCAAAGGACTGCCAACTAGCTAAGCCGAGAGCCAACGGACGGGATGCCACATTTTCGCGCGATGCCTTTGCGCGCTAACGGATGCAGAAAGGCCGACGGATTAACCCAGCTCCGAGCCTCGTCTAAGAACTCTAGCTGACGAATATTTTGTACAGCATCACGTAAATCAAAACCCCGGTCACCGACACATACAGCCAGATAGGGAAGGTCCACCGCGCGATAGCCTTGTGACGGGCAAAGTTACCTTTGAGCGCTCGGTAGAGCGTCACCAGTATGAACGGCACGACCACGACTGCGAGAAACGTGTGCGACAGCAGGATGGCAAAGTACATCGGCCGCCACACGCCTTCTCCCTTGAAGTGTGTGACTCCCGCGCGCATCACGAGGTGGTAGTAAAGGTATGAGATCAGGAAAAGCGTCGAGGTGACGAAAGCCGTCAGCATGAAGCGCTTGTGGGCCGACCGGCGGCCCTGCTTGATGCAGTAGTAGCCCGCGCCGATGAGCACGGCGCTGGTGCCGTTGAGGAAGGCGTTAAGGGCGGGGAAGAATGTGGGGCCCAGTTCCATGACGAACTATACGCCCGGCTTCGTGCTGCGCCGGTTGGCCACCAGGAAGCAGAAGCCGAACATGGCCAGCGCGAACACGGCGAGAACGACCAGGTTCGTATCGAGCGGGAAAATTGTCGCCAGTTCACCCGGGTAAAGCAGCATACGCAGCGCGTCGGTGCCATAGGTCAGCGGGTTGATGCGCATGAGGGCGCGAATCCAGATCGACGCGCCGGAGAGCGGGAACATTGAGCCCGAGAGCAGCCACAGCGGAATCAGGAACAGGTTGATGACGGCATGGAAGCCGCCGGTCGAGTCCATCGGCCAAGCGATGATGAAGCCGAGCGCGGTCAGCGAAAACGACACCAGGAAAATCACCAGGACGGTCAGCGCGAAGCTGACCAGAGTGAAGTGAATTCCGAGGAATGGCGCGAAGACGAGAAAGATGAGTCCTTGTGCAGTAGCCAGCGTCGCTCCGCCGAGAACCTTGCCGAGCACAATCACCGACCGGCTGACCGGCGCGACCAGCACGGAGAGCAGGAAGCCTTCTTTGCGGTCTTCGATCACCGTCATCATGGTGAAGATGGCGGTGAAGAGCACGATCATGATGAGCGCGCCGGGAAAGAAGTAGTCGAGGTAGTGCTGGCCGCCCGCGCCTGAAGAGCGGAAAGACGAGCCGAAACCTGAGCCGATCACCAGCCAGAAGAGCAGCGGCGAGGCGATGACTCCGACCACGCGGCTGCGTTGGCGATAGAAGCGGACGATTTCACGCCACCACAGGGAAATGGACGGAAGCACGATGCCCACGCGGGCTGGGGCATGAAGCGTTGTCGCCGGTAATACTGCAGTTTGTGAAGCCATTACTTTGTAGCCTCTTCCTGCTCGGTCCAGAAGCGGTGTCCGGTGCGGCGGATGAACACGTCTTCGAGGCTCGGCTTGTGCACCGAGACACCTTCAATCTCGCCGGGGAAGGCTTCGACCACATCGGTGACGAAACGGTGTCCCTGCTCGATTTCGAGGCGCACTTTGTTGTCAATGACCGCAGCCTGCAGGCCGAAGCGCTGTTCGATGTGTTGCGCCAGCGCGTCGGGCTCGTTGGCTTCCAGCAGGATTACGTCACCGCCGATCTCGCTCTTCAACTCTGCCGGAGTGCCCAGCGCGACCACGTTGCCTTCGGCGTATATCGCGAGGCGGTCGCAGCGCTCGGCCTCTTCCATCAGGTGCGTGGTGACCAGCACCGAGACGTGCTCCTCGTCGCGCAGGATCTGCAGGTATTGCCACAGGTCGCGGCGCGCGCCGGGATCGAGGCCAGTGGTCGGCTCGTCGAGCAGGAGGACTGACGGATGATGCAGCAGTCCTTTCGCCAACTCGAGACGGCGCTTCATGCCTCCAGAGAATGTCTCAGCTCTCTCCTTGGCGCGGTCGGCGAGGCCCACACGCGCGAGCATCTCGGCAACGCGGGCCTTGAGCCCTGCTCCGTGGAGTCCGTATACATGGCCGATGAGCATCAGGTTTTCTTCGGCCGAGAGCTTGATGTCGATGCTCTGTTCCTGGAAGACCACCCCAATCTGGCTGCGCACTTTGGCCGGGTCTTTGGCGACGTCGTGGCCCATGATAAGGGCGCGCCCGCCCGAGGGAACCATTAGCGTGGAGAGGATGCGGAAGGTCGTGGTTTTGCCGCTGCCGTTGGGGCCGAGCAGGCCGAAGATCTCGGCAGGACGCACCTCGAACGATACGCCCGCCAAGGCGATGCGGTCGCCGTACTGGTGGCGTAGGTCTTGCAATTGAATGATTGGCGCTGCGTTACGGCGCGGCGAGGAGGCTTGCTGTTCTTCCGTCTCGGGTGTAGCTGTCTTTAAATTCACTATGCTTCTATTCTATGCCGCGCGGTTGAGCATCATCAGCGCGAACAGCAGCGGCAGATACATCACTGTCGCTTTCAGTAAATGACGGGCGTGAGGTTTTGACTCGGGCGCAATGGGGGCCAGCTTCATGGTCCACATCCGGAGGCTGAACCACAACAGGCCGCAGCCGAGAAATAGCGCTCCGGCGAAGTAGGTCCATCCGGCCATGCCCATCAGCGTTGGAGCCAGCGTCACCGGAATCAACGCAACGGCATACAGCACGATGGCGCGGACGGTGGAGCGGCCGTCGCTGTGCACGACCGGCAACATGCGCACGCCGGCGTTCTCGTAGTCTTCGCGATAGAGCCAGGCAATGGAGTGGAAGTGCGGGAACTGCCAGAAAAACATGATGGCGAACAGAGCGATGGCCTCGGGATCGATGCGTCCGCGAACGGCCACCCAACCCAGCAGCGGAGGCATCGCACCAGGAAATGCGCCGAGGAAGGTGCAGATGGGGTGAACCTGCTTCATCGGCGTGTAAACCATCAGGTAGCTGGCCGAGGTGAGTCCCGTGAGCAGCGCCGCCTGCCAGTTAGTCATGAGCCAGAGATAAATCAGGCCGCCGAAAGTCATGCTGAAGGCGATCACCGAAGCGTGCATCACGCTCAGGCTCCCGGTCACGAGCGGGCGGCTGGCGGTGCGGCGCATGCGGGCGTCGAGGTCGCGCTCCATGACTTCGTTGATGGCTGCCGTGCCGCCGCTGACCAACCCAATGCCAACCAGTGCGTGGAGAATTACCCACGACAGTCCTGGAAGTCCCGACTTCACCGCCGCCAGGTACGCGCCGCACCACGCCGTCAAAATGATCAGCGTGGTCACGCGAACCTTCACCAGTACGGAGTACTCGCGCAGCAGGGAAGACAGGCCGACGCGGGGAATCGCCAGGGGCTGAGTGGCTGTACTCATGCGGCTACGGACTTTCGGGACGAGGTGATCATAACCTTTTCTTGTCCACCGGCGCGGATCATGCGGCGGGTCTGGATGGCCAGCACCACAGTGGTGGCCAATACGATTGCGCCTCCGGCAACGTGTGCGACGGTGCTGAGCACGATGTATATCGTTGGCGCCGGAGCATTCAGCATCCAGATCAGGCGGCTCGTGTAGGCGGCGAATCCGAGGCCAAGTTGCACCATCAGCATCGCCAAAATCATTTGCGCCGGACGTCTCAAGTGAGCAACGCCGTTATAGCGCGTGAGCACTCGCACCACCGTCCAGCAGAGCATCGCCGTAATCACGACTGCGCCGATGACGTGCGGCAGCAGGCGGATGCCGCTGTGCCGGAAGGCCGCTCCTAAAATCAATTGCACCCACACACAAGCAGCGGCTATCGCAGTCAACGATGGGGTGCTAGGAGTCAGATCATCTTCTGCGATGGGCTCGGCGTCCTGCAGCCAGGTTCTGCTGGTGAAAAGCGCCATCGCGGTCACGATGCAGAAAATCGTTTGCGCCAGGGTGGCGTGCGCGGTTGAGATGTACCAAGGCAGGCCGAGCAGCACCGTGAGCCCGCCAAGGACGCCTTGTCCGATGACGGCCGCGAGTGCGAGCCAAGCCATGGCTTTCATCCAGCCGCGTTGTTCGACGCGCTGCGTCCAGACGGCCATCACAATAATCAGCAGGCCGACGAACTCGGCAAACATGCGGTGGCTGTGCTCGTACTGCACGCCGTTCACCATCGGCGGAATTTTGTAGAGGGAGCCGAAGGAGGTCGGCCAGTCGGGGACGGAAAGTCCGGCGGAGTTGCTGGTGACCAGCGCGCCCATCACGATAAGCACCAACGTCATGCTCGCGAGGAAGACGGCAAAGCGGTGGTACGCCTGGTTATACGGAATCGTCCGCGAAGTCAGAACCAGCTCCTGTCGGCGTGCGGGTTCGGGTGACGGCTGCCCCGGCGTCTACGTGAATCCCAATACCAGATAGATGTTTGGTCGAGGAAATTATGCGCTGCGAAATCGCCCTGCGGCCAGCCTCCTGCTCGACGAGCCGGCCGTACCATTGTATCAAACGGGCTAGCGCGTCCCAGAACGCTTCACGCGACTGCTGCGCTTATTCGCATTCTCGATCGGCTCGTTGGAACCGTGCCGCGACCGCCGGTAACAAGCCCAAATATCGCGACACGCAGGTTGAGAAATCTGCTGACCCGGTTGAGATCGCGCGGAGTCTCCAGCCCCCCATAAGGTTGGTGTCCGGCGGTTACAGTTCCGCTTCGCGTGTCACTGCGGGCGGCACTGGAATGGTCTGCAGCGCCTCGATGACGGCATCAGCAAACTCGCTGGTGCTGGCGGTGCCACCCACGTCACGCGTGACGTGCTTCTTTTCCGTATAGACGTACGCCAGGGCTGCGTTAATGTGATTGGCGGCGCTGTGTTCGTTCAAATGATGAAGCATGAGTACGGCGGAGCGCAGTACGGCTGTCGGGTTCGCCATGTTCTTGCCCGCGATATCAGGGGCCGAACCGTGTACGGCCTCGAAGATGGCGCAATCGGTGCCGAAGTTCGCGCCTGCCACCAGTCCCAGCCCGCCCACAAACGCCGAGCACAGGTCAGAGATGATGTCGCCGTAGAGATTCTCCAGCAGCAGCACGTCATACTGATACGGGTTCATCACCAATTGCATGCAGGTGTTATCCACGATGTGCTCGCCGTAGATGATCTCGGGATAGCCACGCGAAACAGTGCGCGAGCATTTGATGAAGAGTCCATCGGACAACTTCATGATGTTGGCTTTGTGGATGGCATGAATCCGCTTGCGCTTGAATTTGCGTGCGTATTCGAAAGCAAACTTCGAGATTCGCGTAGAGGCTTTCTCGGTAATGATCTTCAGGCTTTCCACGACTCCGGGCACCACTTCGTGCTCGATGCCGGAATACAGCCCCTCGGTGTTCTCTCGTACCACGATCAGGTCTACTCCGGGATACTTGGTCGGCACTCCCGGCAGGTTGATGATGGGACGGAAGTTGGCGAACAGCTCAAACTTCTTGCGAAGGGCAACGTTGATGCTGGAGAATCCGCCGCCCACAGGCGTAGTCACCGGGCCCTTCAAACCGATGTGGGTGCGCTCAATCGACTCGGTCAATTCCTTGGGGATGTACTCCTGATATTTAGCGAAGGCCTCCGCGCCGGCCGCGAAAGTCTCCCACTCGAATTTGACGCCGGTGGTTTCCAGGATGCGTACTGTCGCTTGTACTACTTCGGGCCCGATCCCGTCGCCGGGAATCAACGTAACGGTATATGCCATATGATTTCGTTGCTCAGTTAACTGACTTTGACTTATTTGCCGTGCTTTCTTTAGTGTCCAGCAATTCTTTCAACTCTTCCATGAACTCGCGGACATCCTTGAAATCCAGATACACCGAGGCGAAGCGTACGTACGCAACCTTATCGATACGCTTGAGCCGGTTCATGATGAGCTCGCCGACCTCGCTGGCTTTGCGCTCGCGCTCAGGAGAATCCACGACCAGGCCTTCGGCGTCATTGACGATCTGCTCCAGTTTGCTCATCGACACGGGACGCTTTTCGCAGGCGCGAAGCAGTCCGTTGAGCACCTTGTGGCGCTCGAACTTCTCGCGGCGGCCATCTTTCTTGATGACCATGTAGGGGATTTCGTCGATGCGTTCGTAGGTGGTGAAGCGCTTCTCGCACTTCAGGCACTCGCGTCGGCGGCGGATGGATTCGCCTTCCTTGCTCTCGCGCGAATCGACCACCTTGTCGTTTTCAAAGCCGCAGAACGGACATTTCATGGATGAAGGAAGCAGAAGGGCACAACCGGCCCAGCACTTCGATTGTAGCAGGGGGAGGAGAAGGCGAATTCACGGGAAAGGCCAACTGACGTCATTCCGCGCAATCGAACTGAGGAGAAGATTAAGGCCGAGCCCCGAGGAATCACGATAAGCGCTCTATTGCCGCTTTTTCCGAATCGTTGCCTTTTGGGGCGTCTTTCCGGCTCGCTGCCGGACGGTCTCGGGCCTGTACCTGATTCCCCAAACTCTCATCAGATTCTTGCATCCCTGCTCGAAGTCGGTGAGGAATTCGGCAAACTCAAACTCTCCCAGGGTCCACGAAAGGCGAGCATATTTGCACGGCTTGTGCAGCAGGGGGATGATCTTTTCGTTATAGCGGGTCTCATTCAATGCAAACAGCAACTCGCGCTTGACCCAGTGCGAGCGCACCGAATTTGGCGTTAGCACCACAAGAAACCAATTACATTGTGTCAGCGCCTTTCCAATTTCATCGTGCCATTGTTTTGCGCCCGCGATGTGAGCAGCGCTGTACCAATACGAGACCTTGTGGCGATCCAATACCTTGATCAGGCGAAGTACAAACGCCCTGTCTTGGCTGGCATGTGAAAGGAAGACTCTGCGCTTGGATCGGGGCCTGGTCGTCATGCGTACCTAGCTCACGCCACCTGCTCCAATGCGTCGACAATCGTTTGGCTGATTCTGGCAGCGCTCTGTGTGCCTTTTAGAATTTTGAACCTGCCTAGAATGTAGGGAAGATCCGCAGTTGGGCGAACTTCTACCGGGAATAGCCGATGTTCGTAGTTGGAATGGCCCAGTGCATATTCAATTTCCTGGCGAACTTTGGAAGAACGCATCGCTTCCGGCGATATCAGGACGACCATCGCGTGCGATTTGGCCAGCGCTTTTCCGATTTCGAGTGACCAGTTGTCGCCGGGCAGCAGATTTTGCTTGTCCAGCCAGACCGACACTCCTCGCTGCTCCAGTTCACGGGAGAGGGCCGAGGCAAATTCCTTATCGCCGCTCTCGTAGCTCAGGTATACCTGCATTGTCTTTTCCTGCGGGTGATTGTAGCACCACACCGAGGCGCAACGGCCACGCTGCCGGAGCCCGTCGGCTTCGCCATTCGCATGTGAATAATGCAGCGTTGGCGTGTCAGCTCTCTGGCACTTCCTCTTTTGTCTCGGCGGCCACTACAGCCCGTAGCGACAGACGCTCGCGATGCGCCAGCAACAGCCCCACGGGAATCACGGACATAAACGTGCCCAGCCACAGCATCATGCCGCAGCTTACGGCGACTTCATTGCCCACTCCGAAGATCCCGTTAAGGACGGCGATCGTGGCCAGTTGCGAGCCTCCGCCGACGCCCGGCAGTTGCAGCAGCGAACCGAACATGGCCGAGACCATCAGCACCAGAATGCTGGCCCAACCTAACTCCGCGAGTCGGCCGCCGTAAGCGTGGACGATTAGCCAGTAGGAAACCGCCACCAGCCCCCACATCACCAGCGAAAGCGCTGATAACTGGACGAACGATGAGGCATCGGTGATGGTCTGCAGTCCGTCAGTGAAAGCATCGATCTTGGAGCGCAGTCCGTGTGCAAGCCCCGGGTTGCGCCCTTGTAATTTCTGTTCGAGCTTCAAGCCAATGGCCCGGCCTGAGCGGCGAAGCACCACGGCTCCTGCCGCCAGCACGATGATACCGATCAGAAACAGCGTGGCCGACCAGCGCACTTCAGCTTGTAAATGAGTGTTGGGCAGGGTCGCCCACAGGGGATCGCCGATGAAGCCCATCACGATGAAGATCACGGCGGTGCTCGCCATGTCGAAGATGCGCTCTACGGTCCAAACCCCGAGCTGGGACGTGAGCGTGAGGTCCTCTTTTTTTGCGATCAAGTAGGGCCGGACGACTTCTCCGGCTCGCCCCAGCAGTGCCAACCCGGCGAAGCCGATGAACTGCGGAGCTACCAGCCGCCCCGTCGTGGTTTGGCACATCGGCTTCAGAAAAATCCGCCAGCGCACCGCACGGAGCCAGTAAAGAAAATAGATGATCGCCACGGCGGCGGCCACGGATACCCAGTTGATGTGCTCGGTATTAGTCCAGAACGTTGCCCAGTCGAACTTCTTCCAGGCATGGACCTGCAGATACACGAGCAGGCCCAGCACGGCCACTACGGCCACGGTCAACAGGGTTTTCTTCTTGTTCATGAGGAATTCAGCCGCCTTGCGACCAGCGGCCGCCGTGAGTATACAAACTCAAAAGGTAAACGAGCGGGTGGGTGGGGTCAATGATGGGCTACTGGCCGCTCGTCAGCGAGGGCGGCGATGCTGCAGCCTTTTGCGCGGAGGCTGGATGTGCAGCTGATGTCTTTGGGGCCGTCTGCTTCGCCTCGGCCGCCTTCTTGCGGTTGTAGTCTGTAATCACCCGCGCAACATAAGCATGTGTCTCGCGGTAGGGAGGCACGCCTCCGTACTGCTGAACCCGCTGCGGTCCGGCGTTGTACGCTGCTAGTGCCTTCGCGGCATCGCCGTTGTACTGCAGCAGTAACTCGCGCAGGTAGCGCGTGCCACCGTCCACGTTTTCCGCCGGATCGAAGCTGTTCTTTACGCCGAGCGTGCTCGCTGTCTGAGGCATGAGTTGCATCAGCCCCTTGGCGCCTTTGGAGGAAACCGCCTTGGGATTTCCGCCGCTTTCGGCGTGAATCACGCTGGCGATGAAGTCGGCATCGATGCGGCTGCGCGCGCTGGCGTCGCCGATGATGGACGGCAGGTCGTGTGTAACAGCGACCCGGTTCGATGTTCCCGGCTCGGGCGGTGCGGCCTCGAAGCTCTCGATCTGAGCTGTGGCGATGTCGACGGAGCCTCCGGAAGCCTCGCTGGTGAGGTACAGCCGCGTGGTTTCTCCCAGCGTCTCATGCCGCTCATGTCGGATGCTGAAGCCGTTGCGCAAATTGGCTATCTCCGCCGCCGGCAGTTGGATCGCCGCCAGCGCCAACACCAGTCCGAGTTGGAATAGCTTACGCATTCAGGATCGCCGCGTTCGACTCCAGTACCTGCTCGATGGTGGCCGCCACTCCGTGGTCGTCGTGGTGCAGCGTCTCCGCCCAGCCGTTCTGCTTCAGTTCGTCGCAGGCATTGCCCATGATCACCGGATGCCCGGCAAAGGTCAACATCTCCACATCATTGTAATTGTCGCCGATGGCCATGACCTCGGCGCGGTCAAAGCCGCGATGCCGCGCCCAGCGTTCTAGCGCGTGACCCTTGGAGCAGCCCGCATTTAGCAGGTCCACAATGCACAGATCACGGAAGTCATACTGCGTGCGCAGCGCTGTGAAGTCCTGCCTGAAGTCGAGTGCCTCGAGGTCGGATTGCGCACGGTCCATCAACTCGATAGGGCCGCACACCATTGCCTGGATCGGGTCTTCGGTCAGCGTGTTTTCGATGGGGCTCACGTACTCGATGAAGGGCGCATTCTTCTCCATCCAGCGCTGGATCACGCCGTAAAGCAACTCATGGTTTTCGCACACTATAGCGCCCATGGCCGAGCGATCGAAGGTTAGCACCATGTAATTGCGGTACTGCGGCAGGGCTTTGGCCAGACGAATCGCCGTCTCTCTCGGCAGCAGGTCGCGATGAAAAGTCTCGCCGCGCGTTGACCGCGTAACCGCCCCATTGGAACTGAACAGCCACAGGTCGAAGCCCAGCGACCCGGCGATCGGCATAGCGAAATCGTGCCGCCTGCCCGTGCCCAGCACAATCTCGATGCCCGCCTCGTCGGCCCGCCGCAGTGCGTCGCGGTTTTCCTGCGAGAGCTCGACCTTCGAATTGAGGAGGGTGCCATCGATGTCAATGGCGATAAGGCGGATGGGGCGCTGCACGTCCTTATTCTACCAAGGGCTCGTGTCTGTTCTTGTGCAGTACGGATGACGCTGTGACCACTCTGCGACATCGAGCGCTCCGCAAAAATCGAATCGTAACAAACGGAAAAGCGGTTTGCTCCCGTCGCTTCCAGCGACGTACAGTAACAGCACCATGGAGCTGCGCAAGGACCCCATCACCCGTTCCTGGGTCATCACCGGCGACGAGCAGGATACGGAACGCGGCAATGACTTTCTCTGTCCCTTTTGTCCCGAGTCGGGCCAGCAGTTGCAGGTGCTTACGTCGATGGCGACGGTCAACGGCAATCCGTGGTCGGCGCGCGCGGTGGTCCATCCCAAGCCGTTGTACCGCGTGGAGGGCGATCCTGGCCGGGCCGGCAATGGCCTCTACGACACTATGCAGCCGGTGGGCGCGCATGAGGTCATCATCGAAAACGCGCGCCACGACCGTCATCTCTGGAACGCCGATGACCGCGAGATTGAGCAATATCTCGCGCTGTGCGCGCAACGCATCGTGGACCTGAAGAAAGACGGACGTTTTAAGTTTGTCAGCATCATCAAGAATTTCGGTCCGCACTCCGGCCAGGAGTTCGATCACCCCACCTCGGAGATCGTAGCGACGACGTTTGTTCCGCGCCGCGTTCTCTACGAACTCCGTGCCGCCCGCGAGCATTACCGGGTGAAAGAGCGCTGCGTGTTCTGCGACATCTTCTCTCAGGAGCTCAAGCAGGAGAAGCGCATCGTCGAGGCCCGTGGCGACTACCTCGTTTCGTGTCCTTACGCCTCACGCTCGCCTTACGAGACATGGATCGCGCCCCGCATTCATGAAGCTTACTTTGAGCGGTTAGCGAACCGGTCGGGGGCGTTGCGCGACCTGGCCGCACTGCTGCGCCGCACGCTGCATCGCATTCGCAGCATTGCTGACGGCTTCCACATGGTGCTGCACACCTCGCCCAACACGCAGCATAAGTCGGAAACGCTGGGGTACTGGAAGTCGATCGAAGACGACTACCACTGGCACATCGAGATTCTGCCGATTCTCGGGCCCAAGGCCAAGTCGTATGCGTTCAAAGAAGTTTATGCCTCGACGGTGAGCCCCGAATCGGCTGCGGCGCGACTGCGAGAGCGGCCGACCGAAAGCTAATTCGCCGGAGTACAATCGCACGTCGGGAGTTGCGATGTCCGTCCGCCGCGTTAAGACCTATTCCGCTCAAACCGGCTTCGTTTACGAGTACTACTTTGTCGGCCAGCGGGCAGCGCTCGACGGCGACCCGTTTGCGCCCTCAACCGAGTTCATCTTCGACGTAAGCCCCGACCGCAAGACCGTGTTCGCCGTGAGCGTATTCCTCCTGCCGCGCGCGCTCGAGGCCTTTGCCGCCGAACGTGGACGGACCCTAAGCAATCCTGAACAGTACGCCGCCGCCAAGCTTCGCCTGCAAAAGGCCTTCGATGAAATCGCCAACCTGCTACAAGACGGACGCCGCTTAACGCTCGACTCCGAGATGCTGCTCGCCTTGCTGGAATCGGTGGGTATCGGCTAGACCTGTTTAACAAGGTTTCGATGACGATGTGCTCCAGGCTCGGTGCAAGGGGTTCTGTGGTGACTCATTCCCATTTTGGTTAGCGATGGTTACTTTAGTTTTTTTGCTCTGCTGAATCTTCTTGCGGCCTGTTTCCCCAGCTATTACAAATTGACCCATGGGGCCAAGGGATTTGTGTCTCTGGTCACTCCGCGCCCAGTGCGTGCTGCATCCACGCTCTTTGACAATTTTGGAATTCGGACTAACTTTACCGTCCAGCCCTAAAGAGTGTCCCTAACTCCTACGGGGACAAATGGATACATATAACTAGCTAATAAATCAATGACATGCAAACAATTTTCCCCTAACCAATTGATTCTAAACAGTCGTTGTCTTTGTTTTTTTGTTATTGTGTTCTACCCCACCAACACACCTGGCGAGCCCAACCTCCTTTCATTCGACCGGTTTCGCGAACGCCGCGGGCGCCGCCCTTTCGTGCTCACAGCTTGGGGTAAACTCTGTCTAATGTTTCGATTGTTTCGATGGGAGGGGCGATCGCGTGTTCACTGAGCTGAAGCCGACGGGACGCATGCGCTGGGACATTGCGCTGGTGCTTTCGTTCGCCGTGCACTGCGCGGTCGTACTTGTGCTCAGCCACCGCTCCGCGCCGGTGTTCATCATGCCGTCCGACGTTGCGCTAGGCACTCCCGGATCGTCGGGCAGTGTCATCTATCTCGCTCCCACGGGCGCCGAGCGGACCGTCGAAGTGCCAGAAAAGCCAAGACTCAGCGTGCAAGCCGCGGCCCTGAAAACGCCGCTACCCCCGAAGCCGCAAACTCCGGTCCATGAGAACGACAAGGGCACCGAAGGCGCGACGCTTGACGCAACAGCGAGCGGCGGATCGCTGTATGGCGCGCGCATTCCCGGGGCGCCGCTCACGGGACACGAAATTATCCCTGCCCTGCCACAAGTGTTTCCGGATCCCGCAGTCTCGCGAGCTGACTTGCCGGCTGGTGTGCAAGGTGATGTCGTGGTCGAAGTCACAATCGATGAACATGGAAATGTCGTCGAGCTCAAACTCGTCCGCGGCATCGGCTATGGCATCGAGGAGCGTGTGCTGGCCACCCTGCGCCAGTGGCGCTTTCGCCCCGCATCGCAAGACGGCGTGACCATCGCCTCGCAGCACATCGTCACCTTTCACTACCCCAGCTAGCCGCTGGAGAACGTTCCGCTTGTGACCCGTGTCACACCCCCTTGTGATAGCCATACTCGGCTCTGCGGCCCTCCCATTTATACTGGCTCTTACACGAACGATTCAGGACCTATCCTTACGGGTCTGTGGGGTTTATGCCTCTAGTCTGGTTGCGAGTTGCGGTGGCCTTTTATGCGGTTGGACTGCTCTATTCCCTGCTTTTGCTGGGGAAGAGGGGCAACCTGCTGGCCAAGGTGGTGGAGCCCGCCGTCGGCTTCGGACTCATCTTTCATTTCGTCTCGCTGGTCGAATATACCGTCCTGATTGGCCGTCTTTCCTGGGCTTCGATTCACTATTCCGAGTCGTTGCTGGCATTCATCGCGATGGTGGTGTTCTTCATCTTCTTTGTGGGCTACCGCACCACGTCTCTTGGGGTTGTCATCTTTCCCATCGTGTTTGTTCTGACCTTTGCTTCGGCCATCGGCCAGCAGCCAGTCACGTTCACCTCGCCCGCGCTGCGGAGCAGTTGGATTTTCGTCCACGTGGCGATGATTTTTACGGGCTATGCGGGGCTGTTTCTCAGCTTCGGCTCGAGCCTGCTCTACCTGATGGAAGAGAAGGCGCTGAAGTCAAAGAGCACCTTCGCTGTCATCTCAAAACTGCCGCCGCTGCAGACCATCGACGACATCGGCTACAACTCGCTGCTGTTCGGCTTCCCGTTCATGACGTTCGGCCTGATCGCTGGCTCGGTGCTGGCCATCGCCAAGTACGGTCCTCTCTTCTTCATGGATCCGAAGATACTGCTTTCGTTCATCATGTGGATCGTGTACTTGCTGCTGCTGTACACGCGCTGGAGTTCCGGCTGGCGCGGCCGCCGCGCAGCTTTGCTCGCAACCTTCGCCTTCGTCATCGCGCTGGGCGTGTGGGCCGCCAACAGCCTCAGCCGCGTGCATAGGTTCCCGCCTCTATGAACCTGATTGTCATCGGCGTGAACCACCAGACCGCGCCCGTTGAGGTGCGCGAGCAATTCGCCATCTCGGAAGCGCGCCTGCCCGAGGCCGTGAAGACTCTGGCATCGCAGCCTGGCATCGAAGAGGCAATGATCGTCTCCACTTGCAATAGAGTTGAGCTGATTGCCCGGGCCAGCGACGCAAACGCCGATCTGCATCGTTGCCTGCCCGAACTATATGGCTTCGACACCCAGGCTCATCGCAAATACCTATATGAGTATCGTGATCGCGACGCTGTTCGTCACGTGTTTCGTGTGGCTTCCAGCCTCGACTCGATGGTCGTGGGAGAGCCGCAAATTCTCGGCCAGGTGAAGGAAGCCTACGCAACCGCGCGCGCAGTAGGTGCGGTGAACTCGCAGCTTGACGCGCTGTACTCCCGGGCTTTTGCCGTCGCCAAGCGCGTGCGCACCGAAACTGCGATTGCGTCGTCCGCCGTTTCTATCGCTTCGGTCGCGGTCGAACTGGCCAAGAAGATCTTCGGCAACCTCGAAGGCAAGAGCGTGTATCTGGTTGGCGCAGGCAAGATGTGCGAGCTGGCTGCGCGTCACCTGTTGGCCCACGGTGCGAGCAAGATTTACGTCGGCAACCGTACGTTCGAGCGCGCTGCGGCGCTGGCCAAGAAGTTCAACGGCGAGCCCATCGCCTTCGACCAACTTTACGACACCGTCGATCGCGCCGATATCGTCATTACGTCAACCGGTGCGCCGCACACCATCTTCCGCAAAGAGCACGGCGAGAAGTTCCTGAGCCGCCGCAAGAACCGTCCGATGTTCTTCATTGACATTGCGGTTCCGCGCGACGTCGATCCGGAGATGAACAAGCTTGACGGCATGTTCGTGTACGACATCGACGACCTGCAGCAGGTGGTGGCGTCGCATATATCCGACCGCCGCGTCGAAGCCGACCGGGCGGAAGCCATCGTGCAGCTTGAGGTCGACAAGTTCCAGGCGCGGCTGCAGACGCTCGATGTCGTGCCGACCATCGTCTCGCTGCAAGAGCACCTGGAGACCGTGCGCCAGGCCGAGATCGACCGCGTGCGCGGCCGCCTGGGAACTCTGACGCCGGAGCAGGAGATGGCCGTCGAAGCGCTCTCGCGTGGCATCATCAACAAGATCATGCACACACCGATCACGACCCTCAAGAGCGCGGCGCGCGAATCGTCGGAGTCCACGACGATCGTTGACCTGGTCCGCAAGCTCTTTAACCTGCGCGATGCGCGCAAGGCCGCTGCCGACGAGGAAGCGTCGGTCGTCGAGAAGACGGGAGCGCGACGCTGATGGCGCGACTGCGAATTGGCTCCCGCGGCTCCATGCTTGCGCTTTGGCAGGCCAAACACATTACTGCTCTTCTGGTCGAGCAGGGACACGAAGTTGAGCTGGAGGTCATCAAGACGACCGGCGACAAGATTCTGGATGTGGCACTCGCGCAGGTCGGGACCAAGGGCATGTTTACCAAGGAGATCGAAGAGGCCCTCGCGGAAGGGAAGGTCGATCTGGCGGTGCATAGCTTGAAGGACCTGCCGACCGAATTGCCTCCGGGATTTGAGATCGCGGCCATTACCGAACGAGTCAATCCGCAAGACGCTTTTCTGTCGGTGAATTACGACGGCGTGGACGCGCTGCCCAAGGGCGCGAAGGTCGGTACCAGCAGCTTGCGTCGGCAGGCGCAGTTGAAGGCCTTTCGGCCCGACCTGGAGATCTTTCCGTTGCGCGGCAACGTGGACACAAGGGTGCGCAAGCTGGAGGAAGGCGAGTACGACGCGATCATCCTCGCGGCTGCGGGACTCACGCGACTGGGCAAGACGCAGCTGGTACGCGAGTATTTGCCGGTGGAGTTCATGTGTCCTGCGGCGGGGCAAGGTGCGCTAGGCATCGAGATCCGAGAAGGCGATGTGAAGATGCGCAAGCACCTGGCGTTCCTCAATAACGCCGATGCGAGAGCCGCCACAATCTGCGAGCGGGCGCTGCTGAATAAGCTGGGCGGAGGATGTCAGGTTCCTATTGGCGCGTTTGCCGAGATGAAGGATGGCAAGCTGCATCTGACAGGAGTGGTTGCGCGGCCTGACGGTTCCGAGGTGCTGCGCGAGCAGCAGAGCGGAAGCGATCCGGTTGCGTTGGGCGAATTGGTCGGCGATACGCTGCTGCAGCGCGGCGGAGCCAAGATCCTGGAAGACGTTTACTCGGCGGGAATGCCGCCGAAGCCATAAGTTCCATGACAACCGACAAGCCACTTGCGGGCTGTAGAGTGCTGGTTTCACGCGCCAGGAAGCAGGCGGGCGCACTTTCGTCCACGCTGAAGAAGCTGGGATGTGAGGTCATCGAGATTCCCTTCATCGAGATCCGCAAGCCCAAGTCATTTGCTCCGCTTGATACGGTGCTGCACAATCTCGCCAACTACGACTGGCTCATTCTCACCAGCGTGAATGGCGTTGAGGCGATGTTCGAGCGCATGGCCAAGCGCAGGATCGATAAGTCGCAGCTCGCGCATATGAAGATCGCAGCGATTGGTCCGGCGACGAAGGCGGCGATTGAGAAGCAGGGATTGTCTGTGACCGCGACTCCGAAAGAGTATGTTGCGGAGTCGGTGGTGAACCTGCTGCAAACCCGGGTGAAAGGGAAGCGCGTGCTGCTGGTGCGGGCGAAGGTCGCGCGCGACGTGATTCCTCGCGAGCTGCGCAAGGCAGGCGCAATCGTCGATGTCGTCGAGGCGTACGAAACCGTTGCGCCGAAGTTGTCGGAGCGCAGGTTGCGCGCAGCGCTTAAGAGCAAGCGCAAGCCGCATGCGATTACCTTCACCAGTTCCTCGACGGTGAAGAACTTCGTCGGGTTGCTTGGGCTGCGGAGCGCAAAAGCGGCGCTGAAGAAGCCTGCGCTGAATCACGGAGTTCATTCGGCTTCGATCGGGCCGGTAACTTCAGCGACGCTGCGCGATTTCGGATTGCCAGTCGATATCGAGGCCAAGAGCTTCGACATTCCGGGCTTGGTGAGCGCGATCGTCGCGCATAAGAAGAAGCTTCGGTAGCGTGTCGCGCGTTTGTGCCGCCGGCTAAAGCCGGCTCCTCGTTCAATCATCCGCATTGTCCGCGGGCTTACGCCCACGGCTCAATCAGATTCCGCCCTTCGGGCTGGCCTTGTTCGCAGGTGAGAATGCGTACGCTCTCCCGATCACCGCTAGTCGGACATTGTCAGACATCAAAATATGTCAAAGAGCAGAGCCGTCAGCGCTGAGCTGAGGGCCAACAGCTAAAAGCCGACGGCTGATGGCTGACAACTATTCATAAATCGAGCATCCACACCCTGGCGACGGCACCCTCACTTTCAGAAAGTCGGAGATGCGCTGCCACTCGTCGATCTGGTTCTCGATGCGTGAGAACTGGTGGCCTTCGTTCTCATAAATCTTCACCTGCACAAAGCCGCCGTTCTTCTTGATAGCGGCGACGACCTGCTCGGTTTCGCCGCGCGGATCGCGCACGTCGTTGCCCCCGGCGATGAGCAGCAGCGGGGCCTTGATGCGAGCGATGAAGTTGATGGGCGAGCGGTCGTCGTAGAGCGCCTTATTCTCCACCGGGTCGCCCATGATCGAGATGTCGTACTCGCGGATGGCAGGATCTTCGGTGGCCAACTCGGTAAACCAATTGGTGTAGGGAACGATGGCCACGCCCGCGCCCCACATGTCGGGGAACTTGGTGAGGGCCATCATGGTCATGTATCCGCCGTAGCTACCGCCCAGCGAGACCAACTTCTTGGCATCGACAAAGCCGCTCTTGGCGATCCATTCGGCAGCATCGACCACGTCGGCCAAATCGCCGCCGCCTTCATCGCGGTAGTTGGCCTTCTGAAACTCCTTGCCGTACCCGGTGGAGCCGCGGAAGTTGGGTGCGATAACGAGGTATCCCTGATTCACCAGGTACTGGATGCCGCGGTTGAAGGAGTTTTCGAACTGCCCGGTAGGGCCTCCATGGATGTATACGATGGCAGGGAACTTGCCGTTGCGAGTGATGTTGTTGGGCACATAGGCGAAAGCGGAGATAGTCCACTTGCCGTCGCGGCTGGGGAAATGGGCGAGGTAGGGTTCGACCATGTCGGCGGTGCGGACCCCCGCCATGAGGGAATGCGTGATCTGCGCTGTCGCCTTCGACTTCAGGTCGTACGTCCAGACGTCATTGGGCGAGGTGGGGCCGTTGTGGTAGTAGAGCAAGCGGGAGCCGTCGGGCGAGTAGGGCGTGGCTCCGCCGGCGAAGTCGTTGACGCCCGCACCCAGCGGGAGCATTTCGGCCTTGTGCGCGGTGAGGTCGTAGAGACAGAGGTTGGTGTTGCCGTCGATGTTGGCCGCCCAGTTGACGGAACTGCCGTCATGCGAGAATGCGCCAGCGTGGATCTCCCACTTGTCATCGGTGAGCCACTCGATCTTTTGCGAGGCGACATCGAGGAGTCCCACATTGTCGTACCCGTTGTGGGCGTTCGAGGTGATGAGGATGGTTTTGCCGTTGGGCGAGATGTTGGCAGCGTAAAAGGTCTGCTCACCCTCGTGCGGCGTCAGGTTCGTGGCCTTGCCGCTAGTGAGATCGAGGACGAAGATGCTGGCGTCTTTGTCGCTGGCGTCGGTCTGGGTGTAGACGAGGAACTTGCCGTCATGGGAGAACATGGGGCCGGTGTTGGTGTGGCCATTGGGTGTGTTCTGCGTAAGGTGCTTGACGCGGCGGGAGTACACGTCCATCAACTCGATTTCGTGAGCGGCGCCGGACTTGGGCTTGGCGATGTAAACGATCTGCTTACTGTCCGGCGACCAGGTGGGCGATTCCTCGGAGATTTCCTTGGTGGTGGTGAGGTTGACGACCTCGCCGGTCTTGGGGGCGACGAGGAATATGTCCCACTGCTCGTTGCCGTCTGTATCGGAGATGTAGGCGATCCAGGAGCCGTCGGGCGACCATGCGGGGTCGGTCTGGCGCTGCTCGCTGATGGTGAGCTGCGAGGGCCATCCCCCTTCGGCGGGAACGAGCCAGATATTGTTACGGCCACTGATATTGCTGACGAAGGCGATCTGCTTGCCGTCAGGTGACCAGGTGGTACCGCCGATGGAACGGGTCACGTAGAGCTTGTCGACGGTGAAGTTCTGCATGTTCTCGATGGTCTTGCTTTGAAGCTTGGCGGGGTCGGTGAGGGGGGACTGGGCGAGGGCGGCTCCCGTCATCAGCAGGACAAGGATTCCCACGAGAGCGTTTCGAGTTTCGAGTTTCAAGTTTCTGGAGAGCCACCCGTTCCCGATTCGGGAATACGTGGGGTCACGACGGGTACCCCCCTCCCCCCCTAGTTTCGCAAAATCCTGCAAACAAAGGAGTTGCGAGGTGCGTGGTCGGCAAAATCTTGAGCGCGTGGGAGTTACGGGTAAATTCGTCCAGCGTAAGGACTTACGGGAGGTCATGACAGGATGAAGATATTCCGGCGGGCGGTGGGTTGGCAAGAGCGGCCGTCGCGTAGGTGTCTGCATGCGGTCTCGATGGCGAGGGACACAAACTCCCTCGTTCTCTGCAGGAGTGAGTTTAGGGCCGTTGGAGGGGCGGCGATAGGACGTGGGTCACGCGGATGTGTGATAAGGCGCGGTTCAGGATTTTGAGCGGTCGGCGATGGCACGGAGGACAGCAATGCGACTCTTGATGGGAGTGTGGTAGTCGGGTTTGAGGCGGATGGCAGCATCGTAGTCGGCGAGCGCGCCCTCCAGGTCACCTTTAGTTTCACGGGCAATCCCGCGGTTATTGAAGTTCACGGCATCATTGGGCTTGAGGCGGATGGCCACGTCGTAATCCGCGATAGCAGCGTCTAAGTCGCCGCTGTTCTGGCGGGCGATGCCACGGTTGCAAAAGGCATCGGCAAAGTCAGGTTTGAGGTGGATTGCCTGGTTGAAGTCTGCTATTGCGCCCAGCAAGTCGCCTTTATCATCGCGGGTGAGGCCGCGATTGTAATAGTAGTTGGGGTTGTCGGGTTTGAGGTGGATTGCCGTGGTGATATCCGCGAGAGCGCCGTCGAGATCCCCTTTCTCCCTGCGTAGGGTGCCCCGGTTGTTGAGGGCCGACGGGTCGGTGGGTTTGAGCCGGATGCCTTGGTCGTAGTCGGCGAGGGCCGAGTCCAAGTCGCCATTGGCATAACGGGCGAGGGCCCGGTTGTAGAAGGCCTCGGCGAAGTTGGGCTGAAGGCGGATTGCTTCGGTATTGAAGCGGATCTCGAGATCGGGGTCGGCCGCATTAACCGCGCGTTCAAACCACTGCTGGGCGGTGAGTTCGTCTTCGGCAACTCGCGGGGCGGCGGCGGCGGCGTCTTGCTGGCTGGTGGCCCCATCTTGTGCCTGCGACGAGGCAGGATGCAGCACGGCATCGAGCGGCACGTTCAGAAACTTTTCGCGCAGTTTGGCCATGGCGGAGTCGAAGTATTCCGGAGGGACGCTGATGGCGTTGTAGCGCTTAAGGGAAACGAGCTTGCCCGTCAGTTGGTTGGCGATGGCGGGGGTGGTGAAGTCGAAGCCTTCGAGCATGAGGGGCACGATGTTGCGGCGGCTGTCGAGCGCGGCTTCAATTTCGCGACGCAGCCAGTCGCCGGGCTCGCCGCAGCGCTCCAGAGCGGAAGGAGTAAGCAAGACGAGGAAGTGCGCCCGGGAATGGATGTTTTCGAGGATGATGCTCTCGAAGTCACCACTGGCGACGCCGGTGTAATCGAGGAAGACATCAAAGCCAGATTGGGTGAGGTTCTGGGAGACCGCCAGTGCCCAGGGAAGATTGGTGCGGCGGTAGCTGACGAAAACGGTTTTTTCGACGCGTGCCATGGCCGAGGTAATGGGGGTGAAGGGAAACGATAGCAGAAGAAAGTCGCCAGTAGCCAGTAGTCAGTTGCCGGTAAGAACAACAGCAGGTCCTTCGACTTCGCGTTCGCCCGATCCGCAAAAGACGCGGATCGAAGAAAAAGCAGGCGAGCGCTACGCTACAGGGATAGCACTTGCTGAAGTGGCTAGTGGGACGTGGATAGTGGATAGAAAAGCGGTTTCGACGACCTTGTAGTTTCGCGGACGACAGTGCAGGACGCCGTCGTCGATGCGGGCGAGCTTCATGGTGATGGCGTCGCGGATGTCGTTCTGGCGGATGAACCAGGGTTTGCGGGAGCCCTGCTTGGGCAGGTCGGCAGTGGCGCGGAGGACGTAGCCGGAGCTGAAATCGAGCAGGGGCCTGGGATCGAGCGTTGTGGGATCGCAGGCAGGTACCACAGTGTCGGTACTGGGCACTGTTGTAGTCGAGGATGCGGGTCACGTAGAGCGAGAGAGGTCGGCGCGGAGCGTCCAGGAGGCGTCGCGGTAGCCGACCAAGGCGAAGTCGGGAACGTTGCTGAGCATCACTCCGTAGATGAAGCTGTGGCCGGGATCGACTGGCGCCGTCGACGGAGAGGCGAACGCCGCCGAGGGCGAGCATCTGCAGGCCGGTGGCGGAGACGATGATGTCGGCCGATTTTTCGCCGGACTTGAGGCGGATGCCGGTGGCGGTGAAGGTCTTGATTCTCCGGTGGCGATGGAGGCGCGGCCGGAGGTGATGGACTTGAACAGGTCGGAGTCGGGAACGAGGCAGAGGCGCTGATCCCAGGGGTTGTAGCGCGGGAGAAGTGGGTGTCCACGTCGTATCCAGGCGGGAGTTGTTTGGCGGCTCCGCCCTTGATGAGGCGCTTGGTGAAGTCGGGGGCGCGGCGCGCGAGCTGGAAGATGCCGAGGCTGACGAGAATGTTCTTCCAGCGGACGACGCCATGGGCAGCGTGCTCGGGGAGCGTGCGGCGCAGGAAGTCGGCAATGGGATCGCGCGCGGGCAGGGTGAGGATGTAGCTGGGCGAGCGCTGCAGCATGGTGACGTGCGCGGCGGTCGGGGCCATGGCGGGCACGAGGGTGACGGCGGTGGCTCCGCTGCGATGACGACGACGCGCTTGCCGGCGTAGTCGAGTTCGGCCAGTGCTGCGGTATGGATGAACTCGTCCGCCGGAACTGGTCGCGGCCGGGGAAGTCGGGCTGTATCGGCGTCTAACGGTAGTAGCCGGTGCATCCGTAGAGGAAGTCGCAGGTGTATTCGACGTTGCCGTCGTTGGTTGGCGGCGACGTGCCAGCGCGATTCGTCGGCCGACCAGTTCTGGCGGCGGTGACGCGGTGATTGAAGCGATCTGCTGGTCGATGCCGAACACGTTGCGGTTTCGCGGACGTAGTTGACGTTGACAAGAAACTGCGACTTTTCGATTGAAGCAAGGTGATCCCGCCGATCGCTTGCGTTTCATTGCGGAACTCGTACATTTAATTTAGTGCCGTATCGGTAATCTGACCTTACTTTGGTAAACCCCCAGCTTGGTCTGGCTTTCGATTCTTAAGCCGATCAAGCATTTTTGCATACTCAGGGAGGAGCGTCCGAGCACGGCATTCTTTCGAGAGGCTGGTACCATGACGAATCAATACTGGGATGACTTTCCGCTTTACGATCCTCGGAACGAACACGATGCCTGCGGATTGGGATTCATCGTGAACGTCAAAGGGGAAAAGTCTCACGACATCGTTACCCAGGGGATCAGAATCCTGATCAACCTGACGCACAGAGGCGCCAGCGGGAGCGATCCGGAGACCGGAGACGGCGCGGGGGTAACAATACAGATTCCGCATGAGTTCTTCCTCAAAGAATGCAAGCAATTCGGCTTTTCTCTGCCTGGCCCCGGGCAATACGGTGTCGGGATGATTTTCCTCCCGGTCGAGCCGCAATCACGGCTGCAATGCGAAGGAATCATCGATCGCGTCGTTCAAGAGGAGAATCTCACCGTCATCGGCTGGAGAGATACTCCCGATCGACGCGGATGCCATCGGCCGAATTGCCCGGGCAACACAACCGTATATCGAGCAGATCTTTGTGCGCAGCGGCCCTGAACTTTCCCAGGATCAGTTCGAACGAAAGTTGTACGTTGTCCGCAAACGGATCGAAAACGAGATCGAGAAATCGAACGTCAAGGAGAAGGAGTTCTTCTACATTCCCTCGCTGTCGTCGCAGACGATCGTGTACAAGGGCTTACTGCTCGCGCCGCAGATTGAACGGTTTTACTAGTGATCTATCGGATCCCGACACCAAGAGCGCACTCTGCCTTGTCCATCAGCGCTTCTCGACGAACACGCTTCCGAACTGGCAACTTGCGCACCCGTTCCGGTACATGTGTCATAACGGCGAAATCAACACTCTCCGCGGTAACGTCAACTGGATGCACGCGCGGCAGTCGGTCTTGAAGTCCGACCTGTTCGGCGACGACATCCGCAAAGTCATCCCCATCGTCGAAGCGAAAGGGAGCGACTCGTCTTCCCTTGACAACGTCGTGGAACTGCTCCACCAGGCCGGTCGGAGCCTTCCGCACGCTCTTGCCATGTTGATCCCGGAAGCGTGGGACAAAGACACAAGCATGAGCGACGAGAAGAAAGCGTTCTATGAATATCACGCTTCGTTGATGGAACCCTGGGACGGGCCGGCGGCCGTTGCATTCACCGACGGCCGTGTCATCGGGGCAACTCTTGACCGCAATGGCCTCCGCCCGGCGCGGTATCTCGTGACGCATGACGATCTGGTGATCATGGCATCCGAGACCGGCGTCCTGGAAATTGAGCCAGAGCGGGTGAAGCTCAAGGCGTGCCTCCAACCCGGGGAAATGCTCCTGGTCGATCTTGACGAGATGTCGCCTTATCCCTGACGAAGAGATCAAAGCGACGCTGAGCAGGCGTCAATCCGTATGGCGCGTGGCTGAAGGAAAATCAAATCAGCCTGGAAATGCTTCCGGACCCTCCCCGTGAGCATGCGTTCAATCCGACGGACATTCTCAAGCGACAACGTGCGTTCGGGTACACCGAGGAAGACATCCGGATCCTCATGATGCCGATGGCGGAAAACGGTGAGGAACCCATCGGCTCCATGGGTGCAGACACGCCACTGGCATGCCTCTCGGACAGGCCGCAGCCGTTGTTCAACTACTTCAAGCAGCTGTTCGCGCAGGTCACGAATCCTCCGATCGACCCGATCCGGGAAGATCTCGTGATGTCCTTGACGAGTTACATCGGGACAGAACGGAACATCCTCGAAGAGACCCCGAAGAACTGTCACACGCTCAAACTGCGCGATCCGATCGTCACCAACCGGGATCTCGAGAAGCTCCGCCGGGTTTCGCAGGGGGATTTCCTTGCGACGACGCTTCCCATGCTGTTCCGTGTGAACGAGGGGGTGGAGGAATTGGAACGTGCGCTGACGGGTTTATGTCGGCGCGCGAGTCTTGCCATCGAGTCGGGGTACACGATCATCATCCTTTCGGATAGGGGAATGGACGAGGAGTACGCGCCCATCCCGAGCCTTCTCGCCCTGACCGCGGTCCACAATCACCTTGTTCGCGAGAAGACCCGTACGCAGGTCGCCCTGGTGGTTGAAACTGGCGAAGCGCGAGAAGTCATGCACTACGCCCTGCTCATCGGCTACGGCGCAAGTGCGATCAATCCCTACCTGGCGATCGAAACGCTTGAGGACCTCGCCCAGAAGAGTCTGTTTCCCCGCAGGTCTTTCGTTCGAAAAGGCTCTGCACAACTATATCAAGGCCGTCGGCAAGGGTCTTCTGAAAGTCTTTTCGAAGATGGGGCATCTCGACGCTGCAGAGCTATCGCGGGGCACAGATCTTCGAAGCGATCGGACTCAACAAGAGTCTCATCGATGAAATACTTCACCGGGACCGTTTCCCGCATCGAAGGCGTCGGGCTCGACGTCCTCCTTCGCGAAGCGGAGATGAAGCACCATCATGCCCTCCAGCGCGTCTCCGACGCGGAGTGCGCAACTCGACCTCGGCGGCTCGTATCAGTTCCGGGTCAACGGTGAACGTCACCAGATCAATCCGGCGACGATAGCGAAACTGCAGGACGCCGTCCTCCGTGCGGACTACGCAACATACAAGGAGTATTCCGAGATCGTCAACCGGCAGAACCGGGAGCTCTACACGCTCCGGGGACTGATGGAGCTGCGGCAAGGGGATCATCCGATGCCCATCGAGGAAGTTGAGTCCGCGAAAGAAATCGTCAAACGGTTTGTGACGGGGGCGATGTCGTTCGGTTCGATCAGCAAGGAAGCCCACGAAACGCTCGCGATCGCGATGAACAGGATCGGCGGCCGATCGAACACCGGTGAAGGCGGGGAGGAGGAGAACCGCTTCACGCCCGATGCGAACGGCGATTCGCCGTCGAAGCGCCATCAAACAGGTCGCGTCCGCACGGTTCGGCGTTACCGCGCACTACCTGATCAATGCCGACGAACTGCAGATCAAGATCGCGCAGGGCGCGAAGCCCGGAGAGGGCAGGACAGCTTCCGGGCCACAAGGTCGACGAGATCATCGCGAAGACCCGCCATTCGATCCCCGGCGTCGGACTCATTTCTCCGCCGCCGCACCATGACATCTATTCCATCGAGGACCTTGCCCAACTGATCTTCGACCTGAAGAATGTCAATCCGAAGGCGCAGATCTCGGTGAAGCTCGTGTCGGAAGTGGGCGTGGGAACAGTCGCCGCGGGTGTCGCGAAAGCGCACGCCGACAGGATCCTGATCAGCGGGGACAGCGGAGGAACGGGAGCGTCCCCTCTGACGTCCATCAAGCACGCCGGGATTCCCGTGGGAGCTGGGGATCTCGGAGGCACAGCAGGTGCTCCTCCTGAACGATCTGCGAAGTCGCACGCGGATCCAAATCGACGGGAAAATCCAGACCGGCCGCGATGTGGTGATCGCGCGCGTTGCTGGGCGCCGAGGAATTCGGCTTCGCCACCACTCCGCTCATCGCCATGGGGTGCGTGATGATGCGAAAATGCCACCTGAATACCTGTCCCGTCGGCATCGCGACCCAGGACCCGGTCCTGCGAAAGAAATTCCAGGGCACGCCGGAACGCGTCATCAACTTTTTCTTCTTCGTGGCGGAGGAAGTTCGCGAGCACATGGCTGCGATGGGGTTCCGGACGATGGATGAGATGATTGGCCGCGTGGATATGATTCAGCCGCGCCAGGCGATCGAACACTGGAAGGCCCGCGGCATCGATCTTTCCGCCATCCTTCACAAGCCGACCGTGCCACTCCGCGTTGCCCGTCGGTGCGTGGTGGCGCAGAACCATGGACTCGAAAAGTCGATGGAC
>CAVVTL010000022.1:0-48996 GCA_963751155.1 uncultured Acidobacteriaceae bacterium | reverse complement strand
AGCCAACGGCTCCTCTGCCGACCGCGTTCATTACAGCTTCGGCACCGGCTTCGGTGCTGATGATCAATACCGGGATTTGTTTCCACCGCTGATGGTCTTTGAGCGCGGAAAGTAACTGCATCCCGTCCATCCCGGGCATGTTGATATCGCTGAGAACCACGTCGACAGACCGCCGTGCCAGCAGATCAAGCGCCTCCTGGCCGTTAGCGGCCTCGCACACCTCGGTGATTCCGAGATCGGCCTTTTCCAAACTGCGATGGATGATCTTCCGTATCGTCGATGAATCGTCCACCAAGAGAACGGTAGTGCCCATAGAACATCCTTCGGTGCGCCGCGGCGGTCAACTTCGGCGGATTGCAGCAATCGTCGCGATGTGTAGCAGCTGCTTCCGCGCATCCTTGGTCAACGGCCGAAGATTCGCGCCGGGCCAATGGGCAGGGACTCGCTTGCCTCGCTGACCGTCAGAGGCACGCCCGTTTATATATCGGCGCGGAACGCGACTGAGATTAACGGGAGGTGGCCTGACCGTGCTGACGGTGAACAGAAGTAGCCGAGCGCGGCCGAAAGCAGAAGAAACAATCCGGATGGCGCCAACTCCTGCCTGCAACTTCCTGATTTACAATGTGTTCTCTGCTTGGATGGATTAACGTTCTGCCCACGCGGTCCTTGCCACCTCCACAGGTTGCGATCGGCACAGGAGAATGGCACGGGTATTGAGAGCATGGGGAGGTCCGCTTGTCGACCTTTGCTTCTCATCCCGGGGGCCTACATTTTAGATTTGAGACTTATGCGTCCACCGCACTCCCGGATGATCGGCCTGGCAGCATTGACTTGCCTGCTGTTACTCGCACCCGCAGTCAAGGCACAAGGCCCAACGCTGGTCACTCTGGATCAGGCAACCGATCTGGCGCTCGCACACAATCACTCGTTGAAGGCGACACGCACTTTCATTCTGCAAAACCAGGCGCAGGAAATTACCGCGAACTTGCGTCCGAATCCGACTCTGAACTTTGACTCGCAATTCGTGCCAATTTTTTCTCCATCTGATTTTTCGGCTGACAATTTGAACGAAGTGCAGCAGTTCGACGCCGGCATCGGATACCTGTTTGAACGCGGTAAAAAACGCCAGCATCGCTTACAGGCTGCCCGCGATCAAACAGCTGTGACGCGTGCCCAGGTTGCGGATGCCGAACGCAGCCTCACCTTCGCTGTGGCCCAGCAGTTCGTCGCCGTGTTGCTGGCTGAATCAACGCTGCGTTTTGCCCAGTTGGACCTGAAGAGCTTCGAGCAAACGGTCGAGGTTGCCGAGGCACAGTACAAGGCGGGCTACATCAGCGAAGGTGATTACCTCAAGATCAAGCTGCAACTGTTGCAGTTTCAGACCGACGTTTCCTCCGCCCGTCTGGCAAGAGTGCAGGCCCTCGTCGCGTTGCGTGAGTTGCTGGGCTACGACGCCGTCCCCGCCAATTACGACGTGGTTGGCGATTTGACCTACCAACCGGTCGCGGCGAAATTGGAGGACTTGCAGGCCAAGGCACTCCAGGAGCGTCCCGATTATCGCGCCGCCGAGTTAGGTGTAACCGCCGCTCAGAGCCAGATAGCGTTGGCGAAGGCGTATGCCAAACAGGATGTGGACGCCAGTGCGGCATACTCACACGTGGGGGGCGAGAGCAGCGCTTCGTTCTTTGTGAACTTCGGTTTGCCCATCTTCAACCGCAATCAAGGTGAAATCGCGCGCACTGGCTACGCCCTCACGCAAACGCAGGAGATGCAGCAATCGGCCGGCGACACGGTGCTCTCCGATGTCAGCGATGCCTATGAGGCCCTGCGCAGCAGTGACGAAGTGGTACAACTTTATACATCCGGGTACCTGAAGCAGGCGCAGGATTCACGCGATATCAGTGAGTATGCTTATCAGCGCGGAGCTACGAGCCTGTTGGATTTTCTCGATGCCGAGCGCAGCAACCGGGCAATTCAGCTGGCCTATCGTCAAGCTTTGTCAGCGTACATGACCGCGGTCGAGCAGCTTAAAGCAGCTGTCGGGACAAGGACCCTGCCGTGAAGATGAGACAAGTTCGCATGCGGCACCTAATCGCGCTAACGGCCTTATCCGCGATCATGCTGGCGCTCGCTGGTTGCAGCGGCGCGGGGACTGAAAACGCCTCTAAGAATCACTCGAACAACGCGAACACGGCTGAGCTGTTCACCATTCCGCCGGACCAGATGGCACACGTGCAGGTGCTCGCGATTGAACCCAGCAGTCTGACGCGCACCCTCCGGCTGACCGGAGCCGTGGCTTACAATAGCTTCCATACCGCGCCGGTGATTACACAGGTTAGCGGCCCTGTAAGCCGGATCGTGGTGGCTCCGGGCCAGCAGGTACAGCGCGGCGAGCCCCTGTTGTACGTAGCCAGTCCCGACTATTCCCAACTGCGCACCAATTATCTGAAGGCCAAGGATGCGTATGCTTGGCGCAAAAAGCGTATGCGCGTGCGCAAGACTTGTATCAGCATCACGCCATCGCCGAACAAAATCTGGAGCAGGCTGAATCCGTGCAGACGCAAGCGCAAGGGGACGTGGCGGCAGCAGAAGCCGCTTTGAAGGTCCTGGGAATCACCAATCCCGATGCGCTGGTGAAGGCGCCACCTTCCTTTGAGGCGCTGGTAAAGTCGCCGATTAGCGGTGAAGTGGTCGAACAAAACGTGTCGGTGGGCCAACTTGTGCAGACTGGCGTGACCCAGTGCTTCATGCTTTCCGATATCAGCACCGTTTGGGTATTGGTGAACATTTATCAAAAGGATTTGCCGTATGTACACGTTGGTGATGCGGTCACGATCCAGACAGAGTCCTATCCCGACGTATTCCATGGCCGTATTTCCTACGTCGCGGCATCGCTGGATCCGAACACGCGCACATTGCAGGCGCGCATTGAGACCGGCAATCCCGGCCTAAAGCTGAAAAAAGACATGTACGTCGTGGCCGCAGTGGATGCGGGCACCATCCAGAACGCCATCGCCGTGCCGGATTCCGCCGTACTGCGCGACAGTGAGAACCAGCCGTTCGTCTACGTTGAACAATCTGGCAATCAGTTTGGCAGGCGCAGCGTCACTCTCGGGGAGAGCATGAAAGGACGAACACAAGTGACCAGTGGGTTGAACCCCGGTGATCGCATCATCGGAGATGGCAGCTTGTTCCTGCAGTTTGCGAACTCGCTGCAGCGTTAAAGCGAAACAACCGAACTTGGCGAACAAACCGTGATGAGAACCATGCTGTCCAAACCTGAATGATCCATCGCATCGTACAAGCGGCGCTGCGTCAGCGCTTTCTGGTGTTGATGCTGACGGGCTTCATGATGATCGCTGGCATCATCTCGTTCCGGCGCATGCCGGTGGACGCTTATCCCGACCTCTCGCCTCCGCAAGTCGAACTCATCACGCAATGGCCCGGCCACGCTGCCGAAGAAGTCGAGCGACTGGTCACGCTTCCCATCGAATTGGAGATGAACGGCGTTCCGCACATGGAGGTGATGCGGTCCATCTCGCTCTACGGGCTCTCCGATGTGCGCCTCACCTTCGCAGAGGATACCAACGACTACTTTGCGCGACAGGTCGTCTTCGAGCGAATCGCACAAGCCGCCTTGCCCGCGGGAGTGACCCCGACCATGGCTCCGCTCTTCAGTCCCAGCGGCCTGGTCTATCGCTATGTGCTGGAGAGTCCCGATCGCAGCCCGCAGGAACTGAAGACCTTTGAGGACTGGGTGATCGAACGGGCTTACCGTTCCGTTCCTGGCGTCGCCGATGACTCCGGATTTGGTGGCACCACCATGCAGTATCAGGTGCTGCTCGATCCCGCCAGGATCTATGGCTACCACCTAACCGTCCCGGCAGTAATGAACGCACTGGGCGCCAACAATTCCAATGCCGGCGGTGGATTCTACTCCCAAGGTGGACAGTTTTATTACGTGCGCGGCATCGGACTGGTGCGCAACACCAGCGATATTGGCAACATCGTCGTCGGCAGCAGCAACGGTGTGCCGATTCACGTCAAGGACATTGGCGATGTCGTGATCGGCCATGCGCCGCGACTCGGCGAATTCGGCTATCAGAAGAATGACGATGCGGTTGAGGGCGTGATCCTCATGCTTCGCGGCGAGCAAACGCAGAACGTCCTGAAGGGAGTGGAGGCCAAGACCGAGGAGCTGAATCGAAGCGTTTTGCCGCCCGACGTCAAAATCCATCCCTATTACGATCGCAGCGAGTTGGTGAAGCTGACGACGGATACGGTGGAAGATAACCTGCTGCGCGGCATGGTCCTAGTGCTGGTGGTCCTGATTTTCTTCCTGGTGAGTTTTCGAGCGGCGGTGATTGTTGCTCTCACTATTCCGCTCTCGCTTTTGTTCGCCTTCATCATTTTGCACGCGCACGACGGCGCCGCCAACCTGCTGTCCATCGGAGCCATCGACTTCGGCATCATTATCGACGGCACCGTCGTCATGGTGGAAAACATCTACCGCGAACTGGCGCTACGCGAAGGACAGACCTACAAGCTGAACGAAGTCATTCTCGCCGCGGCGAAGGACGTCGATCGCCCGATCTTCTATTCGGTTGCCGTGATCCTGGCGGGCTATCTTCCGATCTATGCGCTCAGCGGGCCGTCGGCGAAGTTGTTTCATCCCATGGCCGAAACCATGTCGTTCGCGCTGATCGGTGCGCTAATCCTCACCCTCACGCTGGTTCCCGTTCTGGCCTCGTACTGGTTCAAGAAGGGAGTACGCGAGCAGGTCAACCGACCCTTCGAATGGATGAAGCGTGACTACGCGACCCAACTGGATTGGGCCCTGGCGCGGCCCAAACTCACCATGTTGATAGCGCTCCTGATCTTCGGCGCAACCCTGCTGCTGGTTCCGTTCATCGGCGGCGAGTTCATGCCTCACCTCGACGAGGGCGCACTGTGGGTGCGGGCCACGATGCCTTACACCATATCGTTCGAAGAAGCGAGCCGCATCGGCCCGCAGATTCGCGCCATTCTGATGTCGTACCCGCAAGTCACCGTGGTTGGGTCGGAGTTGGGACGTCCGGACGATGGAACCGACCCGACTGGTTTTTTCAACTGCGAATTTTATGTCGGGCTGAAGCCCTATAACGACAAGGCATGGGGCGGCGATATCCATACGAAGCCCCAACTGATTGAAGCGATCAACCAAAAGCTGAGCGCGTTTCCAGGAATCGTCTTCAACTACACCCAGCCCGCCGAAGATGCCGTGGACGAGGCGCTGACCGGGTTGAAGAGTTCGCTTGCCGTCAAAATTTACGGCGAGGACTTGGCCGTACTTCAGGACAAAGCCGTCCAGATCAAGAACACGCTGGCCAAGGTTCCTGGTTTCACCGACCTGACGGTCGTGCGCGAATTGGGCCAGCCGAGTTTGCTGATCGATGTGGACCGCGACAAGATCGCCCGCTACGGAATCAACGTGGCTGACGTGGAAGCGGTGATCTCCGCGGCGGTGGGCGGGCAGGCCGTAACGCAGGTAATCCAGGGCGAGAAATTATTCGACCTGGTCGTCCGCATGCAGCCGCAATTCCGCAGCAGCGCCCACGAGATCGGCGAGTTGCTGGTCGGCACTCCCGATGGGAAGCAGATTCCGCTGAGCCAACTCGCCGACATTCGGGTAGGAAACGGCGCGTCATTTATTTATCGCGAAAACAACTCGCGTTATATCGGAGTGCAATACAGCATCGAAGGCCGTGACCTCGAACGCGCAGTGCGCGCAGGCCAGAAAGCGGTCGGTCAGGCCGTCACTCTGCCCCAGGGCTACACGCTGAGTTGGGGTGGTGAGTACAGCCAATTGCTGGAGGCGAAAGCGCAGCTGACTTTGATCGGGCCGCTAGCGGTCGTCATCATTTTCATGATTTTGTTCGCACTGTATGGGAACTTCAAGTTTCCAGTAACGATTGCACTGGGCGTGATCATTTCGGAACCCGTGGGTGCGCTGATCGCGCTCAAGCTGACGCACACTCCATTCAGCGTTTCGTCAGTATTGGGATTGCTGGCGCTGTTGGGCGTCTCGGTGGAAACGGCGGTGATTCTGGTTTCCTACATCAACAAACTTCGCCAGGAAGGTATGGACATCCGAACGGCCACTCGCGAGGCGTCGCTGCTGCGGCTTCGCCCAATCATGATGACGGCGCTGGTCGCCTGCCTCGGATTGCTCCCCGCCGCACTGGCCACCGGCATTGGCTCCGATACGCAGAAACCCTTCGCCATCGTGATTGTTGCAGGTTTGATTTCCCGCCTCTTCATCGGATTCTTCGTCAATCCGGTGCTTTACCAGATGGTCGCCCGCGAAGGCGATGTTCTGCAGGTATAGCTTCCGCGAGATGCAATTGAAATGATGCCCGGGGGAAAAAGCCCTGCTTCTAGCTAGCAGTAACTCGCCTTGGCGGCGTGCGTAAAATCCAGGGGGACGCAGCTATCCGAGGCTGCTACTCGCGCCCTGAATAACTCTCCGCGTCTTCGTGGGCGGCTTACCGGATTAGCGACACGAAAAGGACCCAGTCAGAGAGGTCCATGAATTAAGTCTAGGTTAGAATTGGTGGACCTGGTCGGGATCGAACCGACGACCTCTTCCATGCCATGGAAGCGCGCTCCCAGCTGCGCCACAGGCCCACACTATCGGCGGGACGGCACCCGGAAACCGGGCGTGTACTTCATTTTCTCGCAGCGGGAGCACCTTAGTCAAACTCGCGAGGGCATCGACAGGCCATCGTACTTCCGATTGAGGTGCGCGGTAAGCCTCGCAAGTCTATTTCCGGAAGTCGTGCCAACCCTCACGAGAGTCCTCACCGGGATGAAACGGGAACAATTCGCCATAGAGTGGGTTCTATATCGTTGAGTCATCCGCGACCGCAGACTCTCTGGCGTGGCTTATCCCACGGACGCGGCGCAGAGCGGCCGATGGGCGTCGGCAGCAGACAATGAGAACCGTCGGCAAAGTTGTGCAGAGAGCTGCAGGTTTCATTATCATCAGGGTGGAACGCCATGAGTAGTGTGGCAGGAGCACACAACTTGAGTGAACTGGCGAGTTCGCGATCTGGTTCGACCGAAGAGGCCGCGATCGTGGCCGAATTGAAGGCCGGCTCCGAGGATGCCTTCGCGTGGCTGATCGCGCACTACAGCCAGCCGGTCTACAGCCTGGTATACCGGATGCTCGACGATCCTTCCGACGCAGCCGATACCACGCAAGAAGTATTCATCAAGATTTTCCGCGGCATTCGCGGATTCAACTCCAACTCGAGCCTGAAGACGTGGATTTACCGCATCGCGTTGCACGAGGCTTCGAACCAGCGGCGCTGGTGGTTTCGGCACCGCGGACGAGAGACGTCCATTGAGCCGTCCGACGATTCACATGTCGAGCAGCAGTGCGCGCTCCCCTGCGGAGTCATGCTCCGACGCCGCGAAGTCGCCGCTCGACTGCGTCTTACGACTCGGAACTTGCGCGACCGGGTTGAGACCGAACTGCGAGCCGTTGCGGAACCCTACCGGACCACGCTGATCCTGCGCGACATCGAAGAGCTTTCGTACGAGGAGATCGCCGAAGTGACTCGGCGTCTCGCTGGGGACGGTGAAATCGCGGCTGATGCGAGGTCGAGAGGCGCTGCGAAAACGGCTGGAACGCCACCTTCCGGCGTTTGGTGTCGTCAGTCGGGACCGGGTCTCCGGAAGCGAGCGCCGCAGCAAAGGAATGGTCGACGGACAGAACGCTAGAGGTCATGCCATGAAATGCCTGGAAGCAAAGCAGATCATGTCGTCGTACCTTGATAGTGAAGTCACGCGCGAACAAATGTCGGCGTCTTCAGGCGCATCTCGAGTCCTGTCGTCGACTGCTCGCATCGATTCCGCGCGCTCGAACGGACGCAGCTGCCGTCGGCAGCTCTCGGACGCAAGTCGGTCTCCGCCGAACTTGGCCTCTAAGACTGCGGGTCGCAATTTCCCAGGGAAATTGCCAGCGCTCAACGGTCGCGGTGGGAGATGCTGCAGCGTCCACTGGGAGAACGCGTTTCACGCGCTGATGGTGCCGGCAACCGGTGGACTGGTGACGACCGTCCTGACATTTGGGATCTTGATCAACCTCCTGATGCCTGGCCAGGTGCCGGACGCGAACGATGTTCCGACGACGTTTTACACTCCGCCGCAATTGCAGACGACTCCGTTTGAGGTTGCCATGGATGTTCGCGCGCCGAACCCCTGATTGTAGAAGCCGTGGTCGGGCTGACGGACGGATACAGGACTACCGTGTTCTGTCGGGTGGCGAGAATGGAAGCGCAATGCTGTCGGAGCTGAAGAACATGCTGATCTTCGCGACTTTCCGGCCGGCGACGAGTTTCGGCCGACCCACCGTAGGGCGTGCGGTACTGGCGTTCTCGAAGATCCAGGTGAAGGGATAACAGACATTCTGGCCAGGCCCAACGGGGTTGCCGGTCGAATCAGCGCGTGCAGGTTGCCTATCCCATTCCCGCACCCGTAAACTAGTTGTATCCGATCCCTCTCCGACCCGCTTCAGGAGGCCGTTCTGAGCGGTACGTTCCGTTTCCTTTCGGCAGCTGCGATAGCTGCATGCCTGATGCTGTTCCGCTGCTGCGCAGATACAAAGGCCACCCTCGAGGTCAGCGAAACCGTCTTCAGCATGCTGGCCGCGGTCAACGTTTGCGGCTACGACCAGGGGCTGGCGTCTTCGCTCCCCGGTGCGGGCAGAAGTTCGGGCTGATCTGGTAGCTGCCAGCAAATTGCCGGGAGCGGCAGCAGCCGCCAAAGCCATGTGCGCCTTCTACGAGGAACACCGCCGGGGAGAAAATTCTCATGTGCTGGCTCCGTACGTTTCCTTGGCGCTGAACCTGGGACCGCCTCCGGAGTTCGCACCCAAAGTTCCTGAGGCCGACATGCCTCCGGACGTGAGCTACGTACTGGGTTTCGCACCCCTGTTGAGGAAATATGCCGAAACAGCCAACCTGCATTCGATCTGGCTCAAGCATCAGGCCCAATATTCCGCGTTGGTGGACCAGTTTCACGATGCCATCGCTGGCATGATCACTGCCAACGACTCTTACTTGCGTATTCCGTTCGCCGGATATGCCGGCCGCACGTACACCATATACCTCGAACCTATGGAAGCACCCGGCGAGGTGCACTCCCGCAATTATCAAGCCGACTATTTCTACCTGGTAGTGTCGCCTTCCAACGACAAAATCCACATGGAGGAATTGCACCATACGTACCTCCACTTCGTACTCGAACCGCTGCTGTTCAAACGAGCCACAACTCTGACTCGACTGAAGCCGATCCTGCAGAGCGTTCAAAAAGCGCCCATGGCAGATTCGTACAAAACCGACATAGGGCTCCTGGTAATCGAGAGCCTGATACGTGCCATAGAAGCGCGGACGCCCAGCGATCCCAAGCTTCCGGAAAAAGACCGGCTCGCTATCGTGAGCCGCGATGAGTCCGAGGGTTTTGTGCTGACCGGCTATTTCTACGATCAGTTAAAGGTGTTTGAACGTGGCGAAGTTGGCATAAAAGAGGCCTTCCCCGACTGGCTGCATGACCTCAACGTTGAAAAGATCGTCAAGCAGGCCGGGGAAATACAATTCGCGTCAAGCGCCGATCCGGACGTGATGGGGGCCACAAGCGCCAAAAGCGAAACACGAATTGACCTGGCCGAAAAAGCCCTGACCAGTGGCAATCCAGCTGGCGCTTTACAGCTCGCCCAAGAGGCACTGGCTCACGGCGCGGACCCAGGACGGTGCTACTTCGTCATGGCGCGAGCGGCTTCCGTCGATGGTGACCTTCAGGATGCCAAAGACGATTTCAGTAAGGCGGCGGCCTCCGCGAAAGACCCACGGACGCTGGCTTGGTCACACATCTATCTTGGGCGTATCCTCGATATACAAGACGAGCGCGAGGCGGCGGTTGAGCAATATAAGGCAGCTTTGAATGCTGGCGATTCGTCGCCGGATACTCGAGCTGCAGCCGAACGCGGGCTGCAATCTCCCTACGAACCGCCCGAGGATTCGCAACAGCCCAAATCGCAATAAGATAATGATGGCAGGGCTGGTTTGTGACCTTGTCCCTGCGGAAGGACGACTCATGAAATCTCGTTTCGCAATCTTGACGGTTATCTTGGCCGCCACGCTCGCCACTGCGCAGAATAGCGCGCCCCAGGCGCCTGCTCCGCAGCCGCAAGCCAGCACGGCCGCGGCGGCCCAGCACCAGCCCCAGGCGAAGTCCAAGGAAGAATTCGAGGCCTACAATTTAGCCGCATCAAAAACCGACCCGGCTCAACTTGAGGTTGCCGCCGACGAGTTCGTCCAGAAATTTCCTAATAGCGAGCTAAAGGAGCTGCTCTACGTCCGCGTCATGACGATGTACCAGCAGCAGAACAACTCCGCCAAGGTCATCACGACTGGGCGAAAGGCCATCGAGTTGAACCCGACGAACCCGGTCCCCCTAGTTGCGGTCGCTTCGGCCCTGGTGATGGATACGCGGGAAAACGACCTGGACCGCGAATCCCGATACGCGGAGGCCGGCAAAGATGCACAAGCGGCGCTCGACAATGTTGAGATCGGGCTGGAAGTTCCACCGGGAGTTCCGCCCGAGCGGATCGCCGCGGCCAAAGCCAACCTGCGTTCGATTGCGTACGATACGCTGGGCGTCATCGCCATGAATAAGAAAGACTATGCGGCCGCCGAACAGAGCTTCCAGAAAGCCGTGGACTTGATGAAAGACCAGCCGGACGCGGTTGTTTACCTTCGGCTGTCGGTTGCACAAGACAACGAGGGCAAATATCCGGAGGCGCTGGACTCGGCCAACAAAGCTGTCAAGTACTCCCAGGATGGGAGCGCCGAAATGAATCTGGCCAAACAGCAACAGGCGCGTTTGCAGAAACTCATAGCGGAAAAGGCTCCCGCGGCAACGCCCGCGCCGGCGGCACAGCCTCACTGACATAGTTTGGAGTTCGCGTTCATCCAATGAAATCGCAAGCGGTCGAATTGCCGGCACTGGAACAAGCCCTGGGGCACCGCTTCCTGCAGACCGCAATTCTCGAACAGGCGCTCACCCACTCGTCCTTTGCTCGCGAGGCCGAAACCGCGAGTCTTGCGGACGGCGATGCGGCGCTTTCCGGCGATAACGAACAACTGGAGTTTCTGGGTGATGCGGTGCTGTCGTTTGTGGTCAGCCAGGAACTATTTCGCAGATTTCCGGAATACACCGAGGGCGACCTCTCGAAGTTGCGGGCCCATATCGTTAGCGCCCGCGCCCTGCTTCGTCCGGCGCGGCAGTTGGACATCGGCAAGTACTTGCGCTTCGGGAAAGGCGAGGAAAAGAGCGGCGGACGCAGCAAGAGCGCTCTCCTCGTTAACGCCCTCGAGGCCCTGATCGCCGCCGTTTTTCTTGATGCCGGACTGGAAAGAGCCCATGAGCTCATCGTCCGTGTGGTTCTGCAACCAGCGCTGGAAGAGTTGCAGAAACGCGGCTCCGGCGCGCTCCCGGTCACGGACTACAAATCGGCATTGCAGGAGATAGTGCACGCGTCAGGCCGGCCCCAGCCGCGCTACTCCCTGATAAAAGAACAGGGCCCCGACCATCGCAAGGTATTCACGGTTGAGGTACACGTGCCTGCACCGGCAACCGGTGGAGAGGCGTTTGTCAGCCGCGCCGAAGGCAGCACCAAGAAACGGGCGGAGCAGGGGGCTGCGTACCAGGCCTGGGAGTATCTACAATCATCACAGGCGGCCTCGACCGATGTGGGCGTCAGCGCCCACACCCTTCCGCCAGAGTATTAATGAGCGAAGTACATTTGGAACCGGAAGTTGCACCCCATCCTGCTACGGCAGCGCAGGCCCCGCCTCGCGGCAGGGGCGTCGAATCCGATGCCATGGGAACGCTGCTATCTCTGGCTACCACCATTGTGATTGCCATCTTTGTGATCACGTTTGTCGTCCAGGCCTTTCAGATTCCCTCCGAGTCCATGGAAAAGACGCTGCTTGTGGGGGACTACCTGCTCGTTGACAAAGCGCACTACGCGAGTGATCGGTGGTTTGGGTGGCTACTCCCGTATCGTCGTATCCAGCGTCAGGACATCGTCGTGTTTCGATATCCCGTGAATCCGCAGCAGCACTTCGTGAAACGGGTGGTTGGCGTGCCGGGCGACCACGTTCGGCTGGTCGACAAGCATGTGTATGTCAACGGCGTGAGGCAAGCCGACGGCTACGCCACCTTCAATTGGGGACAGCACGATCGTTTTCGCGACGACTTCCCCAACGGAGGATTCTTCGCCGACCGTATCGCTTCCAAATGGTTCATACAGGCGCAGAAGTTGACGGAGGATGGCCAGCTAATCATCCCCAGGGCTTTTATTTCGTTCTGGGAGACAACCGGGACGACAGTTACGACTCGCGGTATTGGGGCCTGGTTCCGGCGGAGAACATCGTGGGACGGCCGCTGATCATTTACTGGTCGATGGAGCAGCCCGCCCCAGCAATCGGCGAGGACTCTGCCTCTGGTAAACTTTCCACTCTGGCCTATAGCGCCGTTCAGACATTCAAGGGATTGCGCTGGAAGCGCATGTTTCGCATCCCGAATTAGCCCTGTCACGCGGGATCAGAAGAGCAAAGGAGCTCGGCATCTTGGCTGCCAAGAAGAAAACGAATAAGACCGTTCCGACCTCGCCCGACGTGGCCGGCACGCCCCAGAAGCCTAAAGAGACGACGCCTGAGTTCATTGCCTCCATCGCTGCCGTGCTGGTTACCGGACTCTTTATCATTACATTTACGCTTCAGGCGTTCGTGATCCCTTCCAGTTCGATGGAGAATACTCTGCTGATAGGCGACCACGTGTTCGTCGATCGCATGACACTTGCCCCGAAATCGAATTGGGTCGGCCCGCTGATCCCATACCGCCATCCGAAACACGACGACGTTTTTGTGTTCGTTTCTCCCGCCGAGCCCGGTCTGTATGTTGTCAAGCGAGTGATCGGCGTACCTGGTGACCGAATCCGGCTGCAGGATGGCGTGGTCTATCGCAATGGCGAGCGACTGGACCCGCCGTTTGTCTTGCGCAACGGCACCTACAACGCTTACCGCGACAATTTCCCAGACGGTTCCAGCCACTGATTACGACGGCGTTACACCCGAGTGGCGCGACGCTCTGCCTTCGCATATCGAGAACGGCGAGTTGGTGGTCCCGCCCAACAGTATCTTCGCCATGGGAGACAATCGCGACGTAAGCCTCGATAGCCGCTACTGGGGATTCGTGCCGTACGAAAACCTCATCGGACGACCCATGTTCATCTACTGGTCGTTCCAGCAACCTCGGGACGAGTACACTCGCACCAGCATCGCCGACACGTCTGCAATTCCTCGGGACCATCGTGCTCCACTTCTTCGACCAGACTCGCTGGTCCCGGATGTTCCACGTGGTGCGCTGATGGCAGGCGGCATGTCACGGCGGACACGGTGGATACTGGTTGCCGTGGGCGTCGTCTTGGCCGGCATCATTGTGCCGCCTTTTTTGAACGTCAATCGCTATCGCAGCCAGGTGGCTGCTGCTATCGGGCGAGCGTTGGGCCGTGATGTCTCGGTGGCGGGCATCGAGTTGAAGATGATGCCCCGGCCGGGAATGGTCCTGTCGGGCTTTGTGGTTGCCGATAGTCCCAGCTACGGAGCCGAACCGATGTTGCGCGCCGATACGGTCACGGCCTACCTGCGCCTCAGTTCGCTCTGGCGGGGCAAACTGGAAATCGGAACTCTCGCCCTCGAGAACCCCAGCCTCAATCTCGTGCGCCGCGCCGACGATCGCTGGAACCTCGAAGACTTGGTGGAACGCGCCTCGCAGGCGCAATCGGCGCCGACAGCAAGCACCAGACCGGAATCGAAGCCGCGGTTCCCGTACGTAGAAGCAACCGCGGGGCGCATCAATTTCAAGTTTGGACAGACCAAGAAGGCCTTCGCATTCACCGATGCCGACTTTGCCCTTTGGATGGATACCGCAGACCAGTGGGGTGTGCGTCTGGAGGCGCGTCCCACTCGGGGTGACGTGCCCGTTAGCGAAACCGGAATCCTTCGGGTGGAGGGTGAATTTCAGAGGGCAGCGCAACTGCGAGATACGCCGCTGAAACTCAAGCTCAACTACACCAAAGGCCAGCTTGGCCAAGTCACCGCATTGGTATACGGTCGAGACCGAGGATGGCGCGGTTCCCTGACCTCTAGCGCCACTTTGTCAGGAACACCCGCGGCAATGGCCGCCACGATGGATGCCCAGCTCGACGATTTCCGCCGCTACGACATTGCCCTCGGCGAAGCGCTGCGCCTTTCGGCTCACTGCACCGGGACTTATTCCTCGCCGGACGATTCGCTTCGTGGGATTCAGTGCCAGGCGCCAGTCCGTCCTGGGTTATTGATGGTCCGCGGCGAGTACATTGGCTGGAATGGCCAGGCGTTCGATCTCGGCGTCACGGCGGAGCAGATTCCGCTGGAACGTATCGTAGCGCTGGCTAGGCATACCAAGAAAGACTTGCCTGACGATCTGACGGCCACGGGCACCGCCGATGCGATCTTCACGGTTCGGCGCGATCCAGGAGCTTCACCGGTTTGGGCCGGCGGAGGACACACCTCCCGGTTCGCACTCCAATCAAGAGTCCTGCAGCAGGACCTTGAATTGGGTCCGATTGAGTTTGCTGTTCCTGCGGCTACCAATAAGCGCGGTTCAACGAAGCCTCAAAGGGGGCCGTCGGCGAAGGTGCAGCCGGGCAATTCACCGCTGCGGGTCGTGGTTAAGCCGTTCGCCATGCCGCTGGGGGCGGTCTCCCCAGCCTCGGCGGAGGGTTTCTTTGACCTGGCTCAATACAATATCAGCCTCCGCGGCGACGCGGAATTGACAAGATTGACCAACATTGCTCGCGCGATGGGTGTGGGAACTCCCGCAATTGGACTCGCCGGAAACGCCTTGATCGACTTTTCGATCGCCGGCGCGTGGACCGGGTTCGCACCTCCCGTTCCCTCAGGCAAACTACAAGTGAAAGACGCTTTGGTTGAAATTCAGGGAGTGTTGCAGCCGATGCAAGTCAGCGTGGCGTCGGTTGCGCTAGCCGAACAGGCAGTCAACATCAACTCGTTCTCGGGGACCTTTAAGAATGGGCCATCGATTTCCGGTTCTGCGAGCTTCCCACTGCACTGCTCCGTGCCGGGAACTTGCCTCGTCAGCTTCGACCTGCACACCCCTGAAACCAGCCTGGCTGAGATCAATCAGCTCGTGAATCCGACTTTGGAAAGCCGTCCGTGGTATCACCTGCTAACCAGCGGGCAGCGCGACGACAGTGCGCTGCTGAAACTTCGCGGGCGTGGACGCGTTTCGATCGGCCGGTTTGTCATCGCCGACGTGATCGCTTCCAACGTAAGCGCCAACCTGGAGATGAACGCCGGGACCCTCAACCTCAGGGAACTTAAGGCCGACGTCCTGGGCGGACACCATACCGGCAACTGGGACGCCGACTTCTCATCGACAACACCAAAGTTTTATGGCTCCGGCTCTGTCAGCAAGGTCGCAATGGCCCAAGTGTCATCGCAGATGCACGACCCCTGGGCAACTGGAACCCTGAACGGGCAGTACACCATAGGCCTGTCCGGACTAGACAAGGCTCAACTGCGCGACTCGGCCACGGCTTCGGCGAACTTTGAGTGGACCGGCGGCAGTTTCCGGCACATAGAGCTGGAGGGAAAGTCGGCGCCACTGTCGTTCACCAGCTTCAAGGGAGACATCGCGCTGGGCAACGGTACCCTGACGTGCCAGCTGTGCGAATTGAAATCGCCAGGGGTTAACTACATCGTAAGCGGGAGTGCCGGCCTTGACCGGTCGCTTGAGCTTCGCCTCGAGCGTTCCGGTGGGGATTCTTACGCTATCTCCGGCCCACTCGACAAGCCGCACGTCGCTGCCATCACTGCGCCGACCGCCGAAGCTCAACAACGCTAGCCGAGGTGGTGACGACCTTCCCGGAACTTTGCCGCGCTGGCTAAATCCAGCCCCGCTGATCGCTGCCTCTCGTGGTCGGAATGGCCGCCACCGAAGTCGCCCAGATAAGGTGCTTATAGGGCGCAAGTACCCACTTTTGGTGCAGTTGCGGCTCCGTCGGCTCGAATTTGCGGAGGTCCCGCGTGTTAGTATCGAAGTCAAAGTGCAATGCTGCGAGACCCTGTCACCATATTTTTCGAAGTCGTGGTATTGCTGTTTGCCATCAGCGTCCACGAGTCGGCGCACGCCTGGATGGCCAACCGTTTAGGCGATCCGACCGCCAAAATGTTGGGGCGGATTTCGCTCAACCCGTTGGTCCATATCGACTTATTCGGCACTATTCTCTTGCCGGCAATGCTGATCGTGGCCGGCTTTCCCCCGTTTGGCTACGCCAAGCCAACGCCGGTTGATGACCGGAATTTCAAGAACCCGGTTCGAGACGATATCCTCACTGCTGTTGCGGGACCTGTCAGCAATTTCCTGGCTGCATTCGTAGCCGTCCTGATCTTGGCTGTGATGTTGCGTGGAACGCCTGGCGGTGTTTCGCCGTTCGGCCATGGGACAAACCTCAGTGATCCATTGGTGGAAATGTTCAAGCAGGCCATCTGGATCAATGTGATACTGGCCGTGTTCAATTTGATTCCTTTGCCTCCGTTGGACGGCAGCCATGTCATCCGGCACTTTTTGCCCTACGAAACGCTGAAGATCTATGACCGGGTCGGCTACTTTGGGCTGGTGATTGTCATGTTTGTGCTGCCGATGGCCGGATGCTCCGTTGTCGGTTCGGTGGCAACTCCGTTCCTTGTGTTCTTTTATTCAGTGCTGAACGCACTCTTGCGAATCTGATGCCTGATCCTATGCCATTTAAGAAAGGCCGCATCCTGAGCGGCATGCGCCCCACCGGTAAGCTGCACCTCGGCAACTACGTAGGTGCGCTGCGCAATTGGGTGAACCTTCAGGATGATTACGACTGCTTCTTCTTCATCGCCGATTGGCACGCGCTGACCACGGATTACGCCGACACGCGCAACATTAAGCAGAATTCGCTGGAAGTGATGATCGACTACCTGGCGGCAGGACTCGATCCCGAACGCAGCACCTTGTTCATCCAGTCGCACGTGCCGCAGCACGCTGAGCTGCATCTGTTGTTCAGCATGATTACCCCCTTGGGATGGCTTGAGCGGGTTCCGAGCTACAAGGAACAACGCGAGAACATCAAGGACAAAGACCTCAGCACGTACGGCTTTCTTGGCTATCCTCTGTTGCAGTCGGCCGATATCCTGATGTATCAAGCAAATTTTGTGCCTGTCGGCGAAGACCAGGTGCCCCACGTGGAGCTGACCCGCGAGGTAGCAAGACGGTTCAATCAGTTCTACCCCCGGAAAATTCAGCCGGGTGTGGTGGACCCCAAGCGCGAAGTGGTATTCCCCGAGCCGAAACCGCTGTTGACTCCGGCCGCCAAACTCCCCGGAACTGACGGTCGTAAAATGTCGAAGTCGTATGGCAACACCATCTTGTTGAGTGAGCCCGAGGCTTCGTTGCGGTCGAAACTCAAGACGATGGTGACCGACCCTGCGCGCATACGGCGCAGCGATCCTGGCAATCCGGACGTTTGCCCGGTTGGGGACCTGCACAAGATTTTCAGCAGTCCGGCAACGATGGCAAAGGTGTATGAAGGTTGCCGCAGTGCGGGCATTGGCTGCATCGAGTGCAAGAAGTGGGCAGCTGACAGTTTGTGGGAAGTACTGGCGCCAATCCAGGAGCGCCGCGCGAAATATGAGGCCAACCCGAAGCTCGCCTGGGACCTTTTGGAGTCTGGTTCAGCCAAGGCCCGCAAGGCCGCCGAATCTACAATGAACGAGGTCCGCGCGGCGGCCAACCTGTCGTTCGAGTATGAACCGCCCGCGTTGAATGGCGAGAACCCATAACCATGGTTGAGCAGCCACAATCCGCCAACTCGCCCGCCCCGGCTTCGGGTAGCCCGCGCAAGGACCCCGCGAACGAGTCTTCCTTCTCGGTGAGCGTCGGCGAAGTCTACGACGGTCCGCTCGACTTGTTGCTCGACCTCATCCGCAAGCAAGACATCGACATCTACGACATTCCGATTGCGAAAATCACCGCGCAATACCTGCATTATGTCGAGAACATGCAGCAGCTCGACGTGGATGTCGCCGCGGAGTTCATCTACACCGCTTCATTGCTCATCCACATCAAGTCCAAGATGCTGTTACCTCGCGACCCCGACGCTACGGGTATGGCCGACGACCCGCGCATGGAATTGGTCAACCGCCTGCTCGAACACGAACGCTTTCGCACCGCGGCACAGATGCTGCTGCAGAAACAACAGATTGAAGAAGCCGTTTGGACCAACCCAGCCCTCAAGGAATTCCGCGATGCTGAAGGCGCTGAGCCGGAGCTGGCCGCCGACGTAGTGGACCTGGTCCGCACGTTTCAGCAGATCCTGAACCGGGCGCGCACCCAGCCCGCGTTCGACGTTGCAGAAGACAACGTCACCGTGTCGCAGATGATTGAATACGTGCGGCGACGGTTGTCGCTGGAAGAGCAACCCGTCCGCCTGAAGTCGCTGCTGCGCAGCCTGCGCTCGCGATCGGCACTGGTGTGCGCTTTTCTGGCCATTCTGGAGCTGATTCGTTTGCAGGCGGTACTGGCGCGCCAGGAAACGGTATTTGGAGAGATCGTACTGAAAAAACACACCGCATTCGACGATTTGGTGGCTGACGAGTCCACCATCAAGGACGATTGGCGGTAGATCGAACGGAATGGAAACGACAGACTACTGATGAGCGTAAAGGCCAAAGTCGAAGCCGTCATCTACGCGACCGAAGAACCGGTCACGCTAAACCAACTTGCTTCCCTCCTGCGGGAATCTGCGCTCGCGGAACTTCGCGCGGAGGAAGACGCACGTTTGGCGTTAAATCAAATGCTGTCTGACGGCACACCCGAGCCGTCGGACGAAGATGCTGACGACATGCCTGCCGATGAGCCCGCGAACGATTCCGGAGCAGACTCTGCGACTCTCCCGGAACAACCTAGCGCCGAGCCGACGGATATCCCGGAACTCACCGAAGAGCAGCAACGCGATCTGGAGAAAGACCAATCACGGCGGGTGAAGGCTTATCTGGAGACCATTCTGGATGAATTGACCGCGGAATACTCGGACGGCAGCCATGGTGTCGAAGTCCGGCAAGTTGCTGGCGGATACCGCATGGGCACCAAGCCCGAGCATCACGACGTGGTAGTCGGCTTTGCCAAGAGCTTGAAGCCTCCCGTCCGGCTGTCTTTGCAGGCCCTTGAAACCCTAGCTGTCATCGCCTACAAGCAACCTGTAACGGTTCCGGAGATCAGCGAAATTCGTGGAGTCGATTCCTCGGGAGTCATAGCCACCCTGCTTGACCGTAAGCTCATCACCACGGGTGGACGCAAGCAGGTGATCGGCCGTCCCATCCTCTACAAGACGACCAAAGAGTTCCTGCTTCGCTTTGGGCTCGACAGCGTATCGGAGCTGCCCAGCATGGAGGAGTTCGAGAAGCTGGGCGACCCCCAGGCAGACCTTTTTTCGCCGGCCGCCGTCGAACCGGTGGCGGGCGCAACCTATGCCTCGACAGAGCAACAGGAAGCACTCGCTGGGGCCGAAATGCCAGCAGACCAGCCCGGCGCAGAGCCAAAGGCTGCAACTGTGGACGACGTCGCGGCGGCGCGCGTGCCCGATGGCGAGGCGTGATCCGGCGGTCCCGAATTAACCAACACAGGTGGCAGCAGTTCGGACGGTGTGATTGAATCATCCCATGCGCAGACTCTTAGCCATTTTGCTTCTCTGCCTCGCAGGTTCATGCCTGTGGGGCCAACAGATTCCGGCGGGCACGTTGCTGCCCGCCATGCTCGATAACACTTTCGATTCCGACAAGAGCAAGCCCGGCGAAGAAATCTCGGCCAAGCTGCGGCAAGATGTTCCGCTGCCTCACGGAGGCAAGATCAAGCGTGACTCCAAGATTCTGGGCCACATCGTAGCGGTGTCTCCCGCGTCTGCGGGCAATCCGTTCCAGATCACGGTCAAGTTTGACCAGATTGAAGTCGATAAACACCCGGTCGCAATTAGCGTTGGGCTTCGCGCCTACGCCACTATGGAACTAGTGGCACAGGCACGCCAGCCTGCGAACGCCAACGGCGGCAATGGAACCTCGGTCTGGGACCTGAACCTGTCGCAGATAGGCGGACAAATCGCCTATAACGGCCAGAAGGTCGTGAGGGGGAACGGCCAGGTTGTCGGGAGAATTCCGGAGCCCGGTGCGGTTTTGGGAGTGCCTATGGCCAATCCGCAGTTTGGCTGCGTTGGACCGGGAGTTAACAAGGCAGAGCAGGCGTTCTGGGTTTTCTCCACCAACGCTTGCGGAGTCTACGGGGACGATAGCCTGACGCTGGTCAGCGGCATCGGTGGGACTGGTACGGGACAGATCACTTTCAAGTCGCCCAAGAAGATCACAGTTAGAGGCGGCAGCGGCTGGCTGCTGCAAGTCAATTAGACCGAGCCGGCCTGTTCTCGCGCAAGACTCGAAGTTTGTCCGATTAAGGTGTGTGACTATGGCCGCTGAACGATTACAAAAACTTATCGCCGCTGCTGGAATCGCGTCCCGCCGCAAAGCCGAAGAGCTGATTACGGGAGGTCTGGTCTCCGTCAACGGCCAGACCGTAACTGAACTTGGCACCAAAGCCGACCCAGAAGTCGACAGTATCAAGGTCAATGGGCGCTTGCTGGGCGGTGCCGAGCGCCATGTGTATCTTCTGCTCAACAAACCAAAGGGTCACGTCACCACGGTCAGTGATCCCGAAGGACGTCCCACGGTCCTCGATTTGTTACGTGGCGTCAAAGCCCGCGTGTATCCAGTTGGCCGGCTCGATTACCTCAGCGAGGGACTGCTTCTTCTGACCAATGACGGAGCGTTGGCGCAGAAACTCACCCACGCTTCCTCGCACGTTCCCGAAGACGTACCTGGTGAAGGTGAGCGGCCAGCCCAGCGAGGTTGACATCGCGAAGCTGCGGGCAGGGATATTCCTGCCGGCTGAGCGGGCTCCGCTGAAATCGCCCGAGGCGCAACAGAGCGCAGGTTCGTCAAGGCGGCGATCGGCGGCGGTGAAGACATCGCCGTGCGAGAATCAAGCTGTTGCGCGAAGCCGCGAACCCCTGGTTTGAGATCACACTGATTGAAGGACGCAACCGTCAGATCCGCCGCATGTTCGAGCAGATCGGGCACCACGTGGAGAAAATCAAGCGTGTGCGTTACGGTCCGTTGGAGCTCGATGTGGAATCGGGGAAGTTCCGCGCGCTGACCACACAAGAGGTCACGGCCTTGAAGACGGCGGTCTCTTCCCCTCGCCGCAACTCTTACACCATGCCACCCGAGCACAAGCCGCAGAGGCCGCCAAGCAAGACCCGCCGTCCAAGACGATGACGCTCAGAATAAGGGTCAATGCCTTCCCTTCTCGACCTGCGAGAAGCCTTCCAGCATGGGAAGCCGCGCTGCTCCGTAGAGTCCTGCATCGCTGCCCAATAGAGCGCGCGTGACGATGGTTCCCTTCTCGTGGCCGATACGGTCAGGCGACGTCAACAAGTAAATGCACGAACGGAACTTCATCTCTTCAAACATCGCCGGAGCGAACGCGTCCCACGCGCTGGACACTCCGCCGCCAATTACGTACATGGGAAGGTTGAGTGCGTTGACCATGGAGCCGATGCCGATTCCTAAGGCACGACCGACGTTCTCGAATACTTTCTTCGCTGCGGGCTCGCCCTGCACCGCGAGGTTGTAGATCGAGCGGGAGGTAAATTGACCGGCATCATGCGAGAGCCGCTCCAGCTCGGCTGACTCGCCGCGCTCGACGGCCTCGCGCGCCATGCGTACTACGGCTGTGGCAGAAGCGTACTGCTCGAGACAGCCGCGGCTTCCACACCCGCAGGCATGCCCGTTAGCGTAAATGTTGAAGTGGCCTAACTCTCCCGCCATGCCCATCGTGCCGTGCCACAGGCGGCCATGAAACACAAGTCCTCCGCCAACTCCCGTTCCGAGCGTATACATCGCCATGTGTTCCAGCTGTCGGCCGGCTCCCAGCCACTTTTCTCCCATGGCAGCGGAATTCGCGTCGTTCTCTAGGATAACTTTGGTATTGAGGCGCCGCTCGATTTCATCACGCGCCGGGAAACTTTTCCAGTCCGGGAGGTTCGGCGATTCCATCACCATTCCTGCGGCCATATCGATGAAGCCGGGTACGCCAATGCCTATGCCAAGCAACTGCCCCGAGTCCCTATACTTTCCTCTTAACGTCTCGATCGCCTTGCACATTTCTGCGATGACAAAATCGCGACCACGCGATACCTCGGCTCCGAGCTCAAGTTTTTCCAGCAGCCTCCCGTCACCGTCGACCGCCGCGATACGAAGATTTGTACCTCCGAGATCGACTCCAATGGAGTAATTACCCATGTCGTTCGCTTGCTCCTCTCAATGTTCCAGGGCTCCAATACCTGGGGTACGCGTGCGCCCTTTAACGATTACTTCTGACAATGAGGGCAGTAATGGCTACTGCGTCCTGCAAGGACGACCCGTCTGACTGGAGTCTTACACAACAGGCACGGTTCGCCCTCCCTACCGTACACCCGATGCTGCAATTGGAAAAACCCTTCCTCGCCGTCGGCATTTACATAGTCGCTAATCGAAGACCCGCCCAGCGCGATGGCTTCCCGCAGAACCTCCTGAACGGCTGAGTGCAGCCTGCGCAACTGTTCCTTCGTCAGAGACGCGGCGCGCCGCCGGGGACGAATCCCGGCGCGAAACAACGACTCATCCGCATAGATGTTGCCCACGCCGCTGAGCAGTTTCTGGTTTAGTAAGGCGCTCTTGATCGGCGTCTTGCGTCCGCGAAATAGTTCGACAAAGCGCTCTGCCTGCGACTCCAGCGGCTCGTCCCCGGGAGCCGCGAAGCCATCCAGTCCATCCGCCTTGGTTCTCGCAACCGCAAGTCGCCCGAAGCGGCGTGGGTCCACAAACCTCACTTCCCTGCCCGATGCGAGCCTAACGATGGCGTGGGTGTGCCGGGTAATATCAACTTCGGGGGAAGTGACCTGCATCCGGCCGGTCATGCCGAGGTGGACGATCCACTGGCCGTATTGGGCTTGGCCGCGATGCCGCCCGCGGGGCCGTTCCAGATCAAAGACAATATGCTTCCCCACGCGGCGGACTTGCACGATGCGGGAATGTTGCAGTAGGTCGGCAATCTCGTCTGGAGGGGACTTGAGCGGTTCGGGTTTTTCTCCCAACCACACTGATTCGATCGTGTCTCCCGCGACCCGCCTGTGAAGTCCGCGGGCAATGGTTTCTACTTCCGGCAATTCGGGCATGAGAAATCAGTGTACGGCAAAGCCCCGCCGACCTGCCTCTGGAGCACATTGCGCCAGCCCTTCCAGCCCTGTAAAATTTAGGGTTACATAGCCTGTCTACACGCGAATATCCCAGAATTCCGAAGCTGATTACGCAAGTCGCAGGCGTGTTGTGTGCGAATCCGAGTGACCGCGAAGCCACGGCGCCAGCCGTCTATCGCGACACTCTCGTGGAGCAGCAAGTTGAAACCAGGCAAGACAGCGGTCGTTGTAGGTGCACAATGGGGCGACGAAGGCAAAGGCAAGATCGTCGATGTTCTCTCCGAGCGGTTCAAGGTAGTCGCCCGTTACTCCGGCGGCCACAATGCCGGCCACACCGTCACGATCAAAGGCAAGAAGTTCATTCTGCAACTGATCCCCTGCGGTGTGCTACGCGAGGGATGCCGTGGAGTCATCGGCAACGGAGTGGTACTCGATCCCTTTGCGTTCATAAGGGAAGTCGATGCCTTGCGCGCTACTGGCGTGAAGGTTGACGGCAACCTGTTCGTCAGCAATCGGGCGCATGTCATTTTGCCTTACCACCGCATGATTGAACTCGCCGCCGAAAATGCTCCAGGCCGGGTCAAGATCGGTACAACCTCACGTGGCATCGGTCCTGCCTATGCTGACAAAATGGCCCGCAGTGGTCTGCGGGTGGCTGACCTCCTCGACAAGGCGTTGCTCAAGAAACACATTGAGAACGCCTGCCGGGAAAAGAACACCATTGTCCATGCGCTCTTCAATAGTGAGCCTATCGACCCCGACAAAATGTACGCCGATTACGCCGCAATCGCCGACCGGGTCGCCCCCTTCGTGACCGACACTGCCTTATTGTTGAACCATGCAATTGCTGAAGGCGAATCAGTTATGTTTGAAGGCGCACAGGGCACCATGCTCGACATCGACCACGGCACATATCCGTTTGTGACCTCGTCGAGCGCGACTTCCGGTGGCGCGGCAACTGGCACCGGTGTTCCGCCGAACGCTATCTCTTTGGTCGCGGGCGTCACTAAGGCATACTGCACGCGCGTCGGAGAGGGCCCATTTCCAACCGAGTTGCATGACGAAGTGGGTGAGGAGCTGCGCAAGAAAGGCAACGAGTTTGGAGCGGTGACCGGCCGTCCGCGCCGCACCGGCTGGCTCGACCTGCCACTGCTTCGTTACTCGAACATGATTAACGGCACCAACTGGCTGGTTGTTACCAAACTAGATGTTCTCGATGACCTGGCCGAGATCCCAGTTTGTGTTGGCTACAAGATCGACGGCAAGATGAGCCAGGAGATTCCAGCCCAGATTTCCGGATACGAGAAAATCGAACCGGTTTACACCAGTCTCCCGGGTTGGCAGTCCAAGACCTACGGCGTCGACCAGTACGATCGCCTCCCGGAAAAGGCCAAGAGTTATCTTGGTTTCATCGAGGAGCAAACCGGAGCGAAGGTCGGTATCGTTTCCACCGGCCCTGACCGCGAACAGACAATGTTTATTGACGCATTCTCCAGCGCGCTTGATTCGGTCAGCGGCACGTAGCTTGTCGCAGGTGGATGATATGGTCGTGCTGGCGGTAACTTGGGTGGCAAAACCCGGCAAGGAAGCTGAAGTGTCAGCCACCTTCAGCAAGCTGGAGCAGGCCTCGCGCCAGGAACCCGGCTGTCTGATGTACGTCGTACACCGGCACCGCAACGACCCTCAGCGGTTCTTCATCTACGAGCAGTACGTAGACGACCAAGCGCTCGAAGCTCACCGCCAGTCACCACACTTCCAGAAGTATGCAGTCCGGGCGCTTCGTGACATTGGAGAGCGCCGCGAGGGTGAACTCTACTTCCCGCTCAGCTCGTCCGGCTCAAGCACGTAAGTTCCGCCACTGCCTGCCCGCTCAAACCAGGTGACCACGAAGCCCTTGGCAAAGAGCCCTTGGAATCTCGCCCGGGCCAACCCTTGCGCTTCTGTCGCGCTCTCGGGAGAATTTTCTTCGAGCCGAACCTCGACCAGTTCGACCGGTTCCGGCCTCCCAGGCGGTTTGCCTGCGAGAATCTCTTCGACCCGATGCGATGACAGATGCCACTCGGCAACCAGGCGATCGGTGGGCAGCCCTGCATGTAGTGGACTGCTCGTGGAGCCGTACACATCGAGCAGGTAGCGCCGGCAAACCACACCGAGCCGACAGATGTTGAAGTACGCGTTCCTTGCTTGCAGCGGGTCGAACGTCCATTCGATCAGGCTGACGCCGCGCGCGAGCGCATCCTCGCGCTGCGCCAACTTCAGCCTGCGGCCAATGCCGAGGTCTCGATATCTCCGGTAAAACCCCCGCCATGTGGGAATGCAGGTACGGCAGGCCGTCGCGTATTCCGGGATAGGCTAGCGCAAAGCCCACCAGTTTGTTTCCCACGAAGGCGCCGAAAACCTGTCCGCCCGTCTTCGCGGCCACCACATACATCTGCGAAGGGACGACGTCCCTCTGTCCGAACCCCCAGACCTCGATCTCGAGATCGACCATCGCCTCAAACTCTTCGATGGTGTGACAGGAACGTATCGCAACCGGTTGCCGCGCCATTCGATTCACCGCACTTGCTGAGGAAGTTGGGTAGACCCGGAGTACGGATCTAGTACTCCGGTTTGTACCAGCGGAAACCGCGACGCTGTTCTTCGTCAGCTTGCTTGACCATCGCCATGATCCGTCTGGGCTTCAGGTTTGCCACGGCCGACACAATCGCGTCAATGAGTGCCATCGGCGCCACGTACGACGCCCCAAATGACGGGGTTTCCACCGATGCGATGAAACACTCATCGGCCAACCGCGCCAGCGGTGAAACAAACGTATCGGTGACGCCGACCGTGAATGCTCCGTTTCGCTTCGCTGTCTGGACTCCCTCGATTGTCTGCCGTAAGCCGCGCCGAAAGCTGATGCCGATGACCAGGTCCTTTCGACCGACCGTGCGCACGACATGGCTGACCCGGCCGGCCGTCGTCGCCGAAAAAACCGGCAGCCCAATCATGGTGAAGTGGTACTCCAGGTGGTGAACCAGCGACGAGGCGGCATCCCCGCCCAGAATCAGGATCTTCTGCGCAACGAAAATCCGCTTGGCCAGGGCGCATACCTTTTCCGCATTCAGGCTGTTGTTCAAGGCATGTAAGTTCTGCATGTCGCGCTGCAGTGCAGCGCGCACAAACGTCGCTGGCCCCGCCCCTTGTCGCTCGGCCGCCTTCATCGTATCCAGCGACGTCGCAAACGCCACGGAAAGGTCGTGCAGGTGCCGTTGAAAGTCTTTGTAAGTAGGAAATCCCAGTCCCTGAACGATTCGCACCGTCGTAGCAGGGTCAGTACCCAGCCGGTCGGCCAAGGCGCGCACGCTCAGAAGCACGTAGCTGCGCGGATCTTCCAGCACTGGTCTGATAATCTCTTGCCGCTTGGGACTGAGATGCCGCAGTTTTTCCGCGAGGGTACCGGGTGGATTTGCGCTACTCTTCGGGGGGCGGTTGTTAGCCATTATGAAGGCAGGATTTCGTACCCGGGCCGCTCTGTCAACAACTATTGGTCGGCGCAAGCACGATCTCGCCGCGGTTAACCTGAAACTGCATCATTTGTTGCAACCCGTTCAGCACACAGAGCTGAATCCGGCTCACGAACCTTACGCCGGTCGCCGACGTGCGCCCCGGCTCCCCCATCGCCGTTTCATCCAGCAACTTGGCTCACAGCGCTCGAGTCTGGCCGCGACAATTCCTCGCGGAACATATCGAACAAGACCGAGAGCACCGAAGCAATCACCGGGCCCAGGAACAGACCCAGGAACCCAAACGCTTCAACACCGCCGAGAATGAAAAACAGCAGAACCAAGGGGTGCAGCTCCACCTTGCCGCTCACCACCCAGGGGCGAATGATGTTGTCGGCGGCGCTGATGACCAGTACGCCCCACAGTAGTACGAAAATGCCCTTCCAGGTTGCGCCCGTGAAGATCAGATACAACCCGGCTGGAAGCCAGACCAAACTCGCTCCCACGACTGGCACAACCGACGCCAGCGCCGCTCCCAGGCCGAGCAGTAGAGGGGAAGGCAGACCAACTATCACCATTGGCGATTCCGGTCAGCACGCCCTGGGCGGCACCCACAGACACAATGCCGTAGACATTGGCTACGATGGTGTCGGAAATATTGCTGATAAGCCGCTGGGACTGTTCTGGCTGGAGCGGTAGCGCCTTCGCCGCTCCGCGGACCCAGCTCTTGCCATCGCGAAACAGGAAAAATACGATAACGATGGTGATCAGTGAATTCGCCAGCAGCCGGAGAAACCCTCCCAGGATTGAGTAGCCCGATCCCAACACCCACACTCCCGCCTGCTGCATATGCGAAGTGATCACGCCTTTGACGTCGTAGCGCGAAACGTCAACCCATCGACCTGCCAGCAGCAGGGCACGGTCCGCCAGCATGGTCAGGAACCCCACGAAACCACCTTCGGCAGCACTTCGGCGCGTTAGATATTGCGCGGCCCCGACCGCCTCGTTGGCCGCTGCGGTAAGCAAAATCAAGAGCGGCACACAGAACAAAAAGAACAGCGCCAGCGTAGACACCAGGGACGCCAGACCCGGCTTGTCTTTCGACCATCTCAGGACAAGCTGGTGCGCCGGATAAAAAACTACGGCCAGAACTATCGCTGACGCGACTGGATACAGAAATGGCCGAGTTACGATAAACGCAAACCCGAGCACAACCAGCAGAGAAATGCCCAGAAACCAAAGCGTAGTTCGATGGTTGTACATGTCTGGCAAGTTCTCCTGTGTGCGGCCTTCGTTCCGTGAACGACGGACAGTAGAGTCTTTGTGCTCACAGACCTCGTGCGGCCATCATACGGCAAGGGTCAACGAATAAGGCTTGTCTGCCATCGGCACGCTGGCCCCGGCCCATTTTGCAATGAAAAAGCTCCCGCAGGTGGGAAGCGGGAGCCGGAGCAATCCATGGTTCAAACCGATACTTGTCAACGGGAGGGAGCAGGTATGCTCCCTCCCGTTGAATTGAATTTCCCGCTGCCTGACTAGAAGCTCAGGCGCAGGGCAAACTGCAGGGCACGCATGGTGACGTTGGGATCGAGGCTCGTTACCAGGCCGGCGTTGTTCAGCAACTGGCCAGTGCTGCTCATGCAGTCGACGCAGGTGTTGCCGGCGTTCTGATTGAAGTTCAGCACCCGGTGGTTGAACAGGTTGAATGCGTCCATGCGGAACTGCAGCGCAAACCGTTCGGTGAGGCTGAAGTTCTTCATGATCGACGCATCCGTCGTGAACGAACGCGGACCGTACAGGCTGTCCGTACCGGCGTTGCCCAGCGTACCCGCGCAAGGCCGCGCCCACGCACCGTAACTTGTACAGTTCGAGGTCATGGCCTGGATCGGCGTGAAGTACGTGACCGTATGCGTGTACGGATTGAGCGATCCGCCTCCCATCGACCAGAGCGAACTGTTCCCCTTGTTCGGGTTGCAGACGCCCACATCCTGGTCCGAGTTACATTCGTTGTAGGTTGCGGTGAAGGGAAGGCCCGCCGACCAGTTGGTGGTGAACGTGGTCTGCCACCCGCCGATGATCATGTCCTCCGCCTTGCCCGCGTTCGCGCCGAACTGCTTACCCTTGCCGAACGGCAGGAAATAAACAATGTTGGCTACGAACACCTGCGGGCGATTCTGGTCGTCCGGCCCGTAAGCCACGCGCGGAGTTACGGCAAAGTAGCCTTGGTTACCTCCGGTGTAGTTCAGGGCTCTTGACCAAGTGTAGTGAGCGATGAACTGCAGACCGTGCGACAGGTTCTGTTGCACCTTGACCTGAAGGGCATTGTAATTACTGTTGGCATTGTTGCCGAAGTAGTTGCCCATGATGCCGCCGTTGCAGCACACCACGTTGGTGGTTACGCCATTGGCATCGGTGTACGGCGTGCTGAACATGCCATTGTAGTACTGACGTTGGCTCTGGGTTACCAGTCCTGCCTGCGTCAGCCCGAAGTTTTGGATGTTCACCGGGTTGAGGTTGTATGCCGAACCGTCACCCACGAACCCGTGACGGCCCTCCACTCCGATGTACGCTATGTCCAGCGTCAAGTTGTTAGTTAGCTGGCGCTGAAGCGAAACGTTCCACGTCATAACAGCAGGCAGCACCTGGCTGGTGGGACGCATTCTGGGCTGTACGTTACCTTGCGGTCCACCCAGAGGCAGTATGCCGTCCGCCGGGATCACGATCGGTTGGAACGCCGCCGGTCCCTGCGCCAGGTTGAATGCCGCCACGTAGTTATCCGAAGCTGCCGAGTTGTTGGTCGATGCCGAGATCGTCTGGTTCGCCAAAACCGGCAGGTTCTGCGTCACTGCGTGTCCGAAGTTCGATCCGAACACACCCATGTCGTAGCTCACACCGAAGCCCATGCGAATGACGGTCTTCTCGTTCATCGAATAAGCCACGCCGAGACGCGGCGCGAAGGCGTGATAGTTGCTGTTGATGTTCCCGTTCAGGCCGTACGGTCCGTATCCACCCACGCGGATCACGCCGTCGCCCGCACCGCCTATAACCGGGTTGGCGAAACCGCCGTTGCCCTTTGCGTTGACGCTTTCAGGCATGTAGAGTTCCCAGCGCAATCCATAGTTAACCGTCAACTTCGGAGTGACTCGCCAAGTGTCCTGACCGTAGAAGAAGTACCTCCACTGGTGTTCGGACGCATTCAGGCTCGTGCTGACGAAGCGCTGGAAATTGGTTACGTTGCCAAACAGGAACGTTGCCAGATCCAGACCGCCAATGCCGCCATCGGAGGTATTCAGATGGCTGAAGGTGATGACGCCCGTGCGATTGGCGTCGCTCGGTACACGCAGGTTGCTGGCGCTGCGGATATCAGCACCAAACTTGAAGGAGTGGTTGCCCCACATCTTCGTCCAGTTGGTGACGCCCTGGAACTGGTTCTCGTCCTCGATCAGCGGGCAGTTGCAGCGGCCCACGTTCAGGCCCTCGCCCCAGTTCGTAAGGGTTCCGTCTCCCTGGAACGCCGGATAGTCCGGACGTAAACAGGGCGGTCGCCGCTCCCTGGTTGGTGATGTTCAATCCCGGAATACCGAGATTGTTCATCGGGGTCGTTCCCTGGAAGTACTTGTGTGTCTGGGGATTGTACTTGAACCAGCCAAAGCGGAAGTCAGCAACCCACGACTGGCCGAACGTCTTGGTGGCGCCCACAGAGACGCTGTAGTTATGAATGATCGAGCTTCCGGCCAATCCGCCCGACCCGAAGCCGATGCCGCCAGCCTGTCCGAGACCGGGTGCGCCAGAGAGGCTGAACTAGCTGCTGGCTGTAACGGCCAAACACGTTCAGAGTCGAGGTGGCGACCCAGTCAATACGGCCATCGAAAGCATTCTGGACTGAAGGACCGGAGCCGCCGGCAACGTAGTTGTTGCTGCGTGCCGTTCGAGCTACCCGCCGAGTTGGGTGCCGGGAAGAGCGCCATGAGCGCGCGAGCCTGTGGCGAGATCATGCTGTTGGGAATCAGGTTGCCGGCAAATGCCGTGCGCCCGTTTCCTTGCAGGTTGCCGGTGTTGGGATCGAACACCTGTCCCTGCAGGAAGCCGTTACCGCCGCCACCGCCGCTGCGCTCCCAGGTACTGGCTCAGGTCGCAGAAGCCCGTGGTCTGTGAACAGGTGCTCTGCACCTTCAGCAGTCGGAATGCTGTACTGGTTCGTGGTACCGGTAGCTAGTCGTGACCCTGGTAGTCGCCGAAGAAGAACAACTTGTTCTTGATGATCGGCCCGCCGAAGCGATCCGCCGTACTCCTGCCACTTGCTGTACCGGGGATGTAGCGGCCATTCACCTCTTGATACTGGGTAAACGGATCGCGTGCCTGGTTGGCGCCGGTGCGGCGGAACCAGAAGCCGCTGCCGTGGAATTCGTTGCTGCCCGACTTGGTCTGGGCGGTCACATAGCCGGCCACGGCTTTGCCCATTTCCGCGTCGTACTGCTGCAAAGCGATCTTTGCCTCCGTCACCGCGTCCAGATTGGGGTTGATGACGATGATGCCCAGGATCGGGTCCTGGTTGTCGGTTCCGTCCAACTGGAAGTTGGTTCCGCTGAAGTGCTGGCCGTTGACGAAAATCTGCTGGCCGCCCTGCGGGTTTTCCGTGTCGCGTGGCTCCAACCGGTCAGCTTCTGTGTGCCCGGAGACATCAACTCAAACTGCGTGAAGTTGCGGTTCAGCGTCGGCAGATCCTGAACGTAGGTGTTGTTGAACTCGAATCGCAATGTCAGACTTGTCAGTCTGCAACTGCGGAGGTTCGCCAGTAACTTCCATCGTCTCGCTCGTCGTACCGACGTGGAACTGGACATCCACGCGCTGCGTACCGTCGGCAGACACGGGCACATTGCCCTGCTCGAACGACTTGAACCCGGCCGCCTTCGAACTTGACCTTATAAACGTCCGGGATCAAGTGCGTGACCGAATAGTTTCCGGACTCGTTAGTCGTTGTCGTGACCGAAGTGTTCTTTGGTCGTGCTGGTCACGGTCACCTTCGCACCCGCGACTGCCGCACCCTGTGGATCGGTTGCGGTACCGACGATGTTTCCGAACACGGCCTGACCGTACGCTGCGGTCGAAGCCAATGCCAGAACCGTGCAAGCTACTACTGACAACACCCACCGTTTTGTCATTTCATCCTCCGCAGCGGCGTATTGGCAGTGTCACCCGCCCCCCTACCCGCTACTGTTTGTTGCTGGGAACCTCTACGACTGTTGTTGAAGTGGAAAACAGAAAAGCAGTTAGAAATAACGACACCAGACGCGTTGGGGAATGAAATCGTCACCGACGGCGTCGTTGTGCTTACTGCGCGCCAAAGTCTTAAATTCATTGCTATGGTCCCGTTGTCAGTTACTAGGAACTACCCCGAGTCACCCCGACTCGACTGTGTGCCAAACTAAACGCTGAAACGATTGATGTCAAGCGGGTTGTCAAGATCCGCAGTCAATAATCTTTCGCGTTAGGGATGGCCAACGATCTCTGCAGACTCGGAAACTTTCCTTAACAAAACCGATTTGGCTGAACTTTGACAATCGGGAGGACTCAAGAAAGTAATATTTTTAGGGATTGGCTTCAAGCTTCGGGATCCAGCTCTTTTGCACGCTTGCAGCTCGCCGCGGCTGCCTCGGCTTTTCTCCCTTCCGCGAGAGCGCCATGGACAACTGATAATGGGCCGCGGCGAGGTTCGGGCGCAAGCTTAATCGCGTGCGGAACTGCGAAATCGCGCCGTCCAGGTCGCCGGCGTCGAGCATGCGCTTTCCCGGAATTCGTTGCGAAGGTTGCGCCCTGCAGACCGATCTTTTGCTTGACCAGCGAGTCGCCCAGCTGCGCTTCGGACTCTGCAGCCGAGGTGTCGCCCATCTGTCGCAGCACCGCCGCCAGCGTGGTATGCGCGCCCGCGAAAGTAGGCTGCAGGCGAATCGCTTCACGCAATGCAGCTCGGCCGCCTCCGGCAACTGATTCATTTGTTTCAGAACCGTTCCCAGCGTGTAATAAGCCTCGGCATAATCGGGCTTCAGTTCGATGGCTTTCTTCAACTTCTTCACGGCTTCGGGAAATTCTCCCTGCTGCCACAACGTGATTCCAAACGTGTAGTAAGCGTCCACCAGGGTTGGATCAAGATCGATCGACTTCTTGCATTTCCGCCATGGCCGCCCGGCAGGTCGTCCTTGAGCTTCAGCGTCAGCGCGAGGTCGTAGTGGGACGAGGCGTCGTCCGGCGACATCTTGATGGCTTCTCTCAAGTTCTTTCTCGGCCGCATCGAAATCGGAGAGCTGCATGTAGGCGATGCCGAGATTGGCGCGAAATCCCGGAGTCGTCGGGCTTCAGACGGACCGCCTCCTGGAACTCCTTTGACCGCAGCTTCGCCTTCACCGCGCTGCATCAATACCAGGCCCGAGATTGTTGTGCGCGTCGGCATCGCTTGGCGTCAATTCAATCACTCGTCGAAATGCCTTGGCTGCGCCGTCCATATCGGTCGTCCGCTGCAGCGCCAATCCCAGCTTGGTGTAGACAGCAGGCGAATCGGGCAGCAAGCGATGCCGCCTGCTGATAGGCCGCGATCGCCGCGTCTTTGTCGCCCGCGGCCTGATATGCATCGCCGAGGTAGTAGAACGCCCGCCCGTCCTTGGCATCCATGTTCGTCGCGGTAGTCAATTCTTTCTGCGCTCCGCCGACATCTCCCGTGGTCAGATAAGCCACGCCAAGATGAAAATGCGCTGGCTGGTACTTGGGTTCGAGTTGAAGCGCCGCTTGGAACTGCTTCTCTGCTTCGGGAAACTGCTTCCCTTGCGCCAGCAGCGAGCCAAGTTCGTCGTGAGCCTCCGCACTCTTCGGAGCCAAGTCCACAGCGGCTCGCGCCTGCTTCAACGCCTCAGGTGACTTGCCTTGTGCACTCATCGCACGGGCCAGCGCGCGATGCGGGTCCGCGTCCTTCGGAGCCAGCTTGGCGGCTTCGCGAGAGTTGCAGAACGGCTTGCTCCCACTCTCCCTGCACCGACAGAATCTGCCCGAGATAGAAATGGGGCTGGGCCATGTCGGGCTTCGATTGATCGCAGCCACGCAATGTGGTGTAGCCGCGGCCAGGTCGCCGCGGTGCAGCAGCACCTTGCCGAGCGCGAGTTGCATGTCGGCGTCTTTCGGGTTGAGCTTCTACTGCTTTCTGGAATTCCGTCTCCGCCTTTGCCAGGTCCCCGGCGGCGAACGGCCAGCGATTCCCGCCTTGTAGGCCTCGGTTGCAGCAGGGCTCTTCGCCGCCGACTGCTCCGCCATCGACGGCACCGTAGCACGAGACAGAGCCAGCACGCATGCCACGCAACGAAACGTGCGACGAATGATCTGATAGACTTCGCAACGTAGGATCCGGACACGATATCAAAGGCTAACGCCCCGCAGCTCGATTCCTTCAAGACGTACGATTTCCCAGCGGTCCGAATTGATCTTCGACTAGAATCCGTCCGCATGAGTCTTCATCACAGAATCGCCGAAAGTGCTTCTCGCCTTGGCGCACTTGCCTTGGCCTTGGGCTTGGTCTGTGCCGTTTATGCCGCGCGGATACACGATTCCCTTCGGCAAATGGAACGCGTCTCCCAGCGCGCCGATCCTGTCGCCGCAAGGCACGGGCTGGGAATCCGCCGGGACGTTCAATCCCGCCGTCATCGAGCATGAGCGACAAGATCGTCATGCTCTATCGCGCCCAAGACGCGAAAGGGGTACTCGCGCCTCGGCTACGCCGAGAGTATCTGACGGCATTCACTTTCAGCGCCGCGCGAACCCGTGCTGTCTCCGGAAGCGGATTACGAAAAAGGCGGTGGCGTGGAAGACCCGCGGCTGGTGAAGTTCGGAGACACCTACTACCTCACTTACACCGGATACAACACCAAAGACGCGCAACTCTGTCTGGCGACCTCTCGCGACCTCATCCACTGGGAACGTAAAGGCGTAATCCTGCCTGCCTATAAGGGCAACTGGAACACTGGCTGGACGAAGTCTGGCGCTATCGTTCCCGAAAAAATCGACGGCAAGTATTGGATGTACTTCCTCGGAACAACTCCCGACAAGAACGACCAGATGGGACTCGCGTATTCCACGGACTTGATTCATTGGACTGAGGCCACGAAGACGCCTGTGCTACCCCGTCGTCCCGGCCAGTTCGACTCGCGCGTGGTCGAACCCGGACCTCCGCCCATCCTGACGTCGGATCGGCATCGTGCTTATCTACAACGGTGCCGACGACAAGCTCGTTTACCGCACGGCGATCGCCATCTTCGACCGCAAAGATCCTCGAAAGGTGCTCTATCGTAGCGCACAGCCGATCTTCGGGCCCGAACTGGAATGGGAGAAGGTCGGCCAAGTCCCCAATGTCGTATTTGTGGAAGGCATGGCACGCCGCGGCAATCGCTACCTGTTCTACTACGGTGGCGCTGACAAATACGTGGGAGTGGCCGCAGCGCCAGTGCTCAAGCCCTGACCGAGCCTCCGCGCTGCGTCAAGTGTGCTCTAATTCTCTAGGACCCTATTGAGATGAATTCGAATTGCGCGCGATTGCTCCTGCCCGCCTTTTTAGCTGTGCTCTCAGCCTTTTCCTTTGCCCAAGCCCAGCCTGGATCCGACACTTCCGGTGCAGGCCAGCCGTCTCCGGCCGCCGCTCCTGCCAGCGAATACAAGGAAGCCTACCGCCTGGCGCAGCAGGGCAAATACGCAGAAGCCCTTGCCTTGCTGAACCCGATGGCCGACAAAACGCCGAAGCCGGCTGGCCTGTCGCATGCCTTTGGCATGGTCTACTACACCAAGGGAGATGTCCTCAAAGCGGCTGACTATTTCAAACAGGCGACCGTCGAAAACCCGAACGACAAGGAAGCAGTCCAATTGTTGGGTCTCTCCTACTATCGCGCGGGTCGCCCCAACGATGCCATCCCGTATCTCGAACAAGTGCAGTCATGGTATCCGCAGGCCAACGTGGATGCGTCGTATGTGCTGGGCGTCAGCTACATCCAGGCGAAGGACTACCCCAACGCCCGCAAGTCATTCGCTCGCATGTTCGACGTGCCCGCCGACTCCGCAGCCAGCTACCTGTTCACCGCTCGCATCCTGTTTCGCCAGGAGTTCACCCCAGTCGCCGAGGACTACGCCCAGAAGGCCATCGCGGCGGATCCAAAGCTCCCGCTCGCTCACCAGTTGCTGGGTGAAATCCACTTATTCACCTCGAAGATTCCCGACGCCGTCAAAGACTTCGAGCAGGAGTTAGCCATCAACCCCGCGAATCCCGCAACCTATTACAAGCTCGCCGACGCTTATTCCCGAATTCAGAAATACGATGACGCCGAGCGCTTGCTGCAGCGCTCCATCTGGCTTGATGCCACTTCGACCGGACCGTATGTTCTTTTAGGTAAGGTGCTACAGAAGAAGGGCGAGCCGGTACTGGCTATTAATTATCTTCAGCGCGCAGCCGACATGGACCCGAACAACCCCATGACCCACCAACTGCTCGGGCAGGCCTTTCGCGACATCGGCAACACCGCAGACGCGGAGCGTGAGTTGAAAACCGCCGAGCAATTGCGCAACCAGCAGACCGACTTTCATTGAGTAGCCACCCGGCGAAATCCCCCGCACACACTCAATGCGGGACTTCTTTGTCTAGTTGATCGAGCTGCTGCAGATTATCGCGCGCCAATGTGTTCGTGGGATCGATCCGCAAGGCTGCCTGGTAGTGCGAACGCGCCTCGTTCAGGCGTCCCAACTGCACCAGTGCAGTTCCCAGGTTCGCCTGCGCGTTGGCATCGCCGGGATTCAGTTTCGCGGCCTCGCCAAACTCGCGCGGCAGCTCCGTTGAACTCGCCTTGCGCCGCCAGAGCGTTGCCCAGATTGTAGTGGGCGTCAAAGAAATCCGGCTGCGACTTCAACGCGAGTTCGAATTGCCTTTTTGCGCCCGGAATATCACCTCTCGCTAGCAATGCGCCGCCAAGCGCGTTATTCGCTACTGCGTCCGTCGGACGAATCGCGACCGCTGCCTCGAACTGTTCCACCGCCTCATTCAAGGCACCGCGCGCCTGCAGCATTTCGCCGAGGTTGTATCTGCGATTCGAAACTGCCCGGCGCTTTCTCCACTTCGTGGCGCGCCCACGCTTCCTGCAGCACCATTCTCGGGTCGCCTTGCTCGCCCGGATCATTCTTCGGCACCACCTGCAGCCACAGGTGCGCCATCTCGTCCGTAGACAGGTTCCCTCCCACCACGCGCGCTGGCGGATGGTTCGGATTCGACGTGTTCTCCTCCGAGTTGTCGTACACGTAACGCATCTTCAGGACAGTGTTCTTCGGAAGCGAGCACCGGCTCCGCATAGCGATAGACCGCCTGCCAGTTCACGTCCCAGCGCTTGATGTGAATCAGCGTCTTCATCGTGCCGTCGGGCAGAGTAGCCGTCGCCAGCAGGTCCTTGCCCAAGTAATGCGCATGCGGATAAACCCCGAGTAGGTCCACCGCCGAGCGGAAGCTTGAATTCGTCGGTCACCACGAAATCGCTCGCACCGGCTGGAATGTCGAGCGCGGCGTCGTTCTGCAACTGCAGCAACATGGGATGCACCGTCGCCGGTTTGTCGGTGAAGTACAGCCCGACGCTCGGCTGGATCGGCTCCGACTTTGCCGGACGGTTGCAGGTGCGCATTCAGCACCAGGTCCGTGCCCTTGTCGATTCGCAATGCCATTCCGTCCGGTTCGAACGTCGCCACCGTTCCCGGCTTCCAGAACAGAAAGTGGCTGTCGGGATCGAAGACTTCCGAGTCGATCCTGATCTCCATGCCGCCGAAGCCCGCCCCCTTTTCCTTTCTCCATGCGGCGCGCCGACTCGTAGCGATCCACCAGGATGTTGGCGTGGTGCACCAGTCGCTTGTCGCCAGGATGAATCTCTACCGCACGCACCCAGCGGGGTCCGTCAATCGGCACCGGCAGAATGAAATTCCAATACTGATCGATGCCGCTGGCGGCCAGCATGTACGGCTTGGCGGCCTTCAGAATCAGGTCCGGCTGTCCCAGCTGCCAGCCTTCCACGAACTTCGGCCGCGCGGGAAGGTCACTCGGCTTGCCCTCCAGCATCCCCTGGTCAACCCACTTGCGGATGGTCGCAATCTGCTCGTCCGATCAAGCGGCGTTCGTCGGCGAACTTCAACTCGCCCGGCTCCGGCAGCCACGGCGGCATAAACCGCGTCTGTGTCACCGCAACAATCTGGTGGCCGTGCTTCTTCACGTCTTGGTACGTGAGCAGCGGAAACGGGCCCGCCTCGCCCGGCCGATGACATGACGAGCAGTAATGAAACACGATCGGCGCGATGTCGCGATTGAACGTCACCTTCTTGCCGGCCTCGCAGGTGTCTGCGCGCCGCAGGCCGCCGGAACCAAGTACGACAACACCAGGACGCGTCAGCGCCCAACGGAAACACCCGTCTCGTTCGATGGCGAAGCCAGGCGCTTCATTGCAGGTCTGAGATGTAACACCCAACGCCACCGACCGACGCCGGCGCGGGACCGCCGTTCAGCGCGGCACTTCATGGCCTCATCCAGTTCATGCGTCGTGGGTGGCGAACGCGCGCGCCCAAAATCCTTGTACCAATTGTCGATGCGCCCGTGGTAGATCAAGTTCGCGTTGGGCGTTGAAGACCGCCACCTCGGGAGTGATCTCCACCTTCCCGATTTTCACCAGGTCGTGCTGCGGATCGCGAAGGGCTCGAAGGTGATAGCCGTATTCCTGCAGGTGCTTCTCAATCGTCGCTCGGAGTTTCCGTCTTGTCGGGATACACCAGCACAAATTCCGCCTTGCCGGCATACTTCTGGCCCAGCGCCTTTAGCGTCGGAGCATAGCGATTCGAAACCGGGCAGTCGGTACGAACAAAGATCAAGACCAGCAGCTTCCCTGCCGCCTGCTCAAATGGATCAACCGGCTTTCCCGCCAGATTCAGGCCGCTCGCCTTGGGTGGCGCGTCAGAGGCTTCCGCGGCGCAGCCTGAGCTTGCCTCAATCCCGCCGAGAAAACAAACAGGGCGGCCGTAAGAACTACCGCCGCCCAGCTCAAAGCTCGTTTCACCACTTCACCATCTCCGAACACTATCGCCTCCGGCAATTACTTGCCGGCTACTTCCTCACCTCGCCGATATACACCGTGTACGGCGCCAGCGACACCCCCGTAAGCGACTGTGTGGCTCCGGCCTTCGTTGTCGTCAGCAGCGTCTTGGCCTGCTTCGCCCTGAAGCCTTGCGGCGCGAGGTCGAAGCTGACCGTCTGCGCGCTCTCCGACATATTCAGCACCACCAGCACCGCCTCGTTCTTGTAGCGCCGCAGGTACGAGTAGACGTTCGGGTCGTTCTCGTTGACGGCAACATAATCGCCGTCCAGCAGCGCCGGGTTCGTGTGCCGCATGGTCAACAGGTTCTTGTAGAAATTCAGGATCGAATTCGGGTCGGCTTTCTCGGTCGCGACATTGTGCGTCTCGTACGACATCGGAACCGGCAGCCACGGAATCCCCTTGGTGAACCCGGCATTCGGAGCGTTGTCCCACTGCATCGGAGTGCGCTCGCCGTCGCTTCCCTTCTCTGTCGGCCAGCCCAACTGGCCAATCGGGTCCTTCACATCTTCCTTGCGCGTCGGATCGTTGTTCTGCATGCCGATCTCTTCGCCGTAGTACATGATCGGCGTTCCGCGCAGCAGCAGGTACATCGCCGCCATCACCTTGGCGATGTCGTCGTCATGCTTGCCGTCGGCAAAGCGCGATAGGCGCGCCTGATGTCGTGGTTGCTCATCACCCATACCGGCCATTCGCCCGACGAATCACCGGCGCAATGTGCTTGCGAAACACATCCGCCGACAGCGGCTTCAAGTCCGTAACATCAGGTCCATCGGCATCTGCAGCTCGTCATGGTTCTTGCCGTAATACTCTTTCAACTCTGACACGTCCGCTGTCCAGGTCTCGCCAATCAACACCGCGTTGTATTCGTTCGCGACGTTGCGCAGGCCCGTTCATTACGTCGTGCACCTCAGGCAGCTTGGTGTTGTACTTGCGCATCCTGGTTCTGATCGCCGTACGCATCCTTGCCCGGAAGCGTCGGATTGTCGGTCAGGTTCGGGTCCTCAAACATCGTATCCACCGCATCCAGCCGGAACCCCACCACCCCGCGCTTGTACCAGAAGCGCGTTGACGTCGAACATGGCGCTCGCCACCTTCGGGTTCCGCCAGTTCAAATCCGGCTGTTGCGGATAAAAGTAGTGGTAGTAGAACTGATTCAGCTTCGGATTCCATTGCCACGCGGACCCGCCGAAAGTCGAGGTCCAATTATTGGGCGGCTGGTCCTTCCCTTTCGGGTCTTTCCAGATGTACCAGTCGTGATAGGGATTGGTCTTCGACGACTACGACTCGATAAACCACTTGTGTTTGTCCGACGTGTGGTTGACCACGAAGTCAAACACGATACCGATGTTGTTCGCTTTGCCGATCTTCTCCATCCTGGTGAAGTCGTCCATCGTGCCGTACATCGGATCGATGGTCTCGTAATCCGAAACGTCGTAGCCGAAATCCACCTGCGGCGAGGGGAAGCACGGCGCAATCCAGATTGCGTCCACACCCAGCCACTTCAGGTAATCCATCTTCGACGCGATGCCGTTGAGGTCGCCGATGCCGTCATTGTTGCTGTCCATGTAGCTGCGCGGATAAATCTCCTGGAACACGGCATGCTGCCACCACTGATGGCCTTCGGCGTCTACCCCTTTGTTCGCTGTTTGGGCCACGGCAAACGAGACCAGGAAGAAAAGTGTGATGAAGCAGCCAACCAGTCGTAATGAATCCTCCGCGCACTGAGACACCCCCCTGGTTTTCCTATCCAACGGTTCGCTGGACACGATTCGCAGTCTAGCGCATCAACGCCCATTCTGCTACCCCGCCGGTACCCGCGCGCGCTTGCCATCGCACTAGCGTCTCCCGCAAAATAAGCTGCAACTCTAGCGCGAGAGTCAGCAGGTATTGTTCTTGGCGCAGTCAAGTCGAAAATTCCTGCAATCCCTCTGCCGCACTGCGCTCGTTCTCGGCTTTTCGGATGTGCTCTCGCTGGCCCACCCCCTCCCAATCTTTGCCCAGGAAGCAGCCGTGCCTGCTGCGCCCTCCGCCGAGCTCGGCGTCACCTTTATTGACGTCGCCAAAGAAGCCGGACTCAACGCCGTGACCATCTTCGGCGGCGAACACAAGAACAAGTACCTGCTCGAAACCACCGGCTGCGGCGTCGCCTTCTACGACTACGACAACGATGGCTGGCTCGACATCTTCCTCGTCAACGGAACGCGTCTCGAAGGCTTCAAGCCCGGCGAGGAACCCTTCAACCACCTTTTCAAGAACAACCGCGACGGCACCTTCACCGACGTCACTCTAAAGGCTGGTCTCAAGCACTCCGGATGGGGACAGGGCGTCTGCATCGGCGACTACGACAACGACGGCAACGACGACCTCTTCATCACCTACTTCGGCAAGAACGTGCTGTATCACAACAACGGCAACGGCACCTTCACCGACGTGAGCGAAAAGTCCGGAGTCGCCGGCACGCGCACTCGCTGGGGCACGGGCTGCGCCTTCCTCGACTACGACCGCGACGGCAAGCTCGACCTCTTCGTCGCCAACTACATCGACCTGGACCTGAAGACCGCTCCTGTTCCTGAGAGCGGCCCGTGTCTCTACAAAGCCGTCATGGTGGCCTGTGGACCGCCGGGACTGAAGGGCGACACCAACATCCTCTACCACAACAACGGCGACGGCACCTTCACCGACGTTTCCGAAAGCGCCGGCATCACCAAGGTCAGCGGCACCTACGGTCTCGGCGTCTGCGTCGCCGACTTCGACAACGACGGCTTCCCCGACATCTACGTCGCCAACGACTCCACCAAGTCGCTGATGTACAAAAACCTGAAAGACGGCAAGTTCGCCGAAGTCGGTCTCGAAGCCGGATGCGTGCTCAGTGCCGACGGCAAGCCACAGGCCGGCATGGGCGTCTCAGCCGCCGACTACGACTGCGACGGCAATCTCGACATCCTGAAAACCAACTTCGCCGGCGACACTCCCTCGCTCTATCGCAACATGGGAGGCTGGAACTTCGAAGACTCCACTTTCCAGGCCGGGCTTGGCCTGCACACCCAGTACCTAGGCTGGGGATGCGGCTGGCTCGACTTCGACAACGACGGCTGGCCCGACATCCTCATCTGCAACGGACACGTCTACCCCGAAGTCGAGCAACTCACCACCGAAGCCGGTTACCCGCAGAAGAAATTGCTGTATCGCAACCTGCACAACGGACGCTTTCGCGAAGTCACCAAGGATGCCGGCCCCGGCATCACCGTCCCCAACGCCTCGCGTGGCTGCGCCTTCGGCGACTACGACAACGACGGCGACGTCGATTTCGTCGTCAACACCGTCAACGGGATGCCCCAACTCATCCGCTGCGACTCAACCCTCGACCACAACTGGATCAAGGTCAAGTGCATCGGCGTCAAGTCCAACCGTAGTGCCATCGGCGCGCGGGTGAAGTGCGTCACCACCGTTCCCGGCGAGGCCAAACCCCATCAGCAGATCGACGAAGTCCGCAGCGGCGGCGGCTATATCTCGCAAAGCGACCTGCGCATCCACTTCGGTATCGGCAAGGCCGAGAAGATCGATCTCCTCGAAGTCCGCTGGCCCAGCGGCCAGGTCGACACCATGAAAGACGTAAAGCCCAACCAACTGGTCTACGTCAAAGAAGGCCAGGGAATCGTCAAATCCGAGCCTCTAGCGAACGCCAGGAAGAAGTAATTGCAAGCCTCATCCTCGTGCTTCTCGATGCAGGAATCCACTTGAAACCCACCGGGTTCGGCAGTACTATCGGGGCTCTGGCCGATTCACCGATTGCGGTGCGAACCTGCAACATTGGAGTGCGCGATGGTTGGTCAGCAGGCATACTCGTGGTGGGCGTGGGGCAGTCCCGCCTATATTTATCAGGCTACCGTTCAGATCGATAACCACGACACGATGGCCGAAGTCGCCTTGGGTCGCTCCAACTTCGTCGACGACGGCGAGAATTTTTACACCGCCATCAGCATCATCCAGGTCGTGTCCGCCAAAGGCACAGAGAATTTCAGCGACACAACGCTGGCCGTCTGGCGGACGGGGATGACCAGTCTCACCATGCAAATCACCGTCATCAGCGCCTTCGCATACGGGCGCCTGATGTTGAATTACTGGTCGTAGGGGAAGGCCATGGAGTTCCAGTCCACATTCCCGGCACGCGAGCCCACGTCGCATAAGTGCATCGTCTATGACGCCCGCGATGGCCGCATCGTTCTGCTACACGAATTCCTCGGCGACGGCAAGACGGGCGTCTTCGGCGAGCACGGTCAAGCAGAACGCGAGCGCATCACACTGGAAAGCGCGCGTAAACACGTCGCCTCACCGGAACATCTGAAAGCGCTTCACCTGGCCCCGGATTTCCCTTGGGATCCGCACAGTCTGTACCGGATCGACCTCGAGACCGGCAACCTAAAGGCCCACGGTAAAATGCCTCACCACGGGCCGCGCAAATGAAACATCACGCGCAGAGTTCAGGGCCGGTTCTACCGGAAGAGCAGTAATCACTTTTTCCCAACGACAGGAGTACTGGATGCCCCACCCTTATCGTCCGCCGCAGCGGACGATAGGGTGGATCTGAACTCTGACTCAGCGACCACGCACCCTCACCGCCGGAATCCACCGCCGCGGAATCCGCCTCCACCAAATCCTCCACCACTACGGTCAGCCCATCCACCGCCACCGTGGCCGCCGCCCCATCCACCGGAGCTGAAGTTGCCCCAGCGGTTGCCGCCCTGCTCTCGCGCCGCCGCTTCGTTGTCGGCTGAGGAGCGATTGAAGCCCGAGGAAGGTGCACCCCAGCCGCTGCTGCTGTGCTGCTGCCACCCTTGGCTCGGACTCGCCTTATAGACGTTGCCGTCGTGGTCCGCGTAAACGTTGCCGTTGTCGTGCGCCACGCCGTTCCCTGTGTTGGTGTTGTAGCTGAACCCGCGCGAACCGGCCACCGACTGCCCGGTGTAGGCATTTCCTGCCACTCCGGTCGCTCCGCCGTGCACCACACCGGTGTTCTGGTTGTACTCGGCTCCGCGCGCGCCCGCCGCATAATTGCCGGTATATGCATTGCTCGCGGTCCGGCCCTGTCCAGCGTACGACCGTCCGGTGCTGGGATTGTATCCGCTAACGTTGGTTCCAGTCCGTTCCGTGCCGGTGTACGCGTTGTAGTTCGCTGCGTGTGCCGCGTAGCCCGAGTTCCCCGTCACCGGGTTGTAGTAGGTCCCTCGTGCCGCTGTCCCCACGTTCCCGGTATAAGGATTCGCCCACGCAGCCCGCGTGCCCGCATACGCCGTATTGCCCCACTGTCCATAGACGTTGGCAGCGGCAGCGCCGCCGTAGCCGCCCCAGCCCCATGCCGGAGCCGCATAGCCCCAGCCCCAGTAGCCGACCGGGCCCCACCACGGGCTGCAATAGGCTCCCACCGCCATGCCCACCCCAAACGCCAGGCCCCATCCCGCCGCCGCGCTCCAGCCAAATCCTGCTCCCACGCCGTAGGTGTAAGGCACCGGCACCCAGTAAGCATTCGTAACGTACGGCACGTAGTTGTATCCGGTGCCGTACACGACTACGCCGTCCGACGACACCACCGTCCCGTAGTATCCAGGCGTATAGCCCACGTACACCACCGAAGGCGTAGATCCGTACACCTGCACATAGGTCACGTAATGCACCGGAGAATTTACCGGAATCGTATAAATCACCGGAGGCACGTTCGTCGCAACTGTCCACGGTCCGGTCGCACTCGTGGACGTGAACCATACGCCCTTCGAAACACGCGTAATAACCGCCGGCCGAAGGCACATACACCACCGGAGTCGCCGTATTCACGGCGTACGTAAGCTGCGTCTCCGGGATCGGCTGAAAGTCGGGCGCGCCCGAGTAGCTGACGTTCAGCGTCGCTCCGGTGCGATTAATGGCGGCCGTCTGCGGAATCGAATTCGCAATCAGCGCCTCTTTGGCCTGCGCCGTTCCCGGCACCGATACCAGCACACTCGCTTTCGGATTGCTCGCCGGAATCTTCGCGAAGTCCGTCGGCAAGCTCGATCCGGCAACGTAAGCCCACGGCCCACTTTGCAATGAAGCTCCGCTGAACCAGCGCCCCGCCAACAGTACGTAATAGTTGTTGTTGCCACTGTCCATGAAGATGTCGTTGCCGGTATTGGAAACGTACAGCAAGCTGGTCCCCAGGATCGGCGTCAGTTGCGGCTGCCCCTGCGTGATCAGCAATTCCGCCGGGGTAGTGCTGACGTAAACCGTAGGCACCTCATCTTCACCGTAGGCTTCTTCCAGCGACTGCTGCGGATTGCCCAGTGGCTGGTTTGAATCGCTTTTCTGCGCCGCGTCTTCGATCTTTTTGAGGTCTTTGGTGGGCGCATGCCTGGCCACCGTGTACGGCCCCTCGATGGTCGGCGCCTCCATCCAGCCATCCATCAACGCCACGTAGTACGAGTACTTCGAGGTGTCGTATACGATCAGCGCCCGAGTGTTCACCACCTTCTGGAGGTGGTCCTGCTCCGGCCCCAGCACCGGCTTTCCGTCAATCAGCGCCAGCACCGCTGGGCTCGCGCTGTAAATGATCTTCGGTGGGTCGTTCTGCACCGCGTACTTCTTGAGCGCGCTGGCGTCGCCGTTGATGGCCAGGTCACTCTCCAACAGATCCAGGGGGATCGTCTGGTTCCACGGCAATTCGCCGGTAAACGCGCTGGCGTAGCTCTTGCCGTTGTTCGGCAGTGTCGGGAAGTTCTGCTTGGTGATGTTGAAGTTCGTCAGCGTCACTACCCGGTTGACCTTGTCCACCTCGGTGTTGGCCGTGAACCAGATCACCCCGTAGTCCGTCGCCGTCTTCCCCGCGGTCTTGACCTTCACCGCCGTGTAGGCCTTCAGCACGTTGCCGGTCCAGCTTTCCACCTGCGGCTGATAAATCGAGATTGTCGCGCCATTCGAGTCGATGACGCGCGGCCACGGGTCCCCGGCATTGGGCGCGACTTTGGCCGTTGAAGCCGGTTTCGCCGCGGGAGTCTGACTCTGGCCGACCGCCACGCCCGGTGAAGCCACCATGATCGCCGCTGACAGTACGTACGCAAGGAACTGCTTGATAAATTCCTTCATATTCTTCCTTTAACTTTTCTTGGGTAGGTCGTTGCGAACGACGACCCCTGCCCCTTCTTGGATCTTGTTGATCTGGTCAACCTTTATGTCGTCGAATCGCTCGGTCAGCCCGCTCGGCCAGCGAACTTCCACCGAGTCCAACTTCGCCGCTGGTCCCAGCCCGAAGTGCACCCGCATGTCATTCTGCGAAAAATAGCTCGAACCGCTGCGCACCTCATCCACCAGCAGTCGCTTCCCCGCCTTCACCGTGATCCGCGCGCCAATCCCGTCGCGGTTCGACTTGGTCCCCACCGTCTTGAACGCAACCCAGTGATTGCCATACTTCTGCTCGTTCTTCAGCAAGCTGGGCTTGTCGTTCATGTTGCTGATGACCGCCGACATCTGCCCGGTGTTCCACAGGTCGCCGACCGCCAGCCCGCGCGACGACGCCATCGTCGTGATGCCCGGCCCCGCCTGTTCCGACACATCGCTAAACGTCGCGTCGCCGTTGTTGCGGTACAGAATCCGCGGCTCCTGGTAATTGCTGCCCAGGTGAAACTTGTCGACTTCGGGATAAACGTGGCCGTTCACCAGCATCAGGTCGGGCCAGCTGTCGTTGTCGAAGTCGAAGAACATCGTTCCCCAACCCAGATACTTCGTGTACAAACCCAGTCCCGCCGCAGTTGTTACGTCGGTAAACGTACCGTCCGCATTGTTGTGGTACAGCGTCGACGTGTCGTCCGAAAAGTTCGTCTTGAAGATGTCGAGGCGTCCGTCGCCGTCGAAATCGCCGACTGTCGTCCCCATCCCGCCCTGCTCGCGGCCATCCTCGTTGAAGGCTGCTCCCGCCACCACCGCGACGTCCGTAAACGTCCCGTCGCGATTGTTGTGGTACAGAATGCTCGGCGTGCTGTCGCAGGCCACATAAATGTCGGGCCAGCCATCATTGTCGTAATCGAGCGTGGACACACCCAGCCCGTAATGCCCATTCGTCTTGTCGATGCCCGCCTTCACCGTCACATCTTCAAACGTTCCGTCGCCGCGGTTGTGATACAGGATGTTCTTGTGATGCGGCAATCCTCGCGGTCCGCACATCACCGGAGCGCCCTTCCACATGCACGACGGCCGGTCTCCCGGGGCCGGCGCCGTGGTCACGTCGAAGTCAACGTAATTCGCAACAAACAAATCGAGGTGGCCGTCGCGATCGTAATCCACGAACGCGCAGCCCGCGCCCCACTCCTTGCCGTTCCCGCCAACGCCGGCCTTCTCGCTCACCAGCTTAAAGACGCCATGCTCGTTGTGGTACAGCCGGTTCTTCCCGTAATACGTGACGTACAGGTCCTGCCACCCGTCGTTGTCGTAGTCGCCCGACGCAAACGCCTTGCCCCCAACCGGTGGCGTCCTGCAAGCCCGGCCTTCTCGGTCACGTCGGTAAACGTGCCGTCGTGATTGTTGTGGTAGAGGTGATTCGTCGGCCCGCTCTTGCCCGCCTTCATGTCCTCCAGCGTCGTGCCGTTGACGAAGAAGATGTCGGGCCAGCCGTCGTTGTCGTAATCGAAGATGGCGACGCCGGTTCCGGTCGTCTCGATGATGTACTTCTTGGTGTCGACCCCGCCGAACACGTTCGTCATCGTCAGCCCGGCCTTCTCGGCGATGTCCACGAAACTGGCGACCGATGATTCGAGCGCGCTGGTGGGAGCCTGTGCGAAGCGCCACGTGGCCGTCAGGAGGACTAGCACAGAAAAATGAGCCGCTGCCTCTCGCGGCGAGAAGGCTGGTGTCCTGCAGGAAAAATCATGCTTGCTTTGGATACTAGGTGCTGCCTTCCCAGCAGCGTCAAGCCAGCCCGCCGGCAGCCGCCTGTACCCAGAATCGGCAAGCGCCTTCGCGAAGTCCACTGCTCGCCTACTTCACCGGATATTCCTTGAACAACTTCGTGATCGTGCTGTTGACTTCGCTCATCAGCTTGTCAGGATTATTCGGGCTGATCGCCTCTGAGCCGCAAACCCTCGCCACGCCAGCTTCTTGTTCTTGAAGTCAATCAGATCGATAATCAGATTGCCCGGGATGCACCACAACCGTCGTAGTTGCCGTAGTAGCCGTCCCAGTAGAGCGAATTCCCCGGCGACGTCATGCTCGGATCGAACGGCGGAATACCTCCCGTCGCGTTATACAGCGGATTCTTCGACGTCATGCTCACTTCCGTATCGACCGCCCCATAGAACGCGATGATCAGGTCCGGATTCGCTGCCACCTTCTGCAGGCCGCGCTTATTCAGCTCGTCCTCGACCGCGCCGACCAAATCGAGCGCCAGCATGGGACGCGCCACCGCTCCATGCGGTGCCCATCCATACGTCTTGAACTTCGTAAAATCCAACGACTTGTCGTAGTGGACGCGGATCTTTTCGGCCGACGCAGTCGCGCACAGCAGCGCGCTCAGCAGCAACAACGCAACCCATGAATCAACCTCTGGCTCTTCTGGAGTGCCATCATTCTCCCTTTCCCCACTTTCAGAATCTTGAGGAACCGAGTTTGGATCTCATCTCTCAAAACCAAGCCCGGCAGCTTCTGACAACGTGCCGAGCCCGAATCACTTCCGCAACGTCACCTTACTGCTTCGGCCACTGCTTGAACATCTTCTGGACGGCCTTCTGCACTCCTTTCCTGGTTCTTGTTGCCGTTGTTGTTCAGCGTGTTCTCCGCGATGCCCCGCCAGACCAGCGACTTCTGCTTGGTGTCATACAGGCTGACCACCATCGTGGCCTCGACGTTCTGCTGCGGGCTGATTCCGCCCATG
>CAVVTL010000021.1:0-199586 GCA_963751155.1 uncultured Acidobacteriaceae bacterium | reverse complement strand
TGCCCAAACGGGTTCCTGCGCGTCCACCATGTTGACGGTGGCTTGCGCGTCGTTGGCCCAAGCCAGTAACTGCTGCTGCCATGAGGCAGTAAATGCCGCAATCCCGCGCCAATAATTTTCTTCTTCTCGGACCTCGAGAGAGTTGGGGTTGCCGGCGAGCAGCCGATTGGCTTCCTCTATCTTGCTATTGATCAGCGCCCCATTGTTGCCAATATCTTTCTGAAGCGAGTCAATTTGGTCGGCAGTGGGGAGTTTAGCGGAGGCGTCACGCAGCGCTTGGCCCAATTCCATCGAGCGCGCAGCCACGTCAGGAAGTGAGATCGGGACCGGCTGCTCGGGTATCGCGGCGGGCAATTCGGGCGTCACCACCGGGGCCTTCGGCTTTTCTTTGAGCAGGGAAGACAGCGGGTTGGACGAAGGCTTGGATCCGCTGCCTTGCCATGGCCAGGCGGCGGTGCAGCACAGCATGACAACCACGACGGTAAAGAGAATTCGTTGCGGACGCGCCAAGCGGCGTCGCGGGGAAATCTTCATATTGCGCGAGCGCGAACTGTGAAGGGTCTCGAGTGGGTGCATGCTTGGACAATTATCCACCAGCAATCACTGGCGGCATCAGAAAAGTGCGAAGCCCAACGATCATACGCGAGAGTCAGACGGAGGGCGGAAGTCCTTCCAGCATGTCTTCCATTTCCGATTGGGCATGGCGATTGTTGGACTGGCGAGCGCAAGCGATGCCCTGTTCGAGCATTCGGCGTGATTCGGCAATACGACCCGCGCGCTCGAGCACTTGCGCTGCCATGAAGTATCCGTTGGTGTAATCCGGGTGTGCGGCCAGAAGCTGGTTGAATTCAGCGAGCGCCGCCTCGGCGTCGCCTGTGGAGGAATATTCGAGACCGAGTGCATATCGGGCAAATGCATCGCTGGGATTGTCTTTGAGGATTTCCTGCAATGTGGAGATCCGGGTTTCATCGACCATGGGTACTTTCACTCCAGTCCGAGGAGATGGTACAGGACTCATTGGGGGAATCACAATGCCGCGGAGCCGCGAATGGAGCATGTCACTCTGCGTACGAACCGTTAGAATGTGAAGAACGGAGCCGTCCGGCCGGTAATGCTGGTGGCGCCGATGCTCAGGATTGGAAGCGGGTGCAAATGGAAAGAGACGAGACGAGTCTTATCGCGAGACCGGTGAGCGAATCGAAATCGGAGATGATTGAGCTGGTTCTTCCCAACGATGCCAACCCGCTGGGGGCCTTATTGGGCGGGCGACTCATGCACTGGATCGATCTTGCCGGCGCACTGGCCGCCCATCGGCACTCGCACTCCTACGTGGTCACGGCATCGATGGACCACATTGATTTCCTTGTCCCGGTCCACGTGGGAGACATGGTCGTGTTGCAGTCGTCGGTCAATCGCGCATTCAAGACCTCGATGGAAGTCGGCGTCAAAGTATCGGTGGAACATTACATCTCGAATTCCCGTCAGAAGGTCGCTAAGGCCTATCTCACATTCGTTGCGGTGGACCGCCATGGGAGAAGGCTGCCGGTCAATCCGGTATTGCCGGAAACCGATGACGAGAAGCGGCGCTACGAAGGCGCTCTGCGCCGTCGTGAAGCTACCAAGGCCGAACGGGATCTGCGGAAGGCGGCTAGACCTCTTTAACCATTACTGTAACCGTCAGGTACAGATGTGCTCTTGGCTCGGTGCGAGGGGTACCGCACAGGGCCAATTCCCATTTTGGTTCGCTTTGGTTACTTTAGTTTTCCCGCCCTACCGATTCCTCTTGCGTTCCACCTTCCCTCCATTTACAAGCATCTCGTGGGGCCTAAGGAGTGGTGTCTCCGGTCACTGTGCGCCCAGCGCGCGAACCCGAGCGGCTCTTTGACAATTCCCGAACTACGGCCCCGACTAGGGCGACGTTTTGCCGGCCTCGGGCTTTCGCGCGGCGAAAATAGCTATCATACTTGTATGATTTGTATTACACACTGGTGGTATTACTTGTATGACTTGTATGACAAGATTTCGCGCCAAAACGCCATATCTTCGCACCTAAGTCCCACTGGCACATATGGATACGTATAACTAGTTGATGAATCAACGACATACGAACAATTTACCCCTAAATAATTGATTCTAAACAGTCGTGATGTTTGTTTTTTGTTATTGTGTTATATCTCACTAATACACATCCAGGGCCCATCCCCTACTGATCAGGCCGGTTTCACGAATACCGTCGCTGTCGGCACATGGGTAGAGTCGCCCTGCGCGGCCTCTCGGCGCCATAGTCCTGATCGGACTCGGCACCAGCCGAGACACAAAAGCCTTTCCTTACCTACGCCAATAACTAAGCCGCTCTAAGTCCCGAGCCGCGGCGCCTCATGTTACATTTGCAGGAACTCGTGGTAAACATTGGGGCTTAGATTCTTATCGACGTTAGGAGAGTGGGATGCGTCTTAGCCGGTGGGTAGGGCTTGTTGTTTTCACATGTATTTGCTGCATCGTATTGATGGCCCAGCAGAAGGAGCCAACCGAGGCGGCTACGCCGGCGGAAAAGCCAGCGAAGTCCGCGGCGGAAACCGAAAAGACGTCCGCGGCCAAAGAAGAGCCACCGGTAGTCACGCATCACGAAATTCATGTAGGCGGCCGAATTCTGCATTACACGGCGACTACCGGCTACATGCCCATAAAGAGCGAAGACGGCAGCGAGGTTGAGGCGCACATCTTCTTTGTGGCCTACACGCTCGATGGCGCGACAGGAAAGCGTCCGCTGATGTTCTCGTTTAACGGCGGCCCCGGGTCTGCGTCGATCTGGCTGCATATCGGCGCGATCGGTCCGCGACGGGTGAAAATGCTTCCGGACGGCGGCATGCCTCAGCCGCCGTTTGAGCTGGTCGACAACGAGCAAACGTGGCTCGACCAGACGGACCTGGTATTCATCGATCCGGTGGGCACGGGCTTCAGCCGTGCCACCAAGAAGGACCTCGGGAAGAAGTTCTGGAGCGTCGAAGGCGATATCGCGTCGGTGGGAGAGTTCATTCGTCTGTATCTGACGCGCTATGAGCGCTGGAATTCGCCGCTCTTCCTGGTTGGCGAGAGCTATGGAACGACGCGTGCCGCTGGCTTGAGCGGTTACCTCGTCAATCACGGTGTGGCGCTTGACGGGGTGGTGCTGATTTCATCGGTTTTGAACTTCGAGACCCTGGACTTCAATGTTGGGAACGATCTGCCATTCATTCTCTACCTGCCAACCTACACAGCAACCGCGTGGTACCACAAGAAACTTCCTGCGGATCTGCAGAGCCTCGATCTGGCCAGCGCACTGTCGCAGGCTGAGCAGTTCGCCGCCGGACCCTATACGGTAGCGCTGGGGAAAGGCGATTCGCTGACGGCGCAGGAGCGTGATGACCTCATAACCCAGGTAAGCCGGTTCACCGGCATCGACCGGACCGTGGTGGATGTAAACAACATGCGCATTACGGAACAGGTCTTCACCACCGAGCTGTTGCGGAGCCAGAAATTGCAGGTCGGGCGGCTCGACAGCCGGTTTACCGCAACTCCCGTCAGTGGCCGCACAGCCCGCGGATACTACGACCCCAGCGAGTCGGCGATCCGGCCTCCGTTCACAGCGACGTTTAACGACTACGTACGGACCCAGCTGGGCTATAAGACGGACCTGGAGTATTACGTTCTGGGTGGTGGTATTGGCGAGTGGCAGTGGGGGTCGGCGCAGCAGGGCTATCCCGATACTAGCGACGCACTGCGCCTGGCCTTCGTGAAGAACCCGTACATGAAGCTGTTCGTCGCATCCGGCTACTTCGATCTGGCCACGCCGTTTTTCGCGACCCGTTACACCCTGAATCACATGAACCTGAATCAGCAGCAGCAGGCGAAAATCAGCCTCGGGTACTACGATGCGGGACACATGATGTACATCAAGAGCGACTCGCTGGCGCATCTTAAGAAGGACGTCAGCGGATTCCTGAATGGCGCGTTGCAATAAACGTGCTGTGGTGCGTTAGTCGTAACGCTCGAAGATGATCCGGCGGCGGTCCCAGCCGAGTTCCTCTTTGAGCAACTTGCGGTTGGCGTCGACCATCTGGTGCAAGCCGCAGATGTAGGCCTGTAGGTCTTGGTGTTCGTCGACAATGCCGCGGACGTGTTCTTGCACGTACCCTCGCAATCCGGGCCATTCGGCATTACCGCGGCTCAGAGTAGGGACGTAATGAAAGTTGGGATGTTCCCGCTCGAGCGCCAGAAATTCATCGCGATAATAGAGGCCGCTTTCGTGACGAGTGCCGTAGACCAGCCAAAATTCGTGGCCTTGGTTGCGGTCCGACTGGGCGAAAAGCCAATGTACGATGCCGCGAATCGGCGCAATTCCGGTGCCAGTTGCAATGAAGACGGCATCGTTGACGGGGTTCGCGCAGCGTAAACATGCCGTGCGGCCCATGGAATTCGACGGTGGCGCCGATTTCCAAGTCACAGAGCCAGTTCGATAGGAATCCCTGCTCGATGCGGTTTAGGCAAAGCTCGAACGAAGGAGCGGGACGTGGCGCGCATGCGATCGAGTAAGCGCGAGTGTGGACCTTGCCGTCGGGCTTGGGCTGTTGTATCGAGACGAATTGGCCGGGAATGAAATTAAACTCTTCGGCATCGACGACCGTAAACTCCAAGTGTTTCACCTGGTCGGACAGGGGAATCGAGCGGCGCAAGCGAGCAGTCATCAGCTTGCGGTTGCCGGGCTGACCGACCGAGGGCTCTGACAGCGTGGTGGAAACCGTTACTGGAGTCGATTGGGTCACATTTCTTAGATGCCCGACCGGTGCCGTTGGCATCATGGATCGCTGTTTCCCGGAGAAAGCCGCGATCCAGTAAGATGGGCGACCGACTTTGGCCGCCCTTTGCCGTACTGAGAGTTGGACTATTCGACGGTGACCGACTTGGCCAGGTTTCGTGGCTGGTCAACATCGCAGCCCCGGCGCACCGCAATGTGATACGCAAGAAGCTGGAGCGGAACGGCCTCCAGAATCGGCGACAGCAGTTCGGGCGCCTGTGGCACGTACACGACGTGGTCGGCGGATTCCTTGATCTCGTCGTCGCCTTCGGTAGCGATGGCGATGACCGTGCCCGAACGCGCCTTTACTTCCTTCAGGTTAGAAATCGTCTTCTCGTACCGCAAGACCGAACCCGGATCATCAGGATCGCGGGTGGCGATAATGACCACGGGCAACTCCTCGTCGATGAGGGCATTCGGACCATGCTTCATTTCGCCGGCAGGGTAGCCCTCGGCATGGATGTAAGAGATTTCCTTCATCTTCAAGGCGCCTTCGAGCGCGATCGGATAGTGAATACCGCGGCCGAGATAAAGGAAGTCTTGGGCTCGATGGTAGCGTTTGGCGAGCTCTTCGGTTTCATCCTCGCCGCTTAACAGGGCCTCGAGCTTGCCCGGAATCAGCGTGAGTTCCGTGAGCAGCTTCTTCGCTTGGTCGGAGCTGACGGTACCGCGAACCTCTCCAAGATAAACCGCAAAGAGAAATAGCGCGGTGAGTTGTGCGGTAAAGGCCTTGGTGGAGGCGACCCCAATTTCCGGCCCGGCGTGGGTGTAGATGGTGCCGTTGGCTTCGCGTGCGATCATGGAGCCAACTACGTTGCAGACGCCGAGCGTTTTGGCGCCTTTGCCGCGGGACTCGCGCATGGCAGCGATCGTGTCGGCAGTTTCGCCGGACTGGGTGATCAGGATGGTGAGATCTTTGGGGCCGGTCAAGGGGTCGCGATAACGAAATTCACTGGCGTAATCCACTTCGACCGGCAATTTTGCCAGGCGTTCGATCATAAACTTGGCAGCCAGCCCTGCGTGCCAGCTTGTGCCGCAGGCGGCAATCGAAATATGCTCAAGCTGGCGGAAGTCGTCTTCGCTGATGTCCATTTCGTCGAGGAAGACTTTGCCGGTGTCGAGAGAAACGCGCCCAAGGGTAGTATCGCGTACGGCGCGCGGCTGTTCGAAGATTTCCTTGAGCATAAAGTGCTTGAAGCCGCCCTTTTCCGCCATGATCGGGTCCCAGGTTATGTGCTGAACCTGGCGGGTGACGGGGTTGCCATCGAAGTCTGTGAGCTGCACGCCGGAAGAGGTGATCACGGCGATGTCGCCGTCGCCGAGGAAGAACAAATCGCGCGTGTGGTACAGGATTGCGGGGACGTCGCTGGCGACGAAGTACTCGTTTTCGCCCAAGCCGATGACGGCCGGCGGGCCGTTGCGGCCGGCGACGATTTTGTTCGGCTCGTCGGAGGAAATGACGGCGATGGCGAATACGCCCGTAAGTTGCTTCACGGTCGTCCGGACAGCCTCTTCGAGCGACATCTTGCCGCCTGCATCGGCCAGAGTTTTTTCGATAAGATGTGCGATCACTTCCGTGTCCGTCTCGGTGCGGAACTTGTGGCCTTCCTCGATGAGCTTCTTCTTTAAACTCATATAGTTCTCGACGATGCCGTTGTGCACCACGACAATCTTTCCCGTGCAGTCGCGATGGGGATGAGCGTTCTCCTCGGTCGGCCGGCCGTGGGTGGCCCAGCGAGTGTGGCCGATGCCATAGGTGCCATCGAGCGGCTTCAGTTGGATGGCTTCTTCGAGGTTGCGCAGCTTGCCCTCGGCGCGGCGGACCTGCAGTCCTTCGCCGTTGCCGGCAACGGCGATGCCGGCTGAATCGTAACCGCGATATTCCAGACGACGTAACCCATCAATGATGACGGGGACAACCCGCTTTTTTCCAACGTAACCGACGATGCCACACATCTGGTTTGCTCCATTCGTCTGGGGATCGAGCAGTTCTGACCGGAACGCTCGGTCCATGCGAGACAGGACGTGACTTCTAAATCTTATCCGATTTCGGGGGTAACGTGAGAGTTATGAATTACCAAGGCAACGGTGCAGGAGTTGCTGTCGTGACGTCGGACGTGCCCGCGAGGTAAGTGAGGCTAAGGCTCGATTGTAAACCGATATTCCTCGATCACGGGATTCGTGAGAACTTCGCGGGCTATACGTTCCACCTCGGCCTGGGCCTCATCGCGCCCGACGTTGTCGTCGAGGTTGATTTCAAAGTACTTGCCCTGGCGCAAGTCGCTGACGCCGCGATATCCCATCTTTTTAAGTGCGCCGTGGATGGTCTTCCCCTGAGGGTCGAGAACAGTCTTCTTGAGCGAAACGTATACGTAGGCTTTCATAGGAGATTCCTCATTATAGCTGGAGGCCTGAAGTCTCGTGGGGACATCCGAGGCGTGTTACCGGGCCGGCGTCTTGAAGGATTCGTCAATCTCGACCTGGTAGCCTTTGACCAGCCGATTGGTTTCATTGGCCATGCCTACGACAGCCATGAGTTCATGAAACATCGCGGGCGTCATACCTTGCTTTCGAGCGGAAGCGCTGTGCGAGGCGATGCAATACTCGCAGCCGTTGGTGACGCTGACGGCGACATAAATCATTTCTTTGACAAGCGGGTCGAGCGCGCCTGACGCCATGATCTGCTTGATGCTCTCCCAGGTGCGCTTCAAGAGCGACGGGTCGTGAGCTATCGCCTTCCAGAAATTGTTGATCCAATCGACCTTGCGGGTCGCCATGATGTCGTCGTAAATTGCGCGGACTTCCGGGGTCGGCGTCCGCATATTCGACCAAGCCGTACGTTGCCATTGCGAAGCACTCCCTCGTCAGACGATTTGAACTTTTTGTTTGTATGCCGCGACCTGAACATCCCAGGAAAGCGACTGGATCATGGTTTCGCGCAGCTGGGTCGACGCGGCAGGCTCGCCGTGGACGAGATACGTGTGCTTAGGTGGCGCCTGGAAAGTGTGCAGCCACTCCAGCAGCTCAGAAGTATCGGCATGGTCGCTGAACTGCTCCAGCGAGGCCACCTGCGCCCTGACCGGTACGAGCTGTCCGAACATTTTGATTTCACTCGCACCGTTCTTGATGTCAAAGCCGCGGGTCCCGGGGGCTTGGAAGCCAATGAACAATATTAGACTTCGCGGGTCCGGCAGGCGCTGTATCAGGTGGTGCAGGACCCTGCCGCCGGCAGCCATGCCACTCGATGAAACGATGATCGACGGATATGTGGATTGGTTGATCTTCTTCGAGTCCTCGGTAGTTAGGTCAAAGTAGAAGTTAGGCCACTTCAGGGGCGAGCCGTACTTGTTGATAAGCGCCTTAGTCTCTGGACTGAACTCATTCGTGTACTTCAGGAATATCTCGACTGCCTTGATGGCCATCGGGCTATCGGCATGTACTGGGACTTGTGGAATCTGTTTCGTCTCCATCAGCTCTTTGAGCATGAAGAGGAGCTTCTGGGTACGTTCAACCGCAAACGCGGGAATCACGACGGTCCCGCCACGTTGCAACGTAGTCCGAATCAACGCCGCGAGCTCAGGCCTGGGGTCTTCATGGGGATGATCCCGGTTTCCGTATGTGCTCTCCATGACGAGGTAGTCGCAGGACTCACCTTCCTTTGGGCCGGAGTAAACCACCCGGCCGGGCGAGATTTCGCTGTCGCGCACCCGTCCGATGTCTCCAGTGAACAGCAGGCGCGTATCGGTTCTGTTGGATGTTAGGGAAATCTCCGCCATCGAGGATCCGAGGATGTGCGCGGCACGAACGAATTGAAAGGAAAGATCGTCCGACAGGCGCTTGGGTTGGCCGAAATCTACCGGATGAAACAGCGTTAGACACTGCTGCGCTTCTTCCATCGTGTAAAGGGGCAACGCCGGCTCGTGCTTCGAGGTCTTGTAACGATTGTGGTACGCCGCGTCTTCTTCCTGTAAATGGCCGGAATCAGGCAGAAGGACGCCGCACAGATCGATAGTCGGCGGGGTAGCGAAGATGGGTCCATGAAATCCCTGTTTCACCAAACGAGGTATCCAGCCGGAGTGGTCGAGGTGGGCGTGGGTCAAGATGACGGCATCAATATAACGTGCTGGAATTGGCAGGTCCTGCCAATTTCGTTCCCGCCATTCCTTCTGGCCCTGAAAGAGGCCGCAGTCCACGAGAACTTGAATGCCACCCTTTCCGGTGGTATTGCCGGTATTGATCAAATGCTTGGAGCCGGTGACTACTCCAGCGGCGCCTAGGAATTGAATGTAGCTCAATTAGTCCTCGCAGGGGCGCGGGTCGCGCTGCCGCAATCCAACTTGCATTTGTAGCCTCCCAGACGGCGGAATGGCAAGCGCGCGCGGGCGCTATTCGGGGTTCTCGTGCACATCGTACGTGCTGTCCCTTGAATCGCGAACGGGTACGCTGCCATCGTTGGCGACGACTTTTGTCGGCGCTCCTGGAAGCTGAGAACGTGCCGAGACCTTCTGATGAGCAGGCGCCAGCACGCGAACCGTGCGCTCGCCGGTCGCCGTCTGGATCAGTACCGGCACTTCAGCTCCGGCGTCCCCGCGATTCTCGATCGTTACCGTCACCAGCGACAGTTTGTTGGCGTCGTCGAGGACAGGTCGGGCATAAACCCTGTCGACCCGAAAGTCGGGCAGGCCACGGTCGCGGTAAACCCAGTCATCGAAAAACCACTCAAGGTCGCGCTTCCGCCCCTCTTCCAGAAGGCCTTGGAAATACGAAGGGCTGGAGTCCGACGCTGGTTGATAAGCGGCCAGAGTATGTTGCACCACGGCGTCGCCGAGCATGTCGCGCAGCATCCAGAAGACGAACGCGCCCTTTCCGCGGAGAAAGATTTCGTCCGAAGTATTCACCAGTGCGCTGCTGGCATGGCCCTTGATCTTCGGTGGAAGCCCGCGGCAGCTGCGTCTTCGGCGGCGACGAGCGGGGGCAGGTATTGGTTGAGGAATGTTAGCGCGCCTTTGCGTCCATTGCCGCGTTCGACATACAGTGCTTGCAGGAACCGTTGCAGTCCATCGGCGATCCAGCGTCGCGGGGACGAAAATCGCGCTGCCACCTGAGGCTGCATGAGCAACAGGCCAACGGTCGCTGCGTCGGACTGGCGCAAGGGCGTAAACAAAAGCGGGCCGTCCTGATACGGATTAGCGCTTGGATCGGTAAGTTCAACGACGACAGGTGGGTTCGACGAGGGTTTCAACCAGTCGTTGAGCACGGCATCATTGGCCTCCGCTGCGACGGCGAAATCCTTGGCGATTGATTCATTCTGCGCGGTGTGAAAAACCGTGATGCCCGGACGCTCCAATCTGGCGTAGTCAGCCACTGCGAACGCAGGCGTCCGATCGCCCATCTTCGCAAGGGTGATGCTATTAGTGATCTCGCTTGTCAATCCTTCTCCGCGCGGATCGGCTGTCTGATCGATCTTTCCACAGGTAGAGCTGGTCGCCGTACCCGCAATGCACAGCCTGACGTCATCGCCGATGACATGAAAGCTGGCATCGAACTGGGTATTGCGATGCCGGAATTTCCACTCATCAATCGCGGCAAAGACGGCATCACCGTCGCTCAGACTTACGGCCGGAAGCGACACCGGATACCAGACAACGTGCCCGAGTCCTCGGACGGCGGTAAAGGACTCACTGATCTGGTCCCAATCGTTGCGGCTGGCAAGTGGCTCGGGTGCTCCCATGCGCGTAAACCTCGTGGCGTCGGGCGTGACCGTGCCGCCGTATTGCAGGTCCAGAGTTATGCTGGCGCCCGGGAGGACAGGGCTGGGAAGTGTAGCGATGACCTCAGACAGTGCGCCCGTGTGGTCAATGTCGGATGTGTAGTCGTTGCCGATCCACTCTATCGGCTTGTTCTCGAAGGCCACTCCGTTCCAGCTCAGGGATGACGATACCTGTAGTACGGGGTTCTTCTGTGGCAGCTTGGAATCGTTGCGCAACGTGATTCGGCCGGTCACCGCCATGACGTGAGATGGCCTGTCAATTTGTACGTCAAGGTCGTACCGGATGACGGTAAATGCATCCCGGTCAACGGCCCCAACCGGGCCAGCGAGGAGCATCGCCCAAAGCAGCAAGAGGAGGGAGCGCTTCATTTCGGTCGCGAAGATTTTTCCCTTAATTTAGGGCTGCGGCGCTGGCGAGCGACCTCGTACATGACGATTGCGCCTGCGACCGAAACATTGAGGGAAGGGACCAGTCCCATCATCGGGATGGAGACCAGAAAGTCACAACGCTTGCGCACCAGGTCGTGTAAGCCTTTTCCCTCGGCGCCGAGGACGACGGCGCAGTGCATGTTGTAGTCAATCTCGTCGTAGCTCTGCGTACCGCGTTCGTCCAGGCCAACGGTCCAAAGATTGCGCTCTTTCAGCTCTTCCAACGTTCGCGAGATGTTAGTGACACGAGCGATGGGCAGGTGCTCCGACGCCCCAGCCGAGGCCTTCACCACCGTGCCGGTCAGGCCCACGGCACGGCGTTCGGGAATGACGACACCGTCTGCCCCGGCGCCGTCAGCGGTCCGAATCAGTGCGCCTAGATTGTGCGGGTCTTCAATGCCGTCGAGCACCACCAGGAAGCTGTGCTCAGCCTTGCGCCTATCCAAAAGCATGTCAACGTCGGCGTACGCCTTGCCGCTGGTGACCGCGATAACCCCTTGGTGGGTGTGCGTATTGGCGAGGCGGTCAAGCTCTTCCCGGGTCAGGAAGCGAACTTGCACGCCACTGGCGCGACAGGTGTCAAGTATGCGCTGCACGCGCTGGTCGTGCCGTTCGCGAGAGACACCCACGTAGTCAAAGCTTCTGGCGCCAGACTTCAGCGCCTCGCTGACCGGATGAATGCCGAAGATGATCACCATCGTCTATCAGTGTACGACAGCCGAAGCCCTGGTTTTGCCTGCTACACTGCTAGCGAGATGCGGTTTATACTCGGGGCGGATCTTGCGCCTGGGAGCAGGAATGGCGATTACCGCGGTGATTGTTGACGACGAGCAACTGGCACGCGAGGAACTTGCGTTTCTGCTGAAGAGCTGCGACGTCGAGGTTTTGGCGCAGGGCAAGAATGGGGTTGAGGCCGTCAACCTGATCAAAGAATTATCTCCCGGCATCGTGTTTCTCGATGTGCAGATGCCCGGCCTTGACGGTTTCGGCGTCATCAAGAAGTTGCTTGACCGCAAAGTTCCCTTGCCGCAAATCGTTTTCGCAACCGCGTTCGACCAGTACGCCGTGCGCGCGTTTGAGGTCAATGCCGTCGACTACCTCCTCAAGCCATTCGACAAGAAGCGCGTGGGCCAAGCCGTGGAGAAAGCGAAGTCGAAGCTGGACTCGCCCGGTCCTGCCACTGACCAGATTGGCGCACTGGTCAAGATGCTGGAACAGCAACAGCGTCCCCAGGCCGCCAAGGTATTGTTGAAGTCCGCAGGCAGGATGTTTCTCATCGACCAAAAAGACATCTGCTACGCCTCGATTGAGGACGGCATCATCACCGTTGTGGCGACCAGCATGGAAGGGCAGTCGAACTGTCGCACGCTCGAGGAATTGCTTGACTCACTGGATCCCAATATCTTCTGGCGGGCACACCGCTCCTACCTGGTGAATATCCAGCGGATCAAAGAGGTGGTTCCCTGGTTTAAGAGTTCGTACCAGATCCGCATGGATGATAAGAAACAGGCCGAGATTCCGGTGAGCCGGGCGCAAACCAAGCGCCTTCGCGAACTCTTTAACCTGTAACCCGCGTCTCCGAGCGAACTGTTAGTCGTTCTTCTTTTCCTGGATCCTGCGCACAATCTTGGTCACGACAGCACGAGGCGAGACGCGAAGCATCGCAACCCCGACACGGTTCTTCCAGCCGGGGATCACGATCCGCTTGCCCCGTTTCATCCCTTCGTAGCCGATGCGCGCGACGTCGCGAACGTCGACCAGCAGCGGGCTATTAGCCATTTTCGTACCTTCCAGGTAAGCGCGCCGTTGAAAATTGGTCTTGACTGGGCCCGGACAAAGGCACGTCACTGTGACGCCCGTTCCGTCGAGCTCCTCGGCAAGCGCCTCGCTGAAACTCAGCAGGTATGCCTTGGTGGCGTAATACACAGCCATGAACGGCCCCGGCTGAAACGCCGCAGTGCTGGCTACGTTCAAGATTTTTCCGCCGCGCGCCCGGATTTGTGGCAGAAAGAGCTTCGCCAGATGAGTTGCCGCGACCATATTCACCTGCAGCATTTCAGCCTCTTGGGCCCAGTCGGTGGCGGTGAAGGCGCCCGCGAGGCCGAAGCCGGCATTGTTGACCAGTACGTCCACCAGCACTCCGGCTTCCTGCAGCTCCTGATACAGCTCGCCCGCAGCGGATGGGTGGGCCAGGTCTTTCGGCTCGATCCTCACCGTGATGCCGTAGCGTGCCTGCAAGTCATCTCCGATTTGACGCAACGTGTTGCGGCCGCGGGCCAACAAGACGAGCCGGTAGCCGTCGCGGGCAAATAAATGTGCCAATTCGAGGCCAATACCGCTGGACGCGCCAGTAATCAACGCAGTCTTGGGAGCATAAAACGGGGCACTGGAACTCATGTGTCAGTTATAGCGAATTTCGGCGGCAAGCGTGAGGCGGCGGCGTCTCTTTGCCATCCTTCCTACTTCGCGGAGTTCTGTTGCTCCAGAAATGTCACAATCTGCCACCGCTGCTGTTTCGGCAGCTGCGACCAGCTTGGCATTCCCTTATTCAGGTCGCCATTCGTGATGAACCAAAACAAGTCTCCCGGGGCGGCGTTCTTCACCGAATTGCTCAGCAACGTCGGCGCCGGGCCTATGCCTTGCAGGTTGTTGCCGTGACACTGTGCGCAGTTCTGCGCGAAGAGCTTCTTGCCCCCCGCGGCGGCTTGAGCATTGCCGGAATACGGATTGCTGGCTTGCGCTGCAGACACAGGCGCATTCCGAAACGATGCGCCTTGCGCGGCAAGCGTAAAGCCGACTGTGAGCGCGACTATGAAAATGAAGATGGCAATTAGGTTCGCTGGCTTATTCCGACGTGCAATCAATTCGTCCTCTCCCGTTCACATTCTACAAGGACGGCTAATGAAAAAGCTTGGCCAGTTTGCGGCCGAAACCTTCGAACTCATAAGAAACCCCAAAGCGGAGCATGAACCTGTAACTGGCTGAGGTGAGACCGAAGGTTGGGGAGACTCGGAACATCGCATTCCGCACCTGCCACGAAAGCACAGGGGCGATGTATTGCGAGGTGTCATGGAGGGTAAAGCGGTCCGCCGTACCGAGGCCGCCGTATGCTTCAGCGCCCGCCTGGAAGTTCTCCCGGCACCAAACGCACTCGTTGGCGGATGCAAGAAGTGCCAGAGGACGGCTGACGGCGACGGAATAGCCGAACTCCCAGGGATCCCCGGAAAGGTTCTTTTCGGCGATGAAGTTCTCGGCGATGTTCCAGCCGTTCACGTTGCTCGACAGAATGAGCTTGGTCTCAAGTTCGCGCTCCCGGTCGCGGCTGGCGACCTTGTTGGGGACTAGGCCGTCATACTGCGAGTCGAAACCCACGACCTCAAGCAGGCTCTTGTCGGCGCCGTTGATGTCTTCATACTCAACGTAAAAGACCGGATTCACGACATGTTCGTGCATCAGCAGGCGAAAACGGTTTTCCCAGCGAAAGCCGGTGAAGAGGGTGCTGTCATTTGCCGTCGTTTGACCGTCGAGGTAGAACTCGGTGGTCCACCAACCCTTCGCGCCGTATTCGAATTCGGTGATGCCCGACAGAAACTGATTGCCATCCTTGGGAGTAGCCGTCAGTCCGGTCATCTCGATCTCCAGATTCCCCGGCTCCTCCATGGTTTGGTCGTAGGTGACGAAGTAAGGGCGATCGCCGGCTGAGGCAGTGGTGAGTGCTACTGTCAGCAGGCAGAAAAGGGAGAAGATTCGAGGAGCGTGCCGATTGATCATCATTGGCCCTAAAAAGAATTAGAGGGCTAAAGCCCTGTGCTATAATTGCAGTTGCAACAAGGTTGCAACTGCATGATTTTCATTTGAATTCACGAACGAGCTCAGGTCAAGCGATTGCTTCAGATTCTATTGCAAACTAGTTGCAACTTAATGCAACGATGGAAGGGACACTGCCACGATGCCGTTTCCAGAGACAGCAGCAGCAGGTTCATTGCAAAAGGCGCTCTTAAGCCGTGGTATCAGGATGACGCGCCAGCGCCGGATCATCCTGGAAATCATCGAAACCGCCAAGCAACATCTCGATGCCGCACAGATCCTGCGCAAGGCCACAAGGGTCGACCCCGACATCAACCGGGTCACGGTTTATCGCACGCTGTCATTGCTCAAGAGGCAGGGGTTGGTCGATGAACTCGACCTTATGCACTTCAAGGGCGACGGTCACTTTTACGAGCGTCGCCCGCAGCGCGATCACATGCATATGACCTGTTTGCGCTGTGGATCGGTACAGGAGTTCGAGAGTGATTTGTTCGACCGTGTCAAAGGGCAGGTTGAGCGGGACTGCCAGTTTCATATCATGATCGCCCGCTTCGAGATCGGCGGCTACTGCGTCAAGTGCCGCAAGTGATGCAAACTGGCGCAGAAATAAGAAGCGCGCGAAGTCAGTCCGCGCGCTTCTCGATTTTCGGCTAGCTGGATCACTTCCTCGCCAGCTGCGACGCTAACGCAGTTAAGCGACCTCGTAGATGCTGAACCACGACGTAGCGGACTTCAAGGCGTTGTTTACGTTTGCGATGTTGGCTACGCCGTCGGTCTCCAGCCACTTGCGGAAGGCTTCTGCGCCATGCTCGGCGTAGATAGGGATGCCGTCCTTCCACGTTGCGCGTCCGCAAAGCACGCCGTTGAATTTGACGCCTGACTCCGCGGCAAACTCGAGGTCCTCGATGAACTCAGCGTTGCTCACGCCGGCCGAGAGGTAGATGAACGGCTTGTCGGTAGCCGTTGCTGCAGCGCGATAGTGCGCCAGCGCCTCTGCCTTCGAGTACGCCTTCGTACCCTTGAACGACTTGGCGCCTTCCACGTATTGCAGATTGATGGGAATCTCGACTTTCAGTACGTCCACGCCGTAGCGGTCCTTGGAGAACTCCTCCATCGACTTGGCCACAACTTCGGGCTTTAGCTTGGCGTAATCAGCACCCTTTTCGTCCAATCCTTCCTTGTAGCCAATCAACTCCAGAAAGAATGGAATATCATTCGCCCGGCACTCATCGCCGATGCGCTCAGTCCAAGCTTGCTTGTGATCGTTGATCTTCTTCTCATCAAATGTCGAGTAATAAAGAAGGATCTTCACGCAATCTGCGCCAGCCTCTTTGAGCCGTTTGACTGACCATACGTCCAGAAGGTCGGGCAGGCGGCCGGGCAGGGCCTTGTCGTATCCAGTCTTTTCGTAGGCGAGCAGCAGGCCTGAACCCTTGGCGCGGCGCTTCGCCGCCGGCAGTCCCCACTCGGGGTCGAGTAGGATGGCGCTGGCATGCTTGGTCAGGACCTCGGTCACGTTAATCTTGAACTCTTCCAGGCCGGCATCATTCGCGCGGCTCCCGAGCATCTTCTTGAGCGAACCACGTTGGTCCATGGCCGCGGCAGCAATCACGCCCCGCTCGTTCGAAACGTTCTTCATTCCCTGAAGTTTTCCAGGAGTCAGCTTCACGACAATCCTCCTCGGGCGTGAGGCGCCCGTTATGAATTTTGGTCCGGCCTAGATAAGAATGGCTGGTCCTGCGATGCAGGCTTGCAGGTACTTCCATTCTAAACGAACGGAAACTAAACCGCTCAGCACAGGTGGATGCAACGAATCCCGGGTTTATCGGCGGCAAAATGTACGCTACGTCGAACCGCATCACGGCGACGGTCTAGCGATTGATGCGTGGCCGCATAGGGGGCTTCCTATCTCGCCAGACTCGAGCTTCTCGAGCAACAAACGTTGCTGAGCGACCAGCGACTCGATTCCCGCTCGTGCGAGCGACATCATCTGCACCAACTGAGCGTCATCGAACGGCTGGTGTTCGGCGGTGGCCTGCACCTCGACCATCTTGCCTTCTGCCGGTGATGACCATGTTCATGTCCACGTCGGCGCGAGAATCCTCTTCGAAGCAGAGGTCGAGCATGGCCGCGCCATCGACAATCCCAACACTGGTCGCGGCTACGAAGTCCAGAAGCGGGGAGGCCGCAAGACTCTTGCTTTGCATCATTGCAGCGATCGCCAGTCCCAAGGCAACAAAGGCGCCCGTGATTGAGGCCGTGCGTGTGCCGCCATCCGCCTGAATAACGTCGCAGTCAATGAAAACGGTGCGCTCGCCAAGCTTGCGAATGTCCGTGACGGCGCGTAGTGAGCGTCCAATCAGGCGCTGAATCTCATGGGTCCGGCCGCTGGCACGCCCTTTCGTGACCTCCCGTGGCGTACGGGTTAGCGTGGAGCGCGGCAGCATGCCATACTCGGCCGTCACCCAGCCTTTGCCGCTGTTGCGAAGGAACTGTGGGACAGTGTCCTCGATGGTAGCTGTACATACAACACGAGTGTTGCCGAGCTCAATCAGGCATGAGCCCTCTGCCGTTGAGATGAAGTTCGGGACGATGTTGACCGGCCGCATCTGGTCAAGTGCCCGATTATCAGAGCGATAAACCATAAGCTGAGATTGTAACGCCCGGCCGAGCCATACGACATTGCCGAGAACGGAAACGCGTGTAGAGGCAGAGGCTCTCCTCGAAGTCGAAGTTCTCAACCGCCGAGATCGACATGCTCGACGTGATCGACTTGGCGGCCAAGGAACCGCGTTGCGAGTCGCTTGAACTTGTCCACCGAATCGGTCACGAAGAATCGGAATGTGCGGTGGTCAACCTGGAGGTTGTCCCCGCCACCACGTGAGATCGTGAGAGAGGAAGTCATCGCCTTGACGGTTTGTGCGGTAGACTCGGCCGAATCGACAATTGTCATGCCAGCAGGCGTAATGCGTCGCAAGAGTGGCGCCAACAGCGGATAGTGTGTGCAAGCAAGCACCAACACATCGGCCTGGCCAGCGGCTGCGGATATGGCTTCGTCGAGGTAGATTCGTGCGACCTGCTCAGTGACGGGATGTTCGTTCCATCCCTCCTCGACCAGTGGAACAAGCAGAGGACAGGCTTTTTCGTGGGCCTCCATGCCTAGCTGATGCAATGCCTCGCGATAGGCGTGGCTGCTGACCGTAGCCTCGGTGGCAATTACGACGGCGGAGCGGGTTTTGCTTACCTGTGATGCCATGGCCGCGCCTGGCTCCACTACACCAACCACCGGCACTCGCACCGCGCCCATGATTTGCGGCAGCGCGAGTGCAGTAGCGCTGTTGCAAGCGATGACCAGCAAGTCGATCCCTTGGGTCTCGAGAAACCTTGCCGCGCCGATTGCGTACCGCGCAACGGTTTCCGCCGACTTTGTTCCATAAGGCAGGCGGGCGGTGTCTCCGAAGTACAGATAATGGGCCGGCAGCCGGTCCGCGAGTGCGCGCAACACCGTAAGTCCGCCAACCCCGGAGTCGAATACGCCGATGCGTGGAAGCGTCATTTTGCGTCCTTCACAAGTACTTCCAGATCGCTCGCAGTATAGAAGCGGCTAAGGTTGGCGTGGCCTGCCAGAGTCTCACGCTCTTTGCCGTCAACCAGAATTTTGACTCGACTGACTTGCGGGTCATTGGCGTTTAGCGTCAATACCATCGAGGCGATCGTTAGTTCTTCCGCGAGAACACCTGATGGGTGGGAGTCGGCAAATCCTGCGCTGGTGTTCACGACTGCCGTGTCGCTCCCGAGCAAGAACACATCCAAAACGTCGGCCCCGGTGCCTATAACATGCGCAGACGAGGCCTGCGCGTAACGTGCGACCACGGCACGCAAGATCGCGCGCGCCCGTTCGCTGCGCTCCTCAGGCAATGACACGCTATCCGTCACACGGTGCAGGCTTCCTTCGCTATCGGATGCGACGTAAAGGATCACTGGCGACGAGGGTCCACTGGCAGGTGGCAGGGCGACTTTCGGTTGCTCCGCCAGACGCTGCTCCTCCAGTGCGACTCGATTGTGCAAGTGACGTGCGTAGATCGCCAACCCGCCTGCCACCGCGGTCAGCACCACGAACATGATGACGAGCGGCCGGGTCACGGATGCGCCTCCCCGCTCTTGTTGCGGGTCGCGGCGATCCCTTCCGCGATCGCCTGAGCCACTTGCCCGAGGTAAGCGGGTTTCGCGATGTCCGCCACCTCATTCTCCGGGGAGGCAATCTCCACCGCGATGGCGGGTGCAGCGATATTATTCATCGGCCGAAGCGGCGCACTGAGCAGCGTATTCGGAAGCTTGCGCGAAACCAGCTCTGCCATCACGGACTCCGCGACCGCCGTACTCGCTTCAACATACGCTGATTGCGCTTTGTCCCACGGCAGAAAATCGCGCGGGCTGGCGCTGCTCGCCTCAATCATCGAGGTGAAGACATGAACGCCGTGCCCGGTGTTCGCCGCATGAAGCGCAACATACAGGCCCGGGCGGGCGGCATTCGCCGAGACCGCCCGCTGGTCCAGCGGGATCGTGATGTCCGAGTTGCGCAGTAACATTGCTGCGATGCCGCGGCTCTCCAGCTCCCGCTGCAACCGCCGGGCCAATGCCAGAACCACGTCTTTCTCCGCGAGGTCTGTAGCGATTGCCGCCCCAATGTCGGCACCGCCATGTGCAGGGTCAATTAGCACAAAAAAGCGAGGCGGCCCAGCCTGCTTCGGTTGCGCTGCAACTGGCGGCGACGGCGTTACAGGAGTCGGCGCAGGGGTCGGCTGGACGATCGGCTGCGGTGGCGGCGCTGAGGGAGCACCGGTAATCACGATCGTTTTGCCGCCGTCGGCGAAATTCGCCATCAACGGCCCGGTTCCCGTGACATCGAGCTCGCCCAGCCCATCGTGCTCGGTGAACCTCGCCCCCGTAATCAGCGGGTCGGCGAAGGAGACTTGATCGATTGCGGGCAGAACGGGATCGCGCCGAAACTTAAACCGGATGTGCCCCGGCTCGGTGGCAATGGTTGGATTCACGGCTGCGTCGAAACTCACGAACAATCTGGATGGAGTGCCGCCGCGCAATTCCAGCGCAAACCGTTTGCCCACGTCACCCACAAACAGCCGCCGCGCTCCCGGATTGAGCCGGATCGGTATAGAGAGCGCACTGGACAATACCGCACTGACAGACGACAACGAAACATATCCCCTGCCGTCTTGCAGCACGAAATTTGCGGCCAATTTGAGGTTGATGCCGGCGACCTTGCCTTTGTCCTTGCCATCGTGAAATTGCAGTTCGACCTCTCGTGTGCCGGGAGCGGAAAATCGGAGCTTGAATTTCTTGCCGTCCGGGCGAGCGTCGACGGTCCCCATGGGTTCCAAGAGTTCCACCAGCCCAACGTAGGGTTGGCCGTTGAGGTAAATCAGCGGTACTGCGTAGGAAGCCTGGCGGGAGTAAACGGTCAGTTGCTTTTCATCGTTCGGTTGCGCGAAAACGACGGCCTGGCGCAGCAAGTGCGCCGTGAATGCGCCGAGTACGAGCGCAAACAGGCCCGCCATCGACGCATAGTACCGCCAAGCTCGGAACAATCTAACGGCCTCCAGAGACGGCGGGCTGCCCGGATTCCTCCAGAGAGTAGATCGTCATTCCGCTCAGCAGCTTCGGGAAAAAATCGGTGGACTTCTGCGGAAGAACTTCGCCGCTGAAGGCGATGTCCTTTACCTGTTGCATGCGCACAGGATTCATCAGGAACGCAACATTGGCACCACGCCGAACCTCCTCCACAGCATCCTGGGCCTCCCGAACATACTTGAGGTGCTTTTGATCGCGGATGTCCGCCTCGGACATCCCCAAAGTTTCTTCGAGTACGAGTTTGTGGAGTTGGACCACGTCAAGAGCGCGCTGTTGTTCGGACTGTCCGGCCAGCGAGTCGGATTGCTGGCGCTCGCGTGCACGCGTCAGAAACCAGGCAGCCGCGGTGACTGCCAGTATCGCAGTGCGGTCCCGTCCAGCTTCCTGAAGCCGGTTCGTCGCCGCTTTCAGATCACCGCCGACATCGAGTTTCTCAACGTCGAAATACTTCTGAAGCCGTTCCAGTATTGCTGCTTGGTCGAATCCCTCAAGCCCGACGACCACTCGGTGCGTCGGGAGAACCACGAGACCGGGTGAATCCATGTTTACGAGCGTCATCATGACCCTTTCATACGGCGCATCGCCCGACTTGCCTGTCTTCTGCCGCATCTCATTTCGATAATTCAATGCGGTCTCGTAGCGATGATGACCGTCGGCGATGATCAGCTTCTTATCGCTCATGGCCTTCTGGACGCGTTCAATCGTTGTCGTGTCTGACACCTTCCACAGACGGTGCATTACGTCATACTCGTCCGTGACCTCGAGATCAGGTGGGCGAGACTGCGACAATACTCCATCCACCTCTCCAGATGGGTCGCTGTACAGCATGAAGATCTGCCCAAAGTGCGCTTGCGTTGCCTGCAGCAGGTTGAGCCGGTCAGCTTTTGGCTTGCTGAGCGTGTGTTCGTGCCGGTGTACGACCTTCTGGTCGTACGACTCCAACTGCCCCGCGGCGATGAAGCCACGGCGCTCCAGGCGCGCGCCAGAAGCATCACCAGGAACCGTAAACGTTTGAGTGTAAAGGTAGATACTCGGCTCGTGATCCTGCGCGACGACCCCGCTATCACGCCACGCCTTTAGGTTCGCGGCGGCGCGGGTATAAACGTTTTGTTGCTCGTTGTCGCCAGGCTCTGGCTTGCCAAGAATGATGCGCACGAGGTTATAAGGACTGGCCGCGTAGTAACGTCCCTGCATGGCAGGCGAGATTTTGTCATACGGCTGGGTTACTACATTCTGAACCGAGGTTTTTGCCGGATCGTAGCGCAGAGCTTGAAAAGGGAATATTTTCGCCATCTGAACGTGGTTTCCAATTCGAAATGTGAATGAAGTGATTGAAGCGAAGTAAGCTCGATTGTAGCAGTTGGCAGAATGGAATCCGGCGCGCCACTTGCATCATCTACTGGACAGTTGGGGGCGGCCGTAGCATCGTGACGCCGATGCGCTCGACACGATTTGTACGATGGTGTGGTAACATTCAGCCCACTAGTGTAGAGGAATTTATGGCCCGGGGCAGCATCATGGGAGTCGGGTCGGCCATCTCGACGACCCGGTCACAGCCAATCGCCAGACTGACCAGCGTATGTTCCTGCCTGCATCGGCATAGACGCCCATTTCCACTTCTTACCGTCCGCGTTTTGCTATCGGTCTGTCTACTTGCCTCCGGCCTCGCAGTCCCGGGGTTCGGCCAAACCGACCAGCCCGATGTTCACGTGGTCCCGCGCGAGCAGAAAAAGGACGTGAAGCCTGATCCCACTGTCATGCCTCCCGATGTCGCCGCCGAGGCCAAAGCCGCGGGCGTATCCGTGGATCCGTCGCTCAAAACACACACCAAACCAATCCGCAAAGATGTTGATTTGGTGCTTGTACCCGTCACCATTACCGACCCGATGAACCGTCTGGTCACCGGCCTCGAGAAGGAGAATTTCCTGCTGACGGATAACGGCCAGTTACAGGAGATTCGCCACTTCTCCAGCGAGGATGCGCCGATCTCGTTGGGAGTAATCTTTGACGTCAGTGGTTCGATGTCCAACAAGATCGATAAGTCGCGCGATGCGGTCGTGGAGTTCTTCAAGACTGCCAACCCTGAAGATGAGTTCTTTCTCATCACATTCTCCGAGAAACCCGAGGTTCTGGCCGACTTTACAACCTCCGTCGAAGACATTCAGGACAAACTCGTATACGCCGTTCCCAAGGGTCGCACGGCCCTGTTGGATGCCATTTACCTCGGCATGAACCGGATGCGCAAGGCCAAACACCAGAAGAAGGCCCTATTGATCATTTCCGACGGAGGCGATAACCACAGCCGCTACACGGAAGGCGAGATTAAGTCGATGGTGAAAGAGGCCGACGTTCAGATTTACGCCATCGGCCTGTATGATCGCGACTTCAAGACAGCAGAGGAGCGTGAAGGCCCGCAACTGCTGACCGACATCTCTGATGTGACCGGTGGCAGGACCTTTGCCATTGCGTCGAATGAACTGGCCGACGTGGCGACGAAGATCGGCATCGAGTTGCGCAACCAGTACGTGCTCGGCTATCGTCCCACCAATCCAACTCGCGATGGGAAATGGCGCAAGATCAAGGTGAAGTTGAATCCTCCCAAAGGTTTGCCCCCCCTGCACGTATATGCCAAGACCGGATATTATGCCCCGACGGAATAGCAAGTCCCTCTTAATTTTCGCGATTTTGTTGTTTTGTACCACGGTGGCATTCGGACAGACCCCGCCTGCGTCTCCTCCGCAGAATTCCACGACGGCCAGCCCTTCCACCGCCAACGGCCAGGAGCCCTCTGAAAAGAGCGGAGATGTATTTGTCTTCCGCAAAGAGGTTGACGAAGTCACTCTTCACGCGACTGTCGTGGACGACAAGAACCACCTCGTGACCGGACTGGACCGGTCCGATTTCACCGTTTACGAAGATGGCAAGCCACAGCAAATTACCTCCTTCCGGCGTGAGGACATTCCCGTAGCAGTCGGAATTGTCATCGATAATTCCGGATCCATGCGCGACAAGCGACCCGCTGTCAACGCTGCAGCCATCAACTTCGTGAAGTCGAGCAACCCACAAGACAAGGTCTTCATCGTCAATTTCAACGAAGACTACTTCCTCGACCAGGATTACACCGCTTCGGTTCCAAAACTGAAAGACGCCCTGGAACGAATCGAAGCTCGCGGCGGAACTGCCCTTTACGACGCTGTCGTTGCGTCTTCCGATCACCTCAAGAAGTCCGGCTTACTGGAAAAGAAAGTGCTCCTCGTAATCACTGACGGCGAAGATAATGCCAGTCAGGAATCGCTCGAACAGGCGATCCGGCGACTGCAGGAAGAGAATGGGCCGACGGTGTACACGATAGGCCTTCTGGCCGAAGAGCGCTCCAAGCGCGCCAAGCGGGCGTTACGGGAAATGGCGGAAGAAACCGGCGGGATTGCCTTTTTCCCACAGGGACTGGCCGAGGTAGATGCGATCACTCAGCAAATCGCCCACGACATTCGCAACCAGTACACCATAGGCTACAAGCCCACCAAACCTCAGAGCGAGGGCGGATTCCGGACCGTTAAAGTAGCGGCTGACGCCAAGGGCTACAAGAAGCTGCAAGTGCGCACGCGCAGCGGCTATTATGCTGGTCAGCAGCGGGCTGAATCGCCTAAACCCTCAACGCCTGCCAAGAAGTAATTCCAAAATGCTGGGGCAGTCGTGTCAGTTTGTGGCCGGAGCTGCCTGAAATTTAGCTACTACTTTTTTCCTCGCCAGCAACTCGAGGGTGTTTCCCGCAATCTGGTACGAGCCGGCATCGGTCAGCGCCTGGCTGAACTCCTTCTCCTGCTTCATGATCGGATCGGGGCATGCCATCAACGTCATCGCGCCGCCTAAAAGCTGCAGGGAATCACCGCCGAGTTGGAAGGTGCCTGAAATACTGTTGCAGCCCGAAGACCCTGAATAGCGCTTCTGGTCCGTATCCAGCATCAGGAATGCCGGGTTCTTCGGATTCATCGAGACGACTGGTTTCCCGTTCAGCTCTGTCAACATCCACCTCGTTCCGCGCAGCGCATTGGGAGTCGCTGCACTCGGCGCTGCCGGCGCACTTCCCGCCGCGGGGGCTGTGGGCCGCGCTCCCGCCGGCTCGACCACGAGCGCAACCCGGCTCGGCGCTCCATTCGTGAGTACGGGATAGATCTGCGTCGAAGTGAACAACAGGTCTTCCCCCAGCGTAATTCGTGCCCGGACCGCGTAGCGATGTGAAGGCTGGATGTCCTGCTCGGTATATGGCAGACGAAAGGGTATTGGCACCTGCTGTCCCAGGGCGGAGAAGATGTTCTCAGCTACCACCTTGGCCGGCGTATCGGCCACGCTGACGTCTTCCAGGCGCACGTCAATCGCCGCCTCCGGCGCCAACGGCATCGGCGCCTGATAGGTGATCGTGCCTGTAATCACCGCAGACCCGGCCCCGGCAGCTTGCCCAGCCGCTATGGCAGGGACAACGAGGGCAGAACACAGTAAAACCTCGCACACACGTCGGCAGAACATTTAGAGCGTTCCTCCACTAAGATTGTCGCTTCGAATAGTCAAAGCGTACCACGCGCGAGATGTCCGGCTGCGTTGACCGGGTCGCTCGCCATCACGTACCCTTATCAGTCGACTCTTGCATTTTTACCAACCGAACAGCCATGAAAATAGCCGAAACTTCCTCTCTCCGGGTGGCGGAGGAGATCACCGAACTGGTTGGCGAAACGCCCGTTCTTCACCTTCGCCGCATCGTTCCCGCGGGCGCTGCCGACGTTTACGCCAAGCTTGAGTACCTCAACCCCGGCGGAAGCATCAAAGACCGCGCTGCCCTGGGGATGATCCAGTGTGCCGAGCGCGATGGCCGCCTGCAACCGGGCGCCACCATCTTTGAGGCAACTGCCGGAAACACCGGGGTCGGGCTCGCGCTCATCGGCTGCAACCGCGGTTACAAGGTTGTCCTCGCCGTGCCGGAGAAGTTCTCCCAGGAAAAAGTTGACCTGATGTCCGCCTTGGGTGCCGAGGTCATTCGCACGCCCCACTCCGAAGGCATGGAAGGCGCCATCCGTTGCGTCAAAGAGCGGGCCGCCCGGACGCCGAATTCCTTCATGGCCGCCCAGTTCGAAAATCAAGATAACCCCAACTTCCATTACGAAACCACCGGCCGCGAGTTCTACGACCAACTGCAGGGCCAGGTCGATGCTGTCGTCATCGGCGCCGGAACCGGTGGCACTTTCACTGGCGTGGCCCGCTATTTCAAGGAACGCAGTCCACGCGTTCTCGCGATTGTGGTTGAAACTCATGGCTCCGTTCTCGGCGGCGGTCCCAAGGGCGATCACGCCATCGAAGGCATCGGCGCCAGCTTCATTCCCAAGACGTTTGACGCGTCACTCGCCGACGAAATCATCGCCGTCAGTGATCGCGATGGATTCGACATGGTAAGAAAGCTCGCGGCAATCGAGGGTGTTCTCGCCGGTTCCAGCGCGGGGGCAAACGTCTTCGTTGCCATCGAAATGGCCAGGCGCCTCGGCCCCGGCAAACGCGTTGCCACCATTATTCCCGATTCAGCCGAACGCTATTTATCGAAGGACATTTTCCATTACCAAGGCTAGAAGCTCTGCCCGGCCTCGAACCACGCCGTTCCGGCCGCTTGGCGCCAGGGAGTTCCACGCGATGAGCAAGAACAAGCAGCACGGTTTTTCTACTCGTTCCATTCACGTCGGGAACGCGCCCGATCCTTCTACCGGAGCTGTCGCTCCTCCGATTTTCGCCACTTCCACCTACGCTCAGGAGGAACTGGGCAAGACTAAGGGCTACGACTACTCCCGCGCCGGCAATCCCACCCGCACACGTCTCGAGGAAAATCTCGCGTCGCTCGAGGGAGGCTGCGCAGCACGGGTCTTTTCCAGCGGCATGGCTGCGGTGTCGGCCCTGGCCAGCTTGATGAAGGCCGGTGAGCACATTGTCGCCTCCGATAATCTTTATGGTGGTGTCCCTCGCCTCTTCAACCAGGTCCTCGTGAACTTTGGTCTGCAATTCACCTATGTGAATACCGCTGATCCCCGCAACGTCGCCAAGGCCATCCGTAAGAACACCCGCTTCGTTTACATCGAGACGCCCACCAATCCACTGATGGGTCTCACCGACATCGCAGCCGTCAGCGAGATCGCGCACAAGAAGAATTGCCAGGTAGTCGTGGACAACACCTTCATGTCGCCTTACTTTCAGCAGCCCATCCAGCTCGGTGCCGACATGGTGCTGCACTCGACCACCAAGTTCCTCAACGGACACAGCGACGGCATCGGCGGCGTTCTGGTGTGCACCACCGCTGAACAAGCGGAGAAACTCGCCTTCGTACAGAAAGCGGTGGGCGCGATCCTCTCACCCTTCGAATGCTGGCTGGTGCTGCGGGGCGTCAAGACACTGGCGGTCCGCATGCGGCAGCACGATGAAAGCGGGCGCATCATCGCCGACTTCCTGAGCACCCATCGCAAGGTCAAGCGTGTTTTCTATCCCGGCCTGAAAAACCATCCGCAGTACGAGCTCGCCTGCCGCCAAATGTCCGGCTTTGGTGCCCTGATCACCTTCGAAACCGGCTCCCTGGCTAACGCCAAGAAGCTGCTCAAGCGAGTCCGGGTCTGCACCCTCGGCGAGTCTCTCGGCGGAGTCGAGACCCTCATCTCTCATCCCGCCACCATGACCCACGCCGCCATCGGTCCGGAAGGCCGCAAGAAGATCGGACTCACCGACGGCATGGTGCGAATCTCGGTGGGTGTCGAGGATGTCGCCGACCTCATCGCCGACCTCGACCAAGCCCTGGCGACGCTCTAGGATCTGCGTTGCGGGGTCCGGCTGGAGCAGTTTCCAGTTTCTAGTCGAAAATCTCTACCCTGCTAGACGAAAGCGGATGGTGCGCCCAGCACTTAAAGCGCAGCGGTGTTGTAGTGTTCTAGTTTGATATAACAAAAATAATTAAATGCACGGTCGTTTAGAATCAGTTGGTTAGCCAGAAATTGTTTGCAACTCATTGAAAAATAAGTAATTTATATCTATCCATTTAATTCTAAAGATAGTTACGACCAGCCATTTTCGCTCTTCATTCGTACCGTGACAGTTTCTCGTGGTGCTTCGGGCCTGCCAGTGCCGACGACGCCAAGGTCCTGGTCGACTGACGGCCTCGATTCGGGTACGCAGCTCGGAGTTTTCAAAGAGCCAAAATGCACCGCGGTCTGGGCGCGGTCGCGGGCAGAGACACCTCTCCTCTTGCCTCACGACGCCTTTCTTACAGGACGCGAGACGGGCCGCGAAAGTGCAGCGGACACGTCGCGTTGTGATAAGCGGAGTGGGGCTTCCAGTTTGGTTCACCACGGAGAGCACGGAGGAGGAAAAGCCCCACATATCCCAAAGTCAGGGATATATGAGCCACTCGCCAGTTCCAATGGGAGCGGGATCAGTCGAAGGTGCGGGTGAGGCCTTCTTCCAAAACACAAATCTGATCGAGGATGCCTTGCTCGCGGGCGCTGGCGAGGAGGCGCGGGACAGGCTCGTCCACGGGCTCGTAGGAGAGGCGGAAGGAGCCGTAGTGCATGGGGACCATCCAGCGGGCGCCGAGGTCGCGGAAGGCCTGGACGGCGTCCTCAGGGCTGGTATGGACGTTGCGAAACGAGGCCGGGTGATAGGCGCCTATCGGCAGCAGCGCGAGTTCGGGGCGCAGGCGAGCGCCGATTTCGGAGAAGCCGTCGAAGTAGGCGGTGTCTCCGGCGTGATAGACGGAGTGGCGGCCGGAGCGGATGACGAAGCCTCCGTAGCCGCGGTGGACGTCGCGAATGACGCGCGCTCCCCAGTGACGGGATGGCGTGTGAGTGATCTCCAGAGAGCCGAGGCGAAAACTCTGCCACCAGTCCATTTCGACCACGCGGGAAAAGCCGAGGTCACCGACGAGATCGTTGAGATGTTTCGGAACGATGACGAGCGGGCGCTTGCCTGACTTGCGGTGGGTGAGGTTGGCGATGGTGCGCAGGGACGGCCGGTGCAGGTGGTCGAAGTGCGCGTGGGTGACCAGCACGGCATCGATGGGCGGGAGATCGCGCAGGCGCAGGCCGGGACGGCGGAGGCGTTTGAGGACGAAGATCCACTTTGCGAAGTTAGGGTCGATGATGAGATTCTTGCCACCAATCTGGAGCAGGAAACTGGAGTGGCCGATGAAGGTGAGGCCCATCTGTCCGCGAGCAACGAGTTGGGGCTTGCTGGTGTCGCCGGTACGTGGGGTGATCACAGAGCGTCCGACCAGACTCGAGATCTGGCGGGCTTTCTTTCGAATCGTGATTCCTGTCATGTCAGGTCATTAGACGCTGCAGGGGGGGCGAGCGATGCGGAAGGGCAGTTGTCGGTTGTCAATTTCAAAGGCAGCAGCAAAATCCACCACAGAGACACAGAGACACAGAGGCACAGAGGAGACGGGGGGAGAGTCAAAACCGAGAGCAGCCCTGGATTGGTCGGATTATGCAGATAGGGGTTAGGTTAAAAGCAAATGCAAGGCGGCACGCTTTAACGTGCATCGACTCCGACGAGGGATTCCTTGACCACATTCCGCTGGTCAGATTAAATCAAGCGTAGAGCTGGAAGGAGAGTTCATGCGAATTGCATTTCTTGGCTTGGGCATTATGGGTAGGCCGATGGCCTCCAACTTGGTGAAAGCGGGACATGAAGTCGCGGTATGGAACCGCACGGCCCGCCAGCACGTTGACGGTGCGCAGACTGCGGTATCGCCAGCCGACGCGGCCAAGGACGCCGATGTGGTTTGGATGTGCGTGGCTGACACTGCGGCGGTAGAGCGGGTGATGTTCTCCGCCGACGGGGTTGAGCAATCCCTACGGGAAGGCATGGTGATTGCCGACTCCAGCACGATATCGCCGTCAGCGACGGTGAAGTTTGCCCAGCGAGTCGCTGAGAAGGGCGTGCAGTGGGTCGACGCGCCGGTTACGGGATCGAAAATTGGCGCGGAAAATGGCCAGCTTATCTTTATCGTGGGCGGTCCGGCTGAGACGGTGCAGTCGATGGACCCGCTGTTCAAGGCGATGGGCAAGACCGTGATTCGCTGCGGCGAGACGGGTAAGGGGCAGTCCGCCAAGATCTGTATGAACTTGCAGATTGCCATGATCTATGAAGGTTTTGCGGAGGGCATGACCCTGGCCCGGAAGCTGGGCGTCGAGCCGCAGAAAATGGTCGAACTGGTCCAGGCGTCGATGATCAAGTCGGGCGTGACGGATTACAAAGCGCCGTTCGTGCTACGTGGAGATTATTCGCCGAACTTCCCGCTACGGCTGATGCACAAGGACATCCACCTGTTGCTCGATACGGCCAAAGAGGTGCGGGTGAAGCTGCCCGCATTAGAGACCGTGGATGAGATTTATGAATTGTCGAGCGAGGAAGGCTGGGACGATCTCGATTACGCAGCCACGATCCAGCTGCTCGAGAGTTGGGCGGGGCTGAAAGGGCTGAAGCGCTAGCGAGCCATCGGCGCTCTATTTGGGGTTGCCGAGTCCGGTAACGGTGAGCCGCTGGGGATCGCCCGGCTGGATGTGATTGGTTTCGAGGCACGCCTTGATGCGCCTCTGGAGTTCGCGCTTCACGGCGAATTGCGATTGCGGCCTGGTCTTCACCAGGAACAGATAATTCACGGTGCTTCCGTTGACCTTGTCGATGCCGGGCACTTCTGGATCCGAGACGAGCATAGCGCTGTATTGGGGATCGTGGGCGAAAGCGGCCCCGACTTGTTGGAGCAGTTCGATCACGCGGTCGCTTGGGGTGGCGTAATCGACGGCAACCTGCAGGCTGACCTGCGTCCAATCGCGCGTGAGATTGGTGACGATCTTGATCTCGCTGCTGGGAACCGTGTGGACTGAGCCGTCAGCATCGCGCAAGACAGTGCGCCGTAACGTCATGTTTTCCACTGCGCCTTGCACGCCGGCGATCTTCACCGTGTCGCCAATGTCGTACTGGTTCTCGGCCAGGATGAAGAAGCCGTTGATGAAGTCTTTGACGAGGGTTTGGGCGCCAAATCCGATGGCGAGTCCGGCGACGCCGGCACTTGCCAGAAGCGGTCCCATGTTGACGCCGAGCAGGGCGAGGATCTGCATGCCGGCGATCGAAGTGATGGCCAGAATCCCGACGCTGTAGGTGGCGGAGGATACAGTGCGAAACTGCTGAGAGCGAACCGAGGGCGGAAGGTCCTGACGGCCTCCGAGGTCGGAGATGTGGCGGGTGAGAATCTTCAGCAGGCGGGTCAGGATGAACGCGATGACCAGAACCGCCAGGATCTTCGGCACCTGATAGCGCAAGAAACCAAACGCATCTTGTCGCCAATCGTCGAGCACTTCGATGATGCGGCTCGGACCGAAGAACGCTGCCAGTATGGATAGAATTGCAGAAACAGACATGCGTGGTCGATTATAACAACGCAACTATGCTGGGCCGGAAATGACGGAGAGGTGTTTCCCGAATGCACGGCTGGGGAGGGTTTGTGCTGCGACGGGCGGGGAGGATTGCGATGTTGCTTAGGGCAAAGTGCTCGATATTCTCGACGGCGGTGATCATTGTAGTGTTGGCGGGCACTGCCGGATATGGGCAGGTGATGGGTCCGCCTGCCGATGCCAGCACACCTTCCGGTCAACAGCGGCGAGAGCCCGAAGACCCATGGACGGTGCAGCAAAAGAAGGACATGGCAAAGAAGCAAAACGAGGCGCGGCAACAGGAGATCAAGAAAGACACAGAGAAGCTGCTCGAACTCGCGACCGAACTCAAGCAGTACGTGGACAAGACCAATGAGGACATCCTCTCCATGGACGTGATCAAGAAGGCGGAGCAGATCGAGAAGTTGGCGAAGGCCGTGCGGGAGAAGATGAAAGGGCAGTGAAAAAAGTGGCTAGTGGCTAGTGAAGAAAAAACGCCATCCCTTGCGGGATGGCGTTCTGTTGTTGAGGCGGTTCTTAGTTTTCCGACTTTACGATGCGCATGCCGTAGAACGACCGGTGGACGAAGAAGAACGAAATCGCGAAGAACACAACCGCCAGGATGTGCGCGAACGTGGTTCCGCTGGTGGCTGTCAGTTGCACCGCCAACTCGACGGCCAACAGTCCGAAGAGGGTAGTGAACTTGATGATGGGATTCAAGGCCACAGAAGAAGTGTCTTTGAATGGATCGCCCACCGTGTCGCCAACCACCGTTGCGTCGTGCAGCGGCGTGCCTTTCTGCTTCAGTTCAACCTCGACGATCTTCTTGGCGTTGTCCCAGGCGCCGCCGGCATTGGCCATGAACATGGCCTGGTACAAGCCGGAGATGGCAATCGCGATCAGGTAGCCGATGAAGAAGAACGGCTCCACGAAGGCGAATGCCAAGGTCACGAAGAAGACGGCGAGGAAGATGTTGAACATGCCCTTCTGCGCGTACTTGGTGCAGATTTCAACGACCTTCTTGCTGTCCTCTACCGAGGCCTTTTCCACGCCTTCGAGCCGGATGTTCTTCTTGATGAACTCGACCGCGCGGTAGGCGCCGGTGGTGACCGCCTGCATCGACGCGCCGGTAAACCAGTAGATCACCGCGCCGCCGCTGATCAAGCCCAGAACGAATGGGGCGTGCAGCAGTGACAGGTTGCCGACGTTTTCGGTGAGGCCGTGGGTGAGCGCCATGATGATGGAGAAAATCATGGTGGTGGCGCCGACGACTGCGGTGCCAATCAGCACCGGCTTCGCCGTCGCCTTGAAGGTGTTGCCCGCGCCATCGTTTTCTTCCAGCATGTCTTTCGCGCGAGCGAAGTTGACGTCGACGTTGAAATCCCTCTTCAGTTCAGCGGCGATGTTCGGGACCTGCTCGATCAGCGACAGTTCGTAAACCGATTGCGCGTTGTCTGTCACCGGACCGTAGGAATCAACCGCGATGGTCACCGGGTCCCATGCCCAGGAACCCGAAAGCTACCAGGCCAAAGGCAAACACCGCAGGAGCCAGCATCAGGTTCACAAGGCCCATGCTGCTGAAGTAATAGCCGATCGACATGAGGCCGACGATGGTGAAGCCCAGGTAGTAGCAGGAGAAGTTGCCGGCCACCAGGCCCGACAGGATGTCGAGCGATGCGCCACCCTCTTCCGCCGACGTGACGACTTCCTTGACGTGTCCCGATTCCACCGAGGTAAACACCTTCACGAGTTCGGGGATCACCGCGCCCGCGAGCGTGCCGCAGGAAATGATTGTCGCCAGCTTCCACCACTGCGAGGTGTCGCCGCCGAGGTCGGGAACAATCAGTTTCGACACGATGTAGGTCAGGACAATGGAAACGATCGAGGTGAGCCACACCAGCGAGGTCAGAGGCGACTCGAAATTCATCTTGTCGGCGGTTCCGAACCGCGCCTTGGCTACAGCTTCATTCAGGAAGTAGGCGAAGGTGCTGGAGACCAGCATCATGATGCGCATGACGAAGATCCACACCAGCAACTGCACCTGGACGTGCGGGTCCTTGACGCCCAGCAGGATGAAGGTAATCAGCGCGACGCCCGTCACGCCGTAGGTTTCGAAACCGTCGGCGCTGGGGCCAACCGAGTCGCCAGCGTTGTCGCCCGTGCAGTCAGCGATCACGCCAGGATTGCGTGCGTCGTCTTCCTTGATCTTGAAGACGATCTTCATCAGGTCGGAGCCGATGTCGGCGATCTTGGTGAAAATGCCGCCCGCGATACGGAGAGCCGCCGCGCCCAGCGATTCGCCGATGGCGAACCCGATGAAGCACTGGCCCGCGTAGTCGGCCGGGACGAAGAGCAGGATGCAGAGCATGATCAGCAATTCCACGCTAATCAGCATCATGCCGATACTCATGCCGGCCTTCAGCGGGATGGCATAAATCGGATAGGGCTTGCCGCCGAGGCCGGCAAACGCCGTGCGCGAATTCGCAAACGTGTTGACTCGAATGCCGAACCACGCCACTCCGTAGCTGCCCGCGATTCCAATCAGGCTGAAGAGAAGAATGATTGGCAGCGTGACGGCGATGGGCTTACCCGGAACCGGCGCCAACCATCCAAAGTAGGCGGTGATGATGACGGCGATGAACACCCACAGGACGAGGATGAACTTGCCCTGCGTGACCAGATAGGTCTTGCAGGTTTCGTAGATCAGCTCGGAGATCTCCCGCATCGAGCGGTGCACGGGAGCGTTCTTGAGCTGCATGTAAATCGCCATCCCGAACGCCAGGCCGAACAGGCAAAATAGCAGGCCGATCATTAGCAAATTGTGGCCATTCATCCCCAGGAAACTTACCGAACTCAGGTCGGGGAGCTGGAGACTGGCTTCGCCGGAGGCCTCACTGGGTTGAGCCAGCGCCGCCGAACAGCCCAAGAGCAAAAGACCAGCCAGAGCACCGGCAGTTCTGCCCGGCCGGCCGATGGAGTTGGTTAAGGAAGACAGTCGCCCAATTGTGGCGAGCCAACGTTGCATAGAATTCCTCCGACGGGCTGGGTCCATTTCACTGCAGGACCGCCCCATGAATTGTTAGACCGAGAATAGTTCCACCCATACTTCCGGATCTCGCCAGGAACGGGTAGGTCATCCGGGCCCCGTGACCGGCGATAGCGCGGAATAAAAAGGCAATCAGCATCGTCTCCAGCACGAGATTCAGCGAAAGTCATCGACTGACCTTTGGCAACCCCGGAAACGCGCTTCCACTTCAAGACAGAAGTGTTGAGGCTTGGCCGCGTCGGGCGTACTCGCACTTTTCCTCTGAAGAGGATGCTCCCAGATTCAAAATGAAGTACGAAGCGACACTTTATAGCACGCGAGGAAAGCTGGGTCAATTACATGCGTCACTTTTCGCTGTGTCGCCCGACGCGATGACCCGAAAGTCGTACGTCGGATTCGCTGCTTTCCGTCGTCCGACTGTGACGTTTATCCGGTGACGCCGCGCAAAGTCCAGAAATCAAACGTGATCTTTGGATCGGTTACCAGCTTGTAGGGCATGAGAAAGTAACCGTTCAAGCCCCACTCTGGACCCCAGGAATTCCGAACGATCATGGCCTTGCGGGCGTCGTCGTAACCTACGGCCATCACAGCATGTCCGCCTTCTTTAGGCTCCTTCCGGCGGTTTGGAATCGGCATCACTCCATCCTTCCATTTTCCCCGTCGCTCGTCGAAGCTCTTGTAGGTCATGAAGCCGAATACAAAAGGGTACCCGTCGGCGAGGCAGTGTTTCAGGTGCTTGAGAAACACCTGCGGGCTGTGGCGCTCAATGGGTATGCGGTGGTAGGTGGCCAATTTCCGGTTGCGGGCCGCGCGAAACGCTTTTTCATGAGGCCGCTTGTGCAGCAGGCGGTCGTCGTCCTTATATTTGCAATGCGATTCGGGACAAACACCCTTCGCAGCCACGGCCTTCAGTGCATCCCGGAGGTGAACCACGCAGTCCGAGCCGAGTTGTCCGGTCATCGCCATCTCGTTATAGAAAATGAAACGGCGCGACGGCACAATGGAGCGGAGCTTGTGCTTCCGCTGCAGATAAGCGAACGCACCCGCGACCGCATGCGCCGTGCAGGTTCCCGAATTGCCTTGATCGAATACCGAGATGCACAGTGGGCGAAGGTCTACCCTGGGAGGAAGCTTGCGGACGTGGTGCTCAGGCGTCAGAGAGAAGGCATAACGGTTGTCCCGCGGGTCGGGAACATCGCGTTCGAGGAGGTAGCGTCGCTTTGGTTCGGCCATGGGTGGAGATTGTCCCACCTTATGAAAAAAATTGAAAGCTGCGATCTCAAGGTGAGCGTTGGGGCATCTGTGCGTGTTCTTTGACCTTTGACGCACCGCCGCCTGGCCATTACAATAACTACGTATTCCCGCGCTTTAGCGCATGGACACTCCTCAGTAGCTCAATGGCAGAGCATCCGGCTGTTAACCGGAGGGTTGTAGGTTCGAGTCCTACCTGAGGAGCCATTCTTTTTAGTAACGTACAGGCGAGCACTTTCCCGAAATCTGCTGGAGTTTAGCTGACAATAGCTGACCGGCAGGTAAAGTTGACCTCCCCCCCATCTTTAGTCCAAGGATAATGAGACTTTCTCCGGTTTTTGTTCGCCCCAGATGCCTGTCATGACAGCGGGGATGGGGGTGTGGGGCAAGGGGCCGGCGTTTGAGGCCCCTGGCCCCACATCCTCTATGCCGAAGCCTGCCGCTGACTGCGCGGCAAACTCCACTGGTGTACGGTACTGCAAGCCGCTGTGTGGACGCCTTTCGTTGTAGTCCTGCTTCCAGCTGGCGATCTTCTCGCGTGCGTCGGCCAGACTGCTGAAGCAGTTTTCATTCAGACACTCATCGCGAAAGCGTCCGTTAAAACTCTCCACGTAGCCGTTCTCCATCGGTCGTCCGGGTTGAATCGTGTGCCATTGCAGGCCCTGCTCGTAGGCCCACTGATCGACCGCCCGGCTCACAAACTCGGGTCCGTTGTCGCTGCGGATCTGCCGCGGCAGCCCGCGCCTGCGCTTCAGTTCTTCCAGCACGCGCACCACTCGTACTCCTTCCAACGACGTGTCGACCTCGATCTCCAGGCACTCCCGCGTGTAGTCATCCACGATGTTCAAAGTGCGAAACCTCCGTCCTGAGCTCAGGGCATCGCTCATGAAGTCCACCGACCACACCTGGTTGGCGGCCACGGCTGCGGGCAGCGGCTGGCGCACCGGGCCGCGCTTCCGCCCACGCTTGCGCCGCAGCCCCAGCTTCTCCTCCACGTACAACCGGTACACCCGCTTGTGATTCACCTGCCAGCCTTCGCGCTCCAGCAGAACCTGCAGGCGCCGGTAGCCGAACCGGCGCCGCTCCTCCGCCAGCTCGCGCAAACGCACGCGCAACGGCTGGTCCTCGCTCCGGCGCTGTTGATAGCGACACGTCGCACGATACAACTCCATCAGCCCACAGGCCCGTCGCTGGCTCAGCTCCACTTCCACCTGCATCACCAGCACGGCGTCTCGCCGCGCCTGCGGGCTCACCACTTTTTTGCGACTACCGCCTTCAACGCCCGGATGTCCACCGCCTGTTCGGCCACGATGTGCTTGAGCTGCCGGTTTTCTTCTTCCAGTTGCTTCAGCCGTCTCGCCTCGCTCAACTCCAACCCGCCGTACTTGCTCTTCCACCGGTAGAAACATGCCTTCGCGATCCCGTGCCGACGGCACAGCTCTCCCGTTTCCACCCCACCCTCCGACTCCTTCAGGATGGCAATGATCTGATCTTCGCTGAATCGACTCTTCCTCACGACTCCTCCTCTGGCCCTGGCGGGCCATCCTACTTGCGAGAAGTCACATTGCCAATGGACTATTTTCTGGGGAGCAGGTAAACCCGACGGACGGGTGAACGTGAAGCCAGCAACTGGCTGGTACGCTGGCGGATTTTCTTCATGGCTTGCGCCGAGCTGTGGGGCCATCGCGGCGGAGAAGATTGGCTGGTGTCGCATTATCTGTTGCAACGTAGAGGCGTGTTGGCTGTCTGACCGGGCTGGGGCGATGACGGCGAATCGTGTTCCGCGAGAACAGTGGTGGGCCGACTGAGCTGGACCGGGATAACGAACAAACCGCATTGACGCCGTCTCGCGCTGCAGCGCTGCCGTACCTTCCACATAATCTGCGCTCCTCTGAATTACTTCAGGCCGCGGCGATTGCCAGTGCGCAGCGCTGCTTGTATGCTGGTGACTTCGAAAGACATAAGATTATTTGGCCACGCCGAGTACGGTAGCGCGTCATACCGGGCTACGGGCGGGATGCATACCTGATGATCAAGACGACAAGGGGAAGCCACATGGAGAGCAGACAGCAGCGCAAAGAATCATCACCCAGAGCGTATTCCGGCAAGCGAACGTGGGGCGAAACAGGCGAGCGTCGCGTGTCGATGGGCTGGGGTTTGCTCTGGAGCGGATGCCTGGTTGCCCTGCTTGTGCTGGGCGGGTGCGAGAAGAAGGAAGAAGCGCCGAAAGCGGGTCCACCCGAAGTGCTGGTCGCTGAAGTTGCGCAGCAGAACGTCCCGATCTTCCAGGAATGGGTAGCGCAGCTCACCGGTCCTGTGAACGCTGACATCACGCCCAAGGTGCAGGGCTACCTGCTGAAACAGGATTACCAGAACGGCTACTTCGTGAAGAAGGGACAACTGCTGTTTGAACTCGACCCGCGGCAGTATCAGGCCGCGGTGGAACAGGCCCAGGCGCAAGTGGAAGTCGCACTGGCTGGTCTGTCGGAAGCCGACAACAATGTGGCGCGCGATACTCCGCTGGCGGCGCAGAACGCGATTCCGCAAAAGCAGTTGGATACCGATTTGTCTTCCCAGGCCGCGCGTAAGGCGCAGGTCGAAGCGGCCAAGGCGGTGCTAGACAACGCCAAGCTGAACCTGGCATGGACTAAGGTCTATTCGCCGATTGACGGCATCGCGGGCAACTCCAACTCGCAGATCGGCGACCTGGTGGGGACGACGACGAAAATGGCCGTAGTCTCGCAGGTAAACCCGATCTGGGTGAACTTCAACATTAGCGAGAGCTCGTACCTCGGGAATGCGGCCAAGATTTCGGAACTGATTCGCAGCGGAAAACCGGGAACGACGCCAGTGCATTACATCCAGGCGAACGGGGAAGATTATCCGCACGTGGGGCGGATTGTCCAGGTGAATCGGCAAGTTGCAAGCGGCACGGGAACCATTCAGATGACGGCCGAGTTTCCAAACTCGGACGCCCTTCTGCGGCCCGGTGGTTTCGGACAAGTGCGCATCCAGACGGCGGAGAACAAGGACGCGCTGCTGGTGCCGCAGCCTGCGGTGATCGAAGTGCAGTCGCAGTATCAGATCCTGGTAGTGACGCCGGAGAACAAGGCGATGTTCCGGCCGATAAAAGTCGGTGAGCGGGTGGGGACGAACTGGATCATCACCGACGGACTGAAGGCGGGCGAGCGGGTAGTGGTGGAGGGCATACAGAAGATTCAGATGGCTGCGGCGGCAAATCCGCAGTTTATTAAAGAAGGAGTTCCGGTCAGTCCCAAGCCTTACCAGGCGCCGGCTGAGTCCGCGGCGGGGAGCAACTGACCATGTCAACATTCTTCATCAACCGGCCGATTGTGGCCATCGTCATTGCCATCCTGATGGTGATGGCCGGGATCGTGGCGATGTTGGGGTTGCCGACGGCGCAGTTCCCGAACATCGCCGACCCGATGATCCAGGTGAAGGCCACGTACCCGGGCGCGGACGCCACCACCATCGCGGAGTCAGTGGCCACCCCGATTGAACAGCAGATGTCGGGCGTCAGCGGCATGAATTACATGTACTCGCTGAGCGCCAGCTCGGGCGGCGGCATGACGCTGTACGTCGATTTCCAGCTCGGCACCGACATCAACACCGACCAGATTCTGGCGCAGATGCGCAGCGGCCAGGCCAACTCGCAACTTCCGTCGGAAGTGACGCAGCAGGGAGTCATCGTACAACCGGGCACCACCGCCCCGTTCATGCTGCTCGACCTGTACTCACCGAATGGCGCGTACGACAGCATCTTCCTGGCCAATTACGCCACCATCAACTTGCAGTATGCCTTGACCCGAATCCAAGGCGTTGGACAGGTGCAGATCTTCGGCGCAGGGCCGTATGCCATGCGCATATGGGTCAATCCGGATACGCTGGCCAACCTCGGGGTCACGGTCACCGACATCATGAATGCGGTGAAGGCGCAGAACAAGGTCAACCCGGGCGGCCAGGTTGGAGGAGAACCGGTCCCTGAAGGTCAGCAGTTCACCTACAACGTGCGTGCGCCGGGGCGTCTTCCGCGGGCTGAAGATTTCGAGCAAATCGTCATCCGGGCGCAGGCCGATGGATCGATTCTGCGGTTGAAAGATGTCGCGCGGGTCGATCTGGGTTCCCAGTACTATTCGTTTGTTGCCCGCCTGGGCACGGTGCCGGAAGAAGGCGAGCACAAGCCTGCCCAACCCGCAGCACTGATTGCGTTGTACCTGACGCCGGGCAGCAACGCCCTGGTTACGCGGGCCAACGTAGTGAAGATGATGCAGGAGGCCCAGACCAGGTTCCCGCAGGGCCTCGACTACATCACCGCGCTCGACACCACATTGTCGGTGAGCGAAGGCATCAAGGAAATTGAGCACACGCTGGTAGAAGCCATGGTGCTCGTCATCCTCGTGGTATACATCTTCCTGCAAGGGTGGAGAGCGACGCTGATTCCGCTCATTGCCGTGCCGGTCTCGTTGATCGCGACCTTCATGGTCTTTCCGTTGCTCGGATTTTCCATCAACACGCTGTCGCTTCTCGGGCTGGTGCTGGCGATCGGATTGGTGGTCGATGACGCTATCGTCGTGGTCGAGGCAGTGGAACATCACATCGAGCACGGCATGACGCCGCATGACTCGGCGGTCAAAGCGATGGAAGAGGTATCGTCGCCCGTCATTGCGATTGCGCTCATCCTGGCCGCCGTGTTCGTGCCGACGGCGTTCATTCCGGGAATTACCGGACAGCTCTATAAGCAGTTCGCCGTCACCATCGCGATTTCGGTTTTGTTCTCGGCGTTCAACGCCCTTACGCTCAGCCCGGCGCTGGCGGCCATGATGCTGCGGCCGAAGAAGGAATCGCGCGGGCCGCTGGGGGCTTTCTTCCGGTGGTTCAACCGGGTCTTCGGATCTGCAACCGAAACCTACGTGAATTGGTGCGGCCACCTCATTCACAATGCGTGGCTCGCCTTCCTGCTGCTGGGACTGGTGGTGTTGGGGACGGCATACTACGGCGGCAAGCTGCCCAAGAGCTTCCTGCCCGACGAAGACCAGGGTTACGTTTACGGCGGGCTGCAACTTCCTGACGCATCGTCGCTGCAGCGGTCCTCGGAAGTCTCCCGCCAGGCGGAGAAAATCATCATGGACACGCCCGGTGTCCAGTATGTCAGCGCCGTGATGGGGTACAGCTTGCTGAGTGGTGTCAATGCGACTTACAGCAGCTTCTACTTCATATCCCTGAAGCCGTGGGAGGAGCGCAAAACGCCGGAAACCAGCTACCTGGCGATCAAGGCGCACTTGACGAAGGCCCTGGCGCAGATTCCCGGCGGCATCGCATTTCAATTCTCGCCACCGGCCATCCCCGGCGTGGGAACGTCGGGTGGCGTGAGTTACATCCTCGAAGACCGGTCGGGCAGCGGCATCGACTTTCTGGCTAAGAACACGCAGATCTTCATGGCCGCAGCCCGCAAGCGTCCGGAGTTGACGGGGCTCATGACGACGGCGCTGTTCGGCGTTCCGCAGGTTGGCGTGAATGTGGACAATGCCAAGGCGATGACGCAGCAGGTCCCGCTGCAGGATCTGTACCAGACGGTGCAAACCTTCATGGGCGGATCGCTGGTCAATTATTTCAACCGTTTCGGCTTGCAGTGGCAGGTGTATGTCCAGGCTGATGGGAAATTTCGCACCAATGCGAGCAATCTCGGCAAGTTTTATGTGCGAAACACCGCCGGCGAGATGGTGCCGATGAGCACGTTGTCGAGCACCTATCCGCGCGCGGGCGCTGAGTTCGTGATGCGATACAACCTGTTCAACTGCGTGCAGATCAACGCCAACGCGGCCCCGGGTTACAGTTCGGGCCAGGCCATCGACGCGGTGAACGATGTGTTCAAGACGACCATGCCGGGACAGATGGGATTTGACTTCAGCGGCATGACCTATCAGGAAGTGAAGGCGGCGCAAGGCGTGTCGCCGGTAACCATCTTCGGACTGGCGTTCTTTGTGGTCTTCCTGATCATGGCGGCGCAGTACGAGAGCTGGACGCTTCCGTTCGCGGTACTGCTGGGTGTTCCCATCGCTATTTTCGGCGCGTTCATCACGTTGCACTTCCGTGCGCTCGACAACAACGTGTACACGCAAATTGGTCTGATCATGTTGATTGGACTCTCGGCGAAGAATGCGATTCTGATCGTCGAATTTGCCAAGATGGAATACGACAACGGCAAGCCGCTGATCGATGCCGCCTTGACCGGCGCACGACTGCGATTGCGGCCGATTCTGATGACGGCCTTCGCGTTCATCCTGGGTTGCGTCCCGCTGTGGACGGCAAGCGGTGCAGGAGCCATCGCGCGGCAGACGTTGGGTACGTGCGTAATCGGAGGCATGACGGCAGCCACGGTACTGGCAATTTTCTTCATTCCTGTGAGCTTTGAGGTCGTTGAAAAGTTTGGCGCCAAGCTTGGCGGCACGAAACACGAGCCGCCACCGGGCGTCGCAGGACCTGAGGTGACGGGAGACGGCCATGACTAAGCTCAAGAGCATTGCCGCTTTCCTGGTGGTCCTGTCCATTTGCGGATGCAAGGTCGGGCCGAACTATCAGCGTCCGGCGACGACGGTGCCGGACCAGTACCGCGGCGTGGCGCCCGACGCCTCGACGCAGGTGGCGTCGATCGGGGATTCGCCGTGGGCCGGAGTGTACCAAGACCCGGTGCTGCAGGGACTCATCAAGGAGGCCTTGACCAACAACTACGACCTACGCATTGCGGCCACGCGCGTGTTGCAGGCCAATGCCAACCTGGGCATCACGAGGTCGAACCAATTCCCCATGGTCAGCGGTTCGGGCTCCATCATCAACGAGCGCAATTCGCTCACCAACCAAACCACCAACAAGTCGCCGACCTACGACAGTCTCGCGCTGTCTTTGAACTACATTGTCGATTTTTGGGGACAGTACCGGCGGGCGACAGAAGCGGCACGCGCCTCGCTGCTGGCCTCGCAGTTCGGCCAGGAAGTGGTGCGGGCGTCGCTGGTGGACTCGGTGGCGACCGACTACTTTCTGCTGCGGCAGTATGACGATCAGCTGGAATTCTCGAAGAAATCGGTTGATGCGGACCAGGAAATCCTGAAGCTGAACAACATCAAGTTCAAGGGCGGCGAGAGCGCCATCACGGACGTTTACCAGGCGGAGACGCTGCTGCAGCAGGCCGAAGCGCAGGTCATTAGCACGCAACAATTCATCGAGCAAACCGAGAACAACCTCAGCATACTGCTGGGGCGGAATCCGGGGCCGATTGCGCGTGGGCTTGGAGTCACCGAGCAACCGCATCTTCCGGAGGTTCCCGCCGGACTGCCCTCCGCGTTGCTAGAGCGGCGTCCGGATATTCGGCGTGCGGAAGAAAACTTGGTTGCCGCCAACGCAAACGTGGGCGTGGCCAAGGCAAACTTCTTTCCGCAGATTTCACTCACCGGTGTGTTCGGCGCACAGAGCACGGCCATCACTAGTTTCCTGCAGGGGCCGGCAACGTTCTGGTCGGTGGGCGGAGGGGTGGTGCAGCCGATTTTCCAAGGCGGCAGGATCAAAAGCCAGTACAAGTTGGCGTGGGCGCAACGCGACGAAGCGGATCTGACATACAAGCAAACGGTGAACCAGGCGTTCGGAGATGTTTCCAATGCGCTGGTTGGCTATAACCAATCGCGGCAGTACCGGATCAAGATCCAGCAGCAGACCGCGACCTACAAGCAGATGGCGGACCTCGCAAACGTCCGATTCCAGGGCGGAGTGACCAGCTTCCTTGAGGTGCAGTATTACGAGCAACAGTATTTCCTGTCGGCGCTGAGCCTGTCGCAGGCGTGGTTTACCGAGTTGCAGAACTATGCCGCGCTGTATCAGGCATTGGGCGGAGGCTGGCAACAGTAGGACGGTTCGTAGAGGTGGTTCAGCGACTGTGATGCCGGACGGCGTGCTCGGCTTCGTAACCAACTGCGTTGCCTTACAATCCATTGGTTCTGTCATCCGTCCCGCTTTGGGAAAATTAGGTTACTTTCGTCACATACGCCTGCCGATTTCCGTTGCTCCCGCCACACCCGCCGCTGTATTTCTAATTCTGGCTGGCCCAACACACGCCCAGGCGAGGCTGCTCCTCAGCGGAGAAACCTGCCAGCTAAGTTCTTTGATAACAAGACTTTACATGTAACCTATTTGTTTCTAAGACTTTGCGAGGAATCGCGCAAGATAGCCAAATTCCGGCGCCAAAATCTCCAAAAAGCAGAGCTAACTTCTTTGTTTGTAGGACTTTACATTTAACACCTTTGTTTTAAGGACTTTGCGCCGAATCGTGCAATAAACCCTTTGTTTTCAGGATGGGGCAGGGGGGCTATGATCTGCCTCGGTGACTTCTTCCGCAGCCTCGTAAGTCGTATTCCATCCGCCGCCGACACACCCACATTGAAGCTGCTCTAGTTGGGAGCGCGAATGTCGCTGCCGTCGTCGTTGACGTAATACCCGCCGTAGCGGCTGTCGCAGCGAAACAAGATTCGCAGCCAGTATCGGACAGCCTCGTCAACCACCTGCACAAATTCGATTTCGACGACCTTTCCAACCTCAATACGGGCGGTGGTTTCGAATCCAACGCCGCCGCGGCTCAGATTTGTACACACGCCAGGATAGAAGACAGGATTTCCGTCAATGCCCACGATGCGAATGGGGAGGCGGGTCAGCACGCGGTCCTGACGACGGCGATCAGGTGCGATTGGCAACTCGATCCTCGGGTGGATGGTCTCGACAGTGTTGGACATGGCTGCAGAACCCATCGGCAGATTGGCGCAGGACTTGAGGCAGAACCTCAAACTGGCGGAAGCCGGCCAGAACGGCAGGGAATAGCGGTTTGGCGTGACGTTGCTGGGCCCCGGCGCAGGTCGAGGTAGACTGTCAGCGCGTCTTTCAGGCCGGCGGAGGGTGTGGAAGTGGGCAAACGAGATGCTGCGCTGCTGCAACAACTCGAACGCGCGAAGCAACGCTATGGTGCGGGATGCGCGTCGGAATGTGAAGAGCTGCTGGTGAAGCTGAGGAGCCTGCATTATCCCGATGTGGATTCGCTGGTGAAGGCCCATGACAATTTGCTGTTCCTCAGGGCGTTCCCGCAAAGCGAGACCGTGGCGAAACTTTGCGATTCGCACTTAGCCGGAATCCAACCACAGGTGGACAGGTTTGCCGGCTTGCCCGACGACGCGTCAGTCCTGGACGACGAGCGAGTGTCCGGAATCGTTGGCACGACGCTGGAGAACAACTGGACCTTCGAGTTGGCACGATTTCTGGGCTTGCGGCATTCCAGCCAAGTCAGCTCGGAATGGAACTTGGAGGAGCGCTATCGCCAGCTGGCGACCGTCTTGCCGAACTGCCTGCCGCTGCTGGCCGACGATTCTTTTGTGGAAGCCGACACCCCTTATTTGAAGTGGATAGGAACCGCGGCCGGAGGGCAGGAGCGCGAACTGTCGTGGCTCTTCCGCAGCTTTGATGAATTGCCGGTGACGCCGTTGGTGCGAACCAGCCTCTATGACAGCCTGGGTGTGAATCTGCGCTGGAACCTGCGCGAGTCTTCCGCTAGCCGCACGCTGGCACGCCGCCCAGTTTCGCGGATGTTTCTCCACAAGGAGCCGCTTTTGCAGCGCAAGCAGGTGTCACTGCACAATGAGATGGCGTCTGCTCCGCTCGACATTCGGAAGCTGGGCCGGGACGAGGCTCAGGCCGTGATTGACATGGCGCGCGACGCGCTGGCGGTTCGTTATCGCGAGCTGCAGGGGTCAACCTGCGCCGATCCCGGGCATGCATTTCAAGTGGACGTTGGCAGAGGAGTGCAGTTGTTCCTTTGGGGGCTGGAGGCGGAGTGGCGACTGCCGTTGCGGGCCTACTACGCGGGCTTCACGCTCAAGAACGGCGTGCCGGTCAACTACTTTGAGGCCATTGGGTTGTTCGAATGGATGGAGGTTGGCTTCAACACGTTTTACGCTTTCCGGGAAGGTGAAACCGCCTGGATCTATTCCAGGATTCTGCACACACTGCACCAACTCGCGGGCGTTACCTGCTTCTCGGTTTATCCGTACCAGATCGGGCAAGACAATGAGGAGGCAATTCAATCGGGGGCGTTCTGGTTCTACCGCAAGCTGGGCTTCCGGCCCGGACGCCCTGATTTGATGGCCATTACCGAGCGCGAAGAGAAAAGAATGGCACGCGATCCGCGCCATCGGACAGCGGCGCGGACCTTGCGCAAACTCGCCGGGGGGCACATGTTCTTCGAACTGCGAGGCACTCCGGTCGGGTGCTGGGACTGCTTTTCAACGAGGAACCTGGGACTTGCGGCACAGCAGAAGATGGCGCGGGAATTCGGTGGCGATGCTGTCAAGATGCGGCGGCGAGCCGAGTCACGCCTATGCAAAGCGCTGGATGTAAATCCGGATGGCTGGACATCTCGTGAGCAACGGGCGCTGAGCAATTTCGCGGTGGCACTCGCATTAGTCGGAGACGTCGAGCGCTGGTCGGCCAACGAGAAGCAACAGCTCGTCGCAATTATTCGCGCCAAAGCCGGCCGCGATGAGACGCGGTATCTGAATCTGCTGCAGCGCCACGGTAAGCTTCGTGATGTGTTTCTTCGGATCGGCTCCGTTGCGGCGGGCGAATAGCCTGCTTCAAAACCCGACAAGGTCCGCACAGTTCGCCTTCCTATTGGGGCAGCGTATCGCCTGAGGTCGCTTCTCCGGGCGCGGTGCTCGCCTGATCCGAGGGCATGTCGTACGCAGGGATCGAGGCTCCCTCGAGCCATTTGTCGAACCATCCCACGATATGGTCGAGCCGCTCGACGCGATGCCACGGCTGCCCTGAGCGGGAGAGTTCATGCGACTCGCCAGGGAAGTGCACCATCACGGTTGGCTTGTGCATGTACTTTAGGGCGCGAAACATCTGTTCGCCGCCGCTGCCAGGAGGCGTGCGCCAATCCACGTCGCCGAGGATGAACATCATCGGAGTATCGACGTTCTTGATGTAAGTGATGGGCGAGCGCTCGATGAAGTCCTGGGGATCGTCAAACGGAGGCGCCTTAAACCAACTGGGCTGGAAGAGCGTGAAGTCGGCGGTGTACCACCAGGAAGTCCAGTCGGATATATCTCGCTGAGAGACGGCCGCGTGGAAGCGGTGTGTGTGGCCGACGGTCCAATCGGTCAGCACGCCGCCGCCGCTGCCTCCCGTGACGCCTAACTTGTTCGGGTCCACATAGCCGCGTTTGAGGACCTCATCCACGCCCGCCATCAGGTCCTTGTAGTCGTCGCCGGGATAGTGGTACTGGATCATGTTTCCAAAATCCTGTCCGTAGGTGGTGCTCCCGCGCGGATTGGGATAGAGGACTACGTAGCCCTTGGCAGCCATCCACTGAAATTCATGGTCGAAGACCCATCCGTAGGCCGCGTGCGGGCCACCGTGGATGTTCAGGATCAGTGGGTATTTCTTCTTCGGATCGAAATCGGGCGGCTTCTGCACCCAGGCGTGCACCTGCTTGCCGTCGAAACTCGTGTAGGTGATTTCTTCCGGCTGCGTAAGATTCAGTTCAGAAAACAGTGGGCCGTTGATGTTGGTGATCTGGCGCTGCGCGCCGTCTTTGCCGAGCACGAACAACTCGTCAATCATGGTTGGCGTGGAGACATTCACCACCATGACCGACTGATTGGCAGACGCGCCGAATTGCATGACCGCCTGCTCCCCTTTAGTGAGTTCGACGACTTCGCCACTGGTGGCGTCGATAGAGGCAAGAATCGTCTTACCCTGCTTGCCTACGACTTCAAGGATGTGCGAACCGTTGTGGCTCCATAGCGGTTTTGGTCCTCCGGCAGCCCGCGGGGCCTGGTTGTCTCCAAAGACGCCGCTGCCGATATCGAAGTCATAGTTCGCGGTCAGGTTCCTGGGAGTGGTGCTGCCCAAAGTAAGCACCCAAAGGTCCGGCTGCGTGTACGACTGAATCGGCTTGGTCACTGATGCGCGAAACACGATCTGCTTTCCATCCGGCGAAACCGCCATGCCGCCGATGCCCATGTCGATTTTGGCGATCCTCGTAGGCGTTCCGCCCGAGGTCGACACCGACATGATTTCGGACTTGGGAGTTTCGTAGTACCACTCGGGATTGCGGTCGGTGAAGAAGATGATCTGCTTGCCATCCGGAGTAAACGTCGGCGACTCTTCGTCGAACGCGCCGTCGGTCAGCTGTTTCGGAGTGCTCTTGGAGTCGCTGTTCGCAGGCACGTCGACGATCCAGATGTGGCCGGGGTGCTTGAAGTCAAGGTAGCCTTCGCCATTGAAGCGGTATACCGCGCGTGTGATGATTTTCACGTCGCTTTCGCGTTCCGGTTCGGCCGGGGTCTCTTTCTTCTTGCTTTTCGCGATATCTTCCGCGTTCGTGTCGGAAGTAAACGCGATCTGCTTACCGCTGGGCGACCACGCCGGACCTCCGCCGCCACGCGGCAGGTCGGTGATCACCCATGCTTCACCGCCTGACAGAGAGAGCAACGCAATCTGCGCCGGCGCAGGCTTGCCATCTTTCGGTGGTTCGCTGCTTCCGCGGACGAAGGCAATCCACTTGCCGTCGGGAGACCACCGCGGCTGCGAATCCCGCTTGCCCGATGTCAGCCGCACCGGGGCGTCGGAGCCGGCGGTCGAGACCATCCAGAGCGAGGTGTCGTAATTGTCCTTTTTCTCGTTGACCGTGACGCGCACGAAGACCACGCGCGCACCGTCGGGCGAGACCTGCGGGTCGCCGATCCACTGAAAACGGAACAGGTCTTTGTCGGTGATGGGTCGTTTTGTTTGAGCTAAAACAACCTGCCCGAGTTGACAGAGAAGAACAACAATCGCGAATACAGCCCTACGCCGCATACAGAGACCTCGAAAGGAGATGGAAGTAAGTTATATCTGCGCCTTGCGCGAATGTCGAGGACGGCCAGAAAGGGCTTCCTCTCTGGCGTGGTGACATCGTTGGCAACTGCTCATCCGAGTCGAGTTCGATATGATTCAGTTCTTGCCAGACGGTGAGCGTGAAGTGAAGGAGGAACAGATGGGGTACCGAGGGCTCGGTCTTGCGGGGAGGGTGGCAGTGGTTGTCGGCGGCACCAGCGGAATTGGTCACGCCATTGCTCTGGGCCTGGCAGAAGCGGGCGCCGACGTGGTGCCCACTTCGCGTCGCCTCGAACTGGTTGAGAAGACGGCGGGCGAGATTCAGTCGCTGGGGCGCCGGTCTCTGTGTTGTGTTTCGGACGTCATGGATCGCAGCAGCCTCGAGCAGGTTTTGGCTGAGACGGTTGCCGCTTTGGGAAAGGTCGATATCCTGGTTAACTGCGCCGGCAAAACCAAGCGGGCGCCTACGCTCGATTTTTCCGAATCGGACTGGAACAGCATCATCGAGACCAACCTCACTGGAACGCTGCGGGCGGCGCAGGTGTTTGGCCGACACATGTTGGAGCGCGGCTACGGACGCATCGTCAACATTGCGTCGGTTGCCAGCTTTGTGGCACTGCATGAGGTGGCGGCGTACGCAGCCAGTAAGGCCGCGGTCGTTTCGCTGACAAAGTCTCTGGCGATCGAGTGGGGGCACCGCGGAGTCTGCGTCAATGCAATCGCGCCGGGCGTGTTTCCAACGGAACTGAACCGCCAGCTGCTCGAAGGCACAGCGCGCGGCCGCGAGTTTCTGATGCGGATTCCGATGCGGCGGTTTGGCAGCGTCGACGAACTGTGCGGGGCGGCGGTGTTTCTCTCGTCCGAGGCTGCGAGCTACGTGAATGGGGAAGTGATCACGGTTGACGGCGGATTTCTCGCCAGCGGCGTGAATCAATAGCTGTCGCAGTGTCGCGAGATCACGCAGCATCGACGACCTCGACTGGCCGGATGTTCGGTGCCAGCATCTGCACGATGGCGAGGGCTATGAGATACGCAGAACCGGCGATCCAGAAGATGGTCGAGTAGGAGCCCGTCCATTGCAGGATGTATCCAACGGCTTTTGCGGCGAACATGCCGCCAATGGCTCCAGCCATGCTGCCGAAGCCGACCACTGTGCCAACCGCAGTCTTGGGAAACATATCCGAGGCCAGTGTGTACATATTGGCGGACCAACCTTGGTGCGCGCCCGCGGCTACTGCAACCACCGCAACCGCGACCCAGGGATGGTTCGTCATGGGCGCCACGGCGACCGGTACGACTGCGAGGGCGCAGATGAGAAGAGCGGATTTGCGGCTGCGGTTGAGCGACCAGTTGAGTTTCAGAAGGGCCGAGGATGCCCATCCACCGCTGATGCTGCCTAACGTCGCTCCGGTGTAGATCACGAACAAGGGAAGGGCCATGGCTTGCAGGCTGAGATGAAAGCGGCGGCTTAGAAAGTCCGGTACCCAAAACAGGTAGATGTACCAGATGGGATCGGTAAGCAATCGGCCGAGTGCAATCGCCCAGGCTTCGCGGTGGCTGACTATGGCGCGCAGCGGGACGCTGGCGACCTGTGCTTCGGGCGGATCGCTCCGAATGTAGGCGAGTTCCTGCGGTGAGACGTGGCGATCTTCGGCTGGCAGCCGATAGAAGACCAACCAGGCGATGAGCCAGATCAGGCCCAAGCCGCCAGTGGCAACGAAGGCCATCTGCCATCCGAAGCGGTACAGAATCCACGGCACCACCAGCGGCGTTACGACCGCGCCGATGTTGGCACCGGAATTGAAAATCCCGGTGGCGAGGGCGCGCTCCTTCTTCGGGAACCACTCGGCGACGGCCCTGATGGAGGCAGGGAAGTTGCCCGACTCGCCGAATCCCAACGCAAAGCGGGCCGCGGCAAATTGAAATACCGTGCTGGCGGCGGAATGCGCAGTAGCAGCTATGCTCCAAACCACGACAGCCAGCGAGAATCCCTTCTTCGTGCCGAGCCGGTCAATGGTCCGCCCCATCAGGAGCAAACCGGCAGCGTACGCAGTCTGGAAGGCTAGCACGATGTTGCTGTAGCCGATTTCGTCCCATCCCAACTGGGCCTGCAGGACGGGTTTCAGCAGGGCGATGACCTGCCGGTCCATGTAATTGATGGTGGCGGCAAAGAATAGCAGCGCGCAGACCATCCAACGGCGATTTGTCATGGACGGGACGTCGGTGGACATTCAGGAGCCGATGGCCGTTCTGATCCGGTAGAGGGTCTCGCCCGCCCGCGGAATCAGCTTGATGTCATGGGCCTCTTGGTCGCGCCAGTCATCGAGGTTCACGCTGGCAGGGTCGAGGTAGCCGAGATTCAGTTTGCGGCAATGCTCTTCGCTGATGCCGGTTGCCAGTGTGACGCTTATGCGGGGGCTCTCGTTTTGGGTGTGCGAATCGTATGTGCCCTGACCGTAGAGATGGGTGGAATGGGCGAGGACGCCACGAGGGGCATCCTTGAACTGTTGCCATTGATTCACGAAATAGTCACGGCAGTGATAGCCGATCCTGTCAATATCGGCACCGTGGGTGTAGCTGACTTCGGAGATGTGGGGAGCATAGATGATCACTTCTCCGCCGTCAGCGACCGCAGGCTCGACTTTGTACATCCCTTTTGCCGCGGTCCACAGGTCTCCATACAGCGCCGGCATGACCGACAGCACTTTCTGAAACGGCTTATCGACCCAGTGAATGTGAGTTTGTGCGGAAAGTTCAGCGGCGGCCTGCCAGGCTTCTTTGGCGGTGCCGAAGAAGATTCCGGACGTTCCCTCCGGCTTGACCACCAGCGACAGGCACGCCACGGGAGTGCTTACCATCGCTGCGGCCAGGTCGATCATCTCGCGCACCGGGGTTGTCAGCGTGCCGATAAGCTCGTAGCTGCCAATGAGTGCGCCGAGCCAGTGGGTGTGACCGATGATCTCAGGGCCGCCGATTCCGGGGAAGAGGTACTTATTTCCGCCGGAAAATCCGACAACTTCGTGCGGGAAGACCGGGCCGCAAATCAGCAACTGATCGTAGTCGAGCGCCAGCTTGTTGATGCGTACTGGTATGGCCTCGTCCATTAATCCCAGGGAAATGCGCGCGACTTCCTGCTGAGGAATCACTCCCAACTCAGCGAACGTGCTGGGCAAGTCCCAGCGATGGTTGATCACTTTTGCGGTTCCACAAGCGCCGTTAACGACCGGCTGGCCCAGTAGGTCCGAGAGCTCGGAATCGCGCATCAGAGGATGGGTGCCCAGCGCGACGAGATAATCACAGGCAGCCGCGTGGGCCCCGATTTCCTGTTGCAGGATCTGGAACAGGAGCGGCATGGGCATGGTGCGGGTGCCGTCGGGGATGAGGACGAGGACGCGCTTGGCGGCGATCTTCAGGTCGTGCGCAGCGAGGCGGACGATTTCGTGAATCTCGTCGTGGGTGAGGCTACGATTTGTAAAACCCTTGCCGATTACCATTGCCGATGGCCCCGTATGAGCGAGATTAGTGAGTATTGTCGCATCTGGCGAGGCGTGTGCTCGCCAGTGAACGGCCGGGGGCGTTGCTGACGTGGTCGGTTTTTACCCGGCACCCCCCTCCCCCGGTATTTTTGTAAAATCCTCATTCCATTGGAGATAGGGATTGTAGTCCGCGCAAAATATTGTGCGCGCAGGACTTACTGGCATAATCCTCATATTAAAGGACTTACGCTGGAATTCTTGTGGGCGAAAGGAGGTGTTGGCAGGAAGATGGAAAAAACGTCGAGAAGGAACACGACCCATCAAGGTAAACCGAAGCCTACTTTGGGAGCGGGGTAATGTCAGGCCATCGATCTCATCGGCGACAGCTTTCCCTGATCCTCGGACTGTGAGTGTACGGCGGGAGTGCGGAAACTCCAAGCGATTCAGTCACTCTTGCACGTGATGGATAACCACGGCAAATGTGTTCTTGCGCGGCGGAAGAAAAGCGGCGAGCATGGTTGGCATGTCCGCATTTCTGAATGAGGATTTCCTCCTCAGCACTGAGACGGCCAAGCGCCTGTATCACGAGTATGCGGAGCCGCAGCCGATTCTCGACTACCACACCCACCTGAGCGCGGCGGCGATTGCCGACGACCACCGCTTCCGAGACCTGACCGAAATCTGGCTGGAGGGCGACCACTACAAGTGGCGCGCCATGCGGGCCAATGGGGTTGCCGAGCGCTTTTGCACCGGCGACGCAACACCAGAGGAGAAGTTTCGCGCCTGGGCGAGCACAGTGCCCATGACGTTGCGCAATCCGCTGTACCACTGGACCCACTTGGAGCTGCACCGCTACTTCAGGACTATCGAGTTGCTTGATGAGAAGTCGGCCACTGCAATCTGGGAGCGCGCCAACGAAGTTCTGCAGCAGGGACTGAGCGCCACGAAGATCCTGGAGAAGTTTCGAGTGCATGTGGTCTGCACGACGGACGATCCGGTGGACGACTTGAGTCCGCACCGAAGGCATGCGCAGGCCGCCAGTTCGCACTTCCGGATGCTGCCGACATTCCGTCCGGATCGGGCGCTGCAGATCAACCAGCCGGAAAGCTTCCTGCCGTGGCTGGATCGCCTGCGGAGTGCCAGCGATATAGATGTACGCGACCTGGCGACTTTTCTCGACGCGCTGCGGCAGCGCCACGACCATTTCGAGCGCCACGGGTGCCGGGCCGCGGACCATGGGTTGTCGCACTGCTATGCCGTTTCCTGTCGCGAGCAAGATGCTGAAAAGGCCTTCGCCAAGGCGATCACCGGCGGCGTGGTCAGTGCCGACGAACACGAATCCTTTGCATCGTTTCTGATGTTGTTCTTCGGCCGTCTCCATGCGGAGAAGGGCTGGGTCATGCAGTTGCATCTTGGCGCGCAGCGCAATCTGAGTTCGAAGGCGATGGCGCTTCTCGGACCCGACACCGGGTTCGACGCCATCGGCGACTGGGCACAAGGAGCGGCGCTTGCCGCGTATCTCGATCGATTGCAGCAAGAAGATGCGTTGCCGCGGGCGATCTTGTACAACTCGAACCCCGCCGACAACTACGTATTTGCCACCACGGCGGCCAGTTTTCACGCGAGCGATGGGAGTTCGGGCGCGTTGCAGTTCGGTCCCGCGTGGTGGTTTCTGGATCAGAAAGACGGCATTGCCGACCAGTTGAATGTACTGTCGAGAGCTGGATTGTTGTCTCGATTTGTTGGCATGACCACTGACTCCCGCTCATTTATGTCGTTTCCGAGACACGAATATTTTCGCCGGATTTTGTGCGACCTGATCGGCGGTGAGGTTGAGCGAGGTCAACTCCCTGATGATGAAGCGTTGCTCGGCAGCCTGATTGAGGGCGTCTGTTATCGCAATGCCGAGGATTATTTCGGTTTGCGATAACCGCGCGCGGTCAATTTGTCGCGGGGATCGGCGGGGCAACCGCGGCGTATAATTCTGGCACCAAACCTAGAAAACCGATTTGGCAGCGTTGGTTTCGAAACCCGGATTTTGATTTGCGAGGTGACTATGACGCCCAAGGACTCTAACTCCTCAAACTCCACCAGCCGTCGCGACTTTCTCAAGGCCGGCACTGCGGTTACCGCGGGACTGGTCGCGTCAAGCGGCGCTTCCGGCTTCGGCCGCGACGCTGCCGCCGCTGCCTTCGAATCCGGCCACGCAGGGAGCCATGCCCACGCGCAACCTCGGCAAGACGGGCTACCGAGTCGGCATCTTCAGCCTCGGCGGTCAAGCAGCCATCGAGCGCGCCGACAATGCCGCCGTCGCGGTGCCGATCATCGAGAAGGCACTTGACCTCGGCGTCAACTACCTTGACACGTCTTCGATTTACGGCGGTCCGCAGCGCTGGAGCGAGCGCTATGTCGGTGAGGTGATGAAGAAGCGGCGCAGCGAAGCTTTCCTGGCCAGCAAGACCCGCGAGCGCACCAAAGCCGGTTCGCTGCAGATGCTGGAAGAGTCGCTGAAACTGCTGAACACCGACCATCTGGATTTGTGGCAGCTACACGATGTTGGCTCGGACAACGAGGTGCAGCAGATTTTCGCCAAGGGCGGCGCCATGGAGGCGCTACTCGAGGCCAAAGAGCAGAAGATGGTGCGATTCCTCGGCATCACGGGGCACTTCCGGCCGGAGCCGTTGATCGACTGCATTCATCGCTACCCGTTCGACACGATCTTGATGGCCGTTAACGCGGCTGACCCGCACCACTACAGCTTCAGCGAGCAGTTGCTGCCGCTGGCGGTGGAGAAGCAGATGGGCATTATCGGCATGAAGGTCCCGGCGCGCGGACGCATTCTGTCTTCGTGGACGCCCCCGCCGATCGAGGCGCAGAAACATTCGTGGGAAGGCATGGTGCTGGCGCCCACGCCGGGCACGCTCGACATGCGGCAGGCGATGTACTACTCGCTGTCACTGCCGGTCTCTACCGTGATTATCGGTTGCGATTCGGTCGCGCAGTTGGAGCACAACGTTCAATTGGCACGCGAGTTCACGCCCTACAATCAGAAACAGATGGCAGGGTTGGTGGAGAAGGCCGAACCGGTATCGAAGCAGGCGCTGTTCTTCCGCTTCTACGATCACGCCTAAGAGACCGGCCCCGCTCGCCGTGAGCCTGCGCGACGGCAATCGGGGCCACTTCTTTCGAGCCTAGCTGGAAGGCTTGTCGCGCGCCGGCTGCGAGGCAAAGAAGTCGTGTTTGAAGCGGCGGGCGTAGTCGCTGATCAACTGCTCAATCCTTACGGGATCGCTTGACCGCACAATCAAGCCGACATGGTGGTCTTTCTTCATGCGCCAGACAATCTCGGGATCGGAATAGGCATTGGTATCGGGATTCTCCTGCCGGGCCAGCGAGATGAGCAGTCCTGCGAAGTCTTTTCTCGCCGGCGGCACATGGTACGGCGATTTGCCGCCCGCGATTTCCACCTTTGCCCATTCAGCCCAGAGATTAATGCCCGTCGCGGCCTCAACGAGGTCGGCGATGTGTGCGCCGCCGACGCGAGCAGCAGTCTCGAGGAAGTAAAGCGTGCCGTCGCGCCCCTGGATGAACTCGCTGTGCGAGACCCCGCGCACCATGCCAAACGCCGTCAGCACCTTCTGGTTCAGAGAACGCAGGGCGACTTCGTCGGCCGATCCTTCCGCCAACGTTCGAGTCGTGAAGATATCCCCTTCGTGCGAGACGTCCATCGGCGGGCGGCCGTACTTGCTGGCGATGGAGAACAGCAATTCCTTTTCATCCGTGATGGTATCCACGTGGAAGATGTCACCGGGAATGTATTGTTCCAGGAGGTAATACGACTGCTGATCGCCCAACCGGTCAACCGTGGACCAGAACTCGTCGGCACTGCCGATCTTCTTGACGCCTATCGAACCTGCCATCGAACGCGGCTTCAACACCCACGGTGCCGGAACTCGCTGCATGAACTCGTGGAGTTGCCCATGGTTCAGGATATGAACGAAGTCTGGCACAGGCAGTCCGGCATCGCGGGCGCGCGCACGCATGGCCAGCTTGTCGCGAAAGTAGCGTGCCGTCGTATCACCCATGCCGGGTATGCGGAGGTGCTCGCGCAGCGTTGCCGCTGTCTCGACGTCGAAATCGTCCAGGGGAACGATGCGGTCGATGACTTCCGACTTAGCCAGGTGGCTGACTCCCAGCAGAACGTCCTGCAATTTCCAGGTCTTGTCCTCATCCGGCACGTAAAAGATGTTGTCCAGAGACTCGCGGGGCCAGTTGGCGTTGGCCAGGCTCTGCGACGTAACCAGCAGAGTACGGCATCCTTGCCGCTTGCATTCCACCATGAACTCGACACCCTTGAAGTAACTGGCCAGGCAGACGACGGTCAGTGGTCTTGAGTTCGGCTCGAGTGCGGAAGAGGGATCGGGCAACGCAGCCTCCTAAATGCGAAGTTTTAATATTCTCAGAACGACTTCAAACGCCTAAACGCTTGGGCTGGATTCCCCACTTCGGTGCCATCACCGAAAACATAACGACACCAGCAGACAGGAAACGCGCTACTGCACTGGTAGTAGAAGCTTCCCGCCAGTACGCTCGAACGGTTAGTCCGTGTTGTCGAAAATCTCGTCGCGCGTCGCGTACCACCCTGACCCGAGAGCTAAGGAACACACATGCAAAACATGGCAGCCTGTCGTTGGTCTACTTATGTCTTTCTGATTGCGCTTCTCAGTTTCGCCATACTAACTCCGATGGCAGCAGATTGCCAGAGTGCGTTCGGTTCCCTGCAGGGCGAGGTACAAGATGCGTCCCACGGCCGTATTCCTTCGGCCAATGTAGTAGTTCGCTCTACCGGTACCTCAGTTGAGCGCCACACCACCACCGACAGCCGGGGTGAGTTTCTCTTTCCCGACCTGCATCCTGGAAACTACCAGGTTATCGTGAGTGCGAAGGGATTCACCGACGCCAGCTCCGCTGTGACCGTGCAGGTGAGCATCGTACGGGATGTACTCGTGACGCTGCGGCCAGCGTCTGTGCAGGAGTCGGTGAGCGTGAAGGCGGTGCCGTCTTCCATTACCACACAAGCTCTTGATACGACGGACGCGGTAAACGGCGGCGTGGTAACGCAGAAAGACCTGCAAGACATTCCTTTGGCTGCCCGCAGTTTTGCCAACATCGCCTACATGGTGCCAGGTACCGAGCCGGTCGAACCTTCTGACCCGACCAAAGCCCGCATCACCGCGGTTTCGACGGGCGGCAGTTCCGGTCTGAACAATCAATTGACGGTCGATGGCGTGGACAACTCGGACGACTATATCGGCGGTTTCCTGCAGAATTTCTCGCCGGATGTGATCCGCGAGTTCGCGGTGCAGACTTCGCAACAGAATGCCGACATCGGGCGAACGACGGCGGGCTCCGTCGTCATCAGCACGCGGAGTGGAACCAACGATTGGCATGGCGGCGGCGCGTTTTATGAGCGTGCTGCTGCGTTGAATGCGCGCTTTCCCATCGAGAACCCGGCTCCGGAACCCAAGCAGCCGTTTTCCCGACAGAACTACGTCGGTACCCTGGGCGGTCCAATCGTGAAAGACAAACTGTGGTTCTTCTCGGGATTCGAGATGGTGAATGAGCACGCCAGCATCAACTACAGTCCGAATAGCCTGACCCAGTTCAATGCCTTGTCACAACTGGCGCAAGAGGGGCTTATTCCGAACACGACGTCGATTGCGGTGCCTCCGTACGTAAAGGTTCCGTTCCAGTCGTACCTTGGCTCGATACGTCTCGACTGGTCGCAATCGACGCGTTCGCAGTGGTTCCTGCGCTACTCCCTCGACAACTCCACGACCAACAATGCGTTGGTGCAGCAGGCCACTCTGCCATCGACCGGAGCGATCACGCATTCCAATTATCAGAACGGAGTCGTCAGCAACACCTTCCTCTTCAGCCCGAATTGGTTGGGCACTTTCACCTTCGGGACCAGTTATCTGCACGGAACCGCTGATCGAAATGGATATCTTGGTTTTGCGCTGGCGTTTCCGTTCAGTTCGACGTCGAAGACTATCTCGGGCTTCGAAACTTATGGCGACAATCAGTTCGTGACGCCAATTACGGCGTTTCCCGTGGTGCGGAACCAGGAGAAATATCAATTCCGTTACGACGTGAGCGGATCCGTCGGCCGGCACGCGCCAAAGTTCGGTGTGGACTTCATCCACGAGCCGGTATTGAGCGGTGCATTCCCTGGGCAGGAAGAAACCACCTACATTCTCACGGAGAATCCGACTTATTACCTGACCAATCCCACTCAACTAACGGCTGAATTGAACTGCCTGCCGCCGTTCGACGGCACCAACTGCCAGACGACTGGCACGCCGGCCGGAAACGGCAACTTCTCGCAGAACGTTCAGCGGCTGGGCCTTTACGCCATGGACGCTTGGCGGGTGACGCCGCAACTGACCATCAACTACGGACTGCGGTATGACACCACGTTCGGACTGTTCCAGGCGTCGGGAGTCAGTCAGCTGATCAATCCCGGCGTGCAGACGATTCGGGGCCTGCAATTGCCATTGCCGACCGGCGTGCCCCAGGATTACCGCAAAGCTTTTGCTCCGCGTTTGGGCATCGTTTATTCCCCGGACAATGTGGAGGACTTGGTCTTTCGCGCCGGCATCGGTATGTACTACAACGACCTTGCGCAAAATGGCTGGGCGACTGCTTTTCAGGCGGTCAACACGCCGTCGGCATTTCAGCCGTGCCTGCAACCCGGCGACGCCGGTTGCTTGCCGGGCGCCGCTGACGGCGGAGCGGGTGTGGTCATTGATCCGAACTACCACACCCCATATGCGCTGCACGTAACTGGCGGCGTGCAATATGCGTGGCACAAAAATTGGACGATGAGTGCCGACTACGTCCATGAGCAGGGCGTACACGGCTATCGGCGGTACGAGTACACGGCAGGCTATACGTTGTTTTCGCCGCTGTTCCCGCAGGACCAGGCGAGCCAGATGGCCAACGTGCCCAACCTGTCAGTGTTCAAGGCAGACAATCGCTCCAGCTACAATGCGTTGCTGCTGCACGTTCAGGGCAACGTCTCTCACCGTTTCAATTTGACCGCCAACTACGTGTTGTCGAGCGCGAAGACCTGGGGCTGCGTCCTTGGAGAGCTGTGGGATTACGTCAATGGCGTGTGCAATCCACAGAACCCGTTTGCCCCGGGCGACTACGGCCCATCGGGAGAAGACGTCACGAGCCGCTTCACACTGGCCGGGATTGTTTACGTGCCAGGCGGATTCCAGGTCACGACGCTGATACAGGCCGAAGGCGCGCGCCCTATTACCCTGACCACTCCGGTGGACGTGAACGGACTGGGCGACCCTACGAATGACCGCGCCGTAGTCAACGGCGTGCAAACGACGATGGACCAGTTTCGCGGCACACCTTATTTTCAGGTTGACCTTCGCGTGACCCGTCCCTTCCAGATCGGAGAGCGTTGGCAGGTTATGCCGTTCATTGAATTTTTCAACCTGTTCAATCGCAACAATCCGGGCGCCAACTACGTCACCGACATCTCGGCTCTGCCGACGCCGGTCGACAACCTGTACAACGCCACACACTTGTGTCCGACTCCGGCTTGCAGTGTGCCCATCACCAACCCGAACCAACTCCTGGTTCCGGCGGGCGCGCTGGGTGATTTCTTCGGACCTGGCACCACGGTCGGAATTCCTTTTGCCGCCCAGTTTGGCGTAAAGGTGAACTTCTAGGGCGCAAGGCGATTGAGTTTATGATTCGCCTTACCCCGAGGAGCAGCGCGCGCTGGAGGCAACCGCGCGGTTTGTCGGTTGGAGTTTCGGGCCGGCTATTGTCCGCCGCGTCCGCCCGACTCGCGGAACAAGTGCAGGTTCGAGCGCAGGATGACGCCGGGATTGAGGTACAGCGTCTGCGGTATCTCGACGTCATGGAGCAGATTCTCGGCCAATGTGCGCACCGCTAGCTGTCCCTGCCGGTAAGGACGCTGGTGCATCGAGGCATCGATGGTTCCGTTGCGGAACAATGGGACCATCTCGCGAAACAGGTCAGTCGTAATCAGGCGCACCTTTCCGGCGCGTCCAGCCGTCGACAAGGCGCGGCAGACAGGCAGGCAATTCACGGTGTTGACGTAGATACCTGCTAGGTCCGGGAAGCGTTTTAGAAGCGTGCGCGTCTTGCGAAAGCTCTGCTCCGGATCTTCGTGGCCCTCGATGGTTGCGACCACTTTCCCGCCGGCGCAGTAATCGCGAAAGCTTCGGCTGAAACCGTCCGCTTTCTCTTTGTGATCGACAGTCTTCAGCATGCCGGTGACGATAGCGACCTTTGCACCGGCTCCCACGAATTTCGCCATCAGTTCGCCGGCCATGAGTCCATTCACTCGCGGCTCCACGCACACGATGCAGGACCGTCTGCTGGCCGGTGCATCGGTTGACACGCAGACGACTCGTACTCCACTTGCCTCCGCGGCGTCGATAAGCGGAGTCATCGCCCCCGGAACTCCGGGCGTCACCACGATCCCCTTAACGTCCGACTCGAGCAGCTTGCGAAACGACTGCCGTTCGCCCTTGCCTAGTTCTGGCACGGGCTGTAGCACGAAGTCGATTCCACGGTCCCCGTAACGGTCGACTTCGTGGTGTATGCCGTCCCACATTTCGTTGTAAAAGTAGCGGAGTTCCTGCGGCACGCACACGCCGATCCGCACTCGCCTGCCGGTGGAAAGCGACCGGGCGGCCAGGTTGGGCCGATAGCCGATCTTCTGTGCGATATCCAGCACACGCTGCCGGGTCTCGTCGTTGATGCCGGGCCGGCCGTGCAGCGCGCGGTCCACCGTGCCGATCGACACTCCGGCTAACTCGGCGATCCGTGGTATTCCGCTGCGCTGCGCTTTCATAGACTGGTCGGCACCTCGTTACGGCCCCACTTCAAAGCTGGCCGACTGCAGGTCCGCAGAATTCGGCCCGACCATAACCGTAAACTTGCCCGGCTCGACCACGCGCTTCATGTCGCGGTTGTAGAACTGCAGAGCAGCCGGACCTAGAGTGAAGGTCACCTTGCGCGTCTCGCCCGGCTTGAGCGAAATCCTCTCGAATCCGCGTAATTCTTTCACCGGCCGCGTCACCGAGCTTACCTCATCACGGACGTAAAGCTGCACCACCTCATCGCCCGTCCGCTTGCCGGTGTTGGTGACATCTACTTGCACGGTCACGCTTCCCGTAGGCGGAATGCTGGCGGGCGCAACCTGAACGTTGGCATAGCGGAACGTCGTGTAGCTCAGTCCGAACCCGAAAGGGAACAGTGGGGACTTATCGGCAAACAGATAGCCGCGTTTCGCCGTCGGTTTCGAATAGTAATAGTCAGGCAGTTGGCCTACCGAGCGCGGTACCGTGATTGGCAGCCTGCCCGCGGGGTTGTAATCGCCGAACAATACGTCGGCCAGCGCCGAGCCGCCCTCTTGTCCCAGGTACCATCCATCGAGGATGGCCGGTGCGTTAGCGGCAATGGAGTTGATGGAGTTCGGCCGCCCGTGGATGAGCACCACCACGACGGGCTTTCCGGTCGTCAGCAACTGCTTGACCAGCTCATCCTGACGTCCCAGCAGGTTCAGGTCGTCGCGGTCGCCCAGATGATTCTCGCCCCAGGCCTCGCGGACGGTCTGTTCGTTTTCGCCGACCACCACAATTCCGATGTCCGCCTTCTGCATGACAGCGACCGCCTCGGCGATGCGCTTCTCGTCGAGCTTCGGATCGCTCGGTACAACCTTGTCGGCATTCCAGTCGGGCTTGCTCTCGGTGATACGGCAACCTTCGGCGTACAGAACTTCAGCCTTGCCGCCAACCTTGTCCTTGATGCCCTGCAGAATGCTGACGCCCCGCCCCGGCTGTCCACTGTACCCACCCAAATGTACGTCGGCGGCGTTTGGACCGATGACCGCGATGCGCTTGAACTTGCCGGCATCGAGCGGCAACAGGTTGTTCTGGTTCTTCAGCAGCGTGATGGTTTCATGGGCCGCCTCTAACGCCAGTTGCTGGTCAGCCTTGGTGTTGCTTACTTCCGCAGCGCGCTTCGGGTCCACATAAGGATGGTCGAACAATCCCAGTTCGAACTTTGCCCGCAGCATTCGCGCTACGGCCTGGTCAATCAGCGCTTCCGGCACTTGTCCGCTCTTTACCAGTGCCGGCAACTCCGAGTAGCAGTGAGTGAACGGCAGCTCGATATCCACGCCCGCCAGAATCGCGAACTTTGCCGCATCGGCGCAGTTCGCGGCGATGTGGTGCCGCGAGATCATCTCATCAATCGCGAAATAATCCGAAACCACCAGCCCGTCGAAGCCCCACTCTTTGCGCAACACATCACGCAGGAGCCATACGTTGCTGTGATTGGGAATGCCGTCGAGCTCGTTGTACGACGGCATCACGGTGCGCGCGTTGGCCTCGTGAATTGCGACTTCAAAGGGAACGAAAAAGCTCTCGCGAATGGTGCGCTCTGCGTAAGGTGCGGGGCCAACGTTGGTGCCGCCTTCGGGCTGGCTGTGGACCGCGAAGTGCTTCAGCGTCGCCAGCACGTGGTCGCCGTCGATGGACTGCCCTTCGCCTTGCAGTCCCTGTACCGCCGCAACCCCCATCCGCGACACCAGGTACGGATCCTCGCCATAGGTTTCCTCGGTGCGGCCCCAGCGCGGGTCGCGAGCCAGGTCGATGACGGGCATCAAGCATTCCTGCACCCCGCGAGTGCGCACCTCAAGGGCAGTGGCCGCGAAGATTTTCTGCAGCAACGCCGGATCCCACGTGCTCGCTAGCCCAATGGCCTGAGGATAAGAGGTACCTCCCGTGGCGGCCAAGCCGTGCAGACACTCTTCGTGAAAGATCAAGGGGATGCCGAGTCGCGTGTCTTCAAGCATGAGCTTCTGCACCTGGTTGGTGAGATTAGCCATGGCTTCGGGAGTCGCAGGATGGTGGTTTGCGCCGGCAACAGCTTCGCTGGGACGGCTGAATTCGCCCAGTCCGTTTTTCAGGATGGCCTTGGCCTTTGCTGTTTCGAGGTTGCCATCGGTGGTGAAAAAATAGGCAGACTCCGGCATAGAATAGCCGCGATTCTGCCAGGTCGACTCCATCTGCGCGACTTTCTCCTCCAGCGTCATACGGCCGAGCAGGTCTTTCACGCGCTCGTCCACGGGAAGGGAGGCGTTCTTGTACGCGGGGGTAGGAGTCTGTGCCAACGACGCCGTCAGGAAGAGTGCCAGTACTGCCAAGGTCAGGACCGGGATCGGAGCTCGTTTCATGAGAATGCCTCGGGCGAGGAATGTGCAGCTTGCCTTACTCTCCTCATTTATATCACCGTTAACGTACACGATTGGGCTTTTCTTTCTTCCCGTTCCGCGTCATAATCGCTAAGAGCACCCCGGGAATCATTCTTCATGCCTTCCAAACTTCTGGGAATTGATGTAGGCACAGGCGGCACCCGCGCCGTGCTGATTGACCCTGAGGGCCGGGTTGTCGCCGCCCGCACCTCGGAACACCAACCCTTTGCGTCACCCCAGACCGGATGGGCCGAGCAGGATCCACACGACTGGTGGCGCGCCACCTGCGCCGCTATCCGGGAAGTCATGAGTGCTTCGGGAACTCCCGCCTCCGACATCGCTGCGGTCGGCTTCTCCGGCCAGATGCACGGTGCGGTGCTGCTCGACGCGGAAGGCAGACGTGCTTCGGCCTGCGCTCATCTGGTGCGATCAGCGCACCGCCGACGAAGCCGCCGAGTTGACCGCGCAAATCGGCGAGAGCCAGATCATCGCTTGGACGTGCAATCCCGCGCTCACCAACTTCACACTGACCAAGTTGCTTTGGGTACGCAAACACGAGCCGCATTTGTTCGAACGCTTCCGCACGCTGCTGCTGCCCAAGGACTACGTTCGCTATCGCCTGTCGGGCCAATACGGCATGGACATGGCCGACGCCTCCGGCACGCTGCTGCTCGACGTCGCCAGCCGCCGTTGGTCTTCCGAAATGGCCGGGGCCACGGGACTCGACCTGCACTGCCTTCCTCCGCTGTTTGAGTCGCCGGACGTCTGTGCCAGCGTCTCTGAGGAAGGCGCCACGGCAACCGGACTGCTCAAGGGCACGCCCGTTGTTGCCGGCGCCGGCGATCAGGCAGCAGGCGCAGTTGGTATCGGTATCGTTCGACCGGGAGCGGTCCATGCCACTATCGGCACCTCCGGGGTTGTTTTTGCCGCAACCGATCGGCCTGCGCTCGATCCCAAGGGCCGGCTGCATACTTTCTGCCACGCCATTCCCGGACGATGGCACGTTATGGGCGTCACTCAATCAGCGGGGCTTTCGCTGCGCTGGTTTCGCGACAACTTCGGCACCGTCCAGCAGGACGGCCGCGATCCCTACGACATCCTCGCCGACGAAGCCTGGGACGTGCCGCCGGGCTGCGATGGAGTTCTTTGGGCGCCGTATCTCATGGGAGAGCGGACGCCGCACCTGGATCCGCAGGCCCGGGCTGCGCTCGTCGGGCTGGCCGCCAATCATGGCCGCGGCCACATCGTGCGCGCCATCATGGAAGGCGTCGCCTTCAGCTTGCGCGATTCCTTCTCCATCTTCGCGCGAAATGAATGTGCCCGTCAGCACCATTCGCCTGGGCGGAGGCGGGGCCCGCTCCAAACTCTGGCGCCAGATTCAGGCCGACGTGTACGGCCACGCCGTCGAAATCGTCGAAGCCGAGGAAGGTGCCGCTTACGGGGCTGCGTTGCTCGCGGGCGTCGGCGCCGGAGTCTGGTCGAGCGTGGACTCGGCCTGCGAGTGTTCCGTACGAGTGGCGCACGAAGTCACGCCCCATCCTGCAGCCGCGAAAACCATGGAACAGCAGTACGCCGCTTTTCGGCGCATTTATCCCGCGCTGCGTGCCATGCGCGGCAATGCAGATTCATCCGCGGTCGCTTAAACCACAATCCTATTGGAGGCATCATGTCGAACGACCAATTCAACCCCAAGCCGGAACACAAATTCTCTTTCGGTCTCTGGACCATCGGCAATCGTGGCCGCGATCCCTTCGGCGAAGCTGTGCGTCCCACGATTCCGCCCAATGACATCGTAGCCATCTTGGGCGAACTGGGCGCCTGGGGCGTCAACCTGCACGACAACGATCTGGTCCCCATCGACGCCACTCCGGCTGAGCGCGACCGCATCGTGCGCGAGTTCAAGGCGGCCTGCAAGGAACATGGCATTTGCGTTCCCATGGCGACCGTCAATTTGTTCTACGACCCGGTCTTTCGCGACGGAGCGTTTACCTCTAACGATCCCGCAGTCCGTGCCTACGCCGTACAGAAGACTATGACTGCCATGGACGTTGGAGCGGAGCTGGGCGCTAAGATCTTCGTCCTCTGGGGCGGACGCGAAGGGACTGAAACCGATGCCTGCCGTCGGCCGGATGACGCGGTCAAGCGACTCCGCGAAGCCCTCAATTATCTCTGCGAATACAACCTCGATAAGAAGTACGGCTACAAGTTCGCCATGGAAGCCAAGCCGAACGAACCTCGCGGCGACATCTACATGGCCACCACCGGAGCTTACCTCGGTTTCATTCCGACCCTGGCGCATCCTGAGATGGTTGGGGTGAATCCCGAAGTCGCTCACGAGCACATGTCGGGCCTCAACGCGCTGCATGCCGTCGCGCAGGCCTGGGAGTGCGGCAAGCTCTTCCACATCGATCTCAACGACCAGCTTTCCGGTCGCTATGACCAGGACTATCGCTTCGGCTCAGCTACTCCCAAGGCGATGTTCTGGCTCGTAAAGTTTCTCGAAGACGTTGGCTACGCAGGCCCGCGCCACTTTGACGCTCACGCTTATCGCACCGAGGACATCGCTGGCGTGAAGGATTTCGCACTGGGTTGCATGCGGACCTACGTGATCCTTAAGGAAAAAGCGCGGCAGTGGAACGAAGATCCGGAGATCCAGGCCATCATGAAAGAGATTGCCGCCAAGAATGCAGGCGCGAGCCCGATCGGCAGCTACTCGTCGGCCGCAGCGCAGAAGTTGCTGGCCACGAACTACGACCGCGTAACACTGGCGCAAAAGGGCCTGCAATACGAGCGGCTCGACCAACTCACCATAGAAGTGCTCTTGGGCGTGCGGTAAGACTGTCGCTCTCGACATGCTGCGCGGACTTCGGTTCGCGCGGCAGCCCCCATTCGCCGGGCGGGTCTTGACTTCCCTCAAACACTTTCGCAGCGCGTACAATATCAGCGGAATTCATTCATTTGCCGCCATGGGCGCGGCAGAGGAGATACAAGATGGCCGTTCCCGTTCCTGAGAGCCACAAAGACCTCTTCCAGAAAAAAGCCTTCGGCAGCTTCACTACTCTGATGCCCGACGGTAGTCCTCAAACCACTCCGGTGTGGGTCGACTTTGCCGACGGCAAGGTGATTGTCAACACCGCGCTGGGCCGTCAGAAGGACAAGAATGTCCGCCACGATCCTCGTGTCGCCATCACCCTCATCGACCCGGAAAATCCGTACCGCTACCTCGAAATCCGTGGCCAGGTCGACGAAATCACTCAGGACGGCGCCACGGCACACATCGACAAGATGGCCAAGAAATATATGGGTGTCGACAAGTATCCCTACGCCCAGCCGGGCGAACAGCGCGTCCTGTTCAAGATCACTCCGCAGAAGTTCAACACCATGGGGTAAGGTCGAAGGCAATTCACCACTGAGGCACAGAGACACTGAGGTTTTTGAATTGACTCCTCTGTGCCTCAGTGTCTCTGTGGTGAAGGGTTTCTAGCGCGTCCGTAGGGTAGTCCGTTCACCCGGATTCTCTCGAACGTTCGTCGTCCGGTTTCGTGGCGGGGTCGAATTTCTCATACCCATACGGGCAGTGGCGGCAGCCGTTGGTGCAGCAGTATCCGCGATCGCGCAGGTATTGCTCGGTAAACACCAGCAACCCGTTTTCGAGGTAGTAGTCGATACCCTCAATCAACTCGCGGTCGATCACTGCGCACCGGCTTCTCGCAGCAACGCGTTCCGCTCTTCCGGATCAATTGGGACGCCGTCGCGAAACTTGACGTACTTCCCGGAAATCGCTGCCACGCGCTCCCCCGGCACGATGAACCCGATCAGGTTGAGCGGGTCGGCGGCCGACAGAACGACTGTCTCTCCCGTCGCCGGCAGGTTGCGCATGGACCGCAGCGACTCAACCGCCTCGGGCAGCGCGAATTGTTCACCCAGAAAACCGCTGACGAACCTTCCGCCGCGCACTTCGCCGCGGTCTTCCAACCTGCGAAACATGATCATCAGCTCGCGCCATTTTGGAAGGTTCGATTCGCGCGCAAGCACCTCGCGGAAGACTACCCCGTAACGACGCAGCAACACCCGGCAGGTAGCCTCGATGGTCTTGTTGCGATCAGTGGCTTCGGCGGCGAACAGCAGCGACCACCGACCTGTCGAGTGACGCGGCTTCGCGATCTTCGTCGTTCCTGGCGTCGCCCGGCGGACAGGATTGATCAGCGAACGCAGGTTCTCAAATCCGTCGGCTGTGACTAGCCCGGCAGCAACGAGTTCCCACAGAGCAGTTTCGATTTCAGCCTTCAACTTCCCGGTCGCGCGAACGATATCGGCAAAGAACGAAGCGCCCCGCCGCCGGAGAAATCCTGCGACCTCCCTGGCCCCGTCGCTTAGAACCCGCTCCTCCGCTAGCTCTTCCTCGGGACCGCGCGACTGCATCCAGTCGGAATCTTCCCGCACGAAAAACGTAATGGGCGCCACGCTGGTAGGAACAACCCGCCGCCGACCGCTACCTGAATCTTCCAGGGTTGCCGGATGCGGCGACAGCCTCCCCCATCCCACCGCTCCGGTCAGGCATAACTGGTCGAGCAGGGAAGGCTCGTAAGCGTTCACACGCGGGCCTAAGACCTGCCTTTCCCATGCGTTCGCCGGAATCTCGAATCCCTGCAACTGGCGGAGGACCTCGAGCAATCCGCGTTCGCCGCCCAGCTGCGAGTTTGGTGAGATATGTTGCCAGCGCAACAGCCACCGCATGAATTGGGCGGCGGTGACCGGCTCCACCTGCTTTCGCAGCGTGGCGACCGTGAGTTGATGAATACGAGCGAGCAAGCGGCGGTCGCACCATTCGGCAGTCTCGGGATCAGAACCCGCGGCCTGGCCAGTGAAGTTGCCCCGCAGGATTGAGCCGCTGGCCTCCATCCTCAACAACACGTTGGCTATATCGGACGTCGGGAGGCCGAGCAGGAAGCCCAGTGCGGGGGCGCTGGTCGGGCCTGCGTGCATCATCCAGCCCTTCAGCATATTCAACAGGGCGTCATCGCGCGACGTCACGGACGATGAGAAATGCGGCGGCTCGGTCTCAAACCTGGCGTCGGCGAACACAAAGGCGAACTCGCTCCCACGTTCCGCGGCGATCAGATACGTGCGATCTGCCACGGTTGCCCGAACTACCCGCCCCGTCTCCAGCAGTTCGGGCACGAAGCGACGCCAGGTGGCAACCGCAGCGTGCCATTCCGGATCAACCGGATCTTCCGGCAGCGCAATCAGCGTCTGCAGAGTGTCATGGAGTTCGTCGGCGTCCCGTACGTCCGGTCGCGCTTCCTCGCGCACTCGGGCAATCGCGGTCTGGTCGAGTCGGCCCACCTCACTGAGCACAGCCTCAGGCAGCATGCGCCGCATCTGTACAGCGCGGGCCCGGCGCTCTTCCAGCGGAGCATCATCGAGGAAGGCGTACGGATTCGCATTCAAAATCTCGTGCGAAAACTGTGACGGCACGGGAGTATCGACGGCAATGCAGCGGATGGAACCATCGCCGATGCCGGTCAAAACCGCGCGCAATCCATCGATGTCCATCGCCTCGGTGAGGACGTCTTTCATGACCTCCTGGATGAGTGGATGGTCGGGGATCTTGATATCGCCCTCGATGTTTTCGAAGCACGCAGCCACGTCGGGAAAGACACCGGCCAGCAAGTCGGCGCTCCGAATCCGCTGGATTTGCGGCGGGACTTTCTTGCCGCCCTGAAAACGCAATAGGGCGAGCGAGCGGCCCGCATCCCACTTCCAGCGCGTGGCGAAGATCGGTGAGGCCAGCGCGGCCTGCTCCAGGATTTCCTGCAACGTCTCGAGTTGCAAATAATGAAAGACATCGCCAAGAGGGAAGCTGTGTTGTTCCGCCAGAGCAATGTTCAGCCCATTGTCGGTGGCGGCCGCCTGCAATTCGAAGTTGAACGAGCGGCAGAAACGTTTGCGCAGCGCCAGTCCCCAGGCTTTGTTGACTCGTCCGCCGAAGGGCGCGTGCAGGATAAGCTGCATGCCGCCGCCTTCGTCGAAAAACCGCTCGGCGATGATGGTCTTCTGCGTCGGCACCTCGCCCAGCACCGCCCGCCCGGCGACGATGTACTCCACCAACTGCTCGGCGCCGGAATCATCCAGTCCACATGCAGCTTTGAGCCACGCTGTTGCCGCCTGTACCTCTGGACTCGACTCCAGACCGCGGACACGGAATTTCGGCGGCGCATCTCCTTCGCCGTAGGGTCGCGCCGGCTGCGCTGGAAGCGGTGCGGTGTTCGGCAGAAGCTTGCTGACCTCCTCGCGTAGCAACGCGACATGTTGCGACAGCTCGGCCGTTCGCGACGGCGCCTCACCGAGCCAGAACGGTATACTCGGCGGCGCGCCGTGCGCATCCTCTACCAAGACCCGTCCCGACCTCGATTCCACGCGCGTAATGCGCCACGAGGTGTTGCCCAGCAGCATGATGTCGCCGGCATTGCTTTCCACCGCGAAATCTTCATCCACCGTTCCAATTACGATTTCTTCCGGCTGCACCACCACCGAGAACAAGGCAGTATCCGGGATGGCGCCTCCGCTGGTAATGGCGGCCAGCCGCGCACCGCGCCGTGCGCGCAGCTTGCCGTTCACCTGGTCGCGGTGCAGGTAAGCTCCGTAGCGGCCGCGTGAGGCCGCGATGCCCTCCGAGAGCATCTCGATGATTCGTCGATACTCCTCGGCGGTGAGGCTGCCATAGGGATATGCGCCTCGGACGCAGTCGAACAATTCCGCTTCGTCCCACTCCTCGCAGCTACACATGGCCACGATGTGCTGGGCCAGGATGTCGAGCGGTTTGTCGGGAACATGGATGCGGTCGAGGTCGCCGCATTGGATTGCGTGGACGGTGGCGGCGCACTCGACCAAATCGTCTCGCGTGGTGACGAACAGGCGGCCCTTGGGAATCGCGCCGCGCCAGTGGCCGGCGCGTCCGACGCGCTGCAACGCGACGGAAATCGCGCGCGGCGAATTGATCTGGCAGACCAGATCCACGTTGCCGATGTCGATGCCGAGTTCGAGGGACGCCGTGGCCACCAGCGCCCTTATCTCACCGTTCTTCAGTTTGCGCTCTGCGGCGAGGCGCAGCTTTCTGGCCAGACTGCCGTGATGCGCGGCTACCAAGTCTTCGCCAATGCGCTCACTCAGGTGCAGGGCAAGCCGCTCGGCCAAGCGGCGGGTGTTCACGAAAATCAGGGTCGAGCGGTGCTCCAGCGCCAGTGCGGCGATGCGATCGTAAATCTCACCCCACATTTCGTTGCTGGCAATGGGACCGAGTTCGGAGGCCGGCACTTCGATCTGCAAATCGAGTTGGCGGCGATGCCCGATGTTGACGACAGCGGGGGCGGGGCGGCCTGCGCCAGTCAGGAAGTGGGCGATCAGCTCAATGGGCTTCTGCGTGGCTGACAGGCCGATGCGCGTCGGATTCCCGGACAACCGGTCGAGGCGCTCCAGCGAGATCGAGAGGTGCGCGCCGCGTTTATCGTCGGCCACGGCGTGAATTTCATCCACGATGACCGTTTGCACGTCGCGCAAGATCGAGCGGCTCTTGTCGGCCGTCAGAAGAATGTAGAGCGATTCCGGGGTCGTAACCAGGATATGAGGAGGGCGCTTCAACATGTCGCGCCGCTCTTTTGCCAGGGTGTCTCCCGAACGCACCATCGTGCGGATCTCCGGCATCAGCATGCCGCGTTCGGCCGCCAATGCGAGGATTTCACTGAGCGGGCCGTCGAGGTTCTTCTGGATGTCGTTGCCGAGGGCCTTCAGCGGGGAGACATAAAGCACTTCGGTACGGTCGAGCAGGCTGCCATCGAGGGCCTTCCGCACCAGGCGGTCGATGCAGATGAGGAAGGCCGCCAGAGTCTTGCCCGATCCGGTTGGAGCCGAAATCAGGGTGGTGCGTCCCGCGAGGATCTCCGGCCAGCCCTGTTCTTGCGGTTCGGTGGGTGAGCCGAAGCGCGCCAGGAACCACTCGGCGACCAATGGGTGCGCCCAGGCGAGGGTGACAGGGACTTCTGCGGATGGCATGCCCGACATTCTAGCCCTTTTCCCGACTTTCGCCAATTGTTCGCTATAAGGCTGTCAGTAGCGTATGAAATGTCCGGTAGAGATGGCTCAGCCGCCGGGGATGCGTAACGGCAACCTCACAGCGCCCCGCTGATAAGATGACCCCATGTCTGAAGAACGCGCCAGAAAAATCAAACTGATTATTTTTGACGTCGATGGAGTCATGACCGACGGCACGATTTTCCTGTTTCCGGCCCCCGGCGGGGCGTCCGGAGCCACCACCGAAGAGCACCGCGAGAAGATGGCCGACAAAATCGGGTTCGGAATCGCCAGCTCGACCATGCTTGAGGCCAAAGGATTCAACGCCCACGACGGCACAGGATTTTCGCTGGCGCGATTGGGAGGGCTCAAGGCCGCTATTATTACGAAGCGCATCTCCGAGACGGTGGCACTGCGGGCGCGCGATCTGCGAATCGAGCACGTGTATCAGGGGCAGCAGGACAAGGCGGCGGCGTTCCGCGAGATCCTGGCAAAAGAGAACCTGGCGGCGGAAGAAGTGGCCTACGTGGGCGACGACATCATCGACCTGCCCGTGATGCGGCTGTGCGGGCTGGCGATTGCCGTGAAGAATTCGCGGGAAGAAGTGTTGCGCGAGTCGCACTTCATCACTGCCCACGAAGGCGGCAAAGGCGCGGTCCGCGACGCCATCGAGTACATCCTGCGGGCGCAAGGAAGCCTTCAGCAGGCCATCGACGATTACATCTATTCGCGCAGCCACGATCCTGCCGCGAAAGTGCAATAGCGGCCGCTGCGAGTTTGGCGAGACGATGGCGGGGATCAATTCAAAGTGGGACAATCCCTCGAACGGTCTGAAAACGGAACGTTTGAGGTCGGAACCACAATTGCCACGGCGACACAGGTTGCATTGTGTGATAAGTAATTAACTGTGCATCCGTCATCGCTGCTTGAGTACCTTCTGGGGAATAAACAGATGCACGAAGAATGTGTGCCAAGCCACTGACAGACGTGGTGTTGGCTGAACGTGGGCCGCGATCGTCGGCGGCAAGAGACTGAGAATGAAGTGGAGTCTGGGGTGTCAATGAAGAGCCGGTGTATTGCCTTCGGGATAGGCGTGGTATCGACGATTTGGCTGCTTTCCAGCCTGGCAGCGGGAGCGACGATTGCAGCGCCCAAGAAGCCGAAGTCCAAGTCACACCACGTCGCGGATTCGCCCTCCACCCAGAAGAAGATGGCGCGCTCAAAGCACAGCAGCCGCAGCGCGGCCGCGGCAGCAAAGAGTCCGGCGAAAACCACCACGACGGCGAGCGCAAAGGGCAAGAAGAAATCCAAATATTACGAGCGCTTCTACGCCAGCTCCTTCGCGACTGACCAGGCAGACGGCGACCGGTTTGACGGAGAAGATCCGGTGGTGCGCGCCGCAGCCATCGCTGCCCTGGGCAACATGAACGGCACAGTGGTTTCCATCGATCCTGATAGCGGCCGAATTTTAGCGATGGTCAATCAGAAGCTGGCGCTTTCAGCCGGGGCGCAGCCATGCTCGACCATCAAGGTTGCAGTTGCCCTCGCGGGCCTGAGCGAGAACGTCATCACCAAAGACACGGAAATTCCGCTGGGCAAGTACTACCGGATGGACCTCACCACCGCGCTGGCACATTCCAACAACGCGTACTTTGCAGCCGTGGGACAGAAGCTGGGATTCGAGCGGGTGAGCCACTACGCGCATCAGTATGGTTTGGGAGAACTGGCGGGCTGGCATATCGACGGCGAACACCTGGGCACGTTCCCCAGCACCGAACTCGACTCGCGGCTGGGCGGCGTGGGGAAGATGTGCTCGTTCGGCGAGAGTATTTCCATGACTCCACTGCAACTCGGAGCGCTGATGGCGGCTGTCGCCAATGGCGGCACGCTGTACTACCTGCAGCACCCGAATTCAGCCGAAGACATCGCGAATTTCACTCCCAAGGTCAAGCGGCAGCTGGATATCGGTGAAGCCATTCCCGAAATGTCCGACGGACTTTCGGGAGCTGTCGAGTACGGCACGGCGCGTTTCCTGCGCACCAGTTTCGTCGAGGAACCGGTATTGGGAAAGACCGGCACCTGCTCGAAGAACGGCACGCGCTTTGGCTGGTTCGCTTCGTTCGCCAATACCGAGCACGGCCGGATCGTCACCGTGATCTTCCTGCAAGGCGGACGCCCCACGTTTGGTCCCAAGGCCGCCGAACTGGCGGGACACTTCTACCGCAATCTGTACGACCACGATTACTTCTCGGGGAAATCTTCGAGCGCGCCGGTGCGCTCGGCTGACAGCACGCCGGCTGGAATCTCCCACTAGAAGCCGCCATCAACCTGCTGCAGAACTTTGGACTTCAGCCGCCTGTGGGCGGTTCTGCCTACTGGGCCGGGGTCGAGCCGTTCGGCGCTTTCAGATCTTGCAGCGCATGCTGATAGATCGACATGGTGGCCGGGTCTTTGGTTTGCGAGAGCTTGAGATTGATCCACTGCAGAGCTGCGGCGCGTGAAGGATGAGGGTAGTTGGGTTCTACTTCGGTAATGCGCCACTCTCCGTTGACCTCTGAAATCGTGAACACCACGCTCTGGACCAGCGCGCCGGGGTCCTCGGAGTAGCCCTCGGACAGATCAAACTTGCCGAGCGAGCGATAATGCACCGTCACCGAGTACTTGCCGTGCTCGGAGGTGAGTTCGGCCTCCACATCAAAGCGCGCCGTGACCATGAACAGGGAATAATCGGGATTGGTGGGCCAAGCGACAGTGGGCTGAAGTTTAGGCCAGTCCGAAGGAACAAGGCGCGCCCCGGCGTAATCGAGCCGACAATAGCGCGCCACGAGCTCGCGCACCGTCACCGGTTCGAGCCTGGGATCGGTGTGGTCGAGCGGCACGCCAAATTGGGCAGAAGCGCTAGCCGACGCTAGTACGATGAGTGCAATCGAAACGACCGCCAATCGCAACGCTGAGAACAACGCGCAACCTCAAGTGTTCAGTTTTGACACTAGCAGAATAACGCGGCGGCGCAGCGAAAAAGAAACGCCTGGCACGATGCCAGGCGGGCAATTGCGATAAGAGCGCTACTGTTGTCTAGGCTCTCCCGGTCTTCTGGTCGCTGAATACTTTGCCGTCCTTGATGTGGATAATGCGGTGAGCGTATTCAGCGATGTCGTGTTCGTGCGTCACCAGGACGATGGTGTTGCCCTGTTCATGCAAGCGATCAAACAGTGCCATGATTTCGACGCCGGTTTGAGAGTCGAGGTTTCCGGTGGGCTCGTCGGCCAGGATGATGGAGGGTGTATTCACTAGGGCGCGGGCGATGGCGACTCTTTGGCGCTGGCCGCCTGAGAGTTCGTTCGGTTTGTGGTTCATGCGCGATTCCATCCCCACCGAGGTCAGAGCTTCCTTTGCGCGTTCGAGGCGTTGCTGCGCAGGCATGCCGGCGTAAATCAGCGGCAGCTCGACGTTATGCAGCGAGGTAGCGCGCGCTAGCAAATTGAAAGTCTGGAAGACGAAGCCGATTTCCTTGTTGCGGATTCTGGCTAGTTCGTCATCATCCAACTCGCTGACCAGCTGGCTATTCAGCCAGTACTTGCCCTGGCTGGGGGTATCGAGGCAGCCGATCAAGTTCATCAACGTGGACTTGCCGGATCCGGATGGACCCATGATGGCCACGTACTCGTTGCGCTCGATGCGGACGTTGACCCCGCGCAGCGCGTGGACCTGTTGCTCGGAGCCCATGTCGTAGGTCTTCCACAGGTCTTCGGTGCAGATGATGCACGACTCCGGTGGCGCAGCCGTCACGGGTTCGGTCAGGCTGATTAAATCGGTAGCCATCCTCTTGTTCTCCTCGCTCGTTTCCTGTTCGCGGTCGCTCATCAGCGGGGCCTCCGGTGCGTCGCTGTCTCAGATTCGACGTGACTCGACCTAGGACTCTTCCTTCTTGGTTCCAGTCGTGTTATCGACCTTCACGTTGGCCCCGTTTCTCAGAGTCCGGAGCACTTTGTAACTGCCGGTCACAATTTCTTCGCCTTCGTTCAGACCGCTGGTCACTTCAATGTCGGTGGTTCCACTGATGCCCGTGGTAACTGGTACGAAAACGGCATCTTTTTTGTTCTTCAAAACGAACACCCCTTGTAACTCTTCCTTGGGGTTTCCTTTGGTCAGAGACGCCGCCTGCAATTCCGCCTCTTTTGACTTCTTTTCCGGCGCTAACTCACTGCGCTGGCGGATCGTGAGGGCTTGAATCGGGATGGCCAGCGTGTTGGTCTTCGAAGCCGTGGTGATTCGAGCGGTTGTCGACAACCCCGGAAGCAGGTTCGGCGGTGGGTCCTGGATGGTGACGACAACCTTGAAGTCCTTGGCCTCCTGACTGCTGGACGTCGATTGGGCGGTGGAGACTCCGGTCGAGCGCAACATCGCGTTGTTGCCGATTTCCGTGACGATTCCCTTGAAACGCTGTTTGGGTATCGCGTCGATCGAGACTTCCGCGGGTTGCCCCAGTTTGACGTTGACGATGTCGGTTTCGTCAACCTTAACCTCAGCGGTAATTACGGAGACGTCGGCAAGCGTCATCAGCGTGCTGCCGGGAGCGTTTTGGATGCCGATGACCACGGTCTCGCCCTCGCGCACCGGCAAGTTAGTGATGACTCCGTCAAACGGCGCCTGGTACTCGGTCTTGCTCAGGACATCTTTCACGCGGGTCAGGTTCGCCTGGTTCTGCGAAATTCTTCGCTGGGCCGAGTCCATTTGGGCTTTGGCTTGGGCCAACTTGGCTTTGGCCTGTCCGACCTGCGCGGTGGCCGTTCCATAGGCCGCCGTTTTCGTATCGTAGTCAGATTTTGCGATCAATTGAGCTTTGTACAGGGCATCTGAGCGGTCAAAGTCGAGCTTGGCGCGGTCGTACTCCGCTTCGGCTTGACGCTGATCGGCCATCGCCGTATTCACCGCCGCTTGGGCCGCCACAAAATCGGTCTGCGCCGCGTTCAAGGCAGCTTGATTGGCGGAAACGTCGGCCGACGACTGCACGTTTTCTAAGGTCGCCAGCATCTGACCTTGCTTGACGCGATCCCCTTCTTTCACATAGAGATGGGTGATCTTGCCGAAGGCGTTGGCCCCAATGTTGACGTAAATCTTGGGCTTAATTTCACCCGAGGCGGTGACCACTGCGGCGAGGTCCTCGCGAACCGCTTTGCCCGACTGCACGGTTACGACGCCCTTGCGGCTTTGTTGCGCCGTAAAGGCCACAACCGCCGCGAGCGCCACGACTCCTATCGCTATGACTGCAATTTTCTTCCCGTTTGTCATCGATCCTCGGTCATTGGAGAGTGCCGAACTTATGATCTTCGCCTGAATCTCATGCACGTGCTACGAACCACGCTGGGGAAAGGTTCCTGGGTCACCGTCGTGGATAGGGGGTTGGCTCGATTGCCGCGAACCGCTCGGGACGCCTGCTATACGGCCTCGAAGATTGCCGCATTCCGGACACCCCGAACCTCCCAATTATAGCCGCTACTCCCGTCAGAATCGATATTGCTGCAGGTTCTTGCACATGATTTCGCCTGTGGCGGCGAGCCGAAACCTTCCATCGCTTCGTCTGCGACTTTTTCACCCTGCGCGGGTTGAGATGACTATCGGGCGGGGTGGTGTTTGCTGGTGCGGAGGGCGGCATGCAATCTTGCTTTAACCGACTGCAGAACATACAATTTAATGGTCGGAAGTGTTTCGTCAGGAGTTGTTTCGTCTCCATGAAGTTCAGTGTTTCCCGCCCCTTAATTGCGTTGAGCGTAATGGTTTTTGCCCTGGCCGGATTGTCGCAAGGCCAGACGGCTGCTGATCCCGCTGCTGATACGGCCAAAGCGGCTGCAACTGTTTCGTCGTCTCCCACGGATGCTGCCAAGCCGGCGGCAACTGCTCCGGCCGATACCTCCGCGACGACCGTGCCGTCTGCAACTGCTTCGCAGGCCACGTCCAATACGGCTGCGCCCCCGCCAGATTCGCAAGCTGACCCGTTGAAACGGCCCTTGTCAGAAAAGCAGAAAAAGGCCAATGCCAAGGCGCTCAAGCAGGAGTTGGGCTCGACTTACAAGAAGTGGCTGAACCAGGACGTCCGCTGGATCATCACCCCCGAAGAGCTATCTGCCTTCAAGCAGCTCTCGAACGACGAAGAGCGCGACCAGTTCATCGAGCAGTTCTGGCTGAGGCGCGATCCCACTCCCGACACTCCGGAGAATGAGTACAAGGAAGAGCACTATCGACGCATCGCTTACGCGAACGAGCATTTTCCCGCCGGCAAGCCCGGCTGGATGACGGACCGCGGGCGCACCTACATTGTTTTCGGTCCCCCCGACGAAATTGAAGCTCATCCCTCAGGCGGCACGTATAACCGCCCAATGGAAGAGGGAGGCGGAGAAACCTCAACCTACCCGTTTGAAACCTGGCGCTACCGCTACATCGAGGGCCTCGGCTCCCATAGCCAGGAAGTCATGATTGAATTCGTCGACACCTGCATGTGCGGCGACTATCACATGACGATTGACCCGAACGAGAAGGACGCGATGCTTCATGTGCCGGGCGCGGGCTTGACCCAGTATGAGGAGATGGGCCTGGCCAACAAAGCGGACCGCGTTGCGGGCATCACCAGTTCTACCGCAGGTCCGATGTCAGGCCAGGACTCGACCAAGCAATTTGACAAGCTGGAGCAATGGGCTCTGCTCAATCAGGCGCCTAAGGTGAAGTTCAAGGACCTGGAAGAGGTTGTCAGCCACAAGATCAACGTGAACCTGATGCCGTTTGACATCCGCACGGACTTCGTCCGTGTGACCGGAGACACGGTCCTGGTCCCCGTGACGATTCAGGTAAAGAACAAGGACATCACGTTCATCAACAAAGACGGCATCCAGCGCGGCACGGTGAATATTTTTGGACGCGTGACCGGGCTGACCGGCAAGATCGCGCAGACGTTTGAAGATACCGTTCAGGTCGACGTGCCCAACGACCTGCTCGAGAAAACGCAGCAGCACTCGTCGCTCTACTGGAAGGCCCTGCCTCTACGGCCAGGTCGCTATCGCTTTGACATCGTGTTGAAGGACATCAACGGGGATCGCGTCGGCACCTGGAGCCACGGCGTAGTAGTACCTGATTACAACGAGGACAAGCTGGCCTCTTCGTCCATGATTCTGGCGGATCACATGGAGAAAGTGCCGGCGAAGAGTATCGGAGCCGGAAACTTTGTCATCGGCCAAACCAAGTTCGCGTACCCGCACCTGGAACCGGCCGATGGAAAGCCGGTAACGTTCAAGCGCGATCAGCGCATGAACCTTTGGATGCAAGTTTATAATCTGCAGTCAGACGACAAAACGAAACGGCCGTCAGCGCAGGTGGAATACGACATCGTCAACATCGCCACCAATCAACCCGTGCTGCATACCTCGGAGTCGACCGACACGATGGGCAACCTGGGCGATCAAATGACGCTGGAGAAGAGCCTGGCCCTCGCGAACTTTGAGCCCGGAATTTATCGGCTGACGGTGAAGGTTGACGACAACGTCTCCAAGCAGCAAATTACGCCCTCGGTACGTTTTTCGGTGGAGTAGCCGGATGAAAGCAGGAGCCGGCACTGGTGGACAGCAACTCGGTTGGTTCTCAGGGATCCTTTGTTTGGGAGCGTGGTAATGACCCGAATACTGGGATGGATGATCGTAGTGGCGGCCTTGTGCTTCAGCGCAACGGCGGAAGTGACACCCGGCTCAATTTCCGGTTCAGTGACGGATTCCGCGGGGATCGCGCAAATGGGCGCTTCCGTGGAGATGCTCGCGGTCGGTACCGGACAACGCATTCTGGCGTACACCGATGCAGTCGGGCATTTCACGATCAACGGGTTGACCCCGGGAAACTACGATATCCGCGTATCGGCGCCTTCCTTTCTTCCTTCGGTGCGCGAAGATGTAACCCTGGCAGCGGGTGCGGCCAAAGTCGTCAACATTACCCTGAATACGCTGTTCGAAGCGGTCCGCTTGATGCCGCCACGGAAGAGCGGCAACGCCGAGGACGACAGTTGGAAATGGACCCTCCGTTCCACTGCCAACCGGCCTATTCTTCGCTTCGACGAAGGCATTCCGATTGTTGTCGAAGCCAGTCAGCAAGACCACGTGCTGAAAGGCTCGCTGGCGTTTATGGCCGGAGGCTCCAACGAGGGCTACGGAAGCGCTTCCGACATGGGAACGGTGTTTACCGTGGAACCATCGCAGTTCAGTTGGGGTACGTTTGCCTTCGACGGCAGCCTGGGCTACGGGACGGGAACTCCCGACGGCGTCCTGCGGGCTAGCTTCCAGACCAGTGGCGCCAACAACTCACCCCACCAGTTGGCGTTTATTGTGAGGCGGTTTGCCGGACCCGATTTGCTGGTTCACCGCGGATCACTCCAAGCCTTCGCGCTCACGTCAGCCAATACCATGCAGGTCGGGGACTTTCTCGAGTTGCAGTATGGCGGCGAGATGCAGACCATTCAATTCATGGGCCGGGCCAATGCGTTTCGTCCCTATGCGATTGCTGACTGGCATGTCGGCGACAGCACCGTCATCGAATACCGTTACGCGACCAGCGAGCCCACCACGGGGGTCTCCAAGTCGTTTGAGTCGTCGGCCGCCGATTTGGGTGAAGCCGAGCCGCGCATGACACTGGTCGGCGGCACTCCGCTGCTGGAAAATGCCCACCACCACGAGTTGTCAGTGTCGCAAATGGTCGGAGACAATCGCTTCCAGGTCGCCTATTTCCGCGACCGCGTGAAAGATCCGGCGCTGCTGGGCGTCGGGGAGATCGGTGTCGATACCGGCGACGCTTTGCCTGATATTTATTCGGGCACATTCAATTACAACGGCAACGAGTTGGAGACCCAGGGCGTCCGGTTCGTCTATCAACGCAAGCTCAGCGATACCATCTCGGGGGCCGTGGACTATGCCTACGGCGGCGTGCTCGATCTGGAGCATCCGGGTATTGGGTGGGACGCGATACGGTCCGACATGCACCCGGCCTGGCGCCACTCTGCTGCCGTGAAATTGTCTGGCGTGATTCCCCGCTGGAATACGGAATGGATCGTATCGTATCGTTGGACCAGCGGCAGCGCCCTGACTCCTGTCGACATGTTCAATGCTTCCGCGGGACAAACAGATCCCTTCTTCAACCTGTTCATACGCCAGCCAATACCTCGGATGCGTCTGGTGCCCGGCCGCATGGAGGCGCTGATTGACCTGCGCAATCTGCTGGCGCAGGGTTATGTTCCGGTGATTGGACCCGACGGGAATACGGTGTACTTGGTGCAATCAGCGCGCAGCGTGCGTGGCGGCTTGGCGTTTACGTTCTAACGGCAGCCGTCAGCTTTCAGCTACCAGTCGTCGGTGGATCGCACTTCTCTGATATCGGGGAATGTGCGTTGATCGCAATTGCATCCGCCTCCTCCCAGCTTAGCGCCCAAAAGCGGGGCGCGAACCGCGGCACCGGCTTATTGCGCTCGGCTGGCAGGTGGGCTGGAACCTCAGAAACGTCGTGATACGGTACGGCCACCTCCTTCATACTAGAATTTTGCGCACGGACGGGCAAAAGCAGGTCTTCATCCCGCTCGGTTATTGGCTCTGGAGAGCCTTAGTAGCGTTGGCGGTCTCCTGGATTCTGGCGAAGATCAAAACACGCTTCTAGTTTCCAGCCTTTGGAGTGCAAACGCCGCGCAAGGCGTCCGTCGCAGGCCACATACCTCCCACTGACGAACAGCTATAGTGCGGCTGTCCTGCCCGCTTCCGGCACATCTTTGAAGCCCACCAGTAAGTGTTCCCAGGCTGCCAACAGTCGCCAGCTAATTCAATCCACGTAGTGCCGTCGAGGATATTGAAGTCCACCAGCGGCGGCGTCTTACCCGACGTGCACCAGTCGAGAATGCTGAAGCAATTCGCTGGCGGTTACTTTCGTCACATACGCCTGCCGATTTCCCTTGCTTCTGCCACACACCCAGCTGTATTTCTGATTCAGGCTGGCCCCACAGACGCCTAGGCGAGGCTCCTCCCCCGAGTGGAGTGACCTGCCAGCTAAGTTCCTTGATAACAAGACTGTACATATAAACCATTTGTTTCTAAGACTTTACATGTAAAACAATTGTTTACAGTAGGTTACGCGGAATCGCGTCGAAAATAGCCGAGTTTCAGTGCCCAAAACTCTAAAATGTGTATCTAACTGCTGTGTTTGCAATACTTTACCTATAAACCTTTTATTGCTAAGACTTTGCGTCGTATCGCGCAGTAAACCCTTTGTTTTCAAGATGGGCAAAGGGGGGTACCACGAGCTGCTTTAGGATGCTTCGAAACTGCGGCTACGAGCCGTGCGCTGGGACTCGGAACGCTTCTACCGGATTGCGTCCTCTACTTCGCTGAGCCAGTCGGGACGCTTCAGAACTTCTCGCGGTTTCGGCCCGTCAGCGGCGCCAACGATGCCATCCCGCTCCATCAGGTCGATGAGGTGAGCGGCGCGCCCGTATCCGATGCGCAACCGCCGTTGTAGCAGGGAAGTAGAGGCCTTGCCGTACTCCAGCACGATTCGGACGGCATCCTGGAAGAGTTCGTCGTTTTCGTTATCGCCCGAGCTGCCGTCAGCACCGCCGGCGCTGTCGCCGTCCTCTTTCGGCGGCTGCAGGAAATTCTCCTGGTACTGAGCAGCGCCCTGCGCCTTCCAGAACTCGACAACCGACGCGATCTCTTTTTCAGTCACGAACGGGGCATGAACCCGATGTACCCGCGCTGAGCCGTTGGGAAGATAGAGCATATCGCCGCGGCCGAGAAGCGCTTCGGCTCCGTTGGCGTCAAGGATGGTGCGCGAGTCGATTTTGGTTGCGACCCGGAACGACATGCGGGCCGGGAAGTTCGCCTTGATCAGTCCGGTGATGACGTCAACCGACGGACGCTGCGTTGCCAGGACAAGATGAATGCCCACCGCACGAGCCATCTGCGCGAGGCGGGTGATGGAGGCCTCAACGTTCTGACCATCGAGCATCATCAGGTCAGCGAGTTCGTCGATGATGATGACGATATAGGGAAGAGGCTTGGCTTCGCTGCCGTCGTCGAACAGGTTCGGAGTGCCGCCGTCGAACAGCTTGTTGTACTGGTCGATATTGCGCACGCCTTTTTCGGCCAATACTTTCAATCGCCGTTCCATCTCGCGTACCGCATTACGCAGGGCGTTCGATGCCAGCTTGGGTTCGGTGATGATCGGGGTATGCAGGTGCGGCACGCCCTCGTAGTTGCCCAGCTCAAGCCGTTTGGGATCGACCAGGATCAGGCGCACTTCGTCCGGTGTTGCCTTAAACAGGACCGACATGATGAACGCATTGATGGCAACACTCTTGCCCGATCCTGTAGAGCCCGCAATCAGCAGGTGCGGCATGCTGTTGAGGTCGGCGGTGACGATGCGGCCATTAATGTCTTTGCCCAGCGCCAGCGTGAGCTTCGACTTGCCTCCCAGAAACTCCTGCGACTCCACCACTTCGCGCAACCAGATGGTCTCGCGCTCGCGATTGGGGACCTGCAGGCCGACTGTGGATTTTCCGGCCATGCGTTCAATCAGGATGCTCTCGGCACGCAGGGCAAGGCACAAGTCGTCGCTCAGGCCCGTGACCCGGCTGTACTTGATGCCGGCCTCCGGCTTGAACTCAAACGTCGTGACCACCGGCCCGGGATTGATTTGTGTGACCTGTCCGCGAACGTCAAACTCCGCGTATTTCTCCTGCAGCACCTGGGCGGTTATCTTCAGCTCATCTTCGTCGATGGTGCTGTGTTCGTCGGGACGGCGAAGCAAGGCAGTAGACGGCAACTTGTAACTGCCTGCCAGCTTCGGCATCGTAGTCTTGCCTTGGCGCTTGTCGTCCGCGCGTGAAGTGACCGCGATTGGTCCTGCCGCTGGCGTTTCCAGCGCAGGCAGGTCGGGCTCTTCGGCGATTTCTCGTTTCGGCACGGGCGTCGGTCCGGGGGCAGCATGCTGTCCCAGCTCGGCTTCGAACATTCGCTCGATGCCGCTGCGCACGCTCCCATGAGCAGCGGTCACGGAATCGCTGGGCAACGGCGGCGCAACCCCAACTCCGGCAACGGGCTCCGCAGGGCTGTCGCTGCGACGCGGGACCAACTGCGCTGTTACCACAGGCTTGGCGCTGGCGGCGGTCCGCTTTTTTTCCAGTTCCTTGGCGGCCTTCTTACGCTGGCGCTCTACCCGCCAGTCAGAGAAGCGGTCGAGCGCTGCATAGGCGAACGAAAACCGGGTTTGTGACCACACCTGCAAGGCCCCGAACGAGAAGGCAGTGGAGAGATACAGCGCCACCGCAATCATCGCGAGGCAGACCAAGTAAGCGCCTACGATGTTGAGGTAGTGGATCATGCTGTCGGCGACAATCCTGCCCAAAAGGCCTTCGGCAGGGATTGCGCCTTTCCAGCGGAAACTCCACGGTAGAAGGCCGATCAGAGCTGCAGCCGACACCAGCAGTCCAAGCGCCCCGACGGTCTTAACGTAAGGAGAATTGATCGTCCGGGACCGGAACCAACGGACCGAGAAAATCAGCAAGTAGACCGGTACGAGAAATGCAGCCACGCCCAACAACTGGAGCAGCAAGTCGCTGGTGGTTGCCCCTATCATGCCGACCCAATTGTGAGTGGCGCGGGTCGCAAGCGGAGTAGCCGCCGTGTTCAGCGAGCTATCCAGCGGGGAATACGATGCCAGGGCGAGGACAAGGAAGGCCGCGACGACGAGCACGAGAAAGCCGATCAACTCGTTGAGTCGACGATTGGACGTTGGGCGTAAATGCGCGCGCGAGTACAGTCATATTGGCGTTGGAGCGCCGCGCCGGTTCACGTCGTTTCTGAGTACCCATTCCACCTGCCCAACCCAGCGCAGGCAGACACCAACGCTGCACGTGCAGCGGTCAGAGACACGCAAACCCGCAGCTTGCCCGAAGTACGCCAGAGCTAGGCTGATTATCCCAAGAATGTCCGCCACAATGACGGAAATTACGCCTCCTCGCCGTTGGCGAAGTAGTGTCCCCCTCGCGCCCAGCCGGGGTCTGTGGCTAGAGCAGCTTAGCTATTGGCGCAGCCAAGGAGCGATGTTTGTGTCGTCAACGGCAGCCGACCACTACCAGAACTATCGCGCTGGGACGCACGGCTCTACCCATTCGCCGATCATCTGCGGCAGTCATGAAATCGGTCTACTGTGGGGAGGATGGGCTCGACAGGTGTGTTGGTGAACTATAACACAATAACAAAATAAATATATGTCATGGCTCTTTAGAATCTGTGGCTTAGGAGGAAATTGTTCGTATGTCGCTGATTAACAAGCTAGTTATACGTATCCATTTGTCCCCGTAGGAGTTAGCGGAGATTTTCTTGTAGTGGACAGTGAGGTCTGTCCGAATCCCAGAATTGTCAAAGAGTATGAATGCAGCGCGCACTGGGCGCGGAGTGACCAGAGACACAAATCCCTTGGCCCCATCGATCGAGTTGTAATTGCTGGAGAAAGAGGCCGCAAGAAAATTCGGCGATGCCAGAAAACTTTAGTAACCACGCTGAGCCAAAATGGGAATTGGCCCCGCGTAGTACGCCTCGCACCGAGCCAAGAGCACATCCGTGCCCAACGGTTACAGTAATTGTTAAACGGTTCTAGTGCAAGTGGCCCGCATACCAGAGCACGAATGTACCCAGTACGATTCGGTACACGGCGAAGATGGTGAACCCGCGGGTGCGGACCCAGTTCATGAACCACGCCACCACGCCGTACGCCACGATGAAAGACACCACGAACCCGATCGCCAGCAGGACCCACGAGTGCGCGTCGCTCGGCATGGCGCCAATCGCCGAAGGTTCGCCGTGGTGCGGGCGCATCGACTTCCACAGGTCGTAGACCGTGGCCGCGACCATGGTCGGAATCGACAGGAAGAAGGAAAATTCCAGCGCCGCCGGGCGGGTCATCCCGGCCAGTTCGCCGGCGGTGATCGTCGACATCGAGCGGGAGGTTCCGGGAAACACGGCCGACAGGACCTGGCACAGGCCAATCCAAATGGCCTGGCCCACCGACATCTCCTCCATGTCATCCGTCAGTTTGCCTCGCATGAAGGCGCGGTGCTGCGAGCGCTCGTACATTCCATCCACCAGCCACATGACGATGCCGCCGATGATCAGCGCCCACGCCATGACGTGCAGACTCTCCAAGTGCTTGCCGATGGTCTTGGTGAGCAGCAGCGAAGGCACCGCAGTCATCACGAACGCGATCAGCGTCAACGTCAAGGGGTGGTCGAGCACCGTACGGTCGCCCCGCGAACCCCGGGGGAAGTCGCCGACAAACTCGAGAATCCGGCTTCTGAAGTACAGCGGCAGGCACAAGATTGCGCCCAGTTGGATGACAATCGAGAACATCTTCCAATAACCATTTGCCAGGTCAACGCCAAGCAGGGACTCGGCGATGCGAAGGTGAGCGGTAGAACTGACGGGCAGGAACTCAGTGAGACCCTCAATTATTCCCAGCAAAACCGACAACAGATAGTCGTTCAATTCTCCTCCCAGTGTGTTTGCAATCTATTCAACCGCATTGCCGTAGGTCGGGATGTTGTTCTGGACCATGTACAGCAGTCGTTCTGCGCGGGTAGACCAATCCGTATTCTCGGGGAACTGGTTCATGATCCGCTTCGCGGTGGCCGTGGCCCGCGCCGACGAGTCCGCAGCCCGCTTGCCGTCATTGTTCGACTTATAAATCACGATCAGAGCCGAGTATCGCCACGCCGCTTTGTAGAGCGCCTCCGGGGTCTTGGGTGATTTGGGATGGTCGTCGGCGTACTTGATATACAGCCCCGCTTCCATCTCGGGGCACTTCGCCTCCGCCGCCCACTCGCCGCAGGTCTTGTTGTCGAGTAGTCGGTAGGCCGCCAGGTCGGACCACTTCGTTCCCGGATACTTCTTGATTACCTTCTTCATATACTGGTCGTCGATCTGGTACTTCAAGGAAGGGTCGCTCGAACGCGAAGAGGGACGGGTGGCCGCGTCAATTGCATCAATCTGCCAGCGGATGTCTGCCGAGCGGTAGGCGGCCTCGGCCGCTAGTTCTGAGGTGGGGAAGTACTCTGCCAAACGGCCATAAAGCCGCATGGCGTCCTGGGCCGCGCCCTTACGGCCGCCCCTTTTACTCGCCTCCGCCTCGGAATCGACGGCTTCGCCAAAGATGATCTTGTCTCCATCGGGAGTCGCCGATGTGACGATACCTTTGTCGTGCACCCATCCCGTAACGTTGCGCTCGGTCTCCTGCTCAGGGTCGTTTTCCACGGTTGCAACTACATTGGCCCATCCGGGAGCACGTTCGACTACTGCCACCTCTCGCCCGCGACCCACGTTTGACAGCTTGGACGAAGATGCGTCCGGCGCCACGTAGATGACGGCCTCGCGAATGATTACGCCGCGGTCAACCGCTGCCATGGCGGCAGCCGACATAACACTCAACAACACTGTCACTGCAAGCAATCGTTTTACCGACACCGCGTTACGCTCCAACGTCTTTTCCGTCAGTCTCATTCCCTTGGACAAGTCAACCGACGGGCGAATCTTCACCGATGATCTGCGCCAGCATTTGGGGATCGATGTTCCCGCCGCTCACGACCGCCACGATTTTCTTCGCCGCCGGAAGTTCGTCTCTGTGATACAGGGCGGCGGCTAACGCCACGGCTCCGCTAGGCTCGGCCACGAGTCGTGCTTCCTTCGCTACGCGCCGCACCGTGGCCCGTATTTCATCTTCCTTCACTGTGACAATATCGTCCACGTACTTCATGATGTGTTGAAAGTTCAATTTGCCGACCGACTGGGTGCGCAGGCCGTCGGCCAGCGTGCTGGAAACCCGCTCTGCCGGCAGTTGCACGATGGTTCCGGCGCGGAAGCTCTGTTGCGCGTCGTTGGCGAGTTCCGGCTCGACGCCCACAACTTTCGCCGCGGCCCCGCTCAGCTTGAGGGCGGTTGACACGCCGCTGATCAGCCCACCTCCGCCGACCGGGACCAACACCAGGTCCACGTCCGGGCAATCTTCGAGTATCTCGAGTCCGACGGTCCCCTGGCCGGCAATGATGCACTCGTCGTCGTACGGAGGCACGATGGAGTAACCGAGCTCACGCGATAGTTCTTCCGCTTTTTCCCGGCGCTCGTCACTGCTCGGCCCAACGAACACGATCTCAGCTCCCAAAGCCGCGGTGGCGGCCACTTTGATTTTTGGAGAGCTGCGCGGCATCACGATGACTGACTTCACCCCCATCGCGCGTGCGGCGTAGGCCACACCCTGAGCATGGTTTCCGCTGGAGTAGGTGATGACGCCGCGCCGCAGCTCTTCGTCGGTGAACGACGCGATTTTGATGTGGGCGCCGCGCAGCTTAAACGCACCGATGGGCTGCAGGCTCTCGGCCTTGAGGTATAGCTCCGCCTCGGGCGCTTCGAGGCGGTCGTTGCCGGCAGACGTGTAATAGCGAATCAGCGGGGTTCGCGCCGCTATCCCACGTAGTCGGCGCTGCGCATCTTGAATCGCTTCGAGCTTGACCATACTAGATTTCGAGAATTACCGGCATGATGAGCGGGCGGCGCGAGGTATGCTTCACGATGAAGCGCTTCAGGTCCTGGCGAATCTTCTCCTTGATGACCCCATAATCGCCGCGCTCTTCGTCGCTCGACCCTTCCAGTGTACTCATCACCACACTTCGCGCCTGGTCGAGAAAACCGTCTTCTGCCCCACTGGACGAGAATCCGCGCATCACAATCTCCGGCGAGGTTTCCACTTTGCCGGTCAGCTTGTTGATGGCGATGATGGGAAGCACAATTCCGTCTTCACTTAGGTGGCGGCGGTCGCGGATGACAAGGTCCTCGACCACATCGCCCATCGAATTGGAATCGATGCAAATGCGTCCCACAGCCACGCGGCCGGCCTTTCGGGCGCCCAATTCGTCGAATTCCAGGATGTCGCCGCTCTCGATCATCATGACGTGCCCGACTGAGCCGTGCATCGAACCCGCAAGCTCCGCATGCAGCTTCAACTGGCGGTATTCGCCGTGAATCGGAATAAAATAGCGCGGCTTTACCAGGTTGATGATGAGCTTCAGCTCCTCCTGACTGGCGTGTCCGCTGACGTGCACCGGCGGCGAAGAGCCGTCGTCGTAAATTACATGCGCGTTCCGCCGGAACAGGTGGTCGATCACCCGGTAGATCGCCTTTTCGTTTCCAGGAATGATGCGGGACGACAGCACTACCGTGTCGCCCGACTGAATCCGCGCGTGCTTGTGGTTATCGACCGCCGCGCGCGACAGCGCTGACATGGGTTCGCCCTGCGTGCCGCTGATAAGGAAGCAGACTTTGTCCGGCGGCAGATCGCGCGCCTGTGCAGGATGAACGATCAATCCTTCGGGCGCGTCGATATAACCCAGGTCCTGCGCAATTTCCGCCGACTCCATCATCGAGCGGCCCACCAGCGCCACCTTGCGTCCGTGCTCAAAGGCCATATCCATGGCCAGCTTGATGCGGTGGATCGATGACGAAAAGCACGAGATGAACAGCCGCCGCTTTGTGCTGGTGAAAATCTCGTCGAATTTGGCCCGCACCGCTCGTTCGCTCGGCGTATAGCCCCGCCGTTCCACATTGGTGGAGTCCTGAAACAGCGCTAGCACGCCCTGTTTTCCGTATTCGGCGAAGGCATGCAAGTCGAAGAGTTGGTTGTCAGTGGGTGTCGGATCGACCTTGAAGTCGCCGGTATGGATGATGACGCCCAGCGGCGTATGGATGGCCAACGCGACACAATCCACAAGACTGTGCGTCACCCGAATAGGATTGATCGTGAACGGTCCAACCTTGAACGGAACACCCGGCTCGATTTCGTTGAGCTCCGCGTCGTCGAGCAAACCGTGTTCTTCGAGCTTGCCTTCTACGTACGCCAGGGTGAATTCTGTGCCGTATACCGGAAGGTTGAGCTCGGAGAGGATCCACGGCAGTGCGCCGATGTGGTCTTCGTGTCCGTGTGTCAGCACGATCGCCCTGACGTGCTCACGGTTCTCGGTGAGATAGGTGATGTCGGGTACGACGATATCCACGCCGAGCAACTCGGCCTCGGGAAACATCAGGCCGGCATCGATTACGACGATGTCATCGCCCCAGCGAATGGCCATGCAATTCATGCCGAATTCGCCGAGGCCGCCCAGCGGAACTACTTGTAGCTTTCCTGTTGGCATCAGTAGATTCGATGCTAGCACAGCGTCCCTTCGCGCGAACGAGGTCGCAGATTGCCTATACTGATTGAGTGATGCCTGACGTCGGCCCTAATTTGCGTAAGTCACTACCACGGCGCGTGCTGGAGCGGGTAATTCGTAACGCGTTCATGAAGGCATACGAAACCGTGAAGGTCGATCCCGAGCGTTATCTCCAGCACTTGCGCATCGCGTATAACCTTCCAGCACTGACCTATCACGGAGTCTATTCGGTCAACCTCGGACTCCTGGACAATATCGCCGAAGAGACCATTCGCGGCAGCATGAAGATTGCAGCGGCCGAAGGCGCCGGGCTCGGTATGGGAGGCCTGTTCACCGTCATCCCCGATCTTGGCATTCTCGCCGCCATCACTATCCGGATGATCCAGAAGCTCAGCTTGATTTATGGATTCTCTTACAACACCGAGCAGGAGGAGGCTGAACTCTGGGTGGCCGCCGCCAGCGCCGCCGGCGTCGACATCAGCCGCGAACTCGTCGAGAAGCAAGTGGTGTCGAAGTTTGTTCCGAAGGTGATTCAACGCATCGCCGCCAGCGCCAGCGCCGAGATCGTCGAGAAGTGGACGGCGAGGTTAATCCCGGTCGTCAGCTCAGTGATCGGCGGAGCGCTGAACTATTACTTCATGCGGGTCTGGGGACAACGCGCGGTCGGTCACTTTCGTCAGCGGCATATCGAAATGCGAAAGAAGTTGCTGGCCGTCGCTGAACGGCCCGTCTTGCCGGGGAACTAGTCTCCAACCGTCGCGGTTGCGAAGGTCGAGAGCATCATTGCGGAAGCGCCGCGAGCCCGTCGTCAGCTACATGATCGTCGTCGAACTCGCCCTCCCAGCGCGCAATTACCACGGTGGCCAGGCAATTTCCCAGCACGTTGACCGCGGTGCGCCCCATGTCGAGCAATTGGTCCACGCCCAGTAGCAGAAACACTGGCTCCGTCGGCAACCCCGCCGAACCAGCGGTGGCCAAAAGTATGACGAGCGCCGCGCGCGAGACACCAGCCACTCCCTTGCTGGTCAGCATGAGGGTGAACATCAGGACAAGTTGCTGTCCCAAACTCAAGTGGATTCCGGCGACTTGCGCGACAAAGATTGCGGCAACCGAAAGATACAAAGAACTCCCGTCGAGGTTAAAGCTGTACCCGGTCGGAATTACGAATGCCACGATTTGGCGCGGCACTCCCAGGCCTTCCATGGCCTCCATCGCGCGCGGCAGCGCCGCTTCAGAACTCGATGTGGCAAACGCTATGCTGACCGGTTCGATCGCCGCCTTGACGAACTGCCTGAGCGGTACGCGGAAGGCCAGTGCAATGGGCAGCAACACTCCGAAGATGAACACCAGCAGCGCCGCGTAGAGCGTGAGCACCAGTTTCAGCAGGCTGACGATGATGCCAAACCCGGTATGGGCCACGGTGTACGCCACGGCAGCCCCGACTCCGATCGGCGCCATGTACATCACGATGTTCGTAAACTTGAACATCGTTTCCGCCAGGCTCTCGCAAAAACCCAGCATGACGGCGCGCTTCTGCTCTCCCACCATGGCCAGCGCGACCGCAAATATCAAACTGAACACCACCACTTGCAGCACCGCATTGTCGGCCACGGACTTAGCGATGTTCTCGGGAAAGATGTGCAGGATGGTTTCTTCCACGCTCAGCTTGCCGGTGGGCACGCTGTCGGCGGCCGGTGCAGCCGGCAGTTGCACTCCAACGCCCGCCTTCGAGAGGTTGATGGCGCCGAGGCCAAGAAATATCGCGACCGTGGTGACAAGTTCGAAGTAAATGATCGACCGCAGTCCGAGCCTTCCAACCTGCCGCAGGTTTGAGTGTCCAGCGATGCCCACCACCAGCGTTGCGAACAGGAGCGGCGCGATGATCGTCTTGATCAGTCGCAGGAAAATCATCGCCAACACGCGCAAGTGGAGCGCCACGGAGGGCAGGTCATGGCCAATCTCCGCGCCCAGCAACATGGCGACAAAAATCCACGCCGTCAACGTCCGCCGGAAGCAGGCATAGGCGACCAGAGTGGCCAGAACGAGCCACCGCATCAGCAACAGCAACGAAGGCGGACCCGACTGCAGCCAGATCAATCCCGTCGCACCCGCCGCCACCGCAGCGATGACCAGGAACACCCGCTCGCGTTGTGAGTTGGCGGAGGCTGTCATGGTTGCATTAGCGCAGGATGTCCTCGAGTTCAACGCCCCGGTCGGTGCGCTCGTCGCGATACTTTACGATCACCGGCGTGTACAGCGAAAGTCCCCATTCGCCCGCCTTGCCCTTGGTGATGGCGCGCGAACCCGGCACGACCACCGCGCCGTCGGGTACGCGCAACGACTCGGTCTCGCTTGAGCGATGAATCGTTCCATTCGGCAAATCAAACAGCGGCGTGGAGCGCGTCAGAATCACACCGGCTCCCAGCACGGCTCGCGCTCCGACCTGCGTGCCCTCGTAAACGCCGCAGTTTCCGCCTACCAGCACGTCGTCCTCGATGATGACCGGCGATGCGTTAATCGGCTCGAGCACGCCGCCAATCTGCGCCGCCGCACTGATGTGAACCCGCTTGCCAACCTGCGCGCACGAACCCACCAGCGCGTGCGAGTCGACCATGGAGCCCTCGTCCACGTACGCTCCGACGTTGATGTACATCGGTGGCATGCAGACGACCGACGCGGCCACATATGCGCCCATTCGCACCGACGACCCGCCCGGCACCACCCGCACCCGCTCCTCGGCGGAAAACGTCGTGCCGGATACGTGTCCTTGTCCACGAAGCTCAGCCCGCTGGCTGCGCCGCTCTCCACCAGTGCACCAATGCGAAAGCCCAGCAGTATGCCCTTCTTGACCCAGGCATTGGTCTGCCAGCCGCTGATGGTTTTCTCCGCCGCCCGCACCGTTCCCGCGGTCAGGCATCGCGAAACGTCTCAAACGTGGCTCGTGCCGCAGGGTCTAGTCGCCGCCGCGGCTCCCGCAGCGTAGTACCGCTCGATGTCATTCTTGCAGATTGTGCATGTTGCGGGAAGTATAAATGGTAGCGGGAAGAGGTGATCGGCCGCGAAATATCGCACGAGAACAGCGAAATTCAGCGGTCAAGTTCTATCCACTATCCACAAACCACTATCCACTGGGTTACTGCACTGTCACCGAGTGCGGCTGCAACAGGCCGACTTCCGTGACGATCTTCTCCAGCTTAGCCCGGTTCTCCGGACGCATCGGCAGCATTGGGAGCCGATAGACCTCCTCGATCCGGCCCATCATCGAGAGCACAGCCTTTGCCGGAATCGGATTCGACTCCATGAAGTTGGCCTGCATGAGGGGTAGATACTTACGCAGCATGAGCCGCGCCAGGTCCCACTTGTTGGCCAGCGCTGCCTGTGTTAGCCGCGTCATCTCTGCCGGAATCTCATTCGAGACAACGGAAATGATTCCTATGCCTCCCAGACCAATCACCGCCAGCGTGATGGCATCATCGCCCGAGAACACCAGGAATTCCTCCGGCAAGGTCGCACACACTTCCGCAATCTGCGACACGTTGCCGCTGGCCTCTTTCACGCCAATGATGTTCGGGATCTCCGCGAGACGGCGCAAGGTAGCAGTTTCGATGTTGGTTCCCGTTCGCCCGGCAATGTTATAAAGCACCACCGGCTTATGCGAGGCCTCGGCCACGGCCCGGAAATGCTGATAGACGCCTTCTTGCGTCGGCTTGTTGTAATACGGTGTGGCCGACAAAATGAAGTCCACGCCCTTGCGCGCAGAGGCTTCGCTGGCCTTCGCGACAGCGTCCTGCGTGCTGTTCGATGTCGCCCCCGCCATGATGGGCACGCGCCCCGCAGCGGCTTCAATCGTTGTGTCAATCACCTGCAGCCACTCGTCGTGGCTGAGCGTCGGTGTCTCGCCGGTCGTTCCGCAGGGAAGAAGGAAGTCGATTCCACAATCGACCTGCCAGCGCACAAGTTGGCGAAGGGCCGCTTCGTCGATACTGCTGTCTTGTCGGAAAGGAGTGACGAGGGCTGTGCCGCATCCGCGCAGTTTCATGTTGCCTGACTACCTCTTGCCCAAAATTGTAGGGCCAAGTGCCTGTGAATATCAGATCTGGCTGAAAATATCTTTGAAATCGTAGAAACCCGTCTTGCCCGCAATCCACTCCGCCGCCAGCACCGCGCCCACCGCAAACGTCCGCCGCGACTGCACCTCATGGCTCAACGTGATCTGGTCGCCGCCCGAGGTCAGCTCCAGAACATGCACCCCCATCACGTCGCCCTCGCGTTCCGACGTGATATCCACCTGCTCGCCGCAGGCTTGGGCGACCACCTGTTGCAAGGCAACTGCCGTGCCTGAAGGTGAGTCTTTTTTGTGGATATGATGCCGCTCGGTGATGTGGCCCGAGTACCCATGCTGCAATGCCGGCGCAGCCGCGCGTGCAATCTGGAAGAACAGGTTCACGCCATAGGAGAAGTTCGCGCCAAACACGAAGCCCACACCCGCACGCTCGACTTCCTGCTTCACCCGCTCCAACTCGCCATACCAGCCGGTCGTGCCGACCACCATCGGCGCGCGCGCAGCTATGCACTTCGCAATATTGGGAAGTACGGCGTCCGGCGTTGTGAAATCGATTACGGCGTCGGCATCACGGAGGTTGTCCGCACTTAGCCAGATCCCGCCTGGATTCTCGATCTCCGTAACCAACGTAGTCTTGTGCCCGCGCTCCGCCGCCACCTCGGCCACGAGCGATCCCGTTTTCCCTTGACCGAGCAGCACCAGATGCAGCGGCTTCGCCATCAGTCAAAAACCTCGGGGTCCACATCGGAGAAGAACCGGGCGTGCAACTTCTTGACCGCCGCCGGAACGTCGTTCTCTTCCACCACAAACGACATGTTGATTTCTGAGGCGCCCTGCGAAATCATACGCACGTTGATGTCCTTCACCGCGTCAAACACCTGCGCCGCCACGCCCGGCCGCTCCCGGATGCTCTCGCCCACCAGGCAGATAATTGCCTGCCGACCGGAGAACTTCACGTACGCCAGCTTCTCCAGATCGGCGGCGATTGCGGGAATCGCTTCGTTCGAGTCCACCGTAACCGAGATACTGACTTCGGAAGTCGAAACGATGTCAATCGCGCAGTGGTGCCGGTTAAATATCTCAAATACGGCCGCCAGAAAGCCATGCGCCATAAGCATACGCGCCGCCACGATCTCGATGATCGTAATGCGCTGCTTCGCCGCGATCGCCTTAAACAGCGTCTTCGACTTGGGCGTGTGCGCCACGATGCGCGTTCCTTCATTCGCAGGATTGCGCGAATTCAGCACCAGCACCGGAATGTTCTTCTCCACCGCCGGAAGCACCGTCGCCGGATGCAGCACTTTCGCCCCGAAATATGCCAACTCCGCAGCTTCATCGAAGCTGATGACCTTGATGCGGTGCGCGTCCGGGCAAATCCTCGGGTCCGTCGTCTTCATGCCGTCCACGTCGGTCCAAATCTCGATTCGCTCGGCGTTCAGCCCCGCTCCGGCCAGCGCCGCCGAAAAGTCAGAGCCTCCGCGCCCAATCGTCGTGGTGATGCCGTCACGGGTCGAACCGATGAAGCCACCCATGACCGGCACCCTGCCGTCATCAATCAGCGGCTTTGCATGCACCTGCAACGCGTGATTGATCTCATCCACCTGCGGTACGGCGCGCCCATGCTGCCGATCTGTAATGATTACCGTCCGGGCGTCCAGCAGCGTCGCCGGTATCTCGCTCGCCGCGAAAGCCGCGGTCACGATAATGCTCGACAGCCGTTCGCCGAACGAAACCACGTAGTCTGACGTTCGCGGCGTGAGCTCGCCCACGGCGGCAATCCCGCGCAGCAGGTGCTCCAGCGACTCGAACTCCAGCTTCAGTTTGGCGTGTACTTCATCGTACGATTCGGAGCCGAGCAATTCCTTGGCCGTGGCGTAATGTCGCTCGCGCGCCTGGTGGCACAACTCGACCGCCTGGTCGCCGTCGCCCTTGCCCGCAGCCGCGGCCATCGCCAGCAGCCCGTCCGTCACCTTCGACATGGCGCTCACCACGACTAGTGGATGGTCGGCGAGGCGACCTTTAACGATTCCTGCAATTCGATCAATGGCGGCGGCGTCCTCGACTGAGGTCCCGCCGAATTTCATGACGATCACGTTCTTACCACCGCGGTTGGGGATGGCGTGCCTTCGGAATTCACGATAGGTAGCCCTGGACTTTTAGCAGTTCGGCATTGAGCAGCGCCGCGCCAGCTGCGCCTCGAATCGTATTATGCGACAACACGGTGAACTTGTAATCCAGCACGCCACACGGGCGCAGCCGCCCTACGCTCACCGTCATGCCCTTGCCGCGATCCAGATCAAAACGCGGCTGCGGGCGGTCCGGCGCAGCGTCGTACACCACTGGATGCTCAGGGGCCAGCGGGCAACCTGCTTCGTACGGCTTCGACGGGAAGTGCTCGATCACCGCAATAATCTCCTCCAGAGTCGCTTTGGCCTTCAGCTTTACGGAAACCGATTCCGTGTGTCCGTCTTCCACCGCCACGCGATTGCAATGCGCCGTCATGCTGAATCCAGCGTCCTGCACGCCGTGGCCGTTGAGTTTGCCGAGGAGCTTCTTGGTCTCCTCTTCCATCTTCTCTTCTTCGTTCTTAATGAACGGAATGACGTTGCCCAGAATGTCCAGCGACGCAACTCCCGGATACCCCGCGCCACTCACTGCCTGCATCGTCGTAACGAAGAGCGAATCGATGCCGAACTTCTGCTGCAGCGGCGCCAGCGCGACTACGAGCCCAATCGCCGAACAATTCGGGTTGGTCACGATGTAGCCGCCCGACTTCTTCCGCCAACTCTGCTGCTCAATCAGCGCCAGATGATCGGCGTTGACTTCGGGGATCACCAGCGGCACGTCCGCCTGCATGCGAAACGCACTTGAATTGCTCACCACGGCGCAACCTGCTTCGGCAAACTTCGGCTCCAACTCCCGCGCAATTCCCGCGTCCAGCGCGGCGAAAATCACCTTCGGCGCGCCTTCCGGCCCAGCCGGTGAAACCTGCATCTTGCGGACGTACTCGGGAATTGCGGTCTTCAGCCGCCACCGCACCGCATCGCCGTAAGCTTTGCCCTCCGAGCGGTCTGACGCTGCCAGCCAGGCAACTTCGAACCAGGGATGGCCCTCCAACAACTGTATGAAGCGCTGGCCTACAACTCCAGTAGCGCCGAGAATTCCGACGGGGATTTTTTGCATGGACATGATTTGTTAAAGACAAGTTTACATCACGACGACCTTTCAAACAGCGCGCGATTTGCGAACGCAAACGCAACCTTGCGCGGCTCGTTCTTCAGTCGAAACCACAGGGTGGAGACACTGGTGATGTACGTCATTCACCATCGTTGATCAGGATGAGAGACAGTGCGGCGCCGATCGCGCGCGCTACCTCAAGCGGGGTCTTGTCCCCGGCATGAATAATCACGTCGGCCTGTCGGTAGGAAGGTAGCCGCGCTTCATACAGTCGCCTGAACTTCTCCGGGTCCGCCGCGAGCGGTCTGGGTTGGTCTTGATCCGCCACGGAGCACCGTTGTAGCATCATCTCCAAGGGCACCTCGAGGAAGACCGTCTGCACGCAGGCCAGCCTCAGGAGTGCTCCATTGCGGGGTTGCGCATACGTGCCACCGCCCAGCGCCAGTACGGTGGTCGTTCTGCCAGAAGCTAGCAGATTCGCCAACACCGCATGTTCGATTTCGCGAAACTCCGTCTCTCCTCGTTGCTTAAAGATGTCGCGAATAGCAGCGCTCTCCCTCCGCTCGATCTCCTCGTCGAGGTCCAGGAACGACCATCCCATCAACTCGGCCAGTTCGCGCCCAACTGTGGATTTCCCGCTCCCCATAAATCCGCAAAGGGCCAATAGAAGCATCGGCTCCTGGGATCTGGTTGTTGTCGGGCCGGAGGGTTGTGTCATCGCAACATTGGTATTTTCGCCAATTCTAGCATCGGCACTGCGTCGAACGTCGCGTCGGCGCGGGCATTGGGAAGCGGACTTTGCACAACCCCAACCCTCTCAGTAGAATGAAACCTTACGGCGTAGTGGTTCGGTCGATTCATCGAAGCCTGCGACTCCAGCCAAGTTTCGCACGCGACATCTCGGCACGTCCGCTCCTGTTGGTTCCCGGTCGTCAGGCGACAGTTCATGCCTTTAAAGCAATCGGAAGCGATCGTCTTACGAACCTATCCGTTGCGCGAGGCCGACCTGCTGGTCACGTTATTTACCCGGGCCGAAGGAAAGGTCAAGGGAGTGGCGCGGTCGGCTAAGAAGTCGCGCAGGCGGTTCGGCGGAGCGTTGGAACCGCTCACATGCGTCCGGGTGTACTACGACGAGCGTGAGGGGCAGGAACTGGCGAGGCTCGACTCCTGTGAAATTCTGGAGTCGCCGCTCTCGGGCCCCATGGATTACGACCGCGTGGTTGCCTTGGAGCACCTGGCTGAGACGTTAGATGAGTTGCTGCCTGACCGCGAGGCCAACGACGCTATCTTTCGCTTGGCAGTTTCGGTTTTGCGGCAGTTGCGCGACGGCTCGATTTGGTTGCCGATAACGTACTTCCAGCTTTGGCTGGTGCGATTGGTGGGATTTCTTCCCGAACTCACGACGTGCAGTCAATGTGGGCGGTCGCTGAACGGTTCGCGGGCGTATTACCACGCACTGGCTGACGGATTGATGTGTCCGCTGCACAAGCGCGTGGCTTCGTCGGAGTTGACCGCGGATTCCCGCGCCATGGCGGCGCAGATGTTTCGCCAACCGCTGGAGTCGATTGCGGTCGAGCCGTGGACGAAACTGCAGGGAACGGATTTGCGGCGGTATCTGGTGCAGATCATCGAGCGCCACATCGAGAAGAAGTTGGTTACGGCAGTGATGTTGAACAAGCTGTAGGATCAGTGCATTTAGCCTTCGGGCCAGCTTAGCGCGACCTGTCTTTATACGCCAATTGCGAGCTGTAGCCCGCGTGAGAGCGAATTTGGCATCCTCGCAAAATCCGCTGACCTTTCAGGAACTCATCCTTCGCCTCCAGACGTTTTGGGCCAGCAACGGTTGCGTTCTTCAGCAACCCTACGACGTCGAAGTTGGCGCCGGAACCATGGCGCCGGAAACCTTCCTCCGCGTCCTCGGCCCCAAGCCCTATCGCGTCGGCTACGTGCAGCCCTCGCGCCGTCCCGCCGACGGACGCTACGGCGAGAACCCCAACCGTCTCTTCAAGCACATGCAGTTTCAGGTCATCCTCAAGCCGCCGCCGGCCGACGTGCAGGAGCTTTACCTCGCGTCGCTCGAAGCCATCGGCATCGACCTGCGCAAGCACGACATCAAGTTCGAGGAAGACAACTGGGAGTCGCCCACGCTCGGCGCATGGGGCATTGGCTGGCAGGTCATGCTCGACGGCCTCGAGATCACCCAGTTCACCTACTTCCAGCAGTGCGGCGGCATCGACCTCGACCCCATCTCCGCCGAGCTGACCTACGGCCTCGAGCGCATCGCCGCATTTCTTGCAGGACGTGGACAGCATCTACGACATCACCTGGGTCGTCGGCCCAGATGGCCGCCCCGTGAAGTACGGCGAAATCCGCCTTCAGGACGAGCTGCAGTTCTCCGTCTACAACTTCGAGCGCGCCGACGTCGACAAGGCCTGGGAGCACCTGAAGCTCTACGAATCCGAATGTCAGGCGCTGCTGGATGGATACAACGCAAGCTTCATGCAGAAGCGTAAGACGTCCAAAGCGGGCGATGACGGAGAAGCGAATAGCGAAAAGCCAAGAGCGACCGCCGAAGACCGCAGCCGCTTCCCGGTCCTCGGCGCCTTCGACCTCTGCCTGAAGTGCTCGCACCTGTTCAACATTCTCGACGCCCGCGGAGCCATCAGCGTCACCGAGCGCGTCGGCGTGATCGCCCGCATCCGCGCCCTCGCCGTCGGCGTCGCCAAAGCCTACGTCGACCAGCAGCAAGCCGAACAGAACAGCGATACAGGGGACCGAAAGAAATTGCGCTGAACCAGTAGGGGCCAAGGAAACTGACCGCTAATTGCTAATTGCTCCATGTGACCCGAGTCACACATTTGCAACACGAAATGCGGCACAATAGAAGGAACGCCATAATTAATGTCAGACTTCCTGCTTGAGATCGGTACCGAAGAAATTCCCGCCCGCATGATCGACGCGGCGCGCGACGAACTTTCGCGCCGCACCAGCTGACCTGCTCACTCGCGAGCGGCTGGCCGAAAATCCCGCCATCGAATCGTTCTCCACGCCCCGTCGCATCGCCGTTTTGGCGCGCAATGTCTCTGCCCAGCAGCCCGATGTGCAGGAGCAGCTTACCGGCCCATCCCTCAAGATTGCCTTTAAGGATGGCGTGCCCACTCCTGCCGCCGAAGCCTTCGCCAGAAAGGCCGGAGTCCCCGTCGCCTCGCTGGAAAAAATCTCCAACGCCAAGGGCGAATACCTCGCCGCCACCGTCCAGAAGAAAGGCCGCGCCGCCAGCGAAATCCTGGCCGAACTGCTGCCCAAGGAAATCGCCGGAATCTACTGGGCCAAGAGCATGTACTGGCGCGGCAAAACCGCCGAGCGCTTCGTCCGCCCCGTCCGCTGGATGGTCTCCCTCCTCGACGACCAGGTCGTCCCCGTCGAATTCGGAGGCATCACCGCCGGCCACACCAGCGAAGGCCATCGCATCCTCTCCAGCGGCGCCGTCGAAATCGACCAGCCCGCCAACTACGCCGCCGCGCTGGCGAAGCACTTCGTCACCGCCACCTCCGCCGAGCGCGAGCACCGCATCCGCAAGGCCCTCGACGCCGCCACCCGCACGGTTCCCGGCGCGCGCTGGCGCGAAGACAAGTCCCTGCTCGACACGGTTGTCAACCTGACCGAGTGTCCCTCGGTAATTCTCGGCAGCTTCGATCCCGAGTATCTCACGCTGCCCGCCGAAGTCCTGGTCACCGTCATGCGCGACCACCAGAAGTACTTCGCGCTCGAAGACGCCGACGGCAAGCTCTCGCCGCACTTCCTCGCCGTCCTCAACACCGACAGCGATCCCGACGGCCTCATCCGCCACGGCAACGAGCGCGTCCTGCGCGCCCGCTTCAACGACGCCCGCTTCTTCTGGAACACCGACCAGAAAATCTCGCTGCGCGAGCGCGTCGAGATGCTGAAGTCGGTGACCTTCCAGAAAGACCTGGGCAGCTACTTCGACAAGACGATGCGCGTGCAGAAACTCGGCAGCCTGGTCTCGGCGATCCTGGAAGACTGCTGGCGTCAGCCATCCGCCCCGGAGTCGTGCACAAGGCCGCGCTGCTCTGCAAAGCCGACCTCACCACCGACCTCGTCAAGGAATTCACCGAACTCCAGGGCATCATCGGCGGGCTCTACGCCAAGGTGCAGCACCTCGATCCGCATCTGCCGCACCGCGACTGCCGAAGCCATCGGCGACGCCATCTACCACCACTACCAGCCCGAGTCGATGGACGACGACCGTGCCGCCGACCGTCGAAGGCGCGGTACTCGCCATCGCCGACAAGGCCGACACCATCGCCGGCATGTTCGCTCTCGGATTCCAGCCTACCGGCTCGAAGGACCCGCTGGCGCTCCGCCGCGCCGCCAACGGCATCGTCAAGATCATCGCCGAGCACAAGCTGCCGCTCTCGCTCAACAAGCTCTTTTCCGACGCCCGTATCGAATACGCCGGCAGCGAAGCCGAGAAGCGCTTCGACCAGAAAGTCGATTACGCCGCCGCGACCACTGACTTCCTGCGCGAGCGCCTCGAGTTCTATCTCAAAGATGCCCGCGGATTTTCCTACGACGTGGTCAACGCCGTCCTCGCCGCCGGAAGCGACGACGTGGTCGACGCCATCGCCCGCGCCGAAGCTCTCACGCAGGTTCGCGGCTCCGAAGACTTCGCCTCCATCTCCGTCGCCTTCAAGCGCACCAAGAACATTCTTCGTCAGGCGCGCGAAACCAACAAAGCCATCGCGCCTAACCTCGACGCCGCGGCCTTGACCGACGAAACCGAAAAAGCACTCGCCGTCGCTCTACCCGAAGTCGCCGCCAAAGTTCAGCCGTTCCGCGAGCAGAAGAACTATGCGGCAGCTCTCACCGAAATCAGCCGCCTTCGCCAACCCATCGACCTTTTCTTCGACAAGGTCATGGTCATGGTTGACGACGAGCAGGTGCGCGCCAATCGTCTCGCGCTGTTGCAAACGCTTTTAGCCGAGTTTTCCACCATCGCCGATTTCAGCGAAATCGTTACCGAAACCAAATCTTCATAGCGCCATACATTCAGCAGAGGACTGAAAATGAGCACACAAACCGTAGAAGTTGAGAAAAAAGCCGCCGACACAAAATCGGTTAAGTACGTTTACTTCTTCGGCGACAACCACGCCGAAGGCAACGGGAAAATGAAAGACGTGCTGGGCGGCAAGGGCGCCGGCCTCGCCGAAATGACCAACGCCAAGCTCCCCGTGCCTCCCGGATTCACCATCCAGACCGAGGCCTGCCGCGAATACATGCGCAACGGCGGCGTCTCCAAAGAAGTCAACCGCCAGATGGACGAAGCCCTCGACCAGCTCGAGAAGCTCCAGGGCCAGAAGCTCGGCGGCGCCGACAATCCGCTGCTCGTCAGCGTCCGCTCCGGCGCAAAGTTCTCCATGCCCGGCATGATGGACACCATCCTCAACCTCGGCCTCAACGACAAATCCGTCGACGGCCTGGCCAAGCTCACCAACAATCCGCGCTTCGCCTACGACTCCTACCGCCGCCTCATCCAGATGTTCGGCAGCGTCGTGCTCGACATTCCCAAGCACGCGTTCGAAGAAGTCTTCGACGGCAAGAAGAAGCAGCGCAAGGTCAAGCTCGACACCGAACTCGACGCCAAGGCCCTGCAGGAAGTCATCGCCGAGTACAAGAAGGTCGTCCTCAAGCACACCAAGCAGGAATTCCCGCAGAACCCGCACGAACAGCTCGTGATGGCGCGCGACGCCGTCTTCCGCTCCTGGATGAACGACCGCGCCAAGACCTATCGCCGCATCAACAACATCGACGACATGCTCGGCACCGCCGTCAACGTGCAGGCCATGGTGTTCGGCAACCTCGGCGACACCAGCGGCACCGGCGTCGGCTTCACCCGCAATCCCGCCACCGGCGTCAAAGAGTTCTACGGCGAGTTCCTCATGAACGCGCAGGGCGAAGACGTGGTCGCCGGCATCCGCACTCCGATCCACATCTCGAAACTCGAAGAGATTCAGCCCGACACCTACAACCAGCTTCGCGACATCACCACGCGCCTGGAAAAGCACTACCGCGACATGCAGGACTTCGAGTTCACCATCCAGGACGGCCGCCTCTACATGCTGCAGACCCGCAACGGCAAGCGCACCGGACGCGCCGCCGTTCGCGTCGCCATCCAGATGGTCGAAGAAGGCCTCATCACCAAGGAAGAAGCCATCTTCCGCGTCGAAGCCAACCAGCTCTACGACTTCCTCGTGCCGCGCCTCGATGAAAAGGGCGTGAAGGTCGAAGTGCTCGCCACCGGACTTCCGGCCTCACCCGGCGCCGCCGTCGGCCAGATCGTCTTCACCGCCGATGAAGCCGTCGAGCGCTACCAGAAAGACCCCAAGACCAAGCTCATCCTCGTCCGCGCCGAAACCACGCCCGAAGACATTCACGGCATGGAAGTCGCCAGCGGCATTCTCACCTCGCGCGGCGGCATGACCAGCCACGCCGCCGTCGTCACCCGCGGCATGGGCAAGTGCTGCGTCGCCGGAGCCGGCGACATCGACGTCAGCGAGAAGAACCGCGAAATCAAGGTCGCAGGCAAGACCCTCAAGGCCGGCGACTGGATTTCCCTCGACGGCACCACCGGCCGCGTCATCAACGGCCAGCTCAAGACCGTTGACGCCTCTCCCGACGATCCCGAGCTGCTCAAGTTCATGAGCTGGGCTGAGCCCTTCCGTCGCATGGGCGTTCGCGCCAATGCCGACATTCCACGCGACGCCCTCCAGGCCCGCGCGTTCGGCGCCGAAGGCATCGGCCTCTGCCGCACCGAGCACATGTTCTTCGCCGAAGACCGCCTGCCCTACATGCGCACCATGATTCTCGCCGGCAACGAGAAGGATCGCCGCGCTGCGCTGAAGAAACTTCTGCCCATGCAGCGTGCCGATTTCGTCGGCGTCTTCCGCGCCATGGACGGCTTCCCGGTCACCATCCGCACTCTCGACCCGCCGCTGCACGAGTTCCTGCCGCGTCGCGAAGACCTCATGGTCGAGATCGCGAAGCTCGAAATCACCAAGCCCCGCTCGCCCAAGCTGAAGGAACTGCACACGCTGCTGAACCGCGTCGAGCAGTTGCACGAAGTCAACCCCATGCTCGGCCTGCGTGGCTGCCGTCTCGGCATCACCTATCCCGAGATCACCGAGATGCAGGCGCGCGCCATCTTCGAAGCGGCCGTCAAGGTCGCGAAAGAAGGCGTGAAGGTGAAGCCCGAGGTCATGATTCCGCTCACCACCGGACTCAAGGAAATGGCCAACCAGGCTGCCATCGTCCGCCGCGTCGCCGAAGAAGTATTCGCCGAGAAAGAAACCAAGGTCGAATACCTCGTCGGCACCATGATCGAGTTGCCGCGTGCCGCCCTGATGGCCGATGAGATCGCGCAGGAAGCCGAGTTCTTCAGCTTCGGCACCAACGATCTCACCCAGACCACCTTCGGCTTCTCGCGCGACGACGTGGGCAAGATCCTCACCGCCTACCTCGCCGAAGGCATCTTGAAGCAGGACCCGTTCGCCACCCTCGATCAGCAGGGCGTCGGGCAACTGATCAAGATGGCCGTCGAGAAGGGACGCAAGACCCGTCCGACCATCAAGCTCGGCATCTGCGGCGAGCACGGCGGCGATCCCGCTTCGGTCGAGTTCTGTGCGCAGGTCGGACTGAACTACGTCTCCTGCTCGCCCTACCGCGTGCTGACCGCGCGTCTAGCCGCAGCACAGGCAGGCGCCAGCGCCGAACTGCAAATCGAAGGCGGCAGAACGAAGTGAAGGTAGTGCCGGCCTTCAGGCCGGCGTCTAGTTTGGGTAGAGCTGGCCTTCAGGCCAGCGTTCAGGCTGTTCAGATGACTTCCTGCGGGCTTCAGCCCGCGGGTGCCTCACTCAAGCGCTTCTGCTTGAGTGAGGTTTTTCGTTGGGATTGGACCACGACTGCGGGTGAGATGGAACAAACCAGCTACCAATTACCAGTTACCTTTCCTACTGCGTCTGCTGTAACTGCGCAATCAACTTCTGCGCCAGATTGTTCTCCGACTCCGACCACAACACCCGGCCTGACAATTTGCAGTGGTTCTGGACCGCAATCGTAAACGCCACCAGCTTCGCTACATTGACCCGCACGTGCTCTTCGTTCTGCTTCGACAGCTCAAGTCCTTCGAACAGAAACGGAGTGTCGAGCCCGAAGTCCACTTCGATGTGTCCGTCGTCGGTGTAAATCCCCTCGTCAAACTGCACGCCATGCACCACAAACCGCACCGCCATCGGACGCTGCACCCACGCATCGCCTTCAGAATCCGCGTTCGGAACCCACAAGTCCCAGAACGCCTCGAACACGAACGCAAAATCATCGTGCGCAAACTCGCCCGCAACCTCGGCTGCCTCTTCCGGCGAGATGCCCGGGTCAAACCGCCGCTCCAGCACCGTCGGTTCCGACCACGCCACCGGATGCACCGACAAATATGTAATCCCTTCGCGCACCTCCGAATACAGAAACTGCCGCATCACCGACACCGCGCGCGGCAACATCTCTTCTTCATCGAAGCTGGGAAACCACAAACTGAAATTAAGCGAATCCGCCATCGCCTGATTGTAAGCTCCGTTTCACCACTGAGACACAGAGGCACGGAGAAATCGAATTCAAGGATCTCTGTGTCTCAGTGTCTCTGTGGTAGATGTTCTAACTCGTTGCTTTGAGCCGTCCCGCAAACTTCTGCCTGATCTTCTTGACCTTCGGCGCCACCGCAAACATGCAATAAGGCTGGTTCGGATTGTTTGCATAATAATTCTGGTGATAATTCTCGGCCGGCCAAAACGTCTGCGCCGGCTCCACGGCCGTCACGATCGGCTTATCGAAGACCTTCTCGCGCGTGAACTCCGCGATCACCTCGTCAGCAGTTTTCTTCTGCGACTCATCCAGATAGAAGATCACCGACCGATACTGCTCGCCCGCGTCGTTGCCCTGGCGGTTCAGCGTAGTCGGATCATGCGCGGTAAAGAACACCTCCAGCAAATCGCGGATAGCTGATCTTTGCCGGATCGAACATGATTTCCGCCACCTCAACGTGTCCAGTCACGCCCGTGCACACCTGCTCATACGTCGGGTTCGGACGCTCGCCCGCCCATGTAGCCCGAGCGCACCGACTCCACCCCCTCCAGTTGCAGAAAGGCCGCCTCCACGCACCAGAAACATCCCCCGCCCAAAACTGCCTTTTCAGTAGCCATAAGGCGTTAGATGCATAAACGGGCGAAAGTGTTCGCAGGTCCGGTCAATGGTAGCCGGTGACCAGAAACTGGTGAATGAAAGTTGATGCGTGGCAGAGGAGCGCCATTCGCCGCCTCTTAGCTAGGCATGGATTGTCTCGGGCACACGCACCCACGCGGCGGACAGGCTGTTTCACACGTCGCTCGATCCGAGGCTGCTATCTTCGCTGGCCCAGACGCAGCCCGCCCAACGCCAAAAGGCCGGCGGAAAGACTGATAAACGTCGACGGTTCCGGCACCGGGGATGCCACCATGCTATTACTTCCGGCGTCCGCGCCCACTGAGTTCACAACTACAACCACACCGTAGGCAAAGCTAAATGTGCCCGTCAGCAATGTAGGTGCAGAATTCGGTCCGCTATATAGCTGTGGAGTGAACCCTCCTGTCCCCAATCCATTCGGAAAAACTCCATTTCCGCATTGCAGAGGACCCAGGCAGATGAAGTATCCACCCCCGTTTGCAGCGGTAAAGAATCGAATAGCTGAGGGTATAATCGCGACCGGCGAGCCGTTCAGCCAATAACTGAACTGGGTAAATGCGAAGTCAAATCCCCCGTTGCCATAGGAGATGACCACAGGGTTGCTATTCGCTAAGAAGGTGAACGCCCACGTTTCACCGGGTCCTGAGTATTGACTGCTTGGAGCCGACGCCGCAAACGTCCCGCTCTCGCTGTACTCGATTATGCCCGCGTGAGCAGGTATCCAGCAGAGAACTAGAACACACGCCATCCACTTCACCCGGACTTTCATCATTTTCCTCTCCCCCAGTGAAGGTCAATTGCGCGCATTGTAAGTAGAACCTCAGCTTCATGTCAAGTACCTATTTATTTGATTACCTGCGTCATTTTGAGTACCACGGTAGGGCTCAATGGATTTTCAGTTCGCTACGGCTAGCGAGGATGCCACGTATCATTTGGCACTGAAAGCAAATGGCGGGGGCGGTAGCTAAGAACTAAAAGCGAAAAGCGAAAAGCGAAAAGCGAAAAGCGCTCTCTGCTAACTGCTCTTTCTAACACTATCCACTAGTCACTGTTTTTGATACACCCTCACATAATCCACCAGCATTTGCTGCGGAAACTGCGTCGTACCATCGGGCGGCCCCGGCCAATCGCCGCCCACCGCCAGGTTCAGCAGCAGGAAGAACGGCTTGTTGAACTCCCACGGCGAACCCGACGGCAAATTCGAGGGCGCAAACGTTGCGTACAGCGTGCTGTCCACATAGAAGCGAACTTGCTGCGCCTCCCACTCCACCGCGTACAGGTGATAATCGTCTGACAGCGCCCCCGTCGGAATCGTGTACGCCGCCGACACGTTCCCCGGCGCGTACCCCGGCCCGTGCAGCGAACCGTGGTTGATCGCCGGTTCCTTCCCGATGTTCTCCATGATGTCCACCTCGCCGCAAGCCGGCCACGGATTCGTGTCAATGTCCGATCCCAGCATCCAAAACGCCGGCCACATCCCCTGTCCCTTGGGAATCTTGATCCGCGCCTCGAACCGCCCGTAGGTCTGCGAGAACAAGCCCTTGGTCTGCATGCGCGCCGACGTGTAATGCCGCGCGATTCCGTCGCTACCGGTGTAGTCCTCTTTTACCGCAGTAATCACCAGGTTCCCGCCCGACACCTGCACGTTCTGAGGCCGCGCTGTGTAATATTCCAGCTCGTTGTTCCCCCAGCCATTGCCGCCAGTCTGGATCGCCCACTTGGTCGCATCGGGCGCAGATCCATCCGCCCCATTAAACTCATCCGACCACACCAACTGATAGCTTGGCGACGAAGGCGGAGTACTGCTGGAATGCGCCGCCTGCCCGCCACACGATACCGCTGCGAGCGCAGTCAGAAGAGCAATCGCGATCGCGCCTAAAAGCGCCCTGTACTTATGAGAATTCATGCAAACCTCGCAGAGTCGATCAGGCGAATTCTAGAACAATATAGGCGTGGGTCGCTGTGACATGATTCGGAGGACATGAACCCGCGCAATGAGTCAAATACTCCGTGCGCTCCGTGCTCTCTGTGGTGAATAGCTCTTTGCCCGGATTAGCGACCGTGGTCATACAGGCGACGGCCGAAAGAATCCGAAATCTCAGTGTCTCCGAGGTGAATTGCTCTCGCTCTACAGTCCCACTTCAATCCTCGACCTCGGATCGAGAAAATCCCGCAGCCCATCTCCCACGAAGTTAAACGACAGCACGGCCAGCATCACCGCGGCGGCAGGGAAGAGCACCAGGTGCGGCGCGTCGAACAGGTGCGAGCGCGCATCGTTCAGCATCGAGCCCCACGTTGCCGTCGGAGGCGGCACGCCCAACCCGAGAAAGCTCATTGTCGCCTCCGCCAGGATCGCGCCCGCCATACCAATCGCCGCCTGCACAATCACCGGCTGAATAATGTTCGGCAGGATGTGCCGGACAATGATCCGAGCATCGCTCGCTCCCAGCGCCCGCGCCGCTTCTATATATTCTCGCTCCCGTACCGCCAGCACCTGCGCCCGCACCAATCGCGCGTATCCAACCCATCCGCCAATCGAGAGTGCCAGGATGACATTGAACAGCCCCGGCCCCAGGAACGCCACAAACGCGATGGCCAGCAAGATCCCCGGAAACGACATGAACGCATTCATCACAATGACGTTGAGAAACCGATCGAGGAATCCGCCGTAATAACCCGCAATCGACCCGAATATCAGCCCCAGAGTAAGCGACGCGGCCACTACGCAAGTCCCCACCAGCATCGAAATCCGCGCCCCGTAAATGATCCGCGACAAAATATCGCGTCCCAGTTCGTCCGTTCCGAACCAGTGCGACGCCGACGGACCTGCCAGCCGCGCCGGCAGATCGATCTGCGCGGGATCCTGCGGCGCAATCCACGGCGCAAACAGCGCCAGCACCACGAACACCAGGATCATCGCCGCCCCCGCTGTGGCCAGCAGGTTGTGTCCTGCCGCCCTCCGCAGCGACCCGAGTTGTACCGCCGACGCCATCGCTCGTCATCTTAAATCACGCACGTCCCGCCCGACTTACCATTGTCGAGTTGCTTTCCACCCAGATGCGCATAAAATCGTGTGTTTGTGGTTTGTGCAATCGGACCCGGGCTCATGCTGCCTTTCAAACTGGTTTACAGCGAGAAGTACTTCCTCCCCATCGGCGAACATGTCTTTCGCGCCGACAAGTTCCGCATGATTCGCGAGCGCCTTTTCCAGCAGGGTGTCGTCGACGACTCCGACTTCCTCGAACCCCTGCCCGCATCCGAATCCGATTTGATGCTGGTGCATTCCCCGTACTACGTCAGCAAACTCATGGACGGCAGCCTGACCGCCCGCGAAGAGCTCGAGATGGAGATACCCTACTCCCCGCAGGTCGTTGAAACCTTCATGTTGCATGCCGGCGGCTCCATGCTCGCCGCTGAGCGCGCGCTCGCCGACGGAGTCGGCATCAGCATCGGCGGCGGTTTCCATCACGCCTTCCCCGATCATGGCGAGGGTTTCTGCATGATTCACGACTTCGCCATCGCCATCCGCAGCCTGCAAAAGCGCAAGCTCATCCAGCGCGCCATGACCTTGGACTGCGACGTCCACCAGGGCAACGGCACCGCCTCCATCTTCGGCCACCCCGGACACAACCCCACCACGCTGCCTTCCTGGTCGGCTCCAGAGCTTGCCGTCAGCGCACGCGGCGCCGTGGCCCAGCGGCCTTGCAAAGACGTCTTCACCATTTCGCTCCACCAGGAAAACAACTACCCCCTCACCAAGCCGCCCTCGTCGATTGATGTGAACCTCCCTGACGGCTGCAGCGATGCCGACTATCTTGCCTGGCTCGATAATGCTCTCAGCTCCGGCCTGCGCCAGTTCCAGCCCGATCTCATCGCCTACGTCGCCGGCGCCGATCCGTTTCGCGAAGACCAGCTCGGCGGCCTGGACCTCACGATCGACGGCCTCAAGCGGCGCGACGAACTCGTCTTTCGTGCTGCCCGCGCCCGCAACATTCCCGGTATTCGTGACTCTTGCCGGCGGCTACGCTATCCGCGCCGAAGACACCGTCACCATCCACGCCAACACGATCCTCGCCGCCATCGAAATCTTCCGCACTTCCGCGCCGCTGGTGGAGAGAACATAAAGACCACGGCCATTCTTGAGAAGCGAATAGCGAACAGCGACAAGCGAATAGCTCGCTCTTCCGCCCGTGCTATCCTGATATTTCGCGGCCTGCTGTAACCCCGCCGCGCATAGCGACCTAAATGTTTGAGAATCTTACAGATAAGCTCCAGCGCGCCTTTAAAAATCTTCGCGGCCAGGGCACCCTGACCGAAGAAAACATCGGCGAAGCGCTCAAAGAAATCCGCATGGCGCTGCTCGAAGCCGACGTGAACTTCAACGTCGTTAAGCAGCTCATCGAGCAAATCCGCGTCAAGGCACTCGGCCAGGAAGTCATGACCTCGCTCTCGCCCTCCGAGCAGGTCATCAAGATCGTGCGCGACGAGCTCATCGCCATCCTCGGCAAAGACACCGCCAAGCTCAAGTTCGCTTCGCAGCCGCCCACGGTCGTGCTCATGGCCGGACTGCAGGGTTCCGGCAAGACCACTACGTCGGGTAAGCTTGCCCACTGGCTCAAGCAGGGCGGACATCGCCCCATGCTTGTCTCGGTCGACGTCTATCGTCCCGCCGCTCGCGAGCAGCTCAAAGTCGTCGCCAACGCCGTCAAGGCGCACCTCTACGAAGGAGAAGTCGGCGAAGCCAACACCGCCAACGTTGAGCGCCTCGTCAAAGAGGCCCGCCGCGACGCCATCAGCAACGGCTGCGACGTGCTCATCGTCGATACCGCCGGACGTCTGCACATCGACGAGCAGCTCATGGACGAAATGCAGTCGCTGAAGTCGATCCTCAATCCGCAGGAGATCCTCTTCGTCGCCGACTCCATGACCGGACAGGACGCCGTCCGCTCCGCCGACGAGTTCCACAAGAAGCTCACCCTCACCGGCGTTGTGCTCACCAAGATGGACGGCGACGCCCGTGGCGGCGCAGCGCTCTCCATCCGCAACGTCACCGGACAGCCCATCAAGTTCATCGGCGTCGGCGAAAAATACGAAGCGCTCGAGCCTTTCCATCCCGACCGCATCGTCGGACGCATCCTCGGCATGGGCGACATGCTCTCGCTCATCGAAAAGGCCGAGGCCACGCTCGACAAGAAGAAGTCCCAGGAATTCGCCGTCAAGGCGATGAGCCACGAAGGCTTCTCGCTCGAGGACTTCCGCGATCAACTGCGCCAGGTCAAGAAGATGGGCTCCATCAAGAGCATCATGGGCATGTTGCCCAAGATCGGCCCCTTCTCCAACATGCAGAAGGCCGCCGACAACGTGGACGAAAAGGAACTCACCCGCGTCGAAGCCATCATCAACTCCATGACGGCCTACGAGCGCGAGCACCACGAGTCCATCAACGGCAGCCGCCGCAAGCGCATCGCCCGGGGCTCCGGCACCAGCGTGCAAGAGGTCAACCAGCTCCTCCGCCAGTACGCCCAGATGCGCAAGATGTTCAAGGGCATGGGCAAGCCCAGCTTCGCCCGCCGCATGGCCGGCATGAAAATGCCTGGGATGTAGGGACTCCACCCGAATCGAACTCATGAGCCCAAACCGCTACGTGATCGCGGGTCCGAACGGTGCAGGCAAGACCACATTCGCGAAGAAGTTCCTGCCAAATTACGCGGACTGCAGGAACTTCATCAACGCAGACTTGATCGCGCAAGGGGTCTCGCCCTTTTCTCCCGAAACGGTGGCCCTGAGGGCCGGGCGGTTAATGCTTGAAGAGATCAATCTCCGTGCAAAACGTGGTGAAGACTTCGGTTTCGAGACCACGCTATCGGGCCGAAGCCATCTAAGACTGATTCGTGGTCTCAAGAGACTCGGGTATGCAGTCCACTTCTATTTTTTGTGGGTTCCGACGGTAGGTCTTGCTCTGAACCGGGTCAAAGGGAGAGTATTAGAAGGCGGTCATGACATCCCTGAAGCCGTCGTCACACGCCGGTTTGGCCGTTCGGTTCGCAATTTTCTTGCCGAGTATCGGGGACTGGCTGATTCGTGGTATTTATTTGACAACTCCAACGCCACACCGGCAGTCATGGCCTTTGAGAACCAAGGCAGTCTCCATATAATGAATCCAGACCTCTACGAGCTACTGATTGCTCGCTACGGGACACCATGACCAAACCACCTCCCAATGTCCTCGAGTTGCCCATGGAACAGCGCGCCGAGATGGCGCTAAAGGCTGCCGTCGAGGAAGTTGTCATCGAACACGCCCGCACCGGTGCGCCCTTCTACATCTGGCGTGACGGCAAAGTAATCGCGATGCCCAAGGAAGAACTGGAAGCGGAAGCCACGCGTCTTCAGAACGAATAGCGCCGAACCGCACGGTTGTTGCGGCGATCTAGTGGTTCCCAGATGCGCAAGATGTTCAATGGCATGGGCAAGCCCAGCTTCGCTCGCCGCATGGCCGGCATGAAAATGCCGGGGATGTAGAAAGAAGTGGAATAGTTGATGGTGGTTAATGGATAGCAACTAGCCTGTGACTGGCTTGGATATTCGCGATTTAGACGTCGGATTGTAGTGTGCTCTTCGTTTGTATTCGCCGTACCACTTCTCGAAGTCTTCGATTTCGTCGGATAACCCGATCGCAATTGGCCACAATCGCCGAGTATCATTGTTGCGTTTTATTCCCATGCTGCCTCTGTTGCGCTTTGCCACATAGATTAAGTAGCCGGCCTTCACTGATGGAAACCGTGTGCAGTGGGTCTGCAGCTTGTCCCAATCAGCGCCAGCTTTAGTCGAGTCGAAGTGCCTCGTGGCCTTTAACTCGATCCAAATTCGAGGGTGCCTGTTCTTCCAGATCAGTATGTCTGGGACGACCTTTGCTCCGGGAAGGTGGACTTCGCAAGTGACGCGGTAGCCTTCTGCTTCACTTGCAAGTGCCCGTATCTTCGCACCGAGGAGATTCGCGATTGTCGTTCGTAGTGCAGCTTCGGAAAGAATCTCGAAGCGCGAATATTTTCCAACCAACGCATTACGAAACTGAGTACTGTGCAGGTACTCCTTGATCTGACGTGTCACGGTCATGGTGTACTCTTCCTCGTTCTGGGTGACCCGCCAGTATATGTCGTCTGGGGCGTTAGGAGATACACGAGGCGCGTGCTCCCGCCATCGTCAACCTTGCTGGGCCAACACGATCCTCGCCTGGCTTCTTACCCCGAAATTGCCGGTCGCAAAACCCGATGAAGCTGCCAGGCAAACGCCCCCAATCCTAAACAAATCACACCGAAGTGGATCAGCGTCCCCAGATACGGGACGAACCTCACCACGGTGAGAATCAGCAGGCCCACCAGCAGGCCCAACAGCCAATCGCTTTTGGTCGCCGTCGCAGGTTTCAGAAGCATCTGGCCCAGGAAGGCTCCGACCCAAATCTTCGCCAGGTAGATCGCAGCCAGATATGCCATCAGCAGCAGGAACGAGGCCGGCAGACCAACCAGCGTAATAGCCAAGAGGATCATGACCACCGGCACTCCCGCAAGGATCGCAATCCCAAGCAGGAGGCTGCGCCACCCAGCCCCCACCGCGTGCATACTGGCCTGGAAAAAGCCGGGAAACAGAACCACGATCAACCATCCCACCAGCATGGTGGCAGCAAGCCAGACGGCTTGGAAGAAGTAGAATTTGGGGCTCGTGAAACGGTTGTGTCTCTCGCGTAGCTGAATGACTCTTGAGCCGGTAATCGTCGCGCCCTCGGCGATGTGCACGTTTCTCGCGTCACGTACACGAGCGCTCAGGTTGCCGCCGATTCGGGCTGTGTTCGTCACCGTAAGGTTATCTCCGGCAATGGCCAGTTCACGGCCGATACTACCGCTCACATCGGCATTCCCAGCGAAGACAGTCACGCTGCGATTCACCTCGCCCTCAAGGCTGACGTCGCCGGCGCCAACCACTATGCCCTCTCCCACGCGACCCCGCTCATTCACCCGCAACGATTGCATCAACCCGTAGAGGTTGTGGCCCAATTGTCCGTCCAAGTCGAGCGAATTCGAACAGTCGAAGATGTTCCCTTCCACGGTTCCGCTCACCACGACTCTCTTGGCAAAACTCACCAGGTCGCCCTTCACCGTGCCACGGATTTCCACCGTTCCGCCAAAGGCCAACAGGTCTCCATTGACGACGCCTTCCACCCGCACGATATTGCCGGTAGCCAATAGGGTATCCTCTACCGTTTCGTTCGCAGTTACGGTGACGATTTCGCTGTGACGTCTCTCTAGGGCAAGGCCGGGCAACGACAAGGCAAGCAGCACGATCAGCAGGTCCAGACCGGGTTGGCGTAGTCGGCGTCCCAACAGCAGTACGCTGCCGCCTAACAGCAACACCAAGAGTATCTTCCCAACGACAGCTGCATATTCACCCACCATGGCAGTACCTCCATTCGCAAAGTAATATGAAAGGTTGAAGATCACGTTCGTGCCACCGCTTGTGCCGAAGGGATCTAGCCATTGCAGCCCTTGCGGAATGCTCAAGGCATCAAACCAGTAGGCGACGATCGAACCCGCTGCCAGCAGCGCCGCTCCAATCGCCAGGTCACCCCGTGTCCACGTCGGGCGCACCCGAAAGGCACGCGCTGCGCTGGGTGCATCTTCCGTCAGTTCCTGAAGGCTCTCTGTCAGCGCGCGGTTCTCAGCGCGTAATGCGTCCAACAACTGACGGCACCGTCGGCACGAGGACAGGTGGTCTCGCAGGAGCCGCGCCTGCTCCACCTCCAGTTCACCATCAACGAACATCGATACGACCTGTTCTGAATAACACTCCATGATCACTCGCTCCCGTGGCCTAGGCTCCGGCGCAGCTCCTGCTTGGCGCGAAATAGCAACGCCGCCACGTAGTTCCTCTTCAGGCCCAACTGCTGTGCAATTTCGTCGTAGCTCAATTCGCCGTAAAACCGCAGGACCAGCGGCATGCGATAGTTCTCCGGCAAACCTGCAATCGCTTCCCGCACCTTTGTCCTCTCTTCTGCGCTCAGGACTGCGCCCAGCGGCGACTGCGCCGAACTGACTGCCTCGATGACCGCAACTCCTTCTTCACCTTCCGCAATCACCTGCCGTCCACGTTTCCGGCTCCGCAGAGCGTCGATGCATTGGTTGCTAGCCACCCGCAGCAGCCACCTATGAAACGGGGTCGACCCGTCGTAACTCTCGATCGACCGTTGCAACTTGAGAAACACTTCGCTCGTGGCATCCTCTGCGCTCTCTCGCGAGTCAAGCATGTAACGGCACAACCCGAATACCCGCCGGGAATAGTGGCGATAGATATCCCCAAACGCCTCGGCATCGTGGCCTTGTGCGCGCTGTATTACGGTCTCCAGATCGGGCCCATCCATGTGCGTGGCCTTGCCCTCGCTGGGCTGCGATTTCTTCGCCTTTTCTTTATTGGCGTCCATAAAGCAGTACGCTGCAGATCCGACAAAGTTACACAGCTTTTAGGAATATGGGGAAGCACGGCGGGGTGCCCCAGGTTCGCGCCGCGCTTTTCGGCGCTAACCTGGGAGCGACGAATCGCCGCTACGCGACACGCTCACCGCATGGCCGGCATGAAGATGCCGGGGGCATAGATTGTGTTCAGTAACGCAGTGCTCAGCGACCGTGAATGGTTGCGATTGAGTCGATGGCGAGATGTCCCGGCAATATCAAGCGGGGTCCCGCTTACTGCGTCCCCCACCTGTGATCCAGCTTCGGCGGATGCTGTAACGTTTGCAGAACAACGCAATACTGTTCCGTCTTCTCCCTCAATGCGCTCAACTGCTCCTTGGTCGCCTGAGGTGCGCGGACGTCGAAATTGACCCTGATGCTCTCAAATCCAACAGCCGCTTCTTTCGAAATTCCCAACGTTCCTTGCAAATCCAAATCACCTTCGACCGTAACTTCGATGCCGTCGGTAGGTATTCCCATCGCCGCAGCTACCATCTGGCACGTGATCTGTGCGCATGCGGCGATTGCTCCCAGCAGCAGATCTCCAGAGCACGCGCCCGTGCCCGCACCTCCTACTCCTTGGTGGGCCTGCGCTTTATAAATCTCTCGGCCCAGGTCCACCGAGCATGTGACCGGAGCATCGGTCTGGCTGCCGCGTGCCTTCAGGGTGATTCGCGAACTCCCCGGATTTTGGCGGTACTGTTCCTTCAGCGGGCGCTGCAGTGTTCGAATGTCCATGAATTCCCCCAGGATTGTCGGTATTATAAGCGCAACAAGCGCTGATGCCGTAAAGCGCTGCGGCGTCGTAGTTGGGGATCGATTCCACGTAATCAGGTAGCATTCAGCAGTCCATTGGACTGCTCAACAGCTTCGCCAACGAGGTTCATGACACCGCCGCTCACGCCAGGTTCAGTTCCGTCCACTCTGTCTCCGGGCATGCGCTTCGGCGCGTACGAAATCCTTGAGCGCCTCGGCGCCGGCGGCATGGGCGAAGTGTATCGTGCCCGTGACACCCGCCTCGGCCGCGAAGTGGCAATTAAGACCGTTTCGCTCAATCATCATTCGACAGCGGACGTGCTGGCCCGTTTTGAGATGGAAGCGCGATCCGCGTCCGCGCTCAATCACCCCAACATTGTCACCATCTACGAGTTCGGTTGCGCGGATAACACCCACTTCATCGCCATGGAACTAGTTCGTGGAGAAACTGTTCGGGAGTTGCTCGCCTCAGGACCCATCCCCTTCCGCAAGGCCATCGCTATTGCCGCGCAGGTGTCAGATGCCCTCGCGCGGGCCCACGAAATCGGTATCGTTCATCGGGACTTAAAGCCCGACAACCTCATGGTTTCTGCCGATGGCGCCGCCAAGGTTCTGGATTTCGGTCTGGCGAAACCGCTTGCGCTCGATGCCCTGTCGGGTTCAGACAGTTCTACCTTCGCCGGCCCCATCACCTCCCAAGGAGCACTGTTAGGCACCATTGGCTACATGTCCCCCGAGCAGGCCAAAGGCACGAAACTTGATTTTCGCTCCGACCAGTTTTCATTCGGTGCGGTGCTGTATGAGATGGTCACCGGGGTCCCTGTGTTCCAGGAGAAGACCGCCGCCGAGACGCTCGCCGCCATCCTCCGCGATGAACCGGAGCGCATCGGTTCCAGGATGCTTCAGGCGCCCGCTCCCTTTATTTGGATTGTGGAGCGCTGTCTTGCCAAGGACCCCGCTCATCGGTACGCATCCTCCCGGGACTTGGCTCGCGACTTAGCGGCCGTCCGCGACCGTCTAGCCGATGCTCTCGCCCGCCATTCCGAACCGCGCCCCAGCAACCTTCCGGTGCAACGGACAGCTTTCATCGGACGCGAGCATGAAGCCGCAGCGCTCCGCCAGCTCGTTGGCCGCGACAACGTGCGCCTCGTGACCCTCACCGGTCCCGGCGGCATCGGCAAGACGCGACTTGCTTTGCAGGTCGCTGGCGAAATCGAGCACCTATTTCCATCTGGCGTGTGCTTCGTATCGCTTTCGGTCGTTGCCGAACCCGGCCTCATTGCTTCCACCCTCGCGCAAGCGCTCGGAGTGCGCGAGACCGGCGGTCAGTCCCCGCAGGAAAGCCTGAAAGACTACCTTGGCGGCTTGGACCAGCCGATGCTGCTCCTGCTCGACAATTTTGAGCACCTCGTCTCCGCTGCCCCGGTCATATCGGACCTGTTCTCGGCGGCTCCCAGGCTCAAGATCCTTGTCACCAGCCAGTCGCCGCTGCATGTGTACGGCGAACACGAATTCCCGGTGCCCCCACTCGCACTACCCGATCTGAAATCCCCGCTTCCCTTGGACGTTCTCGCCGGTCTTCCCGCGATTGCGCTTTTTGTGGAACGTGCCCGTGCGGTAAAACGCGACTTCGCATTGACCACTGAAAACGCACCCGCGGTTGCCGCCGTCTGTGCTCGCCTTGACGGTCTGCCTCTCGCCATCGAACTCGCGGCAGCGCGCATCAAGCTGCTCTCGCCGTCCGCCATGCTGGCCCGTCTGGAAAGCACCCTCAACCTGCTCACCGGAGGCTCGCGCGACCTTCCAACCCGTCAGCAGACTCTTCGCGGTACTGTCGACTGGAGCTACAGCCTCCTCAACCCCGCCGAGCAGACTCTGTTTCGCAGGCTTTCCGTGTTCGTCGGCGGTTGCACTCTGGAAGCCGTCGAGGCCGTCTGTGATACCTCCGGCGATTTAGGTCTCGACGTGCTCGACGGTATGGCTTCCATGGTCGACAAAAGCTTGGCGCAGCAGGTCGAGCAGGCTGGTGAAATGCGTTTCATCATGCTCTCCACCATTCGCGAATACGCGCTCGAACGCCTCGCAGCAAGTGACGATGTAGCTGCCACTCGCCGGTCTCACGCTGCGTATTGCCTTGTGCTCGCCGAAGAAGGCGCTGCCGGAGCGGCCCCTCGTCCCGAATGGCTCGATCGTTTCGATATTGAGCACGAAAATTTCCGTGCCGCGCTCGATTACCTCGTCGAAACCGGCGACGCCGAATGGGGCCTCCGCCTCGGCACCGCGCTATTTCGTTTTTGGGAGGCGCGCGAATATCTTTCTGAAGGCCGCAACCGCATCGCCCGCCTCCTCGCCTTGGAAGGAGCTGCTGCCCGTCCGAAACTGCGCGCTCGCCTGCTATTCGCCGCTGCGGTACTGGCGGGCGAGCAGGGTGACTACGCTCCCGCGCGACAATTGTTCGAGGAGAGTCTCGAGACCTGTCTCGAATTAAGCGATAACCGAGGGGTTGCGGTTGCGCTCAACGCCTTGGCCGTCAATGCTCGCGATCGTGGCGAACTCGCCGCTTCAGCGTTCCTGTTTGAAAGATGCGTCGCAATCTGGAAAGACCTCGGAGATCCAGCCGACATTGCGCGCGCCCTCAGCAATCTCGCAAATGTGACCAAGCTGCAGGGCGAGCTTTCGCGCGCCTACGCGCTCTACGATGAGTGCCTGGCGATTTTCCGCGACGTCGGTGACGTCGCCGGTATTGCCTGGACCTTGAACTACCAGGGAGATGTCGCCAGGGAACGGAACGATTTAACGGCTGCTCGTTCCTTCTACGAGCAGGGGCTGGCGGCGTTTAGTCTTTCGCGCGACGGCTGGGGAATCGCCTGCGCCCTCTCCGACCTGGCCAGCTTGAGTTGGGACCAGGGTGACAATGACGAGGCCCGTCGCTTGTACGGCGAGAGCATTCAGATGTTCCAGAACCTGGGTCACCAGCGCGGCATCGCCCGGGTGCTCGAGTGTCTCGCCGCCAACGCCGCCGCCGATTCCAACGCGCTGCAATCGCTGCGCTTCGCTGGGGCCGCGGCTGCCCTTCGCAATCGGTTGGGAACGCCACTCACCTCCGCCGAGCAACGCAAGCTCGAGAAGGCTCTCGAATTCGCCCGTCGTACACTTGGCAAGGATGCCGGGCTTACCCCGTGGATGGAAGGCTGGGCCATGCCCGTAGAACAGGCTATCCAGGAAGCGCTCGACTCTGGGCCAGAGCCTACTCCTCGAACTGGAACTCACCCATAATTCAACCCGCGCTGCTGGGGTCAATCATTCGTCGCACTGCCGAAATCCGATTGGCCGGAAATCCCCCGCGGCGCGCATGCTCGCGGACCGTTTCCTCATCCGGCGCCAGGTACACGCAATAAATCTTATCGCCGGTGACGTAGCTATGCAGCCACTTAATCTCCGGCCCCATCGCCTTCAGTACGTCCACCGATTTCCGGGCGACCGCTTGCAGTTCCGCCTCCGACAAATTCCCGGCCCCGGGGATTTCACGCTCTATCACATATTCCGGCATCGCCACCTCACGAATTGGCCTCATGGTAGCAGATAATTGGCGCCCGAAGCTCCAGCTTCGCCCTCCGCATGTCCGGCATAAAGATGCCTCGCGCTAAAAATCGATTGTGTTACTCCGCCTTTCCAAGTCAGCCGCCGACCTTACTTACGCCGAGTGACATCGTGCTCTGGTTGACAGGACACATCCACCGAAAATAAACTCTAGCCCCATCGGCAGTACCTGCAGCGCCCCTTGTCTACGGAATTTGCTTCCCACCCCTGGTAGGCCCGAACCCTTTGGGATTTATTGCAACTCAAGGACGGCAGAAATTTCCCCTCATGCACGATGTTCGATTGTGCGGCGCTAGGTCGGGCCTTCTGTCCGGGAACGAATGCTCGTCGAAGGATAACGCTGAAGTACTTAGAAGGAGAAAGACCTATGAAACGCATCGCTTTCCTGCTGGTCGCCGTTGCGGCACTGACCGCTCTTGTCGCCTTCACAGCCCTCGCCTCTGGACGCGCCGATGACGAGGTCGGTCCCATCTTCGGAATCAAAATCCCTCCGGGATACCGCGATTGGAAGTTGATTTCTGTGGCCCACGAGGCAGGCGAACTCAACGACATTCGCGCCATACTCGGCAACGACACGGCGATTAACGCCTATCGCGCCGGGACGCTGCCGTTTCCCGACGGCACAATCATCGCCCGGGTGGCGTGGAAGTACGTGCCTTCGGAGGAAAACAACAAAGTCTTTGGCCGCGACCAGTCTTTCGTTCCCGGTGCCGCCCCGGATTGGTACCTTCAGTTCATGGTCAAGAACTCCGCAAAATACGCCGCGACGGGCGGTTGGGGGTTCGCTCAATTTGATAAGGACGGCAAATCGGCCAACGAGGCGAAGCTCAAGACTTGCTTCCCCTGCCACGAGCCTGTCAAAGCCCGCGACTTCGTCTTCACCCGCTACGCACCTTGATAGCCAGATCAAATTATCAACTTTTTAATGTGTCGCGTGGTTCGCGGATCGGCAATTGAGCATCAACAGTCCTCAAGGAGTCATGAGAGGACTTATGGCAACGACAGCAGTGGCAGCAGCAACGATGAAGGTAGCGGTCGTCCCCAAACCAGGCGCAGATTTCCAGATTGTCGAGCGCGCAATTCCCACGCCGGGCGCAGGACACGTCCGCATCAAGGTGCTGGCCTGTGGGGTTTGCCACAGCGACGTGCTCACGAAAGAAGGCGCATGGCCCGGAATCGAGTATCCCCGCGTGCCGGGACACGAAGTAGCGGGCATCGTCGATGAAGTGGGCGCCGGAGTTTCTGCTTGGAAGAAAGGCCAGCGCGTCGGTGTTGGCTGGCATGGCGGCCACGACAACACTTGCACGGAGTGTCGGCGCGGAGACTTCCGCAACTGCCGGAACCTGAAAGTCTGTGGCATCAGCTACGACGGCGGATACCAGCAATACATGCTCGCTCCTGTCGAGGCACTCGTAGCAATACCGGAAACCCTGAGCGACGCCGATGCCGCGCCGCTGCTCTGTGCTGGCATTACCACGTACAACGCCTTACGCCACAGCGGCGCCTTGCCCGGCGATCTGGTCGCCGTCCAGGGCATCGGTGGCCTGGGTCATCTTGGAATTCAGTTCGCGAGCAAGTTCGGTTATGACGTCGCAGCCATCGGCCGCGGCTCTGAGAACGCGCCGCTCGCGAAGAAGCTTGGAGCCAACACGTACATCGACAGCCAGGCGACGAACCCAGCCGAACAATTGCAAAAGCTGGGCGGCGCGCGGGTGATCCTGGCGACGGCCCCCAACTCGAAAGCGATGTCTCAACTGATTGACGGTCTCGGACCGAACGGCAAGCTCATTGTGATCGGTGCGACCTTTGATCCCATTGAGGTCACACCGGTACAGCTCATTAACGGAAGTCGCACCATCCAGGGCTGGGCTGCGGGAACCCCCGCCGATTCCGAAGACACGCTGCACTTCGCCGCTCTGACGGGCGTGCGCCCCATGATCGAAACCTATCCGCTCGAGAAAGCCGCCGAGGCCTATGCTCGCATGATGAGCGGTAACGCCCAGTTTCGCGTGGTGCTGACCATGGGAAGTGGGCAAACGACGCCAATGAAATAACAACCGCTGGATGCCGCAACGTTCCGCCGCGGTTCGCCTCTCTCGCCTGCAAGCAAAGGAGCGCGGCTGCACCTGCCGAAAGGGTCTCAGGAGTACACTGCCTTCTAATCAGCTCCGTTCGGCTGATTCACGACTATGCAGCTCGCTTCTGGCTCAAAGCTCGGTGCATACGAGATCATCGCGATGGTTGGCGCCGGTGGCATGGGTGAGGTGTATCGTGCCCGCGATACGCGACTCAACCGCGAGGTCGCCATCAAGGTCTCCAAGGAGCGGTTCTCCGACCGCTTCGAGCGCGAGGCGCGCGCCGTCGCCGCCCTGAATCATCCCAATATTTGCACGCTTTACGATGTCGGTCCCGACTACCTGGTGATGGAATACATCGAAGGCGAATCGCCGAAGGGGCCGATGCCCCTCGATGAGGCATTGCGGATTATGCGTCAGGTCGCGGACGCACTGGAGGCGGCGCACGAGAAGGGCATTGTTCATCGTGACCTGAAGCCGGGCAATATCAGGATCAAGCCGGACGGCACGGCGAAGGTGTTGGATTTCGGGCTTGCCAAGAACCTGGAGACCGCGGCGAGTGACTCGCAGAGTTCGCCCACCCTGACGCTGCAGGCAACGCGCGCGGGACTGATCCTCGGCACGGCTGCGTATATGTCGCCGGAGCAGGCACGCGGCAAGGTTGTCGATAAACGGACTGACATCTGGGCTTTCGGAGTAGTGCTGTTCGAACTGCTGACGGTCGGAGGCTGTTCCAGGGCGAGGATGTCACTGAGACGCTGGCATCGGTGGTGAAGGACACGCCGGACCTGAGCGTCACCCCTCCGGAAGTGCAGCGTCTGCTGCAGGCCTGCCTCGAGAAGGACCCCGCAAACGCCTGCGCGATATTGGCGACTGGGCGAAGCTGCTGGGACCCGCGCCGGCTGCGACCACACAATCGAAACTCGGCAGGGTGCTGCCGTGGGCAATTGCTGCAGCGTTGGTCCTTACCGCCGGAGTGCTCGGGATCATTGCGTGGAAGCATTTCGGCGAGCGCGCTCAGTTAGTGCGGCTGACGCTGCCGGTTCCGGAAAAAGCCCAGATGAGCAACTTCACCGCGCTCCCCGTGATCTCACCCGACGGCCGCCGAGTGGCTTTTGCGACTCAGGCCGATGGTAAGTCCGGAATATGGATGCGCGACCTGGATGGGTTAAACACCCGCATGCTGCCGGGCACGGAAGGCGCTACATGGTGGTTCTGGTCACCTGACAGCCGCTGGATTGCTTTTTTTGCCGATGACCAATTGAAGAAGGTCGACGTGAATGGCGGTCCAGTGTTGACGGTATGCGACGCTCCCAATGGACGCGCCGGTACATGGGGCGACCTCGATTGGATTATCTATGTTCGCTACGCCGGCGGACTGTTCCTGGTTCCCGCCGGAGGCGGAACTCCAAGGCAATTGACGGTGCTCGATCCAGCGGCAGGCGAGATTGTGCATCGCGCCCCGTGGTTCCTGCCGGACGGCCGGCATTTCCTCTACACCGCCCGTAGCGAGTCGTTCGCGGCAACAAAAGTCTATGTGGATAGTATCGACGCCAAACCCGGCTCGGCGACGCGGCGCGAAGTCCTGACCGTTCATTCCAACGTGGTGTATGCTCCGCGCAGCGTTGGCGGAATGATGGACAGCGGGAACGATGGCTACCTTCTTTACATGCGCCAGAACACGCTGATGGCCCAGCCCTTCGACGCAGCGAAAGCCCGGACGACAGGGGAAGCGGTGCCTGTCGCGGAGCAGGTCGACTACTTTCCCGGCATTGCCCAGGGCGAATTCTCTGCTTCCACGAACGGCATTTTGGTCTATACCTCCGGTGCGAACAGCGGAGAAAACGTGCAGTTGACGTGGTATGACCGGACGGGCAAGCCGAGCGGTGGCGTGGGAAGTCCCGGCAAATTATCCTGGGCGGCGATCTCGCCCGACGGAACGAAGGTCGCGATCGACCGCGAGGATTCTTCGGATATTTCTGACATTTGGCTCTACGACGTGGGGCGCGGCATGCCGTCGCGGTTGACCTTTGGGCCCCCCGCCAGCAGACGTCCCGTGTGGAATCCCGATGGCAGCAGTGTCGCTTACTGGCGGCGTCTGCTCGAGACCTGGCAGAAGTCGGCCAGCGGCGCGGGTCAGGAAGAGTTGCTGTACAAAGACCCGCTGGACCGGGTTGGTATCCTCAACGACTGGTCGCGCGACGGCCGTTACCTCATCGTGAATGTAATTGACCCGGAATCGAACGTTGACATAACGGTGGTTCCCAGATTTGGAGACAGAAAGCCTTTCACTTACCTGAGTTCTCTGGTCAATATTGGTGAGGTGAGTGCCAAGCTCTCTCCTGATGGTCACTTCCTGGCATATACCTCGGGGGAATCGAAGCGCACCGAGGTGTATGTGCAGACTTTTCCCCAGCCCGGCGGCAAATGGCAAGTCTCAACCGCAGGAGGCCACTGGCCAGTCTGGAGCCGCGATGGGCGCGAACTCTACTTTATTTCGAGTGACAACAAAATGATGGCGGTAGAGGTGAAAGCTGAGGGCCAGAAGTTCGAGCCGGGCGTGCCGAAGGCGCTGTTCGCCGTCCCCTCCCGCAACCAGTTCAATGTCGCCAATGATGGCCGGTTCCTTATCCAGGTACCGCAGACCGATGCCACGGGAAACGTGACCATCAACGTCGTCATGAACTGGCAATCGGCCTTGAAGAAATGAGTGCCCCCATGTCGGTGCCCGGTGCCCCGCCCAAAGCAAAATCGAATCTGGGTGCCCCGTTCTGCGACGCGCAGAGCGCGGCGTAGGCCGGGATCCTGCCGACTCTCTCAACTCGGCGAACTTGCTCTCGTTGTCTGGCCACTAGCCACCAGCCACTGACCACTCAAGTTGTTCATCCGTCACGTGCAACCGTGACTAACTGGCTTGGAGGTCGGGCCGCTTCCGGCGTACACTTCCGCCGGAAGGTCGACGGAGAGCTGTCTTCCAACGAGTCGGCAGCCGGACACTACCCCTGATCTCCAGCTAGGTGGTTCGACCTGTGATCGGTCATGTTCGTTCTCGGGTTTCAGCCTGTCTCCCCGCCAAGCCTCCAGTCCGGCCCCCGAAATTATCGCCTAAGTTCTTTATTAAGAAGACTTTGCCCGTAAGTCCCACGCTCTCAAGATTTTGCGGACCTCGCTCTCGTAAGTACCTAAAGAATGAGGATTTTACGGAAATAGGGGGAGGGGGGTACCTCTCTGCCCAGTGCCCGCCTACGAGTCCAAGTCGGCGCTACTTCCTGCGGCGGATGGGGCCTCTCCGGTCACGAACTCCATCACTCCCTGCGGCTTCGTGGCCATCCACACTGGCGCAAACGACATCCGGTGCAGCGGTGTCGGGCCTTTTTCGCGCAGAGCTTTCAAATGCTGCGGAGCGCCGTACCCCTTGTTCGACGCCAGCCCGTATCCCGGATACACTGCGTCGAACTCGCGCATCATGGCGTCGCGTTCGACCTTCGCGAGAATGGAGGCCGCCGCGATCGACGCCGAAAGGGCATCGCCGTGAATGATGGGAGTGTGCGCGCAATCGCAGTCAAGGGGCATCGCGTCCACCAGAACGTGGTCGGGCCTTGTCGGCAGTTTGCCGACCGCTGCTTCCATGGCGCGCTTCGAGGCCCAGTAAATGTTGATCTGGTCGATGACCGTGACATCGACGGCCGCGACGGCCCACGCAACGCAGTTCTCCCGAATGCGCGGCGCGAGTTTTTCGCGAGTCGCTTGGTCGAGCAACTTCGAATCCCGAAGTCCGCGAATGCGATAGTCAGGATTGAGGATGACGGCGGCAGCCACAACAGGTCCGAACAGGCATCCCCGGCCAACTTCGTCGACGCCCGCGACGAGCTTGGCGCCGGACTGCCACGCGAGCTTTTCGTATTTCAGCGTGCATTTGAGGCTCTTCAGCAGGCGGAGCTTGAGCGTCGCGGCAGAGACGAATGTGTCGTCGATTCCGTCGAGAGTCGATTGCGGGTTGGAGTTCGAGGTTTTCAATCTGCCGCGTGGGTGAGGCCGTCACGGAGATTGTACGTCACGATTTTCCGCAGAAATACAAAAGGCACCGAGTTTGTAATCTCAGTGCCTCAGTGTCTCAGTGTTGAAATGGATTTACTGGATCGAAACCAGCTGCTCTTTCGCCGTGTAATGCGACTCCACGTAGTCCTCGAGAATCTTGATGAACTCGGCGACGATGTGATCGCCCTTGAGTGTCGTCATCAGGCGGCCGTCAACGTAAACCGGCGCTTTCGGCTCCTCAAACGTGCCGGGCAGGGAAATGCCGATATTGGAGTGCTTCGACTCGCCCGGGCCGTTCACGATGCAACCCATCACCGCGACCTTCATCTCTTCCACGCCCGAGTAGCGCGTCTTCCAGTTCGGCATCTGCTCCCGCAGGTAGCCCTGAATCTGCTCCGCCATCTCCTGGAAGAAAGTGCTGGTCGTTCGACCGCATCCAGGACAAGCCGTGACCTGCGGAGTGAAGCTGCGAATGCCCATCGACTGCAGAATCTGTTGGCCAACCGTGACCTCTTCAGTGCGGTCGCCGTTCGGCGCAGGTGTGAGCGACACGCGAATGGTGTCGCCGATGCCTTCCTGCAAAACCACGGCCAGCGCGGCTGCGCTGCCCACAATACCTTTCGCGCCCATGCCCGCTTCGGTGAGACCGAGGTGCAGCGGATACTCGCAGCGTCCTGCCAACTCTCGATATACATCGATCAGGTCCTGTACGCCGCTGACTTTGGCGCTGAGGATGATCTGCTCGTGCCGCATTCCGTAGCTCACAGCCAGCTCGGCCGAGCGCAGGGCGCTCTGCACCATGGCTTCCATCATCACGTCACGCGCTTCTTTGGGCTCGTCGAGCTTGGAGTTCTCGTCCATCAGGCGAGTCAGCAACTGCGAGTCGAGCGAACCCCAGTTCACCCCGATGCGCACCGGCTTGTCGTTCTCGATGGCCACTTCGATCATGGTGCGAAAGTTGTCGTCGCCCTTCTTGCCGATGGAAACGTTGCCGGGATTGATGCGGTACTTCGCCAGCGCCCGCGCGCACTCCGGATACTTCTTGAGCAGGATGTGTCCGTTGTAGTGGAAGTCGCCGATGATGGGCACGCGGATGCCGAGGCGGTCGAGGCCATCAACGATAGGCGCGACTGCTGCGGCCGCCGCATCGTTGTTGACCGTGACGCGCACCAGTTCCGAGCCGGCGCGCGCGAGGGCCGCGACCTGGCGAATAGTGCCTTCGATGTCGGCCGTGTCGGTGTTGGTCATGGACTGCACCACAACTGGTGCATCGCTGCCCACGCGGACGCCACCGACCGTGGCCGTGTAAGTCTTTCTGCGTTGTATTTGAGCCATACGGGTAACTTTAAGTTTACCATGCTGCGCCAGTCTGCCAGACGAACAGCGAATGCCGAAAAACTGCGGCAACTGGCCGTACAAGGCTGTTGAAATGACTGACTACAAAGGTGTTATCTGGCCTATGCGTGTGGTTTGCCTGGCTTTCGAAACGGGCGTGGCCCCAGCGCCGCTAACTCAAATGCGAGGAACTTTCCCCTCCAGCCGGGCGAACTGGTATAAAGCGCATCATCCGCTGACACAAACCACTTGCTGCCGAGGAACCAGCGTAGAATAGAGGCGGCTGGGAAACTCATGGGTGCGGAGCGGGTTTGTATTGTCGCGCGGTGTGCTCACGGATTGTTTTGTGCAGCTGCGGCCAGTCAGCCCCGAAGAAGGTGTGATCATGCGTAGTTGGTTGCGAAGTTTCAGTGTCTTCGTGCTTGCACTGTTGGTCGCCTCGGTGTCGGCGTGGGGTCAGCAGGGATATCCCACGCAGGATTCCACCTCGGCGCCTTCCGCCCAGAACACGCCGGCTGCCCAAAGCGCGCCCGCGCCCGCGCAGAGCACGCCAGCAGCCCAAACTGCGCCTGCAGCCACGCCGGCGGATGACGCAGCGCCTCCTCCGTCGAAGCCCGATAAGAATGCGCCAAGCCCCTCAACCCTGAAGAACATTGACGCCATCGGCAATCGCAACGTCGGTTGCAATACGGGCGCGGGCAACTGGTACTCGCTGGAGAAGCAAGTGGCGATGGGCCAGCAGTACTCGCAGCAGATCGAGCATGGGGTCAAGCTGGTCACCGATCCGGTCGTGACCGAATACGTGAACCGCATCGGCCAGAACCTGGTGCGCAATTCGGATTCCAAGGTGCCTTTCATCATCAAGGTGATCGACACCGACGAGATCAACGCGTTTGCCCTGCCGGGCGGATACTTCTACGTGAACTCCGGGCTGATTCTGGCGGCCGATAACGAAGCCGAGCTGGCCGGCGTAATGGCGCATGAGATCGCGCACGTCGCCGCCTGCCACGTGGCGCGCGAGCAGACGCGCAGCAATATCGTGAATTTGGCAAGTATTCCGCTGATCTTCGTGCCAGGAGGCTGGGCTGTGTACGAGGCCACGCAGGTCGCGATGAGCATCGGTGTTCCGCTGACCTTCATGAAGTTCTCGCGCAATTTCGAGAGCGAGGCCGACTTCCTGGGCATGGAATACATGTACAAGACCGGCTACGATCCGCAGTCGTTCATCTCATTCTTCGAGAAGATCGAGGCGCAGGAAAAGAAAAAGCCCGGCGCCATCGCCAAGGCCTTTTCGTCGCATCCGATGACTCCGGACCGCGTGGCGAGCGCGCAGAAAGAGATGGCAACGGTTCTTCCGCCACGCGACGAGTATGTGCTGAACACTTCAGAGTTTGACCAGGTGAAGTCGCGGCTGGCCTCAATTAACAACAAGCACAAGTTGCAGAACGACAACGGCAACAAGGATCGTCCGACGCTGCGCCGCAGCACCGCCGACAATCCGACGAACACCAACGGAACCGGTACGCAGAATGACGATGATCGTCCGACGCTGAAGCGCACGGACGGTTCTTCGAGTTCCTCATCGCTGCAGTAACTCGGCAATTCGGACCTACGGAAACGAAAAGGCTCCCATCACGGGAGCCTTCATTGTTGGTGTTTTGGGTGCCTGCTGCTCGGCTAACCGTTCTATCAGGAAACCAACACGCCAGTAGGTCTACTGCAGCCGATGCGCCAATCCCGGCACGACCTTCATGATGTCGTTGTAGATTACTACCACCGCAAACAGCACCAGGAACACGAACGCCGTCTGGATTATGCGTTCCTTAATCCGTATGCTGATGTCACGGCGCAAGAGGCCTTCGACCAGTAGCATCAAGATCATCCCGCCATCCAGAATCGGGATCGGCAAAAGGTTAAAGATGCCGAGGTTCAAGCTGATGGCCGACAGGAAATCAAGCTTCACTGACCAGCCCGGCTGTTGTGCCACCTGGCCAGCGGCGCGTGCAATGCCAATCGGGCCTTCCATCTGCTTGATGGAGGCCTCATTGCGCAGCATCTTCCGCATCAAGTCAACGATCAGCAACGAATACTTCTTGTTCTGATCCAATGACTGCTCCAGCGCCTTGCCGAACGGAAGTTTGCTCACGGAGAACCGCTCGGCTCCGAATCCCAGCCGGTAGCGCTTGTCGCCCCTGTCGGTGGTCATCACAGGAGTGGCCGTGAACTTCATCTCCTGGCCATTCCGCAATGCGGTAATCTCAGCCGGTTTGCCCTCGCACTTCTGCAAGTACGTGATCACAGAGTGGAGCGAGCGCATCGTTACGCCATTAATGGCTACAATCTGGTCGCCGACCTGTAGGCCGGCCTGCGCTGCCGGCATGCTCGGCTCAAGCTGTGACACGATGATCGGTTCGTCGGGAACCAATCCAATCGGCTCGGGTGGCTCAGAACCCGGAGCGTCAGTGGAAGGCGCGATCGGCTTTTCCAGAATCTCGTTGCCGCGCTGTACAGCCACATCGAGCGGTATCTTCCGCTGGATGGCCGATTTCAGCCCCACATCTTCCCACGTTGGGTTTTGCCAGCCGTCAATGCGCACAATGCGGTCACCCGCCTGAATGCCAGCCTTGTCTGCCGGAGAATTCGGTTCCACCTCGCCGACCACCGCGGGTTCGTCGAGGAACTTGGGGTGCTCGTAATGCACCATGTTGACGCCGGTCAAAACTCCGACCGCCAGTAAAATGTTCATGGCCGGCCCGGCCAGCGCGATCACAAACCGCTGCCAGCGAGGATGTGAAGTAAATTCATCCGGAGCGCCGGTATGCGACTCCAGGGGGTTTTCGCCCGCCATCTTGACGTAGCCGCCGAGAGGCAGGGCACTGATGCGGTAATCCGTGTCACCCTTGCGAAATCCGAGCAACCGCTTGCCGAAGCCCAGTGAAAACACCTCGACACGGACTCCGAACAACTTGGCGGCGGCGTAATGGCCGAACTCATGGACCAGGATCAGGATTCCCAGGAATATGATGAACCAGAGAATGTTCCACAATCCTGTTGTCAAAATCGATTGCATAAACCTCTTCTTCTTGGGGAACTACTTGTGCTTGCCCGCCGAATATCCTGCTGCCGTGGCGGTTCCGCGCCCCGTATCCGGTACCAGGTGACGGGCTCGCCGGCGCGCATCGGCGTCCGTATCCAGGACCTGTTCTATAGATTCGGGTTGGTGCGCTGGCGTTTCACGAAGTACAGACTCAATTGTCGCCGGAATGTCTTCAAAGCCGATGACGCCATCCAGGAATGCCGCTACCGCCACCTCGTCGGCTGCGTTGAGCGCAATGGTTTTTGCCCCTCCCACTTGGACGGCTTCGTAGGCCAGGCGTAAGCAGGGGAACTTGTCCAAATCGGGCGGGCTGAAGTCCAGTTGCCGTAACTCCGATACCGGAAAGCGCAGGGCCGACTCGATGCGATCGGGATATGTCAGCGCGTAGAGGATGGGTAACTGCATGTCGGTGACGGAGAGCTGCGCCAGCAGGCTTCCATCCACAAACTCGACCATCGAGTGAATCGTACTCTGGGGATGCACCAGCACGCTGACCTGGCTGGCTGGCATATCAAATAGGCGGCACGCCTCGATCACTTCGAAACCTTTATTCATCAACGTCGCTGAATCGATGGTGATGCGCTTTCCCATCTTCCACGTGGGATGGTTCAATGCTTCCGCAACCGTGATGTGAGGGAAGTGCCGCTTCGGGGTATGCAGAAAAGGACCGCCGGAAGCCGTGAGCCAGATGCGGTGGACCTCTCCGCGCGTTCCGCCGCGCAGGCACTGATGGATTGCATTGTGCTCGCTATCGATGGGCAACAGCGGCTTGCCCTGCTTGTGGGCCTCGGCCACGATCAATTCGCCGGCTGTCACCAGGCACTCCTTGTTGGCGATGCCGACGGTCTTGCCGGCCTTCACGGCTTCAAAGGTGGCTTCGAGCCCGGCGACGCCCACGATGGCGCTCACCACGAAATCGGCCTCGGGATGGGTGGCGACCTTTACAGTTCCAGGTGAGCCGGAGGTCACTTCGATGGCGTGTCCGAGTCCGACTTTCTTCAGCTTGTCGTGCAGGTGCTCGGCCGACTCCGCCGATGCCATGGAGACAATCTTGGGATGCCAGCGCCGCGACTGTTCGAATGCGAGGTCCACGTTACTTCCGGCGGCAAGGCTGGTGACGCGAGAATCGATCGGGGAAGGCCTCGACAATCTTCAGCGTGCTCTTGCCGATAGAACCGGTGGAACCGAGGATGGCAATGTGTCTCATGAGCGGTCTCGTTTATGGTATCGCATCGGGCGTAGCTCGAACGATAAAGAGAGCGCAACCCGCGACGCACTCCAGTTTAGCGAACGTAGAGTGTGCCGGCTCGATGCAAAGCCGGAAGAAAGCGATTCAGCCCGGCGATGTAGAAGATCAAGCCGACGGGCATCGCGAACAGCAGGGCATCGATGCGGTCAAGCACGCCCCCATGACCGGGCAAGAGCGCTCCGGAATCTTTCACTCCCGCTCCACGCTTCAGTGCTGACTCGACCAAATCGCCGAGTTGTGCGGCAACATTTACGCAAACGGCATATAAAGAAACTAACCGCCAAGGGGCAAGTGCGGAAAGCGGGAGAACATCACTGCGTTGCGGAAGCAGATGCACGCTACGCAACGTGGCGGCTATGAGGTTAGCGTAGTGAAACAACACCAATCCCACGATCACCGCTCCGATTACAGACGCAACTGCCCCCTCCCACGATTTCCCAGGACTGACTCGCGGGGCCAGCTTGTGCCTTCCTGCCGCGCGGCCAACGTAATATGCCGCGATATCGCCGCACCAAACCAGCAGCATCAGATATAGAACGTATTGCGGACCATTCCTCGTGGACCTCACAACCGCAAGCAACCCGAGCGTGAATCCTATGTAAGGCAACATCATGTAAGAAGCAGCCGCGTCGGGAAGCGCCTGTGAGAGGGGTTCTCGCCGCAGGCTGGCGAGCAAAAAAATAAGCGGGAATAACAGCGTGATCAGGGGCAATCCCCAGAAAAATGCCATACCCATGATTCCGGCATCAACACCAACACCCCCTCCGTCGTTCGGAATAGACGACATCAACTGGCTGATCAGGTAAAAGATCGCGAACGTTAGCGCGAGCGCGAAGTAGCCTATAACCCTGAATGGCCTGAACCCCTGCGCAATCACGATGCCGAAATACTCATGCGCTGCCAGCGCCGCCACGCCAAACACCAGCAGGGTGAACAACCACAGCGGCGCCTTGAACAGCGCCAGAACAACGAGAGGAACCAGAATTACCGCGGTGACGACGCGTTTCACGAGGAGTGTCCGTCGCCGATGAGTCCGCCAAAGCGCCGTTCGCGCTTCTGGAAGGCCTCAATAGATTCGAGCAATTCAGCGCCGCGAAAATCGGGCCACAGAGTATCGGTTACGAAGATTTCGGCGTAGGCCGCCTGCCACAGCAGGAAGTTGCTCAGCCGCATCTCGCCGCTGGTGCGAATCAACAGGTCGAGCTCCGGCAATCCGCGCGTGTAGAGGTGCTGGGCGATCGATTTCTCGTCGACCCTCATGTGGTCGAGACCGCCGTTGCGCGAGGCCTCGCGCGCCAGCGCGTTAAAGCAGTCCACCATTTCGGTGCGAGATCCATAATTCAGCGCCAGCGTCAGCACCATCCCAGTGTTCTTCTCGGTGGACTCGCGCGCCCACGACATCCGCTCCTGCACTTCCTGCGGAAGCTCGTACTGGCGCCCGATGTACTGCAGCCGGATATTGTTTTCCATCATGGTCGGCAGTTCCATCTTCAGGTAGCGGCGCAGCAGGTTCATCAGGTAGCTGACTTCGCCCTTGGGACGCTTCCAGTTCTCCGCCGAAAACGAATACAGCGTCAGCGCCGGTATACCGATGCGCGCCGCCGTCTCGATGGTCGATCGCACCGCCGCCACGCCCGCCCGGTGCCCGGCAATGCGCGGCAAATGGCGGCGCTTGGCCCAGCGGCCATTACCGTCCATGATGATGGCTACGTGATGTGGAAGCCGCTCCGGATCGAGGCGGGAGAAGACCTCAGCCTCTTTGCGGTTCAGCCCGGCGGGAACCGTCGCGCGCAAAGCAAAACCTCTCGTAACTTATTGAAAATAGCACATGATAGCGGCACTTGCAATGCGGTTCGCAGGCCGGTGGTAGACTCCTACAACCGCAGCCTTTGGAGGTGTACCGTGGTGACGACCATCGTTCGACGGATGCTGTTTCTTCTGCTTATCGTGGGTGTTGTTTGGGCCCAACAAGCGCCGGTTCCCGTCGTGCAGGAGCCATACCACCATGTGCAGTTGACGAACGACGACATCGTCGTCATCCACGCGATCCTTCCGCCCGGCGAGACGCACGGCGTATCACATCCACTCCTGTGATCGAACCGGCGTTCAGATTTCGAGCAACACCACTACTTGGCAGAAATTTGGCGAACCCGAGGGTGCGCCAAAGCCAACCGGTCCGGGAGACATATTCTCAGACACCTGCACCGACAAGCCGCTCATTCACCGAGTGCACAACACCGGCGCGACAACCATGGATGTCATCGACATTGAGTTGCTTCATCGGCCGGAGCACCCGTCCACTTCGGTCGCCGGCCCAGTCGCTGCCGAAAATCCAAGCATGCGCGCCTACAAGTGGGCCATTGCTCCTGGCGCCGCAACCGGCATGCATAGTCACACGCGCCCATACCTGATCGTCGCCACGACTGCGATGCAACTCAAGATGACCTCGCCTGACGGACAATCGCGCATCGAGTCGGTCAAGCCCGGTGACTTTCACTGGGTGAATATTCCAGTCACGCATTCGCTCGGGAATGAGGGCTCAACCGAAGGAACGATCGTCGAGTTCGAATTGAAGTAGCGAAGCGGTCGGCGTGGCGTGATTTACCATCGACCTTCACCTCACTCCCCGGAGATTCAATGTCCGTTGCTGACCTGCAGGCTTTGCTCGACGGTTCTCCCTTTGTCCAGCAATACGCCTTTCGAGTCGAATCCGCCGACGGTGGCACTTGTACTTTGTACTGTCCCGGCAACCCTGACTTTCTTCGGCCGGATGGAATTCTAAGCGGGCCAGTCTTCATGGCCGCTGCCGATGTCGCCATGTGGATTGCCATCATCAGCGATCTCGGTCCTGGCGCAGCATCCACGGTGACGGTAGAGATGAAGACGAATTTCCTCTCCGCTCTCAGTGGACCGCAAGACTTCCGTTGCACTGCCACATTGCTGAAATCAGGGTCGCGCCTGATTTACGGGACCGCCGACTGTCGCGATAGGGACGGAAGGCTGCTCACGCACCATACCATGACCTACATCCGACGAGGGAAGTAGCTGGCGCGAAGAAAAGCCGAGGCGCGTGCCTCGGCGTTTTCCGGTCGGTTTTGGTTCACACGGTTACAGGGTGCCCCAGGTTCGCACCCCTCTTTTGGGTGCTAACCTGGGAAACGAGTCTTCACCGCGCAGGTTGGAGAACACCGGCGGAGCCGAAACTCCGCCTCGCGTCGCACGTCACCGCTGATATACAACGCGAAACTTAGTAGACCTGGGTGCCCCACGTTATCGCCGTTTTTGGCGATAGGGTGGGACCAAATCTACGCCCCGCGCCGCGGATGCGCGACCATGTCGCGGATCTGCGCCAGCACGCTGGTGCGCTGCATGCCGTCGAGCTGCTTGGTGAACGCCGCCATCTCGGCGATGAACGGATCGCTCAACAACTCGTTGATTTCTTCATCGCGAGACGGAGCTGCACGCCGTCAACAGGTCGGGCACCGAGACCATCAGCGCGTTCGCCAGCCGTGCCAGCGACGACAGGGTCGGCGTGGCCTTCTCATTCTCGATCTTCGAGACGTAGGTGCGCGGCACACCCATGCGCAGGGCCAATTGCCGCTGGCTCAGCCCGCTGCTGCAGCCGCAGGCTGCGGATGGCCTGCGCCACCTGCACCTCCGAACGGCTCGAGCTGGCCGGCTCCATGACCGGCATCACCTGTGCGAGGATTGGTTCCGGCTCGTCCTCATCCAGGGACGTGCGGCACTTCCGGCACATGTTGTTGACGGTTCTGAACTGGACGAGATGACAATGGTCGCATCTCACCACTTCCCGGTTTTCTACGGGTGCGAGAGTCGTAGCCATTTTAAGTTGCGGGAGTGCCAGAGCAGGGCACCGTTTCCCGATGGATCAATTCCACTACCCCCAGATCCATTGAAACTATCCGTACTTTGCGGCATTGCGTCTGCTACAGTCAAGGGCGTGAGATGGACGAAACCCGAGAAAGCTGTGCAAAATCAAGGACGTGGCCGCACAGAACACCGACAAAAACCCAACAAATACCGGAGAAAACCGCAATGACGCGCGACGACGCCTGGTGTTTACTAACTGAGTTCACCCTGTCAGAAAGTTTGCGAAAACATGCACTCGCGGTCGAGGCCTGCGTTCGCGCCTACGCCCGCAAGTTCGGCGAGGACGAGGAACTTTGGGGCCTCGTCGGCCTGATTCACGACTTCGACTACGAGAAATATCCCTCCGCCGAAGAACATCCGTTCAAGGGCAGCGAGATTCTGAAAGAGCGTGGCGTGTCGGAAGAAATTCGCCGCGCAATTCTGTCTCACGCCAACTACAGCGGCGTGCCGCGCGAGAGCCGCCTGGAGAAGACGCTGTTCGCCTGCGACGAACTCGCCGGATTCATCACCGCCAGCGCCCTGGTCAAGCCCAACAAGTCGCTCGCCGAATGTGACGCCAAGTCGGTTCGCAAGAAAATGAAGGACAAAGCCTTCGCCCGCTCCGTCAGCCGCGACGACATCATCAACGGCGCCGCCGACCTGGGCGTCGACCTCGAAGAGCACATCGCCTTCTGCATCGAGGCGATGAAGGCGATCGCGCCGGAGTTGGGGCTGGCCGGCAGGGAACAGACGGCCAATTAAGCCGTCCTATCCCCGCACCAGCTTCTTCACGTGCTCCACCACGTCGCCGACCGCAACGTCGTCCCGCGTGCTTCCCGCGCGAGTCACCACTTCCACGATGCCATCGACCAGCTTCTTGCCCACGTTGATGCGGTAGGGAATGCCCACCAGGTCGGCGTCCTTGAACTTCACTCCCGGACGCTCGTCGCGATCGTCGAGCAGCACATCCAGTCCCGCCGCTTCCAGTGCCTTGGCGATCTCTTCCGCGCCGGTGTTGATCTTCTCGTCCGTCGTGTTCGTCGGCGTCACCACCACTTCAAACGGAGCGATGTTGGCCGGCATCCAGAAGCCGTTGTCGTCGGCGTTCTGCTCGACGCACGCCGTCAGGATGCGCTCCAGCCCGATGCCGTAGCTGCCCATGATCGGCGTGACTTCCTTGCCGTGCTCGTCGAGCACGCGCGCGCCCATCGACTCCGAATACTTGTAGCCCAGCTTGAAGATGTGGCCGATCTCCACCGCCTTGCCGATCTTCAGCGGATGGCCGCAGTTCGGGCAGCCTTCGCCCTCCACCGCATTGCGCACGTCGGCGGTGATCGTCGGCTGGAAGTCGCGCCCCGGCGTGACATTGCGCAGGTGATAGTCGAGCTTGTTGGCGCCGCAGATCATGTCATGACGGCCTTCCAGCGCTGCATCCATCACCGCGGTGAATCCGCCATCGAGCACCTGCTTCGCGAACGACGGACCGACCGGCCCGATGAATCCGCCCGGCCCGGCGAAAAACTGCTCGACTTCATCTGCGGCCATCGGACGCAACTCCGCCACATCGAGTCCCTTGCCCTGCTTGCGCAGCTCGCCGTTCAGCAGACCGAGCAGCTTCGTCTCGTTGACCGTGTGGTCGCCGCGTAGAAATACAGCCACGCCTTGCGGCTTGGGAGCTTCTTTCGTATCTGGCGCTGCGCACTATGGCCATGTACGCAACAGCCTTGATGTCCTGGTTCGGTTTGACCTTCAGGAACTCCGAGACATCGGCAATCGCGCCCTTGCCCGGCGTATGCACCAGCTCAGGCTTGCCATCGCCCGTCGGTGCTAGCTCCTCGACAGGATCCAGACGCGACGTGGCCTTCTCGATGTTGGCCGCGTAGCCACAGCTACCGCAACTTGCGACCAGGTCTTCTCCAGCGTCGGTGTAAACCATGAACTCCTGCGAACCCGAACCGCCCATCGCGCCGGAATCGGCGTGCACCACGACGATACTTCAGCCCGCAGCGGTCGAAGATCTTGCAATACACGTCGTGATGCTTCTGGTAGCTCACATCGAGCCCCGCTGCGTCCATGTCGAACGAGTACGAGTCCTTCATGGTGAACTGCCGCACGCGCAGCAGCCCCGACTTCGGCCGCGGCTCATCGCGGAACTTCTGCTGGATCTGGTACCAGATCTGCGGCAACTGCTTGTAGCTGCGCAGTTCCTTGCGCGCGATCTCGGTCATGACCTCTTCTTCGGTCATGCCCAGGCACAGGTCGCGCCCGCTGCGGTCTTTCAGGCGGAACATGTTGTCGCCCATCACCGACCAGCGGCCGCTGGCCTCCCATATTTCGCGCGGATGCAGCGCCGGCAGGTAAAACTCCTGCCCGATGGTGTCCATCTCCTCGCGCACGACGTTGGCGATCTTCAGCATCGACCGGTGCCCGAGGAACAGGAACGAGTAAATTCCGGCGGCGAGCTGCCGAATGTATCCGGCGCGCACCAGGTACTTGTGGCTGGCGACCTCGGCGTCTGCCGGGGCTTCACGAAGGGTGGGGATGAAGAGCTTAGACCAACGATGCATGTCGTCCTGTGGTTTCCTTTGGATGTAGAAGAATGTTGTATTCTACCGGATTCGCAGGCTTCCTCGTTTCTCGTACTCCGGCTTCGTCGAGTGCTGCATCCCGATGTTTTGGCGGAGTGGGTCTTTTGACTTGGTAGTTTCCACCCGCACCTCGTAAATCCGCCGCTGAGATCCTGCCTCCTTGCTCGCCGCAGTAAAGACCTCCGAATTCTCAGTGTCTCTGTGCCTCTGTGGTGAATACTCATTTTCTGAGGACTGACGACCGGCAACTTCTATTGTTCATCCATCACGCTGATCGGTGACTAAATCGCTTGGCGTTTCTCTCTCCTGCTCGTACACTACCGCTGGAACGATGAGGGAGAGCTGTGTCCTCGGAGACCCAGCCAGACACTACCCCCATCGCCACCTAGGTGGATCGACCTGTGACCGGTTCTATTTGTCGTCGGATTTATACTCATCTCTCCGCCAATGCCCTCGTACGTCGTGCGCAGATCCAGCCTAACTCCTTTGTTAAGAAGAATTTGCCTGTAAGTCCAATGGGCAGAGGATTTTACGCGGTCTACAACCCCTATCTCCAATGGAATGAGGATTTTGCAAAAATGGTGGGGGAGGGGGTACCATCGACCGATTGTCCCGATTCGGGAATCCCCGATGTCAGTTCAAGAAACGCGCGCGTTGCTCTGCCGTCGGAACCAAACAAGCGGTTGCCGAGGTCGAAAAGCGTCGCCGGTTGCGCGCGATGAAGCGATACACCGCATTGCGCAGGAAGGCTGGAACCAGCACCCCAAGCGCCGCCAGAGTCGCCCAGATTCCACCCATATATTTCGCCGAGTTGAGCACCGCGCCGGACTCAATCGCAGCTTCGCCGTCTGCAATCCACAGCAGAGATTCGACCGCTTCGAGGTGGAATTGGCGGCGCAAGTCCTTCCCCAATTCGGAGTCGCGCGGAACGAACAGCAGGTCGTGCCGTTGCTCATGGCGCAGGATGAATTGAATGGAACGGGAGCAGAATCCGCAGTTGCCGTCGTACACCAGCAGCGGCGGTATCAGCGCCGCCAACGAGTCGTCGGCCGACTTACCGCTATCGCGCCGCGCATGGCTACGGATGTGCCGCAAAGGTACGGCGCCGCACAGAGAGTACGGCGGAAAGTCCGTCGCTTTCTCAGGCTGCGTGTCCGTGGCGATGGGTCGTTTGGCAGCCATATTTGGCGATCCAGAGGTATAGATGAACCACAGAGACACTGAGACACAGAGAAAATTAGTTCTTAAAAATACTCGGTGTCTCTGTGCCTCAGTGGTAGATTGTTTAGCCCTTGTAGCCCGCGCTGCGCAGCGCACTTCTGAACTTGTCCAGGAAGTCGTGAACGTGGTCGCGCGTGGCGAGAGGTCCCATCAGGCCGATGCGAAAGACCTTGCCGGCCAGCGGGCCGAAGCCTCCCGCGATCTCGATGCCGTGATCGTGCAGCAGCGTGGCGCGCACCTTCGCGTCGTCCACGCCTTCCGGCACCTGCGGCGTATTGAGGTTCCAGATGCGGTACTGCTCGGGTACGAGCATAGTGAGCCCAAGTTCGCCGACTCCCTGGACGAACTCCTGATGCGCTTGATGATGGCGCTGCCAGCGGTGCTCAAGGCCTTCCTCTTCGATGAGGCTGAGGCCTTCATGGAGGGCGTAGAACAGCGTCGCCGAGGCAGTGTGATGGTAGCGGTGCGAGACGAACAGGTAATCGGCGATGAGCTTGATGTCGAAGTACCACGAAGGATTGGTGGTCTTGCGCGCCTTCAGCCACTCAGCCGCGCGCGACGACACCGTGATGGGCGACAAACCTGGAGGACAGCTCAAGCCTTTCTGCGTGCAACTGTAGGCGATGTCGATGCCGGTCTTGTCAACATGAACGGGCATCGCGCCGAGCGAGGTGACGCAGTCGGCAATCACCAGTGCGCCGACTTCGTGCGCCGCTTGACAGATGGCTTCGCCGCGCTGGAAAACGCCGGTCGAAGTCTCGGCGGTCACGTACATAACGACCTTGGGCTTCTCGCGTTGGATGAACTCAGCCGCCTCGCTGTCGCCGAAGGCTCCGCCCCAGGGCTTCTCGAAGCGGACGACGTTGGCGCCATGGCGTTTGGCCATTTCGGTCATGCGGTCGCAGAAGAACCCGTTGGCGAAGACGGCCACTTTCATGCCAGGCTCGACGAAATTGCCGATTGCCGCTTCCATGCCGCCGCTGCCGGTAGCCGAGATGACGAAGGTCCACTCGTTCTCGGTGCCGAAAACGTGGCGCAGCATGCGCTGGTTGTCCTGGCTGACCTCGAAGAAGTAAGGATCGAGGTGCCCAACGACCGGTTGCGCCATGGCTTGGTACACGCGAGGATGCACCTGCGTCGGCCCGGGGCCAAACAATAGCCTCTTTGGGGGATGAACGGAGATTTCTTGATTGACTACAGTAGGACTTTGCTGTGTGGTTGACATGAGGACTCCCTTATAATGTCGTTACTAGTATAGCGACGATGCGGCCGTCTCGCGGGCGGGATTTCCCGTTGTCAGACAGCGTCGTTATGCGGCGCCCTTCAGGAGATGGAAATGTTGGTGTGGCGGTTGCTCCTGCTGGCCGGAGCGGCAGGGTTGGTGACGAGCACGGGCTATCTGCTGCTGGTGATCTTAGCCAGCGCGCGTTTCCGCCGCGAGCGGACGCAGCAGAACGCCATGTCGTCCTCGTTTCCTCCGGTCACGCTGCTGAAACCGGTCTGCGGCATGGAGCCCGGCCTGGAAGCGCACCTCACCGGATTCTTCGAGCAGCAGTACCCCAGCTACGAGATTATTTTTGGGGCCCGCCGCGACGACGACCCGGCGCTGAATGTGGTGCGGCGGATCGTGGCGCGGTATCCCTCGGTACCGGCAAAGATTGTGATCTCGGGCGAGCCGTGGCGTCCCAACGCCAAGGTGTGCTCGCTGGTGAAGATGTTCGCGCGGGCATCACACGATTTACTCATCATCAGTGACAGCGACGTCAAGGTCGAGCCGAACTACATTGCGTCGGTCGTGCAGCCCATGCTGGACCCGCGCAATGGGATGGTGACCTGCCTGTATCGCGGGCTGCCGACCGGCGGATTGTGGTCCAAGCTGGAAGCGCTCGGTATGAGCGTCGAGATGACATCGGGCGCAATCGTGGCCAACCTGTTAGAGGGCATGAAGTTTGCCCTGGGACCGACCATGGCGATCCGGCGCGATGCGCTGGACGCAATTGGTGGATTTGAACAGTTGGCCGACTATTGTTCCGATGACTACATCCTCGGGCTGCGAGTCGCCCAGAGCGGACGGCAGGTCGTGCTGTCGCACCATGTAATCGACCATGTGGTCATCAATCGTGAGTTCGCCAGTTCGATGCAGCACCAGATCCGCTGGATGAAGAGTACACGCTGCTCACGCCGCGCCGGACACGCCGGCACAGCGCTGACGTTTGCGATGCCGTTCGGTATTTCGGGTTTGCTGGGCGCAGGCGCCATGCACCAGTGGGCGCTTGGTATCGGGTTGTTCGCGGCGGCGTATTTCACACGAGTGCTGCTCTCGGTGGTGGCGGGATGGGGCGTGGTACGAGACCCACGAGCGTTGCGGATGGCGTGGCTGTATCCACTGCGCGACTTGATGGGGTTCTTGTTCTGGTGCGCCAGTTACAGCGGACGGACCATCGTATGGCGCGGCGACCGTTATCGCCTGGAGGGTTGTGGCCGTATGGTACTGGCGGAGCCCGGCGCGGCGGCGACCGTTCAGGGGACACCTGCCGACGCCGATCTCGCCGCCACTACGGCCGTTGCCGACCGATAACAGAAGCTATGTGAATTCTCCTCGATATTCGGCAGCGAGGCCGTATCTGCCTTCGCGGAACCCTTGCCCAGCCAAACCTGAATATCCAGGTGAGGACGTGATTTCCTAGGGCTTCGTGCGTCCCGGCTATCTCGGCGAGCATCCGTATACTGAGAGTGCGAATGGTGATAGACCCATCTTCCTGCTGTAATGCCTACGCGTACATCCGAATGAGAACCATTTCACGATGAAGCCGAATTGCTCCCGATTGCTTGTCCTCGCCTGCGTTCTGAGCGCAATTGCGGTTCCGGCTGCATCTCATGCGCAGTCGGACAGTAACGCGCAGCCGACCACAACCGCCCCGAGTGTAGCGCGCCGCGATCCGCTGCACATTTTCAGCGACTCCATCCAAGAGCTGACCGCCAAGGTAACCAAGTCGGTGGTGCAGATTGTGGCTACCGGATACGGATTGAAGTCGGATAAGCCAGCCAGTGACACCGCGCTGTTTGAGCCGCAGGAAGCCATCGGCGCGGGCGTGATTCTGTCGGCTGACGGATACATCGTGACCAATGCGCATGTGGTGCAAGGAGCGCGCAAGATTCGGGTGCGGCTTCCCGGACTGGAATCGCCGGCAGGGGATGACGGCTCGCAGCCGCATGGCCCGGTCACAGCCAAGGTTATCGGGCTCGACCGCCAGTCGGACCTGGCGGTGCTGAAGATCGATGCTAACGATCTGCCCGCGTTGGAACTGGCCGACTCCGACCGCCTCAAGCAAGGACAAGTAGTCTTCGCTTTCGGCAGCCCGCAAGGGTTGGAGAACTCAGTCACCATGGGCGTGGTCAGCGCCACGGCGAGGCAGGTCAGCGAAGATAATCCGACGACCTACGTGCAGACGGATGCGCCCATCAACCCCGGCAACAGCGGCGGCCCGCTGGTGGATGTAGATGGACGCGTCGTGGGCATCAATACGTTCATCCTTTCCGAGTCGGGCGGCAGCGAAGGGCTGGGATTCGCCATTCCGAGCAACGTGGTGCGCAACATTTATGAGCAACTGAAGACAGAAGGACATGTACATCGCGGGCAGATCGGCGTGTACCTGCGTACGGTCACGCCCGACCTCGCCGAAGGACTGAAGCTCCCGCTCAACTCATGGAGTGCTTCTGGAAGACGTTACGGCAGATTCCTCCGCTGCTCGTGCGGGGCTCAAGGTGGGCGATGTCATTACCAGCATCGGCGGCAAGCCGGTGGGCGACGTGAAGGAATTCGCCACCATTCTGTTCTCCTACAAGATCGGGGCAATGGCCCCCATCGGCGTGATGCGCAACGGCAAGCAGGAGATGGTCGAGGTGAGGGTGACGGAGCGACCGGACGACCCGCAGCGCTTTGCCGACATGGTTTCCGGGCCGGGGAACGTGGTGAACCGGCTGGGCATCGTCGGCATCACCATCAACGACGACCTGAGGAAGGCCATGCCCGACCTCCGGATCCCTTCCGGCGTCATCGTGGCGGCGCGCACGCCGGGCGCTTTGCTGCTGGGCGACGGGCCGGAGCCGGGAGAAATCATCCACTCCGTGAACACCACGCCCATCAAGGACCTCGACGGACTGAAGCAGGCGCTCAGAGCGCTTCAACCCGGACAACCGATCGTGCTGCAAGTGGAACGCGATGGCGAATTGAGCTACCTGGTGATGGAGTCGGAGTAGCTAGACGTCCGCCACGCCGCAGGTTCCAGGCGCGTTCGGATCGGCATCCTGCGGGCCTTTGGGGCCGCCTTCGCGCATCTTGGCGCTGGTCTGCTCGATCACCACTTCCACCACGGCGGTTGAGGTGAGATGCGACGATGGCGCGGGCGTATAGTCGCGTCCGGCGGTGCGTCCGGGGAAGTAGCGCTGGGTCATGGCCTCGAACATCACGCGCTTGGCTGCTTCATCCTCGAAGATTCGGCCGCGACCAAAGCACATCACGCAACGGTAATTGGCGGAGTGATACTTGGCATCGCGAGAGTACACCAGGCCGTCGAGTTCGGTCACGGTGACGCAGACCGGAATTCCCTTCGCGAGTTCCTCGAGCATGCGGCTCGACATGCCGCCGTGCAGGTAGATGCGGTCGGGCTGCTCGGGCGAATAGTGATAGAGCGTGGGGACGACATAAGGCAGGTCATCTTGTACGAATCCGATGTGTGCGACCTTGCCGGCGACGAGGAATTCCTGGGCGCGCTGCGGCACGGCGCGCTCGGGATGCTGATGAACCTTGGTTGTCCAGATATCCGTGCCCTCACCCATGCGTAAGTCTCCTTGCATCTAGGATGGCGGAAATCGAGGCGAATGGGAAGTGCCGACTATCGGCGGGCAGCGAGTTCGCGCTTTACTGGCTGCGAGCCTAAGTCAAGCCGCTGCTCGGCCACGCGCAGGAACCACTGGTTCACTACGACGTTCTGGCAGAAAGATCGGTTGCGGAGAAGTTGGCGGCCGGCGAACTCCTTGAGGACATGCGGCAGAGCCTGGGTGAGGGAATCCATGCGGCTGCGCTCGCGCTGTAGGCGCTTATTGAGCAATTCACGATAGAGTGACAGGCTCTTCACGCCGTAATTACCTTCGGCAGCCAGAATCGTGTGCGCCGCGATCAGACCTGATTCGATGGCTGGGCGGATGCCTTCGCCACTCTCGGGATAGGCCAGTCCGGCAGCGTCGCCGACGAGCAAGAACGCCGTCATCGAGGAACTTGCGCTCGGTGCGGCCCCACAGGCCGTACGCGTGACCGGCGATGCCGTGGCTGGGAGTTTCGACCGCGCGGGTCTCGCGCAGATAGCCGACGAAGTCCTTCACGTGACGCGAAATCTCGTGCGAGTCGGTGCGGCCGAGTCCCACATTGAGGAAGTTGCCCTTGCGGAAGACCCATCCGTAGCCCTTCATGTCGCGGCAAAAGAAGAGCTCGGGTAGTTCGCCGTCGACATCCGAACGCGCAGCCTGAGGGGCATCCATCTCGAACTCGATTTCCTGCGCCAGCACAGGTGCCGGCGATCCCTTGTTGCCGAGAAAGCGGCCAACGGGACAAAAGTGGCCGCCTGCTCCCACCAGCATCCGGGCACGGATTTCGCCGTTGATGAGCCAGCCGCCGTGCGTAGCGCTCGAGTGAAGTGAGGGCAATACCCTCGCGAAGCCGAGCGCCGCTGCGGCGCAGGAGAAATTCGTCGAACTCGCAGCGGCGGATGCCGTAGCTCACAATTTGGTCGCCGCGAATCTCGACCTGCGGACCACCGATGGCGCCGAGGCGGAAGCCGGTGATGGGCTGGATGACCAGTCTGCCGGAGGATAATCTTCCGGCGTGAAATTCCAGCTCGTCGAGAATCAGCGGCGTGATCCATCCGGCGCAGAGCTTGTTGCGCGGGAAGGCGGCGCGATCGACCACGAGAACGTCGAGGCCGGAGCCACGCAGCGCCCATGCACACGACGATCCGGCAGGTCCGCCTCCGACAATGATTACATCGCACGTGTCCATAGCTCGCGATTCGTTTCCTCGTCGAAGGGCGCGTACAGGTGCTCGCGTGTCCAGGGAATCGACTGGCAGCAGCTGCCGGCGAACAGGACCTGGAACAGTTGAAGGTTTCCAGCGCGGAACGAAGCGATGGAGCCAGCAAGATAGAGCCGCCACATTCTGGCGAAATCCATGCCGAACTTCTGTACCACCGTGTCGAAGGAAGCATCGAAGCGGGCCAGCCAATGCTCCAGCGTCTTGGCATAGTGCATGCGGAGGTTTTCGACGTCGAGCACAGAGTAGTTGTGTGGCTCGAGGACTTCCATCGATTCGCGGAGGGTCGGGGCGTAGGCGCCGGGGAAGATCCGCCGGCGGATCCAGACGCTGAAGGGCTGGCTGCGACTACGGCCGATGAAATGCAAGAATCCGCGGCCTGTGTCGCCGATCGTGTTGTGGATTACGCGGCCCAACTCGCGGTAATTCTCACGCCCTACATGCTCGAGCATGCCGACGGAGACGAATGCATCAAAGCGGCCGCTGACGTTGCGGTAGTCGTCTTCGACAAATTCGACTTGAGACGAGACGCCTGCCTCGCGCGCCCGCTCGCGCGCCCACGCGATCTGTTCATGCGAGATGTTGAACGCCCTGACGTTCACGCCGTAATGCTCGGCCATATAAATAGCTAGCGCTCCCCAGCCGCACCCGACTTCGAGCACAGTCTCACCCGGACGCAGGCCCAGTTTGCGGCATACCAGGTCCAACTTTGCATTCTGGGCCGCTTCGAGCGAAGCGTCGGGCGTTGGGAAGTAGGCGCAGGTGTAAACCATCTGTTCATCGAGCCACAGGCGGTAGAAATCGTTCGAGAGGTCATAGTGGCGATGGATGTTGCGCGCCGAACCACGCCGGGTGTTGGCTTGCGCCCAGTCGAGCCACTTGGAGAGCAGCCGCCAGTGCCCGTTACGAATGCGCGGGGACGAGGCATTGACATGTTCGAGGGCGCGGACAAGGTCGCCGTCCAGTTTGATTCGGCCGGATGAGTAGGCGTCGCCAAAACCCACTTCGGGGTTCACGACCATTGACAGCAACGTCGAGCGATCCGGTATGCGGACCGTACCCACGATACCGTCATCGCGTTCGGGCAGGTTCTCCACATCGCGCAGAACCAGGGCGACGGGGATGGGGCCGATCAGGGAACGCAAAGCTTGCAGGAGTTGACGATCCATCCAGGAGGTAGAGGTCTTCATCGCTTCCCCCAAATTCCGACATCATAGCCGGAGATATATTGTCAGCACTACACGCAAAACATACTCAGATTCGGCCGGGCCGATTGGACATTACCATCAAGTCCAGTGTCGCACTTTTGGATGCAGAACGCAGCCATTTTATGACTGCTTCCGCCGAAGCCACGAAAGTTTCCCGCAAGAGGAGCCTCCGCCGAAGCCGCAATACGATACCGACCGCGGGTCAGCTATGCAGCCACTCCTGTTGCTGTAGTGATGGTCTCCAGTCCGTGGGAATCCGGGCCGGTCTCCCGCCGTCGCAGCAACAAAGCAAAGAATAGTGCCAGGAAGCCGAGGATGGAGAAGATCCACATCCCCAGCGCATACCCGTGGAAGTTCTCAGGCCCGGCGTGGCTGAAGTCATTGGCCTGGCCGATGGCGAGATTAAAGATGAAGAAGCCAATCTGCTGCAACAGGCTCATCAAGGCGTAGGCCGTGCCCAGGCGATGTTCGTTCACGATGTAGGCGACCGACGGCCACATCACGGCTGGGATCAGCGAGAAGGCGATGCCCATGAGCGATACCGGCACCATCAGGGAAATGTTGCTGTAGGCGATCATCAGGTAAACCGGCATCATCAGAAACGAGCCGACCACCATCAGGGTGGCACGCTTGCCGATTTTGTCGGCCAGCAGGCCAAAGAGCGGCGTAGCGATCATGGCGGAGAAGGGAAGAACGCTGTTGAAGAACCCAGCCTGGCTTTGCGCGTGCGCAAACGCGGCCGTCGAACTGGCTGCGGCGCCCATTTGCGAAAGAATCTTGCTGGTGAACAAGTCAATGGCGAAGGTGCGGAAGGGGAAAATTCCCGAATAGAAGGTGAAGCAAAGCGCCACCACGTACCAGTACGAAGGGTTGAACTTCAGACCCTCGGAGAAGCTTAGCTTGTCGGGCTCACCTGACTTGCCCAACGAGTAGCGCCCCTCCGCGTAACTCTCCAGCGCCCAATACACCGCGGCGCCGATGACGGCGGTGGAGCCCACGACGACTGCCAGTAGCAGCGGCCGGTGCCAGCTTGGCTGCGAGTTCACGCCATTGGGGAAGAAGGCCCACTTGGCCCATGTGGGCGAGTTGTCGGCAGCGATGGAGGCCATGCGAGCAATCGTCAGGTTGATGCCGAAAGCGAAGCTGAGCTCCTTGCCCTTGAACCAACGCGCCAAGGCCACGGTGACGGCAACGATCTGCGACTCGGCTCCTAAGCCCACCAACGTGCGTCCCGCGACCATCGTCGTGAAACTGCCGCGAAACGCGGTCAAGGCGGCACCCGCCAGGCACAGCGCTGAAAAGAACAGCAGCGACTTCTTCAGGCCGAAGCGGTCAATGAGAATTCCGCCGATGAGCAGCGTCAGCACGGCGGCGACGCTGTAGCTGGCGTTGAGCCATCCGAACATCGAGGCGGAGAAGCCGAGTTGCTCGAGAAAGATGCGCTCCAGCGGATTAATGCTGTCGTAAATGTAGTAATTCCCGAACATGGCCAGGCTGACAAAGATCAGCACAAGCCAGCGATACATCCGACTCGGTTGGGGACGTCTTTCGAGCAGCATTTCTCCAGCAGACATGCGACCTCGTGGGGTTCGGTTTTCGATTCGTGCAGCGGACGCGGAAAAGAAACGATAACAGATGAATTAGGTCCATCCGCGGGGAAAATCAATCAGTGACTTGTTCGAGATCGTGTTGAGAATACTATGCAGCGATTTCCCGGCTTTTCGCAGTGTGTATCAACCGGGCATTTGGCTCATGGTGGAGACTGCGATGTATTTGGCGCGACCACTAACCGCACGGCAGTTTCTGAAAATGCCACTGTACGGCTCGGTAAGAAGCATTAGCGACGACAGAAACCAGTTGCATTCAACAGGGCGAAAGGCTCATAATCCGCAATCACTCACAATTCATGCAAACCCCGTCCCACCATAACAATAGAGTGCTTCAGCACGGACGATACTTCCGGGTTGTGGCAACAGTGCTTTTGTTCGCCGCGCTTACGGCGTGCAAGACTTCGCAGGACGCCGTAAATGCGGCCAACCAGCTCAACACCGTTTCACAGCAGCTTACTGCCTACTATGCCGATCTACAGCAGCAGATGTCTGACACCGTGGCCCTGAATCAGCTGCAATCAGATTTGTTGGGAGTGCCTTTTGACGACACCGATCGGGCTCAACTGGACACCACCCGGCAGGAGTTAGCCAAACGTGCCGCAATGGCCAAGGCGATGAGCGCGCTGGCGACGGCCTACGCCGGGCTCGCGGGCTCGAAGTCGGGGGCGGAGATTGGCACCGCAGCATCCGAACTGGCCAATCAATTGGTGGGCATGAAGGCGCTGCCGGGCGGTCCGGCAATTCCAGACATCGTAGGACAGGCCGGCCAGATGCTGGTGGAGGCCATTCGCACCCGCAAGTTGAAACAGAGCTCAGCGAAGATCGCGGAAGCGGTCAACGCCGTCAACCACCTGTTTGACAAAGAAGAGCCGGTCTACGAGTCCATCAACCGCCAGCGTGTGGTGTTAGCCGAAAGTCTGGCGATCGTGTTGATGCAAAAAGACATGGTGGAAGTGAACCTTTCATTTCCCGCAGCGCTGAAGCCGTTCGACCTGGTGGCGAAGCTGCCAGCCGGGGCGGTGACACCCGAAGTTCGCCATTTGGCGGAAGCGGAAATCAAGATCAGGGGAGATTCGCAGATCAGTGGCTACAACGACGCAACGAAGGCACTTTCGGCCTCGCTGGCGCTGACGGCCAGGCAGGTCGACGCCGTCGCCAAAACGCACTGACCACATGATTCAGCAGGCTAAAGCCCGCGCTCCAGTTTCGGGAGTGCGCAGCGCGGTCACGGCCGGGGAAGGAACACACACTCATGGGCGCAGCTTTGAATAGCTTGGAATCGCAATACATCGTACTCACCCAAAACCTCGCGGCAACACTGGCCGCCTGTCAGACCGATGACCAGCGTACCGCTATTCGCACGGAGTACGTTCAAGCACGGCGCAATTACTGGAACTCTATCAACCAGATCTTTCACGACGACGATCCCGCGATTGAGACCTTGGTGAGCCAGATGAATGCCGCTCACGATTCCCTGCAGAAGATGACGCAGGACCTGGCGAATGTAGCCAAAGTCATTACTACGATCAGTACCGCGGTCAAGATCGGAACCGAACTGGCGTCGATGGCGGGCTGACGGTACCCGGATTGCCCCCGCCCGCGGCATGCTGTCCAATAGACCTGTCGAAGTACGGAGGTGGGCGATGTCGTACCAAGCGATCTGTTTCGTGGACATGCCGTTCGGCCAGAAGCCGGACCTGACCAGCGGTATTACCGTCGATTTCGACCAGATTTACGAGGTCGGCATCAAGCCGGCAATCGAGGCAGCCCATCTCGAACCGGTGCGCGGCGACCAGGAACGCACCGGGGGCATTATTCATGTTCCGATGTTCGGGCGGCTGCTGCTCTCGGATTTCGTTATCGCCGATCTGACACTTTCCAACCCGAACGTGTTCTACGAGCTCGGCATTCGGCACACAGCCCGGCCCTTCACAACGGTGCCGATCTTTGCCGCAATCCGTCCTATTCCGTTCGATGTGGCGCTGGTAAGAGCCATCCCGTACACGCTGGTGGAAGGCAAGCTTTCGGACGAAGGCGCATCCGCGCTTAGGACCGCGCTGGGCGCTCGTTTGAACGAGGCCATTCACGGAGCGGCTTCGCAGGATAGCCCCATCTATCAACTCATCCCCAGCTTTCCCAAGATTGACTTGCCGCATGAGATTACTGAGATCTTTCAGGACCAAGTGCGACACTCTGATGAGTTCCGGAAGCAGTTGGCAGATGCGCGCGCGAAGGCATCGGATGCGGAGCGGGCAGCGGCACTTCGAGAAATCCGCGACAGCCTCGGGGACCTGCATGCTACCCAGAGCACTGCGCTGGTGGACCTGATGCTGTCGTTTCGCGACGTGAGCGCGTGGGACGACATGGTGCGGCTTACCGACCAATTCCCGGATGGCCTGAAATCGAACGTCATGGTGCGGCAGCAACGGGCGCTGGCGCTGAACCGGCGCAATCAGCCGGGTGATCGCGACGAGGCCCAACAGATTCTCGGAGAAGCTGGTGAGCGAGAAGGGCGCGGACCCGGAGACGCTGGGCATCCTGGGCCGTGTGCACAAGGACCGCTATGCCGAGCTGAGCAAGGCGGGCGACATCATGGCCTCAGCCGCTCTCGACGACGCTATCGAGGCGTACACCAAGGGGTTCGAGAGCGATCCACGGGATTATTACCCCGGCGTGAACGCCGTGAACCTGCTGGTGCAAAAGGGCGATCCAGATGCGCTGAAAGAGGCTGACCGGCTGGTGCCGATGGTGAGCTTCGCGGTAGCCCGCCGCGGAGGCGCTTCTTCCACCGATTACTGGGACCTGGCGACCGTGATGGAACTGAGTGCCATCGGAGGCGATTGGACGTTGGCGACCCGGGTGCTGCCCAAGGTGCTGGCAGCAGGGAAGACTTCATTCAATCTCGAGACGACCTTGAAGAACTTACGGCTGCTGAAGACCGCTCGCGAGCGCGACGGCCAAGCCCCGCCGCAGTTGGACCAGATCATCGGGTACATGCAGGACCGCTCACAGAAGCTGAAGGGCGAAGAGGCGGAGAAGGCGAAGGGGTAGGAGTTCTCGCGGATTGCTTCCTACCAGCGGCGAGCGTGTTGGTGTTCTAGTCGGCAATAACACATAAAAATTTGGTACCCATCATTTAGAATCAATGACTTAGCCAGAAATTGTTTGCATGCCGTTGATAACGATGGTACTTACACGGATCCATTTGACCCATAAGGGTTTAGATGAGAATTTGGGGGACTTTTTCGTCCCAAAGTGTCATACAATACCATACAAGTCATACTCTCATTCGCCATACAACACATACAAGTATGACAGGTTTTTGCCATACATTACATACAAGTATGACAGAATTTTACCATACATTGCATACAAGTATGGCAGGGGTCCAACCGCCGCGGTGGGGCACACCGAGATTTCAAAGAGCCCTTTCACTCCGCGCCCTAGGGTACGGGGCGGGCAAGCGACACTCATCCCTTGCCCTCACGACTGGTTTTATACAGGTCTCGCAGAGGCGGCAAAAGGACGCGGAACACATGGCGTTGTGATAAGGGAAGCGCGTCAGGAAACCCGCGGGCGGGGCTACTCCGGGTTGGCCGCAGTGCAACGCGGAACCGGGGCACCAGGCAACCGGGTAACGGCGCGAAACTGTAGCGTCCGGTAGAACCGACATTTGCCAACGACAGGCAAATGTGGGCCACCGCCAGTTGCAGGTTGCCTATTCTGGCAGTCCCATTCGACGCAATATAGCGGCGAATCTGTAATCGCCGCGCAAGTTTCTGTAGGCCGGATCGCAGTTCACGAGAGTGATGTCCTGTCCATCACGTTCGTCATAGGCTTTGTCTAGCCACTCAAATGCTTTGTCGTTGTCTCCGGCCAGGGCATATGCTGTGGCCACCTGGCTGGCGGGAATGGAAGCTTCGGCTCGTTCGCGGGCTTGCAGGGTCCTTCGTAAAGCAAGTTGCCAGTACCCTTTTTCTCCTCCACTCTTGAATGCTTTGAGCATCGCGGCTGCTTCGGCTGCCGCCGCTTCCGGGCTCGTACCGCTCAATACCTGACCCTTCTGGTGCTCCTGGATTGCCTGTTCATACCGGCCCATTTGAAGTAGCGTCCATGAGGAATACTCGTGCGCCAAGGGAAAGCTGGGATCCATTTCCATTGCATGTCGGAACCATCGAAGGGATTCTTCGTAGTCCCCGGCAAAGAAATAGGTCAAACCCATGAAGTTGTTGATAGGCAGAGAGAGCGGATCCAGTTCCAGCGCCTTCCGGTTTTCGGCAATAGCTTCCTGAATCCGACCCATGGGCAATAGATAGCAATTTCCATAAAACAGATGGGCGTACGCCGAATTGGGGTTGAGCGTAATCGCTGTCAAGAATTCCTTTTGTGCCGCGGGGAAGTCGAATTCATAGTGAGATTTCTCCATGCCGAGAGCGGCGTGCGCTTCCGCCAGCGAAGGATCCAGAGAAATCGCAGTGGTTGCCGCATTCCTCGCCTGAGGAAAGCTCTCTTTAGGGGAGTAAACGCCGATAATATTGCTCAAGTTGTAGGCATCAGCGAGCCCGGCGTAAGCAAGGGCGAAGTTAGGATCCTGGGCCGTCGCCTGCTGAAAGTAGTCAATGCTTTGCTTGATTCCAGCGGGAGTCCTCAGATTCCAGTAGAAACGGCCCTTCAAGTAGAGGTCATAGGCTCCGGGGTTGACCGTGCGCGTCGTGGATAGTTGCATCTTTCGTTGCGGCGTTAGATTCAACTCCACTTGCTGTGCGATGGTCCTACCCATTTCGTTCTCGATCCCAAGGAGATCGTTCGATTCGCGGTTGTAATTCTCGGCCCAGAGGTGAGTCTGATCACTGACGCGGATCAACTGCGCGCTGACACGCGTACGTCCGGCCTCTCTCCGGACGCTGCCTTCCAGGACGTAGTCGACCCCCAGTTCGCGGCCTATCTGACCGATGGTTTTGTCAGTGTGCTTATAGGCCATCGACGATGTGCGAGCAATGACGCCCAGTTCCGCGGGACTTAACTGGCCGAGGTCAGTGATTGTCTCTTCGGTTAGTCCGTCAGAGATGTATTCCTCGTTCGGATCACCACTGAGGTTTTGGAACGGCAATACGAGAAGCATCGCCCTCTTTGCTGGAGCTTGCGGCGCTCGATGAAATCTCTGCCATGAGAGAAATGCGGCGACGGCGATGATTCCAGCGGCGACCACCAGCAGGAGCCATGCGCGGTTGGGGCGGCGGGGCAGCTCGATGGTCACTGCCGGCTCAGGTGGACTAGCCGGCAGAGGGTAGGAAGGCGGAACCTGAGGCCGGCCGCCATTGGTGGGGCTTGCCGGTTGCGGGTGTTCCAGCGAACCGATAAATCGGTAACCTTTGCCCGGAACTGTCAGCAGAAACTGGGGATGGTCGGAATCATCCCGCAAAGCTTGCCGCACTTTGCGGACGGCGACATTGATAGCGGTGTTGGTGTCGATGTAAACATCACTGCCCCAGAGCTTTTCGATGATCTCAGCTCGGCTGACCAGATCCCCCCTGCGCGACACTAAAAGTAGCAGCAGCTCCAGGGGGATTCGCTCCACGCGAATCGGGCGCCCCTTCCGCCGCAGTTCAAACGCCGCCGGATCCAGCTCAAACTCGTCGAATTTAACCGCAGGGCCGGGCATCTTTCGCCTAACTGAGTGTGTCGAGCATTCTACCGCGATTCTTGGTTCGTAGCCTAAATGCTTGTGACGACGGGATTTGCCGCGCAAGCAAATCTTAACCAAACCTACACCTCGGCTTTATTGCGAAAACCCGGCGGTTGGGCGATTCTCAGCCGCATGCGCGCTACTGAAGCTGGGAGGATGATATCGATCTGCCGCCGAAACTTACCGGAGTTCTGCGGCCAGAAGTTCACATTTCGAACAAGTTGAGGAGGAATGGATGGCACAGTTAAACGCAGGCGATGATTGGGTCGAAGGCACACCGAAATGGTGGTGGAAGTATGTGTTCCCGAATCGCGAGACGCTTTGGCTCGCGGTTCTGACGAAGGTAGAACCAGACCCCGTCCCTTGGCTGCAGAGGGTAACAGGCGAAGTATTGGAGGGGCTCGTCATGCTGCACGCCGCGGCGCGCGCAGATCAGGCGATGGCTGAACGACTCAGGAGCGAAGCCATTGTGAAAATAAATCAGGCGTTGGCCGGTATCCGAATGGCCGAAGGAGTACGACGCTAACTGACGCGAACTAGGAGTCGTTATGCTGAAGGTTTTCCGGCGATCTCAGATGCACGTGGGCCACCGAAAGTAGAGTCCGGCAGGCCGCTGTGAAGGGTCAATGGTCTGGCGGTGCAGTGATCCCAGGTTAGCGTCCAAAAGAAGGACGCGAACCTGGGGCACCCTAAGAGACACCCTCAGAGACCCTCCAGGGCGGTAGGCGACGAAACACGGGCGAAAAGCCAAAATCATGCCCCGACCGTGGCTTTGGGCTACAGCGGCGGCACAAGATTCCTAACGGATGGAGGATTGGAACGTGAACAAGAAATCTGTACGGTTGGTCTGTGTGCTGGCGGTTTCCCTCTGCGCCAGCAGTTTGCCGGCGATGGCCGGTGTCGCCTACACCAATTTGCAAAGTGGCAGTTACCAATGCTGCGTTGGCTACAGTGTGTCCGGCATGAATAGCTTCGTAGGACTCGCCGAGGAAGCCCAGTTGTTTACGTCCCTGGTGACCGGCAATGTCAACCAGATTGACGTCGCTTTGGGCTTCATTTCGGGCGACAACATGGCCACTATAAGTGTCTGGACCGACTCAGGTGGCGTTCCGGGCATGAATTTGTCCGGGTTCATCAATGCTCCGCCGAGCCCTACCTTTGGAACTTGCTGCGGGCTAACGACGGTCGCTGTTCCGGGAACTCTCGTTACCGCTGGACAGACGTACTTCGTTGTGCTCATAGCCGACGACATCACCTGGGACTCCTGGAACCGGAATGACACCGGCGCCATTGGACTGGTAGATACAAACCTCGGCGGCGGCTGGTACCAGCTTTGGGGCGGCGCCCCGCTCGCGGGCGTGGACATCTTGACAGCTAATGGTGCGGCCCCGGAACCAGGCTCTCTGTTGTTGCTAGGCACCGGGCTGCTAGGAGCTATTGGGGCGTTCCATCGCAAGATCACGCCGTAGTTTGTTTGCGTGGTAGGCGGTCCGGGAGGAAACGATGAAACCCAACGTGCTACTCCTGCTGGTCGCCGGGATGGTGGTTGCCGCGCGACAGGAAAATCCCCCCCGCCAGCCCACGCAATCCAAAACCGGGACTGTGTGGGGCACCCGGCAACTCACGGTTTCTCGCTGTCCATTCCGATTCAATCTCCACAACGCCCATCTCGCGGAAAGCATAATGACCGGAAGCTGCTCCACTTCCAGTCTTCCGGCTTCTCGACCAGGCCCCGTTTGACGGGGTTGCGATGCATGTAGCGCAGCTTCTCGACTCGCTTCGCGGAAGTCCGGACGTTGAAGTCGTAAAAGCGTTTTTGCCACACTGGAGCGACGAGTGCATTGCTTCGTTTGAGCAAGCGGGTGAAGCGCTCTTTGATCACCTTCATCACCACGGATGGGTTGTCGCGCTGAGGTTCGCTCATCAAGAGGTGGAAGTGCTCAGGCATGAGCACGTATCCCACAACGACGAAGCGGTAACGCTGCCGCGCTGCCTCCAATACACGAAGAAAGAGATCGCGGCGCTCGGGAGTGCCTAATCGTGGTTGGCGATGATAACAACTGCAGGTGATGAAGTGCAGGTCTTGCTGGCCGTAATAACGGTGGAGGCCTTCGGTCACTGGTTTAGGGTAGGGAATTCATCGGGACGGGTCTGTGATGGGTGAGGGACGGGTGTGTGATACCCGGGACTCTCGATCCCACACAATCCAAAACCGGGATTGTGTGGGGCACCCAGATTCTCGATCCCATACTCTTGATCCCACACAATCCAAAACCGGGATTGTGTGGGGTCACCCGGATTCTCGATTCCGATCCCATACTCTTGATCCCACACAATCCAAAACCGGGATTGTGTGGGGTACCCAGACTCTCGATCCCATACTCTTGATCCCACACAATCCAAAACCGGGATTGTGTGGGGCACCCGGATTCTCGATCCCATACTCTTGATCCCACACAATCCAAAACCGGGATTGTGTGGGGCACCCGGATTCTCGTCGCTCGTTACGCTCCCACATATCTCGCGTACAAGCTGCGGGCGATGGCGGTGTCGGTGGTGCCTTTGATGATGGCGCGGCCGTCGGGGAAGAGGGTCAGCTCGTAGGGGTCGTGCCAGAACTTCAGCACGAACTCGTTGTGCTTCACGGTGCCGTGAGGGGTGAGGCGGCGGGTGATTTCGTCGAAGTCGATGGGACGCTGGCGCTCGTGGATCTGCACTGAGTTGCGTCCGCACAGGGAGATGTGGGGGCGGCCATCGCCGGCGAGGTGGATGAAGTCGCGCTGCTGGCAGGCGCGGCAGCCTTCGCGCGGATGGTTCGCGGAGACCTGCGCGAGCTCGTTAATCCAGACATCGTAAGAGAGCAGAGTGCGGCGAATTTGTCGCGCGCGCCGACGATGAGCTTCATCGCCTCGGTCGCCGCGATGGACGCCACCAGGTTCACGGCTGAATTCAGGATGCCCGAGGTGTCGCAGGTCTCGACCATTCCCGTGGGGGAATCAGGAAAGATACAGGCGAGGCAGGCGGTGTCGCCGGGCAGGATGTTCATGGTGACGGCGTAGCTGCCGACGCCGGCGGCGTAAATCCAGGGCAGGTTCTCGCTCACGGCGTAGTCGTTGATGAGGTAGCGAGTTTCGAAGTTGTCGGTGCCGTCGAGGATGAGCTGTACGTTGCCGAGCAAGTCTTCGAATGTTGTCAGGCGTGAGGTCGGCGACGTGGGGTTCGACTTCGATTTCGGAGTTGAAGGCGCGAATCTTGCGGGCGGCAGCGATGGCCTTGGGCAGCGACTCGGCGGCGTCGGCCTCGTCGAAGAGCACCTGGCGCTGCAGGTTGCTGGGCTCGACGTAGTCGCGGTCGATGATGCGCAGGTAGCCGACTCCGGCGCGCGCGAGCAGGGAAGCGAGGGCCGAGCCGGTGGCTCCGCAGCCGACGATGGCGACGCGGGCGGCGGCCAGGCGCTGCTGGCCGTCGGGTCCGACGGGTGGAAAGAGGATCTGGCGGGAGTAGCGCTCGGCGAATTCCAACGGGCTTACCTGCTTTCGGGATGCGTCCTTCGTTATTATAGGAACGCCACAGAGGATTCGTCTTGAGGCGGACTCGCGCGGGAACGATGGGTACGGGGATACGTGTATCCGGCGTGACGGCGGCGCTGAGACAGGCAAGACAACTTCGACCGCGGCGGCTGGCAACTGACGGGTCCACAAGGGTTAGGGTTTGAGGAAGGCAACCACGCCATTCATTTTCGGGGTGGCAGTGCTGGGTGCGGCTCTCCTGCCGTGCCTGCAAAACGCTTGGGCGCAGAACCCTCCGCTGCCGCCGGCACTCAGCGAACAACAGACGGTAATCCCACAACATCCGCTGCCTGAACTGAATGGCGCGGCCAAGTACCAGGGCGAGATCGTCCGCGAAATTCAGTTCAAGGGAATCGCCGGCACGAACGCCGGATGCTGCGGGGCCTGCTGCTGGTCAAGGCGGGCGAGCCGCTGGACCGCGACGCGCTGCGCGAATCCATTCGCGTGCTGTACGCCACGGGGCGTTTCTCGAGCCTGCACGTGGAGGCTGCGCCGGAGAAGGGCGGCGGCATCACGCTGACGTTTGTGACGACCGAGAACTATTTCAACGGCGACGTCAGCGTGGAAGGGCTGAACCAGAAGACGCCTCCCAAGCCCACCAGTTGGTCAACGCCAGCAAATTGGAGCTGGGGGAGCTGTTTTCGGAGGAGAACGTAAAGCTCTCCATCGATCGCATGAAGAAAGTGCTGGGCGACAACGGATACTTCCAGGCGTCGATCACCTACGACCTGATGCCGCACGAGAACACCCGCCAGATGGACGTGCTGTTTCACGTGCACACCGGGCGAACTGGCGCGCGTGGGGACGGTGAAGATCGAGGGGGATACGGGCATCGCGCAGGAGCAAATCCAGCAGATCACCAAGCTGAAGCCGGGCGCCAAAGTGAAGAGCGCGGACCTGACGCGCGCGCTGGAACGGCTGCGCAAACACTACCAGAAGAACCAGCACCTGGAGGCGCAGGTTTCGCTTACCAGCCATGAGTACAACCCGCCAATAACACGCAGGATTACGTGTTCGAGGTGGAGCAGGGGTCGAAAGTCGTGATTGTCGCCGAAGGGGCGAAGATTCGCGGCGGCGAGATGAAGAAGCTGGTGCCGGTGTACCAGGAAAATGCGGTGGACGACGACCTGCTGAATGAAGGCCGCCGCAACCTGAGGAACTACCTGCAGACGAAAGGATACTTCGACGCGCAGGTAGAAGTGGAGCGGCGCGAAGTGCCCGATGAAGAGCAGGTGAACATCGTTTACAAGGTCGATGAAGGCGAGAAGCACGAACTGGCGGCGATCCTGATTACGGGCAACCACTACTTCGACCGGGCGACGATGCGCGAGCGCATGAGCGTGCAGCCCAAGAACTGGATCCTTACGAACGGACGATTCAGCCAGCGGATGATGCAAGACGACGTGAACGCGATCAAGGGGCTGTACCAGACCAACGGATTTCAGGACGTGAAGGTGGAGGCCAACGTCGAAGACAACTACGAATCGCAGCCAGCGAGCTGGCGGTGGTGTTCCGCATCACCGAAGGACCGCAGACGCTGGTGAGAAACCTGGTGATTGAGGGGAATGAGAGCTTCTTTCCGGACGAGGAACTGGAGCCGGTGCTCAGCAGCGTTCGCCGGTCAGCCGTTCAGCCAGGCCGACCTGGCCAACGACCGCGACGCGATCATCTGTCTTCTATTACAACCGCGGTTATCCGGATGTGCAGTTTGAGTCGACGGCGGTGCCGGTGACGGATGAACCGAACCGCATGGACCTGACCTACAAGATCGCGCAAGGGCAACGCGTGGCCGTGAACCAGGTGATCGTTACTGGAACGGAGAACACGAAGGCCGTACATTGTGAACCGCCAAGTCCGCATACGCGACTGGCGATCCGCTGAGCCAGGCGAACATGATCGACTCGCAACGCCGGCTGTACAACCTGGGGTTGTTTAACCAGGTGGACATGGCGGTGCAGAACCCTGAGGGCATTGAGCCGCAAAAGAACGTTTTGTTCAACATGAGCGAGGCGCCGCGCTGGACGTTTCGCTACGGCGGCGGTATCGAGTTTGCGACGGGCAACACGCCGGCGCTGAATAATCCGCAGGGGCAGGCCGGGGTGAGCCCCAACGGCGTGCTGGAGATCACGCGACTGAACATGTTCGGGCGCGACCAGACGCTGAGCTTTCGAGCGCGCGAGGCTTGCTGACGCGGCGGGCGCTCATCAGCTACGACGCGCCACGGTTAATGGTTCAGTCGCGACAACTGGCACTTCACGCTGAGCGCGTTTTACGACAACACGGTCAACGTCAATACCTTCACCTCGGAGCGGCTGGAGGGATCGATCGGAGCGGAGCAGAGGTACAGCCGCGCGACCACGTTCCTTTATCGCCTGACGTATCAGCGGGTGAAGGTCGATCCCGCGAGCCTGGTGATTGATCCGGGGCTGATTCCGCTGTACTGCCCAGCCAGTGACCATCGCCATGCCCAGCATGACCTGGGTGCGCGACCGGCGAGACAACCCGGTGGACACGCACAAGGGCAGCTACAACCTGCTTGATCTCGGACTGGCGACCAGCGCGTTGGGATCGCAGTCGAATTTCGGCAAGATACTGTTTCAGAATTCGACGTATTACACCTTCCGCAAGAAATGGGTACTTGCGCGCAACACCCAGATCGGTATCGAGCATCCGTACGGCACGAACTACTATCCGGGCGGATCGGCGACGGCGATTCCGCTGCCGGAATTGTTCTTTGCCGGCGGCGGCAACTCGCTGCGCGGATTCGCCATTAACCAGGCAGGCCCGCGCGATCCGCTGACCGGGTATCCCATCGGCGGGCAGGGGCTGTTCGTGAACAACCTTGAACTTCGCACGCCGCCGGTGTTGCTGCCGTATGTGGGCAACAACATGAGCTTCGTGTTCTTCCACGACATGGGCAATGTGTTCGCGAATCCGAACCAGATTTGGAGCGGACTGGTGACGTTCCACCAGCCTTCGATTGCGGCTTGTTCGCCGCCGACCGCCACGTTCGGCTGCAACTTCGCGTACAACCCGCAGGCCGCCGGAATCGGGCTCCGTTACAAGACGCCGGTTGGTCCGGTGCGCGGCGACATCAGTTACAACTTCAGTCCCACTCGCTATCCCGTACGCGACCAGAACAAGGTCGAGACCCTTAGCCATTGGAACTTCTTTTTCAGCATTGGACAGACATTCTGATGAGACGACTTCATTCACATTGCGATGTGCGCCCTCCTGCTGGTTCCGGCGGCAGCGGATTTGCCGGAGAAATCATTGACGCCGTAATTGCCACGGTCAGCCGACAGCCGGTGCTGCAAAGCGAGTGGGACGACGCCACGCGCTTCGAAGCGTTTATGCAGCAGAAGCCGCTGGCTACGGTTTCCGACCGCGACCGCGTCCGGGCACTGCAGCGCCTGATCGACCGGCGACTGCTGGAAGTGCAGATGAACAATCCGCATCTCGTTCGCGCCATCGCCGATGAGTTGCGGGCGACGGTGGCGAAGTTGCGGGCGCAAATTCCCGCGGCCAAAGACGATGCGGGCTGGCAGGCGGTGCTGGCGGAGTACGGCTTTACCAGCGCGAGATCGAGAACCACCTGCGGAGCGAGACGCAGATGATGAACTTCGTCGAAGTGCGCCTGCGTCCGAACGTTCACATTCAGCCCGAAGAGGTGGAGGCGTATTACCGCGCGCAGTTGCTGCCCGACCTGGAAAAAGCCGGAGTGAAGGTGGTGACACTGCAGGAAGTAGAACCGAAAATCCGCGAGTTGCTGGTGCAGCAGCACATGGACGAACTGCTGGATGCGTGGCTGCACAATCTGCGCCAGCAAACGCCGGTACACAGCACGGTGGCGCTGCCGGAGCAGGCGGAACGCGAAGGGATGGGCGGAAACTAGCATGACCGAGAACGCAAAAGTCCGGTTGTCGCGCTTCCCATGGTGGTTCTGGGTGGTGATGGCCGGGCTGTTTGCGATTTTGGTGGTGACGCTGGGCTGGTTCCTGCAAAGTCCGGCATTTCGCGAGATCGTGCGTAATCGCGTCGTCGCCGAACTGGAAAAAGCGACGGGCGGCGACGTGGAGATGCAGTCGCTGACGTGGAACGTGTCGAAGCTCGAGGTCGAGGCCAAAGGGATTACCATTCGCGGACTCGAGCCGGCCACCGATGTGCCGCTGGTGCACGTCGACCGGCTGTATGCGCGGGTGCATATCGTCTCGTTCTTCGGTGGAGACATCGACCTGCAACAACTGACGCTGGAGCAACCGGTCATCCACATCATCGTGAATCCGGACGGTTCGACGAACGTGCCGGAGCCGAAAGTGAAGTCGAGTGGCGATCCCCTGCAGCAACTGTTCGATCTCGCCATCGGCAAAGCTGAGGTACACAACGGCGCATTGCTTCTGAATGAACAGAAGTTTCCGCTCGACTTCAAGGCCTACGACCTGGGACTGCAGATGGGCTATCAGCTGTTGGAAAAGCGGTATGACGGCACAGTTCAAATCGGCAAGATGGATGCGCAGTTTCAGGGCTTCGCGAGATTCCGGCCAGTGCCGACGCCGAGTTCAGCCTATGGCGGAACCGGGCGCAGGTGAAGAAATTCAGTCTCACCTCGCAGAAATCGTCGCTGGAAGTCAGCGGCTCGGTAGAGAATTTCAATCGCCCCAGCTTACATCTCGCCTACAGCGGAAATCTCGACCTGGCGCAGGCTGGAGAGACCACGCGGTTCTCGAGTTGCGTGCCGGCGGCGCGAGCTTTAGCGGCTCCGGGACGTTCGCGACCGACAACTTCTCCACCAGCGGCAAGTTGAGCCTGCGGGGAGTGAACTACGACGATCAGAGCTTCGCAATCAAAGATGCGAATGCCACTGCCGAGTTCTCTCTTGATCAGGAGCACATCCTGCTGAAGAAAATCGATGCCCGCATGCTGCGCGGAATGGTCACCGGCGATGCCGAGGTGAGGCACTACGCTCCATCGCTGGAAGTGACCACGGCAAAAGTCAGCAGCGAACGACCCGCGGAGGGAGCGAAGTCGTCCGCCAGCACACCGGCGAGTGCGAAGACTGAGGCAGGCGCGAAACTGGTGGAGCTGCCAGTGCAGCAGGGGTCGGCCCGCCTAAACGTTAGCCGCGTGTCTCTGACGGAGGTGGTGCGCATGCTGTCGAGCAAGGCACTTCCGCTCGATCAGCTGAACGCTACCGGAGTCGTCAACGGCACAATAAATCTGGCTTGGAGAGAATCCATCACCGCGGGGTCGCGGAGATGGCCTTGGATTCGACGCTGCCGGCACAACACGAGGCCAATCAACTGCCGATGAGCGGAGCGCTGCGCGGACGCTACGACTTCCACACCGGAGCGATGGCGATCGCAACGTTGAGCCTGGCGACGCCGCACTCCGAGGGCAACGCATCGGGAACACTGGGACCGAACGTCGCCGACCTGAAGTTCGCGGTCAGCACGAGCGACTTGAAGGAGAGCCGGCCCCTGCTCATCGCAATGGGGCAGTCTCCGCTGCCGTTCGAACTCAATGGCGTGGCCAGTTTCAGCGGTACGATGAGCGGCAGGCTCGAATTGCCTGACATAGCGGGGCGCCTGCTGGCCACCGACTTTAACTATCTCTATGAGGCAACGGCTCCGCCGGTGGCGCAACCGCAGCCGAATAAACTGGAGAAACTGCTGCACTTGGCTGCGGCTCCACAGGAACCCAAGCCTGCCCCCACGCCGAGCCACATTCACATCGACTCGTTCGCGGGAGACGTGCAGTATGGCCGCTCCCTGCTGGCGCTGCACAACGGCGTGATCGTACAGGGCGCTGCTCGCCTCAACGTGGATGGTTCAGCTCAATTGGAGGATGGGGCCATCACCGACCATTCCCCCGTTGATGTGCACGCGTCGCTGCGCAACGCCAGCGTCGCCGATCTGCAGAAGACCTTGGGGACCGACTATCCCTTGTCGGGAGTGGTCAACCTCACCCTGCAGGCGAATGGGACCAAAGGCGATCCACATGGGAAGGGGAGCATCTCGCTGAGCGGCGGCGGGGCCTACGGACATCCCATCAAGGCGGCGACGTCTGACATTGTGGTAGTCGGGCGGGAGGCGCAGTTCCAGAACATACGACTGGAGATGCTCGGCGGAGCCGTGGCCGGGTCAGTGGCCTACAACTTCGACACTCAAGAGCTGCGTTCCGATCTAGCGGGCGACAACATCGACTTGGCGCAGATCCACGAATTCCAGACTGTCCCAGTGCAGGAACACGGCATCGCCCGCTTCACCTTGAAGACATCTGGGAAGCTGCAGCAGCCCGTGCTTGATGCGCACGTGGAGGTGGCCAATCTCGCCATCAACGATCAAGTGGCGGGCAGTCTGACCCTCGACGCCGTGACTCACGACGGCAAGCTGCAGGTGACAGGACGCTCGAAGTTTACCTACGCTGCGCTAGACGTGGACGGCACCATCGACGAGAGGGGAGACCTGCAAAGCGACATTCGGTTACAGTTTCACGACGTGAACATCGACCCCCTGCTCAAGGCAGAATTCAAGACCAGCGTGACCGGCCACTCGTCGTTAAATGGGCGCGCCAGCCTCAGCGGCCCGTTGCGCCAGCCGCGCGCGCTTAAGGGCTCCATGCACGTCGATGCGTTCTCCGTGGAATTGGAGCACGTCGGCATCCACACCGAAGGACCGTTTGAGTTGACGCTGGCTGACCAGGTGGTCACGTTGCAGCGCTTTGCTCTTAAGTCCGAGGACTCCACCTTGAGCGTGGGAGGCACGATCGACCTGCGGGGAGATCGCCCGCTCGACCTGTATGCCAAGGGACACCTGAATCTGACTGTGTTCCACGCGCTGGACGATGAGATCACTTCCTACGGTACGAGCGATGCCGACGTTACGGTGAAGGGAACTGCCGCAAGGCCCGTGATGAACGGCCGGGTAGTGATTGCGCATGCTGGCTTTTCGATGATTGACCTTCCCGCGGCGTTGGGCGAGGTGAACGGCACCATGGTCTTCAACCAGGACCGCTTGGAAGTGGAACATCTCGCGGGCCGTGTGGGCGGCGGACAGGTCACGTTCTCCGGAAACATTACCTACGGGAACGGCATCGGCTTCGATCTTCGCTCAACTGGCTCCGACATTCGCTTTCGCTACGCGGGCATCAGCGTTACAGCCGACCAGGAGCTGCGGCTGAACGGGACGCTGAAGAGTTCACTGCTGAGTGGAGAGGTGACCATCACACGCTTTGCGCAGATTCCGTCGGCGGAGCTTACGGGCACGTTCTCGCCCCAGGTGTCCGCCGTGCCCAATCCTGCCTCTCCGCTCAACAACCTGCGGCTGGACGTGCGGATTCTCTCAGCGTCGGAGATGACGGTGCAGACCAGTCTGGCCAAGCTGTCGGGCGATGTCGACCTGAGGCTGCGAGGCTCGGGAACGCGGCCGACGCTGTTGGGCCGTATCAACGTGGCCGAGGGCGACATCAATCTCAACGGCACAAAGTATCACCTCGACCGCGGCGATGTAACTTTCGCCAATCCTGTCCGCATAGACCCCATCCTCGACGTCGAAGCCACCACACGGGTGCGCGATTTCGACATCACCATCGGACTGCACGGGACATTGGAGAAGCTGACCACTACCTACCGCTCCGACCCGCCGCTGTCGAGCGACGACATCATTGCGTTGCTAGCCTTCGGGCGCACCCAGGAGGAGAGCTTCGCCTCGGGACGGACCAGCAGCCTGGGCGAGGGTGCGGGCGGTATGGTGCTGGGAAGCCTGATCAACCAGCAGGTTAGCAACCGGGCGTCGAAACTTTTTGGCGTCAGCGCGATCCGCATCAACCCGGCGGTCGGAGGCCCTGACAATAACCCCAGCGCGCGGCTCACCATCGAGCAGCAGGTGTCGAACAACGTGACCCTGACCTATATCACCAATCTTACGCAATCGGCCCAGCAGGTGATTCAGTTCGAATACAACATCAATGAAGACTACACCGTGCAGGGCGTCCGCGACGAGAACGGTGTTGTGAGCTTCGATTTGCTGATCCGGAAGCGGAAGAAGTAAGCTGCGCGACGATTGAGAAGGCGCTTACTGCGTTCTGTTTTTCCGTATGTCAGAGGAAGATTGCATGACCGATCCTGCGGACTTCGCCCGGCAACGAGCGGTGATGGTGGAATTGCAACTTCGCCGGCGCGGCATCCGCGACGAGCGGTTGCTGGCAGCGATGGGCAAGGTTCCCCGCGAGCGCTTCGTCGAACCAGAGTATCAGGCCGAAGCCTACGCCGATGGGCCTCTGCCGATAGGACACGGACAGACGATCTCGCAGCCGCTCATGGTGGCGACGATGATCGAGGCACTTCATCTGCAGCCCACGGATCGCGTACTGGAGGTGGGAACTGGCACCGGCTACGAGGCGGCCGTGCTCGGCGAACTGGCCTTGCAGGTATGGACCGTAGAGCGCCACCGCGAACTGGCAATCCAGGCGGAACGGCTACTACAGGAACTCGGGTATGGCGGGGTGCTCGTAGTTCACGGAGACGGCAGCGTCGGCTTGCCGCAACAGGCTCCGTTTCAAAAAATTCTGGTGGCCGCAAGTTGTCCGACGGCGCCGCCGAGCCTGATAGCGGAGCTGGCCGAGGGTGGCATCATGGCCGTTCCCGTTGGTGATCGCGTGAACCAGCAGTTGCAGATCATACGCAAAACGGGCGGACGTACCGTCACCTCAGCCCATACGCTGTGCAGCTTCGTACCGCTGGTAGGAGCCGAGGGATGGGAGCCCTGACGTCTTAGTGCAGCAATAGCACCGTGGCGGCCGTGATGATCCCCGCCGCCGCGAACGCCATCCCCAGCATCCAGTAGTGCTTGCGGCCCGTTAACAAAGTAATCGAGGTCACCACCAGAGAGATCTCCAGGAACACCTCGCCGAGGTCGAAGCGGTTGGCGCGTTGCGTTTCGTGGCGCAACTCGTCTTCCAACGCGCGTGCTTCCTTCTGGATTTCTTTCTTTTCCTCGGTGTACTTTTCGATGTCGCCCTCGAAGCGCTTCTGCACCTGCTCGGCTTTTTCGTTCTTGCCTTCGAGCGCGGCCATAAGATCGTCGAGCGCCTGCAGGTTGTTGAGCCGTAGGTTCTTCGCCTGGTAGTAGGCCCACTGATCGGTGGTCTTGTTCTGCAGCAGGATCTCTTCGGTGTGGGCGCGGTGTCCCAGCAATGAGACAGTAGCTACCAGCACGGCGACAATGGCCATGGTGAGGCTGACGGGACGCAAGCTCCTTGCGCTCCTTGGCTTCTTCCGCGCGTTCGCGCAGTTCGTTGAGTTCTTCGCCGGCTGACATGGGCCTCCCTGATCGGTTGGGTGCGACTTCTATTAGCGATTGAAAACGATACTACCCGTGCGGAACTGCGCGCACAAGCGCGAGACCTCGAGTTGCACCAGCCGCGGGGCAAGTCGGCCCGCAGCCATGGCTCCCGATCAGAAGTGGAACCCCAACTGCGCAGTGACCGTCCGTGGACTCACGTAGTGCGTCCCGCTGAAGGTCGAAAGAAAGTTGTAGAGCGCGTAGTTGTTGGTCAGGTTGATTACGTTTACTTGCAGGCTCCATCTGTATTTGTCGCCCTTGAACAGATTGTCGTCGCCGAGGGCCACGTCAAACAGGCTGCGCGGCGCAATACGCTGCGGGTTGTGGTCGTCGTTTTGAGTATTGGGCGCCGGGATCGAAACCAGGTTCGATCCGTAGAGTCCCACTGGACACGGCGTTGGCAGCGGCGTGTAGGGGTTCGACTTGATGCTGCCGCAGTATAGTCCCGCCTGAAATTCCTGGTCGGCGCTCAGGCCGCTCAAGTCGACTGCAGGCTGGCCGTTGGGCAGCGTGGTTGATGTGGGGCAATTGTTGTACGGCAGCACGCCGTAGCAGGGTACTGCGCCCGCCACTTGTCCGCTGTCATATCGCCAGTTGAAGCCAATCCAGGGACTGTTCGGCTTCGGCTGGTACTGCAGATGCAGCGTCTGGTTGAAAAGCTCGTCGTGGTCGATACGGAAGGGATAGCCGCCGGATTCCACCGTCGTTCCCAGTCCGCCGACCTGCGGCGGAAAGAAGCGCGCGGCCACACTCGACATGACGGCCAGAGCGCTGAAGCCGTGAAAATTGGGCATGCTTACGCGTAGAGCCCAGCCCGGAATCTTGGAGTTGTGCCACTCAATGGGGAAGGTGATCGGCGTGTTGTCGAGCACGCTGAAATCGTAAGCGTTGTGGGTGTATTTCCAGATGTACTCTCCCGAAACTACGAGGTACTTGCCGAAGGCCTGCTGCAACCCGGCGTGAAACTCATTGCGATAGCCGGGGTCCAGCGGGGCCGATACGCAGGGCACCAACGCGGCGATTACGGGATACTGGCATCCGGTGCTGGAGAGCACCAGGTTCTCGTTGAACGGCGTCTCCATCGTGCGCGCATACGAGACGCGCAGCACCGTGTTGGTGCGGTGAATGTTGTAAGCGATGCCTACCCTCGGCTCGGCCTGGCTGGCTGTCGTGAGTCCGTTATACATATCGCCGCGAATGCCCAGGGTGAAGTTCCAGCTCTTCCAGGTGATGTTGTCCTGTACGTAGAGCGCGAGCTCTTTCACGTCGGTGCGTCCGACAAAGGGATAAAACGTACTGTGAGGCGACGAGCAGCCGGCTGACTGCTGCGGAAGCGGCCGCGTCAGGTCATAGCAGCTCAGGATCGGCGTGTACCCCGGATTCGGGCTGTATCCGGCCGCTGCACACTGTGACGGGCTGTTGAGCCCCGGCACGGGATTGCCGTTGGCATCAACGCAAGGAGCATTCACAGTGGGGCTCACGATGCCGATTTGATCGTTCTCGTCCAGAAACGTTTGGGTATAGGAGACGCCGGCCTTAATGTTGTGGATGCCTTTGGTGTAGGTCAAGTCACCGCGTGCCCCGGCATTCAACAGGCTGCGCTGCTGCGCGATCGACGATGACTGGATCGGGCTAAGGTCGGCAAAAGGGTTTTGGCTCGGGTAGTAATCGAAGGCGTCGCGCCGCACGAAGCCCACCAACGTGAACACGGCGTTGTTGTTGATGGTGTGCGTCCACGCGGGCGCGATATTGAAGGTCAGGATCTTGGAGCGCTGGTCTGCGGGGCCTACAAGGTTTCCGTCCGGGCCGATCACGCCGTAATTCTGGCTGTCGTACGAGTTGGGCGTCTGGAACCACGAGCGCGTGAAGCCAGCGTTGATATGAAGGGCGTCGTTCTGCGAGAACAGGAAGTCAAACCGGTCGAAGACGTTCTCCTCATTGCCATGTGCGTGAAAGACGACAAACTCGGGCGGATCGAGGAAGCGCCCAGTGTTAAGTCCATTCGCCGAGATGAAATTGCCCCAGTTCTTTCCCCCATACGAGAAGTTGAATCCGAGGTTGGAAGAGCCGAAGGTGCCGTAGGATGCATTGATTTCGCCGTGCGGTGTGGTCGAGCCCAGTCCCGAGCGCGTGGTCACGTCGATTACTAAGCTGGTCTTGTCACCGTATTCGGCCGGCGGTGCACCGGCGATCACTTCCATCGACTGTACCGCATCCAATGGAATCTGGTTGGAAAACACTTTGCTCTGCTGGTCGGTGATGGGCTGCCCATCGAGCGAGAAAGAATTCTCCGCGTGGTCTCCCATGCCATGGAACATGCCGTTGGAATCGGCGGATACTCCCGGCGTCGCTAGCGTCACCAACGAACTGAGCCCCGACGACGAGCTCTCCAGCGGCATCTTGTCGAACAACTTGCGGTCCACGTCGGTATGAAACGTCGGATCATTTTCCAGCAGGTCACCGGCTTCGCTTTGGACGTTAACGGTCTCCGAAGCGCCGCCAACCTGCAGCGTGATCTTCAGCAGGATAGGAACCGCCGAGTGTACGTCCACGTCCTGTATGTAGCTGACGAACCCGGCACCGGACACGACGAGGTGGTAGTTGTTGGGCGGTACATTGGAGAAGCTAAACTTTCCCTCCTCATCGGTAGTTGCGGTTCGGCTATATTGGCTGACCGGATTCTGGATTTCGACGGTCATGCCGGGGATGACTGCGCCGGTTGGATCGGTGACGGTGCCGTCGATGGTTGCGGAGTTGCCGCCCGCGGCTGCGAACCCGGTTGCACTGAGCGAGAACGCCAGCGCACAAATACCCAGGCCTCGCAGCCAGTTGCGGCTGGCCTCCGCCGGACGATTTACTTGCACGTTATGACGCGTGAGGAAATTACCCAACATCCAAGCCTCCAAAAGCTGTTGCCGGCTTCCTGAGCAGCGCCAGCGCGCTGCTCCGTCAAGGAAGCGACTTTCCAATGAATTGAGTGACTTCGTCCCGCGATCACGCGGGCCGAAGGTCAAAGGAAATGCAGCGGGAATTAGAGGCTTTGCGGAGGAGGACGAATGTACGAGGAAGCTACCTGCAACCGCGATTCCAGTTGCGGCTCGCTGGCGGCGAACACGGTAGCCGCAACCGCCGGCAAAGGCGCGACGGCAGCTGGGCTGATCAGTACAGCACTATGCGCCACTACGCATAACGAGCAGTGCGACGTCGGCGAAGAGGTTTGACCCGCCAGAGCGTCGTGCACATGCACCGCCTGCACGAAGCCGAAACCAGCCGTCACCAGCACGCACAGCAGGGCTGTCCAGGTCTGGAACGACGTCGGCTTGAGCTGGCGTAATGGCTTCATAAAGGGAGGACTTCCGAAAGTTTATCCTAGTTTGACGCGCCAAGGGGTCGGAAGGAAGCAGAAAACGCGGCTTGTTTTCGCCCAAAAACATGCTAACTGGCTGAATCAAGCGGGGTTAGCCGATGCCCGACTGTTATCGCCGTCTGCCTCTCGAAAGTGCCGCAAAATCGCCTCGGCCTGCGGCCGGCTGACGACCGCAGCCAGCGCGGCCGAGTCGGCCTGCCTTACCGCTTCCAGACTGCCGAAGTGCTCCAGCAGGCGGCGTGTAGTCTGCGCCCCCACGCCGGGAATCTCCAACAGTTCGGTCTTGCGATCGCGAATCTCGCGCCGTTTGCGATGGAACGTCACGGCGAAACGGTGCGCCTCATCGCGAACGAGCTGGACCAGATGCAGCACCGGTGAGTGTCGATCGAGCACTACCGGCTCGTCTTCCTGCCCGTGCACGTAGATGATCTCTTCGCGCTTGGCGATCGACGCCAGCGGCTGGTTCACGATGCCGATGGCCTCCAGCGCATCGGCGGCCGCATGCAGTTGCCCAATGCCTCCGTCAATCAGGATGAGGCTGGGCAGCGGCTTTTCCTCGGTCTGTAGGCGCGAATAGCGTCGGGTGACCACCTCACGCATCGACGCGAAGTCGTCCACACCAACCACCGTCTTGATGATGAACTTGCGGTAGTCCGACTTTTTCATCTTGCCGTCCTCCCAAACCACCATCGACGCCACCGTCTCAGCGCCCTGAATGTGGGAGATGTCGAAGCACTCGATGCGTTTCGGCGGTTCGGGCAATGTGAGCGCGTCCTGCAACGCCTCCTGGATGACCTTCGCCGCCGGCTTCATCACGCGAAAGCGCTGGTCGTAGGCCTGCTTGGCGTTCTGCCCAACCAGGTCCACCAGCGAACGCTTCTCTCCACGCTGCGGCACATGGATTTGCACTTTGCGGTGCTGCCCGTCAGAGAGCACTTCCTCCAGCATGGCGCGGTCTTCGAAGTCCACCGGTACGTAGACGTTGTGCGGAATGTAATGCTGGTCCAGATACACCTGCTTCAGCAGCGCCGAGAAGAACTCGCCCGGCGCGAAGCCCTCATCGCCGACGATTTCCTGCATGTCTTCCCAGAAGAACTCGCGCTTGTCCATGATCTTGCCGCCTCGCACATGGAACAGGTTCACCGCCAGCATCTGGTTCTCGTAGTGATAGCCGAAAACGTCAGCGTCGTCGCCATCGACGGCGTGCATGCGCTGCTTGGATTCCTGCATTTCGACGGTCGAAATCAGGTCGCGATACTTGGCGGCCAGTTCATACTGTTCGCGTTCGGCGGCGGCAGACATGCGTTCGTGCAACGATCGCGTCAGATCGGCGCCGCGGCCCTCGAGAAACAGCTTCACGTCGTGCGTGGCCTCGGCGTAGCGCTGGGGCGTGGTGAGGTCTTTCACGCACGGTCCCAGGCAGCGCCCGATGTAGTACTGCAAACACGGCCGCGGATAGTAGCGGTTCAAATCCAGCTTGCACGACGGGATCAGGAAGTGCCGGTGAATCAGGTCCACCAGTCGGTAGGCGAGGCTGGTCGGGAAGTACGGGCCAAAGTAGAGCGATCCGTCCTTGCGCAGCCGCCGCGTTACGTACACCCGCGGATAGCGCTCGCCCATCGTCAGCTTGATGTAGGGATAGGTCTTGTCGTCGCGTAGCAGAATGTTGTAGCGCGGCTTCTTCTGCTTGATGAGGTTGTTTTCCAGCGCCAGCGCCTCGCGCTCGTTGTCGACGACGATGTAGTCGAGATCGACGGCCTCGCGTAAGAGCGAACCCGTCTTGGCATTTTCCGCCGCGCCTTCCACGAAGTACGACCGCACGCGCGCGCGCAGGTTCTTGGCTTTGCCGACGTAGATGACCTGTCCTTCGGCGTTCTTGTACAGATACACGCCCGCCGAAGTGGGCAAGGTGCGGATTTTCTGATGCAAGTCCATGAGTAGAAGCGCAAATCGCTTGAAATAGCGCACGGAGGGACACTCCGGCCACGTAAACACCCTGTAAAAATTCTACTCCCCGCGTCACTATTATCCGGTCGCACTGATCCGAAACGATCGCATCATCGCGCAACTGATTGAAAACAGGACAGGCGTTTCGCGGCTCGCAGTTGATGGCGTTTGGCGATTAGCGTGCACTAACGAAAACCACGATTTGTCGCAATGCGGGGTACATCTCGATGAGCAAAGAAATTCTGATCGGCACGGTGGTGGCCACCACTCTTTTCGCCAACCTTGGTTGTGCCACCAAGAAATATGTCCAGAACCAGATCACGCCGATCAACAACCAGATCGGCGAGCTGAACGACATAACCGCCAAGAACACCCAGGGCATCAAAGATGCTGACAGCAAGGCTCAGCAGGGCATCACCGCCGCCAACGCCGCCGAGCAGAAGGCCGCCGCTGCGGGAGATTCCGCGAGTCAAGCCAACCAGCAGGCGGCGCGCCTCGGTACTGGTCTGAACGGATTGCAAGGGACGGTCGAGAACCTGGATAACTACAAGCCGACCGCTAACACGACGATCCAGTTTGGATTCAACAAGACGACGCTCACCAAGAGCGACGAGCGGATGCTGGATGAATTTGCGGAGCAAGTTACCGGCCAGAAGCACTACATCATCCAGGTGCAGGGCTTCACCGACGGAGTCGGATCGGTCGAATATAACAACCAGTTGAGCCGGCGGCGCGCTGACGCTGTGATCCAGTATCTCGCCGCGAAACATCACGTCCCGCCGTACCGGATATTCATCATTGGTTTGGGCATGGAGAATCCGGTTGCGGAAAACACCAATGCTGCCGGGCGCGCGAAGAATCGCCGCGTCGATGTTGCGCTGCTGACAAACTCACTAGAGTCGGCGCAGTCCACTGCAACACGCATGCCGCCCGATAGCGATCAGCAATAGTACACAGAGGTCTCTCCTGCAGACGGTGGGTTTGACAGTGCCCATCTTCCCCTGAAGGCCGTCCGTCCCCGCGGGCGGCCTTTTGCTTGTCTCACGAATAAACCGGCTACGGTGTGCTCGAAACCAGGAGTAGAACGGGCGCGGGCAAGTGCGGTGGTCAGTTGCCGGTCGGGATTCCCATAATGGAATGCCGATGCGGAATTTTCTGAGATTTCTGCTGCGGCAATTCGAAATAGCGCTAAGGTGGAGTCCTCCCCCGAAACTCACATGTGAACGTGTCTCTTAGGAGGACTATGAAAAAGTTAGCCTTGCTTTTGCTCTGCCTCGTCTTCGGATTGGGCAGTGGGTGGGCGGGTGTAACCGGTACCACCAACCCCGCACTCTTCAATGACTATGTGAACTGGTGTCAGTACGGCTGCACAGGAGCCCAGTTCGCGTCTCCGCAAACCTTCGTCTCCGGCCTTGGAGCTACCGGATCGGTCGGCCTGGTCGGCACTATGCAGGGTTTCTACAACCTGCAGCAGGGCACCTCGTGGAACGGCAACTTCGCCAGCGGCATGGGCCTGATTTACAACGGCTCGACGTTCGGCAATACGCCAACCTCGATCGCCACCACCTTTGACATGGGCGTGTATGGAGCCGGGGCCTATATCCAGTCTACCTATTTCGGCGCCTTCACGGCCTCGATTGAACTGTTCGATAGCAACTATCAGTCGCTCGGCATCTACACGACGACCGGCGTCTCTGACACCAACGTTGGGACGGCACTGTTTATCGGAGCGTTTGACGTCTCCGGGATGGCCGATGTGTATGCGGCGCAGTTTACCGCCTACGGCATTGGTCCCTACGAGCCGGATTTCGCCATCGGCTCGCTTGGCGTTTCGTCGGTGCCCGAGCCCAGCTCACTGCTGCTGCTGGGAACTTCCGCGCTCGGTCTGGCGGGCTATGTTCGCCGCCGTTTTAAGGGGGTGCTGTAATGAACCTACGTAAACGTTGCTTCATCTCACTCGTTGTTCTGCTGGCCTGCCAGTTGGGATTTGCGCAGAACGCAGCAATTCGTCCCGACAAGACCCTCGCCGCCAAGGCAATAGCGGCGGTTCAGAGTACCGGCAAGCCTGTTACCGTGGTTCCGCAGTCTGCCGTGGCTGGCAAACCGCTGGCGCGGCCGACGATCATGGTGGGCCACGCATTGGGGGTCAAAAAGGCCGTCACTCCGAACGAGCCCTCCTTCTGCCAGACCTATTGGACATATGGCTACATTTTCTGTCCGAAGGGACTGACAAGCGCGTACCAAGTCAGCTCGATTGTCGGAGCTAACCAGGGCAAGAACATCGTCATCGCTATCGTCGATGCGTATGCCTATCCCGGCGCGCAGCCCGACTTCAACCAGTTCAACACGGACATGGGTCTCGCTGGGCAGACGTTCGTCAATGTAAACCTTAGTCCGTACGACGGCACTGGCAGCGGATGGGACTTGGAATCCAACCTCGACCTGCAGTCGGCGCATGCCATGGCGCCCAAGGCGCAACTGGTGTACATACAGGCGTATGACAACAGCTATGACAGCCTCGGCCAGGCGGACGACATTGCTGCCAAGGGCTGCCCGGCGTCTATCTACTGTGCGGCGTACGGAATCAATTACGTGATTCCCGCAGCCGACATCGTAACCAATAGCTGGAGCGGCGGAGAGAACACAGCTTACGACTTCTATTACACGCAGAACAAAGTCATGCTGTACTCCTCCGGTGATGGCGGCAGCTGGCCGACGCAGGGGTTCGTTGGTTATCCCTGCTCGGTTCCGGGCGTCACCTGCGTCGGCGGAACTTCGCTCTACGTCAACTCCAACCTGCAGCGCACCTCCGAGGTTGGCTGGGCCGGCAGCGGCGGCGGATGCAGTGGGGCCGAAGCGATGCCTGCTTATCAGGGAAACAACAACTCCGGTCAGTGCTATCCGTACCGCGCGTCACCCGACGTGGCAGCGGTGGCTGATCCCGCCACTGGCTTCTCTGTTTACATCAACAACTATTACTGGGGAACTGGTTACTACATTGTCGGTGGCACCAGCCTGGCAAGTCCCGTTACGGCTGGCTTGGTGGCTAACATCGACACCGCTCGTGTCAGCTTCGGGAAGAGCAAGCTCACCTTCCTCAATACCAGCCTGTATCAGGCCGCCGCGTCCAACTACAATTATTTTTTGTATGACGTGACGACAGGCAACAATGGCTATGCCGCCGGCTATCAGTTTGACCTGGTCACCGGCCTGGGCAACATGACCGGCAAGAACGTCGCCAACCGCTTCTTCGGTCTCCCATGACATCGGGACGCCGCAGGAGCGCCTAGTACTTTGTAGGCAGAAAGACCCTCACTCACAACCCCATCCCGGGCAACCGGGGTGGGGTTGTTTTTTGTCGAGCGACTGCGCGAGTCATCCGTTGCCCATGCGGGTTGCAATAGAATATGAATGTGCGGCTGCGGTTTCTGATTCTCGCGACGGCCTGCCTGTGCCTCTCCGGCGTGGCCCTGGCTCAAAGTAATGAGCAGGAGGGCCCCGTCCCTGTGCAGCGCGTGCCGGTTGATAGCAACGCCCCCAAGCCCAAAGACAACCGCAAGGCTCCGCCTCGCTCCGACCAGATTTCACCCGACGAGAGCTCCAGCAAGCAGACTGAAATCGACGTTGCTCCTCCCAAAGATGACGAGAAGCACCCTGGCGCCAGCGATGAAGAGCTCGGAGAGTTTCATCCCTATGATCCGCACAGGGCCGCCAAGTGCATCGAGGTCGGCGACTACTATCTCAAGCAGGGCAACACCCGCGCCGCTATCAGCCGTTACGAAGAGGCGCTTACATGGAAGCCTCACGATGCCGAAGCCACTTACAAGCTCGCCGTTGTGCAGGAAAAGACCGGCGATCTGAAGGGCGCGATGTCCAACTACCAGGCCTATGTCAAGATTTTGCCTGACGGTTCCTATGCTGCCAAAGCGCGCGAGGGCATTTCGCGCCTCAAGCCAAAGGTGGATGCCGCAGCCGTGTCTGCGCCCAAGCCGAGCTGATCTCGCAAGCCGGCTCCAACGGCCGCGTTTCTTTCTGCTATCGTGAACGTTGCTCGTGAAAACGACTTCAACTTCCAATCCCTATTCGCTGCTCTCTCAACGCCGCAGGCTGCGTGTCAGTAACGCCGTCCCCTTCGTTCTGCTCGCCATCTTTACCATGCAGTCGTTCTGGTTCATCAACACGCAGTCGATGACCTACGACGAACCTGCGCACATCATCGCCGGAGTAGATGCCTGGCGCCACGGCCGTTTCGAGCACTGGAACGACCATCCGCCGCTCGGACGGCTGTGGCTCACGCTGCCCATCCGCGACCTCGACAGCCAATTCGTATGGCGGCAGATGCCGAACGGCTACCGCATCGACTCGATGCAGCCGCTTCCCGAAGACATGGCCGCGCGCACTCGTCCGATGAACACGCTCTTGGGCGTCTTCCTGGGGCTCGCGCTCTGGTTCGCTACCCGCCGCCTGTTCTCCGACGGAGCGGCGAACGTCGCGTTGGCGTTATTCGCTTTCACGCCTTCGCTGATTGCCAACTTTTCCGTCGTCACGACCGACGGCATCGGCACGCTGTTTATCTTTCTGGTGGCGTTTCAACTCATCCGATGGCGAAGCAAATCAAGCTGGCCGCAAACCATTCTTCTGGGCCTCGCCCTCGGCGGACTGCTGCTGTCGAAGTTTTACGCGCCGCCGCTGGTGCTGCTGGCGTTGGTCTTGATGCTGCTGCTGAAGCCGCAAGGCGCAGCGCTGCACCCTCGGCGATGGAACTGGAAACCCACCATGGCCGCGCTGCTGCTCGCGCTGGTCACGCTATGGGCGGGATACTTCTTCCACGTCTCGCACTTCAAAGTCGCTGACGGACAGGTGACAGCAACCTTCCCCAACCGTGGTCTCAAGACCTGGGCGACGAAGTCGCATCTCCACATCAACCTCGTGGTTCCGTCAGGGGAGTTCTTCGAGGGCCTACGCGAAGTTGCCATGAGCAACAAGCACGGCCGCCCCGCGTGGTTCTTCGGCAAGATTTACCCCACAGGCGGAATCAAGCTCTACTATCCGGCAGCCATCGTGCTCAAGTGGCCGACAGTCTTGCTTGCATTAGTACTCGCTGCACTCCTGATGGGCGTGCGCAGAGTCTGTCGCGCCCCTGCCGACCTGCTAGTCATGTGCAGCTTCGCCGCGGTGTTCCTGTTCTTCGCGATTCAGTCGAAGTACGACATCGGCGAGCGCCACATTCTGCCGCTCTATCCATTCGCGCTGCTTATCGCGGGATCCATCTGGGAGCATGTGGTCGCGCTGCAAGCGAGAGTGGGCACTGAGGTCCCGACCTGGTGGGGCCCCAAGCGGATCAACTACAACATCATTGGGCTGTTGCTGGTGCTGGGACTGAACGCCGCCGACACGGTGCGCGTCGCCCCCGATTACCTTGCGTACTTCAACATTCTGGTACGGCCGCAGAACGCCTGGCGCTACCTCACCGACAGCAACCTCGACTGGGGACAAGGACTCATCGCCTTGCGTGAATATGAATTCCAGCACCTGGGAGAGCCGCTGCACTTGGCGTATTTCGGCTCGGTCAATCCCGCGCTCTACGGCGTGCGCGCCACTCCGTTGGCTCCCAACGAGCCGGTGACCGGCAAAGTTGTCGTGGGAGCGAGTGCGTTGTCTGGACAAGTTCTGCCCGACCCGAACAGCTATCGCTGGCTGTTGCAGTATCCGCCGAAGCAAATGATCGACCGGGCGATGATGGTGTACGACGTTAGTCCGGCTCCTGCCGCTTCAGGCCAGGCAAGACCGTAGCGAGACGATGCGGGAGGGGCACGGTATCCCCGACTCCCAAGCAATTGGAACTTGAAACTTCAATCTATCCACTAACCACTATCCACTAATCACTGCCTTCTCACCCCATCCGGATATTGTTCTCCCCGACGATTGCCAGCACATTGAGCAGATGAGTCACGCCCAGCAACTGCCGGATTGACTTGCCGGGGTTCAGCAGCTCAATCGCGCAGCCTGCCGACTTACCCGACACGTACAGCCGCACCAGCGTGCCGATGCCCATGCTGTCCATGTGGGTAAGCTCGGTGAAGTCGAGCACCACGCGCTTCGAACCCGGAATGAGCGCGCTGACTTCGCGGTACAGCCGATCGCTCACGCCCGCCACGAGCCGACCGGAACATCGCACCCACGGCGATCCGTTGGACTGCACCACCACCAGGGTCAAACCCGTCGCGCTCCCGTTGTCAGCCATGCAAGCTCGTCCTCCACAAATCTCTCGGTAGGAATGAAATCACGTTCGCCGATTGTCACACAATTGACAGCGGGAAGGGAACTACAGAATTTCGAGGGTGCCCGGTTGCGGACAACTGGTATCTGGTTGGTTTCCGCTCGCTACCTATCACCAGCTACCAGTTAGCAGTTACCTTTTCCTTTCCGTCTTAACCAGGACCGTCCGTCCCACCGGCACGATCGCACCTTTCGAGGCGTCGGCGGCGTGGGCCCGCGTCATTACTTCGGTGCGAACGTAGCTGACGAAGTCCGACATCTGCCGCTGCATCTCTTCCATGCGCTCGCGCAACTGCAGAATGATGGCGATCCCCGAGATGTTTACCCCGAGGTCGCGTGCCAGCGACAGGATGAGCTCCAGCCGTTCCAGGTCTTCGTCGGTGTAAAGGCGAGTGTTGCCCTCGGTGCGCGACGGCTTCAACAGTCCCTCGCGCTCGTAGAGGCGCAACGTCTGCGGATGGATGCCGTACATCTCCGCCACTGAGCTGATCATGTACGCGCCCTGCTTCTTACGCTTGGCCATAATCTTCGCGCCTCATCGCATACACCAAATGCGGCAGCCCGGCGTGCATCACCTGCCGCTCGACCTGCATTCCGTTCCGCTCCGCCACTCTGCGCGACGGTACGTTCTCCGGACGGATCAGGGAAATTACTTTCTCAGCGCCGAAGTTCGAAAACGCCAGCCCCATGCAGGCGCGCGCCGCCTCGGTGGCATAACCGTGCCCCCAATGGTCGCGCCGAAAATGATAGCCGACCTCGAGCTGCGGTCCGCCTTCAATCTCCTTTCGAATCAGTCCGCAATCGCCAATTACTTGCTCGGAGCCCTTCAGCGTCACCGCAAACAGTCCGTGGCCGTTCACGGCGTAGCGGCGCAAGTTGCGCTCGATCCAATCCTCGGCATCTTGCCGGTTGAAGATCTTTGGATAGTACCGCATGGCCACCTCGTCGCCGATGATGGCAAACATAGCATCCACATCCCCGCGCCGAAACCGCCGCAGACGCAATCTTTCGGTCTCAAGGACCAAACCCGGCTCTGCGGACTTTGAAAATGAGGGCATCAGCTTCGCCAATCCCAATCAAGCGATTATTCCGCTAGGCACCAGCGACCTTGTGCCTGCCAATATCGTCAAACTGCAAACTGCTGACTGCTGACTGCTAAGCTTGCTGACCTTCTCCCACAGCTCTTCCCGCGGGTCTTCCGGATTCAGCTTCGCCAACTCGCGCAAAATCTCCTTTGACTTCTCATCACGCAAGGTCGGCACCACGACCTTCACTTCCACGATCTCATCGCCGCGCACGTTTTCCCGCACCGCAGAGGGCACGCCCTTTTCGCGCAGGCGCAACTTCTGCCCGCTTTGCGTTCCCGGAGGAATCTTTAACTGCGCGCGTCCATCGATGGTGGGCACATCCACCTTACTGCCCAGCGCCGCCTCGCTCACCGTTACAGGAATGTTGAGATAGATGTCGTCGCCGTCGCGCTTGAATACGGGATGCTCACCCGCTCGCACGATGATGTAGAGGTCGCCGGCCGGTGCGCCCATCGTTCCGGCGTTGCCGCGGCCCGCGAGCCGGATACGCTGTCCGTCGCGCGTGCCGGGCTTAATCCGTACCCGGATGTTCTCTTCACGCTCCACCCGCCCCTCGCCGTGACATACCACGCAGACCGTGCGGTTCTTGCCGCTGCCGCCGCAGCGCGGACACGGCATGTTGAACTTCATGCTGCCGCTCTTCTGCGTGACCTGTCCCTTGCCGTGGCATTGCGGACACTCACCCGGAATCTCCAGGTATCCTCGCCCGTGGCAGTTGGCGCAGCTCTCGAGGTGCGGCACGCTGAGTTGCAGCTCTGCGCCCCGGATGGCCTGCCAGAAGCCGACGTTCATCTGATACTCCAGGTCGCTGCCCGGCTCCTGCTGCTGTTGGGCTGACTGCGGTCGCATGCCTCCGCCAAACATCGACGAAAAGATGTCGCGGAAACCGCCGCCTCCGCTGGTGCCCGAGCGTCGAGCGCCCTCAGCAACGTCGCTGAAATCGAAACCGTCAAAATCGAACGGAACTTCCTGGCCCTCGCCGCCATGCGCGGTGCCTCCGCCGAACCCGCTAGAGCTGCCGCCGCGCGAATACGCCTCGGCTGCCGCCGGATCGATGTTGTCTGAGTAGAACCCAAGCTGGTCGTATACCTTCCGCTTCTTGGGATCGCTCAGCACCTCGTTCGCCTCGGAGATTGTCTTGAACTTCTCCTCAGCCCCCTTGTCCGGGTTCACGTCTGGGTGATACTTGCGCGCCAGCTTACGGAACGCCTTGCGGATATCCTCCGCCGAGGCGGTCTTCTTCACGCCCAGCGCGCCGTAATAGTCCTTCTTGTCGGTTGTGGCCATTTCGATTTACGCAGAGAGTCCCTCCGCACGGGAGGGACTGCTCTCACTTGCAACTTTATCAGAGCGCATGACGCCCGCCCGTTCGTCTAGTTGATGCTCTCCAATCCTTCGCCATCGATCCGGACCATGCCGTCATGCAGGGAAGCGGCCTCGTCATCAAGCACCTCGATGGCTTCCATGTGGTTTAAAGCATAACTTTGCCGGACCTAAACCATAACCTTGCCGCATGATCTCCTTCAAGTTGTTGATTTAGCGTGGAAGGCCGCCGTCGCCGGCGGAGGCTCTCAAACCATAACCTTGCCGGAATTGCAGTGCGGCCGTAGGCTTCCCAATCACCTGCGGTTGATTTAGCGTCAAGAAAGTTGTAGTATTGTGTTATGGCCCAGTCTCACCGTGAAGCCTCGCGGCAGCTCTTCGAGTTTGCTGAGCAGCAGCAAGGTTTCTTCACCACCAAGCAGGCTAAGGCGGCCGGATTCGCCGAAAACACGCACCCCTATCATGTGCAGGTCGGGAACTGGATCCGCGAGCACCGGGGTATCTACCGGCTCGCTCTCTTTCCGGCGGCTGATCGGCCCGACCTAGTCCTTTGGGCACTGTGGTCCCGGAACCGGAACGAGGAAGTCGAGGGTGCGTACAGCCACCACACGGCGCTCAGCCTCTACGATCTGTCAGACCTGAATCCGGCGAAGCTCCACATGACCGTTCCGACAGATTTCCGGCGCAACAGCGATATTCCCGGCATCCTCGTACTTCATTATGCCGACCTGTCCGAGAGCGACGTACAGACGGCGCAGGGCTTCAAGTTTACTCGCCCTCTGCGGACGATTCTTGACCTGATCGAGGCTGGCACGGTCGAGCGGCACTTCATCCGCCAGGCGCTAAGGCAGGCTGTCGACCGTGGTCTGATCACTCGCCAACAGATTCGGAACACGCAAATGAGCGGACCTGCGCGCAAAATCGTAGAGGAAGTGCTGCGGCGAGCTGCATGATGCCGTCACCCAGGACATATGCGACGGCGGGAGCATTCCGAAGGGCTCTTGAAGAACGCCTGAAGAGGGCCTCTCTTACTGATCAGATCGATCTCAACCGCCTCCGGCGACAGGTATCATTCGACCGTCTGCTGGCAAGGCTGTTCCGGGAAGAACCAGCGCCCTGGGTTTTGAAGGGTGGTTATGCGCTGGAGCTGCGCTTCAAGGCTGCTCGATCAACGGTGGACATCGACCTGACATTGCAGCGAGTGGGGGCAGCAACATCGGCGGGTGGTGACACGAACCAGGTTGTACGCGGGATGCTGCAGAGCGTGGCTGACATCCCTCTTGGTGACTGGTTCGAGTACGCGATCGGACCGCCTGTCATCGACTTGACCGCCGCGCCGTACGGCGGGGCTCGCTATCCTGTCGAAGCTCGAATGGACGAACGGATCTTTGCCCGATTCCACCTGGATGCCGGCATTGGTGACGTGGTTATGCAGCCGCTGGAAACAATCATCTGCCGGGACTGGCTGGGATTCGCTGGCATCGAATCGGCGCGCGTCCGGATGATCGCTCGCGAGCAGCAGTTCGCTGAAAAGATTCATGCCTACACGCTCCCGCGGAACGCTGCGAACAGCAGAGTGAAGGACTTGGTGGACCTGGCTCTCCTGATCAGATCAGGAGGCATGGATAAACAGAGAATCCTGGACGCCTTGCGTCTGACGTTTGAGAGAAGAGGAACACACGATTTGCCGGGGGGTTTGGTTCCGCCGCCAGCGGATTGGCAGATCCCGTTTCAAGCCCTGGCGGAAGAATGCGGGCTCCCAACTGATATCGCCGCGGTGTTTGCGGGCGTACAGGAGTATCTCCAAGAAGTGCTGACACGTCGCACGGAGCGGTGAACGCGGTATGACCGAGAAGGGTTCGGAATCTCTTCCATTCGAGCCTCCAGAGCAGGAAAATATTCGCCTCCGGGAGGAAAACGCTCGCCTGCGGCGGCTCCTGGCGGTTCACAGCATTCCGATTCCGCAACTTGCGCCAGAGAATCGGCCTCCAACCAAAACCGTCGAGACGGCGCCACCGGTGGACAAGGAGGAGCGTGCCAGAAAAAGAATCGCGCTGTTTCGAAGCCTGTTTCGCGGGAGAGAAGATGTCTACGCACGGCGATGGAAGAATGACGACGGCCGATCGGGATATGTGCCGGCGGCCGTAAAGGACTGGAAGGCCATTAACAAAAGCCGCCCGGAGGAGCGGAAGAAAGTCGACCAGAAGACAAGGAAGTTCCTCCCGGTGACCGACGCCGTCATCGAGAACCACCTCTTGGGCAAGGAAGCCGTTGGCGTATATCCCCTCCTGTCTGACGAAACGTGCTGGTTTCTCGCGGCAGACTTCGACAAGAAGACTTGGGAGTATGACGCTCAGGCTTTCCTTGAGACCTGCCAGGAGTTGAGTGTGCCAGCTGCCTTGGAGCGTTCTCGCTCCGGGAACGGCGGCCACATTTGGATCTTCTTTGATCGTGCGCTGTCAGCGATTACCGCGCGCAAACTGGGATGCCTGATTCTCACGCGCACCATGGAGCGCAGGCATCAGCTCGGTCTCGATTCCTATGATCGCTTTTTCCCCAACCAGGACACGATGCCCAAGGGAGGGCTCGGGAATCTGATTGCGCTCCCCTTGCAGTTTGCGCCACGCAAGTTGGGCAACAGTGTGTTCATTGACTCAGACTTCCAACCGTACCCCGACCAATGGCAGTTTCTTTCGACAATTCGACGAATGCCGGCCGCCGCCGCCGAGGAGATCGTTGCGGAAGCTCAGCGCAAAGGCGACCTGATCGGAGTCCGGATTAGCATCGCCGATGACGACGATGCACGAGACCCGTGGACCTTGCCACATTCTGGCAAGCGGAGGGAGCGGCCGATCGAAGGGCCGCTACCAAAGACTGTTCAGGTCGTTCGCGCGAATCTTGTTTACGTGGAAAAGAAGGATCTCCCACCAGCCATGCTAAATCGGTTACTCCGGCTGGCCGCATTTCAGAACCCGGAGTTCTACAAGGCTCAGGCGATGCGGCTCTCGACGTTCGACAAACCGCGTGTGATCGCATGCGGCCAGGAATTCGCCCATCACATTGCTGTGCCTCGTGGCTGCCTGACTGAGACGTTGGCTCTTCTCGAGGCGCACAAGATCCGGCCCGAAGTTCGGGACGAACGGTACTCAGGCACAGCGATTGAAGCGGAGTTCCAGGGTCAGCTTCGGCCGTTCCAGGAGGAAGCGGTCACGAAGATCACCGCACACGACGAAGGTATCCTCTGCGCGCCGACAGCGTTCGGAAAGACCGCCGTTGCGGCGTGGCTGATCGCGAAACGCAAGGTCAACACTCTGGTAGTCGTTCACCGGCAGCAGTTGCTCGATCAGTGGCAGGAGCGCCTTGGGATGTTCTTGGATCTGCCAGCCAAATCGATCGGACATATCGGTGGCGGCAAAATGGACCGGACGGGTTACGTGGATGTCGCCGTCATCCAAAGCCTGTACCGAAAAGACGAAGTGAAGGACTTCGTTGCTGAGTACGGCCAGGTGATCGTCGATGAATGCCACCACATATCCGCTTTCACGTTCGAACAGGTGATGAGGCAGGTCAAGGCCAAGTATGTTGTCGGTCTGACCGCCACGCCGACGCGGAAGGACGGGCACCATCCGATCATTTACATGCAGTGTGGCCCCGTACGGTTCAGCATGAGCGCCCGGACGATGACCGAAACGACACCCTTTGAGCACAAGGTGACTCCCCGCCATACGGAGTTCCGGATGGCGTCCGAACTCACCGAGGTCACGATCCAGGACATCTACGCCGCGCTCGTCGATGATGTCTCGCGCAACGAGATGATCGCCAACGACATCGTACGCGCCATAGAATCTGGACGTTGCCCGCTGCTTCTGACCGGTCGGACAGAGCATCTCCAGCATTTCGCAGCCAAACTTGAGGGTGTTGCCAAGCACGTCTTCGTCTTGAAGGGCGGCATGGGGAAGAAGCAGCGTCGAGCAACGGCGGCGGCCCTGGCATCAGTGCCGGAAAACGAATCGCGGGTGATTCTGGCGACGGGAAGTTACATCGGAGAAGGGTTTGACGACGCGCGTCTGGACACGCTATTCCTGGCCATGCCGATCTCCTGGAAGGGCACGTTGCAGCAGTATGTGGGGCGGTTGCATCGTCTCCACGACAACAAACGATTCGTGCAGGTCTACGATTATGTGGACAACTACGTTCCAATGCTGGCCAGAATGTACGAGCGCAGGCTGAAGGGCTATGCCGCGATTGGTTATGTGATCGAGCAGGAGACGTTTCCACCCCATCCCCCGGCGGCACACCTGTAGACCCGGGCCTTCAGTTGCTTGTAGTTTTTGTCTTGTATCGACAATGTATGTGTGCTAGTATGCACCTATACAATGACTCGAACAGAAACCCCGGAACAGGTCAGACTCTGGTTTCAGAGGGCAGTTCGCGATCTCTGGCCTGTGGCCATCGGGTCTCTGTCCTTGCGGAAGAGCCCCTGTATTCGAAAGCGCTGTCAGCTATGCGAAGCAGGGCAGGGACACTCCAGTTATTCGTTGTATGGCCGCAAGGGGAATCGCCGGTTTTCGATCTATGTGCCTGACGAGTTGGCCGAGGATTTGGAAAGGGCCATCCGGAACGGCCGCGATCTTCAGAAGCTTATGGCTGAAGCCGGCCGAAGGTACACGTTGGCGCTAAAGAACGAGCGCAGTTCGCACATCCGAAAGTAGCCAGCGGCGTCTCTGCCGTACCGGCTGCGGAGGGCAAGTGCTCAACGAGGCGGACTTTCTTGGCTGGTGTGCACGGCTCGGGTTGACCGAGACAACACGTGCGACGATCACTGCGGTACGGTCCCGTAATCCTACTCGTCGCGTTGGAGGCGGTCGCCAAAACGTCTCCGGTCGGTATCCCAGCCGCAAAATGGGCATCACCATCCAGTTCGAAAGCCACCGAGTTGAATTGCCCTTCGCCTACGAAATGGAGCACGATTCTGGAGTGCTGGAGTATTACGACCAGCCGCCCTCCATTCCGCTCGCCTATCCCGCGGCAAACGGAAGACGCTTGTCGATTCTGCATACCCCAGACTATTTTGTGCTTCGCCGCGACTCTGCGGGATGGGTAGAGTGCAAAACCTCGGAGGATCTCGAAAAGCTGGCCATCAAGAGTCCACACCGCTACCTTCGAGATAATTACGGCAACTGGCGCTGCCCGCCGGGAGAAGTGCACGCCTCGGCACTGGGCTTGGACTACCGAGTATGGTCATCGGCGGAGGTTAATTGGATTCTCCAGCGGAACCTCCAGTTCCTGGACGACTATCTGCGATTCGACTCTGCGGGTGCGACAGGCTTTATCGACGCCGCCATCAAAACGGCAATCGAAGCAGAACCAGGAATACTTCTGCAGGAGCTGTTGGAAAAGGTCCGCGGCGTTGCGGAACCTGACGAGATTTACCTACTGATCGCAAGCGGCGGCGTCTACGTGGACCTTAGCGCAGCCGCGATCGTCGAGCCAGACCAGGTTCGCGTCTTTGTCAACGCAGAAGTTGCTACTGCATACCAGCTAGCTTGTCATGAGTTGAAGGAGCGTGTGGCGAACTGCGGACGCATCGGCGGCCCGTCTGCTCAAGCGCCAGTTGCGCATAGCGAGGCCTTCCATCTCCTGGCAACGGCCAGCGAGCAGGACTTGGTCGCCGCGAACCGGCGCTTCGATCTTGTGAAACGTCATCTTGCAGGGGAAAAAGCTCCGCATTCTATCCCGGCGAGGACGCTGCGCCTGTGGGCGGCGCAGTATAGGCTCGCGAAAGAGCAGTACGGCAACGGGTATGTGGGTTTGCTGGGGAAGACCAGTAAGCGAGGAAACAGAACCAGCCGCTTGTCCGAGGAGTCGCGCGACCTGCTCATTCAGTTTATCGAGAACGATTACGAGAATCTCAGGCAAAAGACAAAGATCGCGTCGTGGGCAGCGCTGAAGCGCAAATGCGACGAGCGTGGCATCGAAGCGCCGAGCTACGTCACGTTCTGTGTTGCCGTGCGCGAGCGTCCGACCTTCGAACAAACGTTAAAGCGGCGGGGGCGACGCGCCGCGTACACCCATGCATCCTTCTATTTCGAGTTGGAACCGACTACGCCGCGCCATGGAGACCGTCCCTTCGAGATCGGGCACATCGATCATACCGAGTTGGACGTTGAAGTCGTCTGCTCCCACACCGGCCGTCCACTCGGGCGGCCGTGGATGACGATTCTCACGGATGCCTTCTCACGGCGTTGTCTTGCGCTCTATCTGACATTCGACGCTCCGAGCTACAGGTCCTGCATGATGATTCTGCGGGATTGTGTCCGGCGCCATGGCCGCCTGCCGCAGATTATCGTCATTGACGGTGGCCCCGAATTCCAGAGCACATATTTCGAAACGCTCCTGGCCCGCTATGAATGCACCAAGAAGACGCGGCCGCCGGCAAAGGCGAGGTTCGGCTCCGTCTGCGAGCGGCTTTTCGGCACCACAAACACTCAGTTTATTCACAACCTGCGGGGCAACACCCAGATCACGCGCAACGTCCGACAGGTCACAAAGAGCAACGAGCCCTGTGGGACAGGCAGCTTGGACTCTTGGTTGTCTTTACGACTATCTGTCATCCTTCCTGTTCGAGATCTACGACACCATTGAGCACCCAGCTCTTGGGCAAACCCCGCGAGAGGCGTATTTCAAGGGCCTGGAAAGCACCGGCGTTCGCCCGAATAGATTGATTCCCTACGATCAAGCGTTCTTAATGGCTACCCTTCCAACAACTCAACGGGGCACTGCGAGAGTGTCACCTGGGCGTGGGGTCATCGTCAACGGCGTGTACTACTGGGCCGAGGCATTTCGCGATCCCACGGTTGAAAATCACGACGTCGCCGTCCGGTACGATCCTTTTGATATCGGCAAAGCTTACGCGTTTGTGAAGAACCGATGGACGGAGGGCCACTCTGAGCACTATGCGGCGCTGCGGGGCCGTTCGGAGAAAGAAATAATGTTGGCGTCCAAGGAGGTACGCCGACGAAGCCAGTTGCACTCTCGGGAGCGATTCACTCTGACGGCTCGGAAACTGGCAGATTTTCTTGGATCAGCCGAAGCGGAAGAGAAGTGTCTCCTACAGCGATTGCGTGATCGGGAAAGCAAGTCGATCCGCCAGAACGGCCCCGCTGTTGTTCCAGACGCAGCCTCCAGTCGAGAGGCCTTCAAGGAATCACAGTCTGGGAACGCTACGCCGCCGATATCAGTACCCGGTCAAGCTGAGGCCAGCGCGGTCTACGGAGACTTCTGATGGCGGCTAACCACAATCGGGAACCGGATGGTACTGAGTTGCGACTTGACCGCTTTCGTTCCTTCACGGTGGCGCATCCTCGGCTCGTGGAAGCCAAAGAGACACTGATAAATGCAATACGGGGGGCCGAGCCGAATTCGCTCATTTTTGTGTTTGGACCGACCGGGGTCGGTAAGACGACGTTACGGTTGAAAACGGAGCAGTTGATTACTGCGGAGCTCTTGAGCGAACTCCATGAAGACATCACGCGGGTCCCGGTGGTTAGTGTCGAAGCCGTAGCTCCTGAGTCCGGGAGTTTCAACTGGCGCGATCACTACAAACGTCTCCTCCACCAACTTGACGAGCCGCTGATCGACCGTAAGCTGAATCGACAGGTGGAGCGGGCCTTCGTCGAACCCAGCATGCGCTTCATGCCCACATTCAGAGCGGTCGGTACCGAATACCGATACGCCGTGGAGCAGGCTATCCGCTATCGCCGGCCCGTCGCGGTCATGATCGATGAAGCCCAGCACCTCGGCAAGATTTCATCAGGTCGCCGCCTGCTCGATCAATTGGATGTAGTCAAGTCCATCGCCAACCAGACCAAGACCGTACACGTTTTGTTCGGGACCTACGACCTGCTCGCGTTCCGAAATCTGAATGGGCAACTCAGCAGACGAAGCGTCGACGTTCACCTCGCTCGTTACCGTGCCGAAGATTCGGAAGACCGCCAAACCTTCATCAATGTCGTGCAGTCCTTCGAGAAGGAACTTGCTTTTGAGGATCAGTCAGACCTTGTAAGCGACTGGGAGTTCCTATACGAGCGGAGCCTTGGTTGCGTCGGCATTTTGAAGGAATGGCTGGTGCGGGCTGCTACCGTAGCGTCTCGAAAGGGTGCCCGGCGGTTGACGAGAGCCAATCTTGAATCTCAAGCCTTGTGCGTAGCTCAATGCGAGCAACTGTACGCGGAGACTACAGATGGCGAACTCAAGCTGAACGAGCGCAGCGAGGCAGTAGCGCGGCTTCGCGGGAGACTGGGTTTGAGCACTCACGCGACAACAGAAGTAGATCCGACACGGCCAGCCCCTCCGGTCAAGCGCCGGCGACCGGGCCAGCGGCTTCCGACGCGTGACGTCATTGGACAAATGGATGCAAGTGCAGCCGCTCTTTGATTCGTGGTCACTCTCAAGCTCGCCGATTCCGCCGAGAAGCCGGCTCTATTCGCTTGAGCCGATTGGCATCGGTACCGCATTGGTCGAGAGCCTGAGCGGCTACGTTGCCCGGCTTGCCGAAGCGCACTCGGTAAGCGTTGGAGACCTTGTAGGCCGGGTGCTCTCAGATGTTCCGAATGCCCAAGGCGCGATCATCCCGCCGGTGGCCAAAGCTGGCGGACGCGGCGGACATGGATTTCGAGTTTGTAGCTACACGGTTAACGGCGTTACAGACCGTGCCAAAAAGTGGGTTCACGCTCTGGAAGTGGCGACGAGCCGGCGTGACCTGCGGTATCTCACCCTCCTTCCTTTCCGCTGCGCGCTGCCTGATCATTTGTTTCATCGGCACCGGACCTGGTGCGCGCCCTGTTTCGAACAATGGCGGCTGAACGGGCAAACCGTTTATGAGCCGCTTCTCTGGGCAATCAAAGTGTCATCCCATTGCCCGGTACACCAGCGGCCGCTCAGTCACACTTGCCCTTGCTGTGGGCGGGCGCTAAATCTACTCGGCGTTTTCTCCCAGCCGGGATTCTGCGAGCGCTGTGGCGGTTGGTTGGGCGCGCCATATGCCGACAGTGACCAGTCACAACCTAGCTCGACCAGCGGAGAAGACCAACCGTGGTCTTGCACCCAAGTAGGAGGGCTGCTGGCGATGCTTCCCCGGGTCGACCCGGTGGCTGCCCGGGAATCGCTTCGCCGAAGCCTCATCGTGTATCTCGAAGAGGTTGCAGGCGGCAATGTCCTCGCCCTCGCAGAGTACGTTCGGTGTCCCCATTCCATGCTGCACACTTGGCTGGCTGGTGCAGCACTCCCTCGACTCGAAAACCTGCTGCGAATCGCTCGATACTTGAATGTTCCGATTTCTAGCTTCTATGCTCCGTTGGGACCGACGCCCACGAACATAGCCGCCGCAAAGCAAGCGGTTGCCATCAGAGGAAAGCGCTCTGTGTCACCGTCCCGGCATGCGAGCGAAATCCGGCGAGTTCTTCTTGCAGCGCTCGATGAAGACGTGCCGCTCCGGGTAACAGAGATTGCTCGCAAGCTGGGCTACACAACCACGTACAGCCTTTATGCGGCTGACCGGAAACTCTGTTACAAGATCACAGCGCGATATCGACGGTCAGGCGGGGGACGTCGGTGGAACAGGTCTGGAGCGCCTAACGTCTGCGAGGCTCACGCGAAACAAGGTCGTCTCGAAAGTATGCGTCGGCTCTTAGAGAACGCCCTCCACGAAGACCCACCGCCGACTCTCACGGACTTAAGCCGCCATCTCGGCTATTCGCACTCAGCCATCCTGCGCAGGCATGAACCTACTCTGTGCGATCAACTCCTGGCACGACACAGGGCCTCCCTTGCGAAACGCAAAGCTGATCTGGAGAAGGAAGCAACAGTGGCGCTCGGAGAGACTCCGGTACCATCTCTGCGTGCTGTCTGCAGGCGCCTCGGTATAACGGTATCGTTCATGAACAAGCACTTCCGTGCTGTGGCACGAATGATCGTGGAGCAACATCGCCAATGTCTCTCGGCTGAAACAGCAAATCGGCGTGAACTGTTGCTTCGTCAGATCCCTGATATTGCTGCGGCACTCCACAGCAGAGGCCTGTACCCGTCAGTCCCAAGAATTGTTGAGCGACTTCCAGAAAAGTCCCGCCGCGACTGGAAGACCATCACCTCTGCAGCTCGTGAGGCGCGCAACGCACTGGCGCGGGAGTTCGCGAACCCATCAACGGGAACGCCCCGTGTACTTCGCAAAGAGGAAGTCCATGTCATCGCCAACACCGTAGCCAAAGGCATGGCTGATCTCCCGCACACGGTCTAACCGGGTGAGCAGACCATCTCGGCCATTCGCGGTTAGTGTGTTTGCCAACTTCAGGGTCTGCTCAAACATGCGCAACAGAGCATCGAAATATCCTTCATCTTGCTGGGCGATATCGTTACAGAACCCAGCGGCCCGCTCGCAATAGAAAACCATCAGCTCGGTAAGTCCTTCGGGGTCACCCACTGCCTTTTTGTAATCGGAGATGGCCTGCTTGGCTTTGGAGACTGACGTGTCTTGGTTCCGAAACACATCAGGCCAAAGCCAGCGATCGATGGTTTTCTTGTATGGTTCCAGCACGTCCTGGCCCAAGCCAAAACGCGCATGAAGGAAGGCTTGGTTGTCTTTGTGCGCGGCATAGAGATGATGAATCAACTCCAGCAAAGCTGCCCGGTCAAAAGTGGCGAGCTTGACTTTGACATCCACCCAGGTCGGTTGCGATTTCGACTGATGTTTGGCCATGTGCGTCTTCGATCCACCATACAGACGCCCTGCGCAGCTTTCAACGCTCCGCCTGACTCAGAAGCAGTAGCCTCGGGCCAGCCAATAGTGCCAGTCGCCTATGGCTTCAATCGTTGATTGATCCGCGTCGATGGCAACCAGTTGGGAGAGCGGAATCGTCACATTACGGCCGTGCCAGCGAATCAATACCAGCATGTCATGGGCACAGGAATCTTCAGGCGCCAGGCTGCGGACTTCGACGGTTTCCCCTTTTCGCAGCGGCGAGACCACCTTGGATGCGATGCAGCGGGCCGCGAAGGGAAACTTGATTTGGTTCTCTAGGTAGTAATACCAGCCGAGAGCCTGCTCTTCCGGTCCGTAGGCATCGACAATGGCTTCATTCTGGATCCGATCTTCTCGCACAGGGTCCTTTTTCGCTTTCCGCATTGTGGGCGTGATTCGGCTCCCTTCAAAAAGACACGATTTAAAGCATAATTCTGCCAAACGGCAACTTTATGCTTTAAATCACAATTACCGCTGTCACTACTGAAGAAAAGACCTGTCACCGCTGCTGTGACGACGATGAGTACCCACTCCACTAAGAGTCGCGTCAGCTCGATCCGCGTCCCGCTATGTGACCAAAGCCAGCCGTATCTTACCCTTCGTCCGAAAAGGAACGGCGGCCTTATTGCGGTCACCACAAACGCGAACGCCGCCAGCGCGAACACGACCTGTTGTGGCCTGTTCAACTTTCTTAAAACCCAATCGATATGTGGTGTCGGTATAGCAGATGCGGCATTCCCTGAATCTTGAGGAGAACTGCTCTCTGAATTTCGAGTCCGCGATGAAGGTTGAACTTGGGGACTCGGCCACCGCTGCTCTTCGGGGGCAGAACGCTCCTCCCGGGCGATCAGGAGAAATATCTTTCCGCATTGGACACACCTAATCGACTTTCCGAGGTGTGACTCGTCCGCGTGGTACAAGCGCCCACATTGGGGACAGCAGATGTCGATCGATTTCGCCATTCAGTGGGTCCGGAGGCCATAGCCCCAACAACCCAACGAGAATTGTTGCTCAAAGTCGCTTTGTCGTCTATGCGTAACAGGCCATTATGTCACCCAGATGACCGAGGACATCCGGGTTCGATTCGGGCAGCGACTTCGGAGCTTGCGGCAGCGCCGTGGCTGGACGCAAGTCGAGCTGGCGGAAAGACTTGGATTGGACCGCAGTTATTTGGCCGACGTAGAGCGCGGTCATCGCAATGTGTCGCTGGTCAACTTGGAACTGATCGCCATCGGATTCGACCTTACGCTGTCGCGATTGTTCTCCCGCCTTTGACCGTTACCCGTCCGGCCAGTGTTTCTCTCTGGCCGTTCACACCGGTTTGGGGCGCAGCTTCCTCTCTCTAATGTCGAGAGCGGCAAGAAAGAGCCGTGCCTGCGTTCACTGGAAATTCTAGCTCTGGGGTTCGAGATGTCCCCGTCTCAGCTTTTGCGTGGCGCTTAGATGGCATTTCCATCCGGCTCGCGAACTTCAAGAAAACAGCTTGTGTGCCGAGATAAACGAGTGCACAATTGCCAAGCGCCGGGATAAGACCCGGGCAAAACTCCAAGGAGAGTACATGAAAGCAAGAACGATCGCATTGACTCTGGCGGTGTGCCTTGTCGGAGTAGCGGTGTGCTATGCCAGTGACCCCAACATAGGCACATGGAAACTGAATGAAGCGAAGTCGAAGGTCCCCCCCGGAGCGACGAAAAACACCACCGTTGTCTACTCGTCCGCTGGCGACATGACGAAGGTCACCACCGACGGGACGAATGGCGACGGCAAGCCGGTCTAAAGCGAGTGGACAGGCAAGTTCGACGGCAAGGACTATCCGGTCACCGGAGGTTCCTCTGGCGTCACTCGCTCCTACGTGAAGGTTGACGACCACACGTTGAAGCTGACCAACAAAAGGGACGGCAAGGTCACCAGCAGCGGTCGCGCCGTGGTCTCGGCCGACGGCAAGAGTCGCACTGTGACCCTCAGTTGGACCAGCGACGACGGCAAAAAGATGGCCAGTACCGCCGTGTACGACAAGCAGTAGCGTTTCCCTGATCTGTGGGCAATCAGTTCCCACTCAGGCCGATTCTGCCTGGGTGGGATTTGTTCTTAGTTCAGAGCAGCGAGAGCATTATTAACCGAGCGGGCAGTCCAAGAATTGGACAGGCGATTCGGCGAGCTAAACGTCGCAAGTGTGCTCAACGTTGACGCGCCTGTTGCACCATCTCTACCAAAACTTTTCTGGTTTCCTCGGGGTTACTCACTTCTCGTAAGAGGGAACCCCGGCTGTTTGCGCGAAAGGGTCGAAAGGGTGCCGATGCGGCCCAGGTACACCAAAGTGCGCGCTCGCCCCGAGAACGAAGGCTCTGGAACCGTGGGCTGGTCACTCGCCACGCCAGTGCCCGCGTGTTTCCCGCTCGATAAGGGAGACATTGCTGCTCTCTTCTGCCAGTCTAACCTGTCCCAGCGGCTTGCAGGCTTCTCACTTGACTGTCGGCGGCCAGTTGGCTGAGAAGTTCAGCATCGGAATAACCCCGCCAGAAGAAAAATGGTGCGCTCGACTCCCTCGTGGGGTATATAGTGTGGGCCATTGGGAGTTAGCACGGAATATTCCGGCCTTATACATAACGTGATATTGGGCTATGCGGACTGTTTTGGACATCTTCGCGCAAACCTTCCGTACATTGTGGACGCACAAGTTGCGCTCCTTCCTCACCATGTTCGGTATTGCTTGGGGAGTGGGGTCATTGCTGCTGCTCGTGGGGTTAGGAGAAGGTTTTCGGTCGGGCAACAAACGCGAACTGTCTGAGTTTGGCGAAAATATCATGTTTATCTTCCCGGGTCGTGCTCCAGTTGTTGAGGGAAGCATGAACTCCGCGCGCACTTATCGGCTTACCTATCAGGACTATCTCGACATCCGTAAGGAGGCTCCTCACGTCCGCGACGCCTCCCCCGTCCTCACCCGCAATGACGTGCGAGCGATCAGCGAGTTCGCCAGCGCCAATGGCGAGATTACAGGCGTGGAACCGCAATACCACGGGATACGGTATCTGCCTCTGAAGCAAGGGCGCTGGCTTGACGTCCTGGATGAGACCCAGAAACGCGACGTGGTCGTCCTCGGTGATGAGATGTGCAGAAATTTATTTCCCGGCCATCCCGCCGTGGGCGAGACTATTCTGCTCAACGGACATCGCTTCGAGGTGATCGGCACACTTCAGCGCGTCGGCCGTGGCGACAACAATTCCACGAACATGCGCGGCTACATCCCTTATCAGGTGATGAACACGTATTTCCCTCTGAAACGCGAGAGCGAGCGTGACGCCATTTCCTTCATTAACTATCAGCCCCGCGTGGCTGCTGACCACCTGCTGGCGCAGGACGAGGTCCGCAAGGTCGTTGCCCGGAATCACGATTTCGACTACCACGACGAGGATGCCTTTGAGGGCTGGGATACGGTCAAGCAAGCAGAAATGATGTGCTTGATCTTCGACGCGATGAGTGAGTTCCTGGGCACCGTAGGGCTGGTGACGCTTACTCTGGGGGCCATTGGGGTAATCAACATCATGTTGGTTTCGGTGAGCGAACGGACTCGGGAGATCGGGCTGCGCAAGGCCCTCGGGCGCTACCAACCGCAGCATTATGTTGCAATTTTTCGTGGAGGGAATCTTTCTGACCCTTGTCAGTGGTGTGATCGGTATAAGTCTGTCCAGCGGTTCATGGCCCTTCCTTGGGCAGTTTCAGGGGCCGGGCGGGTTCAATCCACCGAAACTTGTGCCTGAGACGGCCATGCTAGCGATAGGCAGTCTTACGCTGGCTGGCGTCGCTGCCGAGGTGTCAATTAAAGGAGGCGGCGGGGATGCCGGGCACGATGCATCAAGTTCCACTAAGGGTGTGACCCTGCCCGGTACCGCTCGGGTCACACCGTAATCTGGGAAGAATCTCTCAAATCGGTAGCCGTGAATTCCCAGGTAAGGACTTCCTGGGAAACAACTAATCTCCACGTTTCCGTATCTCGAACATCTTTCCAAAACTCAATCAGGACGAGCTAGGGACGCGAGGAAGTTTTGCAGGGCGGACCGGTATTGGGCGGGCGCAATAAGGGAGGCTTCTTCATGGCAATAGCCGCTGATCTGGAGAAAGTGTTTGGGAGCGAGGGCCGAGTTGTAGACCTCCTGGCCGAGTTGAAAGGGCAGGACTGGGTCCCGTGTGCAGTGGACGATCAGGATGGGGGTAGCAATTTCTTGTAGTTTGGATTGCGTGTCGAACTGTGAGTGCACGAGGAGATTCAGGCCAGGGAGAAACCAAAAAAGCTTGCTGGCCACGCGGGACGCGGAGGGGAAAGGCGCTTCGAGGATGACGCCCCCAACTCCGTGGTGGGCGGCGAGATCGACAGCTATGGTGGTCCCTACGGATTGACCGAAAGAGACGATGGACTTGGGATCGAGGCGTCTTGTGTTGACGAGGTACTGATAGGCCGCCTCGGCGTCTAGGTAGAGGCCGGCTTCAGTAGGTTTGCCTTCGCTGTGGCCGTAGCCGCGATATTCCAGCGCAAGGACGTTCGCGGGCGTGTCGCGCAGGAATTCGTAGGTGGGAGCTCGATTGGCGATATTGGAAGCGTTCCCGTGGAATGCGAGGATAGTGAATTTTGCGTTCGTATTAGGAACCCACCAGGCATGCAGCCTGGTGCCGTCGGCAGCGATAATCCAGACATTCTCAGGGTCAAGCTTGCGCGGATGCCAGTCGCCTTCGAGGCGGCCTGGATAGTCGGGGAAGAAAATCATGCGGCGCTCAAATAGGCGAACGAGGACCAACAAGAGCACGTATGCTACAAGAATGTAGAGCAAGAACATCGATAGCCGTTTCCGGAGATGCTTTGTTCGGCTCTGCGAGAATTCCATCTTCGCCTTTTAAGCGAGAGTTAGTGTAACTGAGAAACAGAGTGAGGCAGTCGCGCACTTCACCAACTTCATTGCCAGGCATAGAGATTAATGACAGAGCCCGAGCTGCCCTGAACGGCCAAGAATCACGAAACGGGGTGCGGCAGGGCCGCGCGACGGGAAAGCATGGCATTCTCCCTTTCGTTGCCTTAGGGGGCCCTGATAGTCTCTGTGTTTCTAACCACGGGGTCGTCTGAGTGAGCCCAGTCCGGTTATTGTCGCCCAGGTTTACCAGTTCACCAGCAAATTTTGGGCGACGGAATCCCTCGTTCTGCCCATTACTCGCCAAAGTGGATAACCCCAATTTTCCTCGGGACGAGTCTTCGAAGCAGCTCACTCACGTGAATGTGTCCGTCTGCCGTTTTCCTTGCGAAGTAGATCTTGGTCTTCCTACTAGAGCAAAGCGCACTCCCTGCGCATCAAATCTCAGCTACGGCGCAATCTCAAAGACCACACCCCAGTTATTAATCCCGCCGCAGCACGTCGTCCCCTACAGGTTACCGTTCTTGTGCAGGGACTAGGCCGTTGGGATAGTAACCGTCTCCATCGCTGGAGAAGTCGTGCAGGTCGATGTACGTCCAGCCGCCGCCGGAACGCGTGAGCTTGTAGATCGTGCCTTGGCCGTAGGTCCCACCCCTGCCCGTTGTGCCGTAGAGATTGCCCTTCGCGTCCATAACGGGCCCGCTCATGGGTTCCCCGGCGCCGAAGGAATACAGCAAAAGGAATACCCATTGACCATTGTTGGGGGACAACTCAAAATGCCTGAGCCCCCGCAGCATGTCGTGCCGTAGAGATTCCCCGAATCATCCAAGGTCAGGGCGCCGTAAGGAGCACTTCCATCGCTACCACCTTGAAAGGTATAGATAACGTGCTCTATCCATCCCGACTGTGACGGAATAAGCTCGAAGACAACGCCGTGCCCATTCCCACCCTCTGTGGTGGCGCCGAATAGATTGCCGTACTCATCCAACGTCAAGCCGCCGACTGGGTCCCCGCCGTCAACTCCGCTGGAGTGTCCGACGGCGAAGTAGTTCACCCAGCCCCGCAGCACCGGATTGATCAGATGGACCACCCGGTCCATCGGCTGGGACTGGTATCGCCGGAACACATCCTTGAGCTTACGCAACAACGCCGTGCGTTTCTTCATCTTTGGCGTGTAGTGCGCTCGCCACACCTGCTTTTCCATGCTGCGCAGGCGCCGGAAATCGAACCCCAGAAAGCAGAAGCTTTCTGCGTGGTCCAAGTCCATGATGCGACTCTTCTCTTCATTGATCTCGACTTGTAGTTTGGCAAACTCTTCCCGAAGTCGCTTGTTCACCGCTCCCAGCAGCCACGCATTGCGCGGGTGAGCATCGATCAGCACGACAAGATCGTCAGCGAAGCGGGCATACTCGACGTAGGTGTACTTCCCATTGCGCGTGGTTTCTTTCGCTCGCTCCAGCATTCGAATGCCGTCAACATCAACTTCAGCAGACGCATCACCTCGTCGTCCTTGATCCGGCGCGCAACTTTTTCCAGCAGCCGATGATGTCTGACTGTGTCGAAGTATGCTCGTAAATCCAGATCTATCACGCGGGTCTTCCACTGACCGATTGCCGTTGCTACTCGATGCACCGCCTCATGTGCAGTGCGTTTGGGACGATATCCATACGACCCTGGTTGAAAGTCCGCTTCGAAAACCGGCTCCAATATGAGCTTGAGCGCGCCTTGCACCACTCTGTCACGGATAGCGGGGATCGACAGGACGCGAACTTTTCTCCGTCCTTCGGTATCTCGGATGAGTAGGCCGGTGGAATTGCACCACCGGCCTACTCACCCGGGCGGGAGATGATCCTCGTCGGCAGATTCAGTTCATCGACAGTCTTTTCGGCTTGGCAGCCTAAGAACGCACAGCAGACGCTCGAGCGACAAACTTGCCTGCATTTGAAACTTGCAACACATCGTGTGCCGCGAACACACCAATCGCCAGGGAGGTGTGATGCTGCAATAGAGATGAGGGTAGGTCCCTCGGAGCCGGCGATCAGGCGCAGGCTCCAAACCACTGCGAGCTGCTGACGTTAAGAGCGTTGGTGGTGAGCGTCGCAGGAAAAGGCGGGGTACACCCCGTCAGGTGAGATCGGGAGAGACGAGCGCAAGCGAACCGCTGATGACGTGTCGAAATGCAATGGACGATGTCGAAACCGGGGGGAAGGATGTGGCCCCTGGGAGGAGTTCGGGCGGAGCCCTGGAGCCCGGCCCGAGCGGTATCCGGCTTGGAGGCGGCGTGAATCCGGATCAGGCTCTTTTGTGGAACACGGGAACCTGTCGTTCCGATGTTAAGGAAGAAGCTCAAGTGGGAGATCCCCGCGAGAGCAAGAGTACCGATGCGGGACACAGGGACGGAGCAGTCCGTAGTAGGGAGGAAGGCTCTGTAATGGAGCTGGACCGAAGGGGCTGCGGTATCTCGCCAGGGGCAGGTGGCCAACCGGTGACGGGAGGAGCCGCATGACCAAGGCAAAGCCGTTTGACATCCCGAAGCGGGAAGTCTGGGAGGCCTTCAAGAAGGTGAAGGCTAACCGAGGGGCGGCGGGAGTAGATGGGCAGTCGATCGCTGACTTTGAGGTTGATCTCAAGAACAATCTCTACCAGCTCTGGAATCGACTGTCCTCGGGAAGCTATTTTCCTCAACCAGTGCGGCGGGTGGACATACCGAAGGTGGCGGGTGGGAAGCGGCCGTTGGGCATACCAACGGTGGCGGACCGGATCGCACAAGAGGTAGTCCGCCGGTATCTGGAGCCTCGCCTGGACTCTTTGTTCCATGCAGATTCCTATGGTTACCGACCCGGCCGCTCGGCGATCGACGCCGTGCGCACGGCACGTCAGCGCTGCTGGCGATACGACTGGGTGCTCGACCTCGACATCAAGGCGTTCTTCGATACGATCCCACATGAGTTGCTCCTTAAGGCTGTGCGGGCACATACCGACTGCCGCTGGGTGATGCTCTATGTGGAACGTTGGTTGAAGGCGCCGGTGCAGAAGGAAGATGGCAGCATTGAGCCTCGGGATGCAGGAACTCCGCAGGGATCGGTCGTGAGTCCAATCCTGGCGAATCTGTTTCTGCATTATGCGTTCGATTTGTGGATGATACGGACCTGTCCGGCTGTTCCCTTTGAACGGTATGCGGATGACGCGATCTGCCACTGCCGGACCCAAGCCGAGGCTGAAGCCTTGCGCGTCGCTCTTGCGG
>CAVVTL010000020.1:0-12925 GCA_963751155.1 uncultured Acidobacteriaceae bacterium | reverse complement strand
TTTAACCTGGCGGAGTTTAACCTGCTAGCGCCGGCCCATCTGCGCAGCAAAATCTGTTCCCCATAGTCACTCGATCGACACTCGGCGATGCGGCCGTCTGGCAACTGGTTATCTGCAACTAGTGCGCCACCCGCTCCGTAATCCACCCCGCGCATTCCGTCGTGCCCAGCGTCCCGCCGACGTCTAGCGTCGTCTTCTTTTCGCGAACAGCGTCCAGCACGGCAGCTTCGATCTTCTCCGCCTCGGCGTTGAGTCCGAGGTGCGCCAGCATCATCGCTCCGGTCAGGATCGCCCCCATCGGGTTGGCCATGTTTTTGCCCGCTATGGGCGGAGCCGAGCCGTGAACCGGCTCGAACATCGACGTGCGTCCGGGATGAATGTTGCCGCTGGCCGCCATTCCCAACCCGCCCTGCAGCGCGGCGGCGAGGTCGGTGATGATGTCGCCGAACATGTTGTTGGTCACGATCACGTCGAGCGATTGCGGCTCGCGCACCATCTGCAGGCACAGGGCATCGACGTACATGTGCTGGGTTGCGATATCGGGAAACTCGGCGGCGACCGACTTGAACACCCGCTGCCACAGGCCTCCGGCGTAGGTCATCACGTTCGACTTGTCGGCCATCAGCACCTTCTTGCGGCCGTTGGCCCGCGCGTACTCGAAGGCGTATCGAATCACCCGTTCCACGCCCTTGCGGGTGTTGATGTCCTCCTGCGTGGCGACCTCGTCGGCAGTGCCGAACTTGAAGTTGCCGCCGATGCCCGCGTAAACTCCCTCAGTGTTCTCGCGGATCACCGTGAAATTGACGTCGGCGGGCGTGGCGTTCTTCAGCGGGCAGAGTGAGGCGTCGAGCAGCTTGCACCGGACGGACGTTGGCGTACAGGTCCATCTGGAAGCGCATGCCCAGCAGGATTTCTTTGGCGTGGATGTTCGAGGGCACCCGCGGGTCGCCCAGCGCTCCGACGAAGATGGCGTCGAAATCGCGCGCCAGCATCGTCGAAGCCGTCGGACGGAATCGTCGTGCCGTCAATGAGGAAGCGATCGGCTCCCCAGTCGAAGGTAGTGAACTCCAGCGGCGCGCCCGAGGCTCGCAGCACTTCGAGAGCCAGGGGAATGACTTCTTTGCCGATGCCGTCTCCGGGGACGACGGCGATGCGCTTGGGAGTGGTCACGAGTTGGAACAATAAAGAATGCGCCTGCCAACGAGCAACTACCAAGCCCAGCTACCAGTTACGAGTTGTCCGCACCAGCAACCTTTCCGTCCCGTTATAATCAAAGGTTCTGTATGACCGTCCTGACGTTTCAAGACAAGCTGCAAGCCGCCGGCGCCACCTTCGCCCCCTACCGCGGGGCTGACACACCCGCTTCTTTCGGCAACCCGGCCGCAGAGTTCCGCGCGCTGCTCGAGGGCTGCGGCCTCTACGACTGAACTGGCAGGCCAAGCTCGTCCTGAGCGGCGAAGACCGCGTCCGCTGGCTCAACGGCATGGTCACCAACAACGTCCGCGACCTTGCCGTGGGCCACGGCGTGTACTGTTTCGTGCTCACCGCCCAGGGACGCATCGTCGCCGACCTCGTCGCCTACAACCGCGGCGACTATCTGCTGGTGACTAGCGACCGCGAACAAGCTGCCAGTGATCGCCGAGATGTTCGACCGCTACATCATCATGGACGACGTCGAGGTCGCCGACATCAGCGACAAGCTCGCGGCAGTCGGGCTGGCCGGCCCGCAAGCGGCCAGTATTTTGCAGAAAGCCGGTATCGAAATCCCACAATTGCCAAACGAAGGCAATTGTGGGCCACCCATACAACTCGCGCCTGGCCAGGTTGTCGATCTGGTATGGCAGGACATCGGCATCACCGTCGCCCGCAACCTGCATCCCAACCTTGACGGCTACGAGATCTGGTTTGCCGCCGACCAGAGCCCCACAATGTGGGACGCGCTGACCAATGCCGGTACAACGCCGGCCGGCAGCGAGGCCCTGGAGTGGTATCGCATCGCTCGCGGCGTACCGCGCTACGGCATCGACCTGACGGCGAGCGCGACCTGCCGCAGGAGACCGAGCAGAAGCACGCACTCAACTTCACCAAGGGCTGCTACATCGGGCAGGAAATTGTGGAGCGTATTCGCGCTCGCGCCATCCTGCATCGCACGTTCACTGGCTTCCTGCTCGAAGGCGAGCCGCCGCAGACCGGCGCGAAGATCACCGACGGCGACAAGAACCATCGGCGAAATTACCAGCGCCGCGCGGATTCCGTTTCCGAGCGGCGAACGCATCGTCGCGCTGGGTTATTTGCGCCGCGAGTCCGCTGCGCCGGGCACGGTCGTGCAGATCGGCACACAGCAGGCCACGGTACAATCCATTCCATTTTCGCTTTAGCTCCGGAGAGATATGGCAGACAAAGAAAAGAAGCCCGAGTTTGTTGTTAACGACCGCCGCCTGTTCAGCAGCGACGGTGAACTGCGTCACGACGTGGTCGAGGCCGAAGAGCGCAGGGAAGAGCGCGAGCGCGCCGCTACCGAAGCTCAGCAGCGCATCAACGATGAACGCGCAGAGCAACAGAAGGCCGCACAGGCGCCCGAACCTCTGGCTGCGGCGCATGCCGAATCCGAAGCTCCTGAGGGCCCCACCGCCGCCGAGCAGGAGGCCAGCGCCGACGCCTATGCCGCTTCCACGAAAGAAGTGGACGAGCGCATCCGCAAGGAACTCCACAAGCAGGGACGCGCCGAGCAGGCCCGGGACCTCGACATGTCGTTCGACAAGTTCGTCGCGTCGCTCTACATGACGACGCTAATGCAGCTCGGACTGGCCGCACCCCAGGGCGAAAAGCCGTCGCTCGATCTGATGGGCGCCCGGCAGACCATCGACATCCTCGGCATCCTCAACGACAAGACCAAGGGCAACCTCACTTCGGCAGAGGAGAGCACGATGCGCAACGTACTTTACGAGTTGCGCATGGCCTATCTCGAGGTGACCAATCTGCTTGCCAATCCACCCAAGGACGGCGTGCCGCCGCTGAACTGATGAAGGCCACTCTCACCGTACTGGGTAGCGGCACCTCGATGGGGGTTCCCACCGTCGGATGCACCTGCGCCGTGTGCAGTTCCGACGATCCGCACGACCGCCGCCTGCGTCCGTCCATCATGGTGCAGTATGACGGCCGCACCGTTCTAATCGACACCTCGCCCGACTTCCGCGAGCAGGCCATCCGCGAGCAGATTCGCCGCATCGACGCCGTGCTCTACACCCACGGCCACGCCGACCACATCCTCGGCCTCGACGACGTGCGCCCGCTCAGCTTCCCGCGCATCACCGGGGGAGGGAAGATTCCGCTCTACGCCAGCGAGAACACCGCGCAAAGTTCTGCGCGGCGTGTTCCACTACATCTTCGACGGCGACTACAAGTACGGCGGCCTGGCCCAGGTCGAGATCCGCAACATCGACGGTCCCATCGAACTATTCGGCGCGACCTTCATCCCGCTGGTGGTGAATCACGGCGACTATCCCATCGAGGCCTATCGCTTCGGCTCGGCGGCGTATCTCACCGACTTCAGCTCCATTCCCGACGAAACCATGGCGCAACTCGAAGGGCCTCGACATTCTGATCCTCGATGCGTTGCGCCACCATCCGCATCCAACGCACTCGACGCTGGAGAACTCGCTCAAGATCGTCGAGCAGCTCAAGCCGAAGCGCACGTTTTTCACCCACATGTCGCACGACCTGCCGCACGCAGCTACCAACGCCACGTTGCCCGACAACGTGCGCCTTTCCTACGACGGGCTCAAGCTCGAATTCGAGATTTAGGATATCGGCCGACCATGCAAGTCTTCCGCCATCTCGACGAAGTGCCCGCCAACTACGGCCCCGCCGTGGTCAGCGTCGGCAACTTCGACGGCGTCCACATCGCGCACCAGGCCGTGGTGCGTCACATGGCCGAGCGCGCCCACGCCATCGGCGGCAAAGCCGTGGCAGTCACCTTCGATCCGCATCCGCTGCGCATCCTGCGGCCTGACAGCTCGCCCAAGCTGCTGACGCCGCTCGAAGTCAAGTTGCAACTGCTGGAGCAGACCAACATCGATGCCGTGCTGGTGCTGCCCTTCACCCGCGACCTGTCGCTGATGTCGGCGCACGACTTTGCCCAGCGAGTTCTGGTTGACGCGCTGCATGCCCGCGAAGTGCACGAGGGCTACAACTTCCACTTCGGCCACAAAGCCGAGGGCAACGTCGAAACCCTGGCCGCATTCGGTCGCGAGATGGGCTTCGACGTGCACACCTACTCGGAAGAAACCCTGCGCGGCCATCATGTGTCGAGCAGCGAAATCCGCCGCCTCGTCGCCGCCGGACGCGTCGAGCGCGCCCGCGCCCTGCTGGGCCGTCCGTTCAGCATCCTCTCGAACCCCGGACGCGGCCGCGGCTACGGCACCCGCTACACCGTCCCAACCGTCAACCTCGCGCGCTACGACGAACTGGTCCCCGCCAACGGCGTGTACATCACCTGGCTGCGCATCAACGGAGAGTGCTTCGACGCCGTCACCAACGTCGGAGTGCGTCCCACGTTCGGCCCTGACTCATTCGCCATCGAGAGCCACCTGCTCAACTTCCACGAAATCGAGTTGCTGGCGCAGACGGAAGTCGAGCTGATCTTCCTTAAGCGCCTGCGCGAAGAACGCAAGTTCGAATCCATCGATGCACTGAAAGAGCAAATCGGGCGCGACGTAGCGCGGGCGCAGAGGTTCTTCAGGATGGTGATGAGCAACAAGCGATAATCGGCTACCGATTACGAATCACCAATTACCAATTACTTCAATCCCTTCGCTTCCAGCCGCGCTCGCTCCCACCATTCCTCGCTTTTGACTTGCCCCCGCCAATGGCCTAAAGTCGAGATTGAGCGAGTTCTTCCTCTCCTCTTTCAGGTCCTCTGAACTAAGTCAGCCTATCTGAAGTCTTCCCTCCTTAGAGCACCCGTTCAGCAGCCAGCCTCTCGTCCATGATTTGTTCTGAGTGCAACAGTGAAATGTCGAAGAAGTGGAATCCCGCTGCCGCCAGGACGACCGGTGGCACGGCGGTCACTTGGGAATGTGGCGTATGCGGCTACCAGCTCCGGCCCGATAACACAAAAGATCGAGCCAAGGATGCAGCCGATCCCCTCCCTCCAACCTCAGATTCAGATTAGGAACACGTCACGGAACGATTGGGTCCGTGCGACCCCCCGCCTTCGAAGTGAGCCTATTCGCAGTCCACTGCGGCCTCTGTGAAGGTACATGGTTCAAACCTGATCTCGCCCGAGGCTGGCTCGCAACCTAAGTACTCTCCCGGTTTCTCATTTCTCGCGGCCGCGGCACCGAGAGCCCACACGCAACCGGAGCGATGTCAGTTTGCCGGCGGTTTGTCGGTGTCTTTCGTTCCTGGCTTCGCTTCGTCCTTGTCGTCAACGGGCGCGGAGAGATGGAGTTTGCTGATCTCTTTGGCTCCCTTCCCGGGATCCTCTGGCTCCACCTTAATTCCAGTGGCCATTGGTCCAGAGGTCCACTTGAAGTAATAGGTTTTGCCCGCCTCCGCCTCAAACCGGGCCCGCTCGTTTTCTTTCGCCCTGGCTTCATTGGCGGCCGCCCCGATGGACATGACAACGCTTCCGTAGTACTCCTTGGGCAATCCGGAAATCACAACCGTCCCCGCCGGCACCTCGATGAATGCGTATTCGCTGTTGAGGAGTTTGGCGAGGTGAGTGCCGTTGACATAAAGCTCATCGTGGGCGGAGGAACCGGTAAATCGGTACGTGCGGTAGATACAGACGACGGCTTTGCCGCTGGATGGCGCGGGCAGTACGCCGGGACGATTGGAATCCTGTGCAAGGAAGATGGTTCCGCTGAAGAGAACCGCCATTGCACTTAACACGAGAAGAAGGTTTGCGATTGACTTGCAAGCGCTTCTGGGGCAAAACGCTGCAACACTACTGAAAACAGGGTTACTCATGCGAGCTCTCCTTTCTACATCGCTATCCATTCGGGGTAATCAGGGAATCTCCTTTTCGAGTCCGCTTGCTTCGAACTGTAATCCGGGTGACCGACTTCCGTAAGCCAAGACTGCACCTCCAGACAAAAAACTTAGTAATGAGTTCCACTTTGGGATTGCATATTGGGAATCGCTGCCAATCGCAATTGCCCTTGGCCGATTCCTGCGACGCCACCCCCTCCTTAATCGCGGATGGGAGCGCAACGATCGCGCCGACACCAAGACCTGCGTGGACGACTCGATGGCCAAGCTTCAGGCGACTAAACCCGCCGAGCCCGCGAATCCAGCGGAGCCGGCAAAATAAAGACACCGCTGGGGGCAACCTGATCGGTGCTGCCGAACCGGCGCTACGGCTTGTGGTCGGGCTCTGACGAGGTCCGCGGGACGTCGGTAGTCCGAAGATGCACATCGCGTTGCGGGAAGGGAATCTCGATCCCTTGTTCGCGAAAGGTCTTCAGGATCGCGAAGTACAAGTCACTCTTTAACGCGTAGTGATCGCGGTCGGGGAGGACATCGGCCCAGAACCGCAAACCGAAATCGAGTGAACTGTCGCCGAAATCCTTGAAGATAACCTCCGGAGCCGGAGTCTTCAGCACTTCCGCGTTCTGCTCCATAATTTGCAGCAGCAGCGTCCGCACCTGCTCCGGATCGCTCTGGTAGCCCACGCCCACTGGAATCGTAATCCGCACCTTCAAATCGTTGGCCGTCCAGTTAACGACCTGGTGCGTAGTCAGGTCAGAGTTTGGAATGATGACGACTTCGTCGTCGTAGGTGCGGACCCACGTGCTCCGTCCGCCGATCTTGACGATTGTGCCGGCCAGCGTTTTCACGCTAATCACGTCACCGATGCGCACCGGCTGCTCGATCATCAGCACGAGGCCGGCGACCCAGTTCGCGACGATCGGCTGCAGGCCAAACCCGACGCCGATGCCGAGGGTTCCTCCAATTATGGCGAGCGTGTTCAGATCCAGCCCAGTCCATTCCAGCCCAATCAGCAGTCCTAACGCGTACAGGGTGATGGATGAAAAGCGCGCCAGGAGGTAAGCGCGCGAGTCGCCCATCGCGGTCCGCCGAAGCCGGATGTACAGTTGATGCCGCACCCAGCGAATAGCGGTGCTCAGCAGCAGCAGGAAGAGAATGGCTTTCAGCAGGAACAGGATCGAAACGGACATCTTGCCCAAGCTGAAGAGCCGCACGGTCATCACCCGCCGTACATCACCACCCGCTCCGCCCAGGACCCCGGAAAAGTCCTTCCAATCGGCATCGATCGCCACGATGACGGCCGCGAGTATCAGCGCCGCCCAAAGATAGGCGTTCTTGCGCTGCGGTCTCTGCCCGTTATGGTCGGCCTGCAAATGCTCTGGCATGGTGCTCCATCAGAGCAAAGTTCGTCACAGAGGTCAATTCTCGCGCTGGTCGTTAGCGGGGGTCTGCGTTTGCAACGTTACTTTTATGCCATTGTCAGCGGGTGAAGTATGATTCCATGGTGAAACCTTCCGCCATCGGTTGCTGTCGCCAGGTTCTCATCGTAGTTGCTGTGGTTTGTGCGCTCGCTTCCGCCAGTGTCGGCCAACAGCCATCGGCAGCCGCACCGCTCGCCTCCCAGCAGGCGCCGCCATACTGGGCGTTTGCGGTAGACCCGCCCAACGCTCCGGCCAGAACCGACGGGCAACACCCCGCAGCACGTGCCCCACAGCTCGCAAACGTTTACGCTGTCGCAAATTGCTGATTTGTTCACCGTGCCCGACTGGCATCCCGACGCGCATCCCACAATGCCCGACGTCGTCGCCCACGGCCGCAAGCCCGACGTTTACGCCTGCGCCTACTGCCATCTGCCCAACGGACAGGGCCGTCCCGAGAACGCCAGCCTTGCCGGTCTGCCCGCGCAATACATCGTCGCAGCAGATGGCCGCCTTCCAGAGCGGCGCGCGCAAGAGCTCCGAGCCGAAGTCGCTGCCGGTGAACGCGATGATCGCCGTCGCTGCTCACGCCACCGACGACGACGCGTCAGCACCGCTGCCGCCTACTTCTCGTCGCTCAAACCCAAGCCCTGGATTCGCGTCGTCGAAACCGCCACCGTTCCCAATACCCACGTTGCCGGATGGATGCTCGTCGCCAACCAGCCCACCGCCAAAGAGCCGATCGGCCAGCGCATCATCGAAATGCCCGAAAACCTCGAGCTCACCGAACTGCGCGACGACACCTCCGGCTTCATCGCCTATGTTCCGCCCGGCAGCCTGAAGAAAGGCAAGGACCTGGTCACCAAGGGCGGCGACGAAGTCACCATGCCCTGTGCCATGTGCCACGGCGATGACCTTCGCGGCAAAGACAACGTCCCTTCCATCGCCGGCCGCTCTCCCAGCTACATCGCCCGCCAGCTCTACGACCTGCAAATCGGCTCGCGCGGCGGAGCCGGCACCGCCCTGATGCAAGCTCCCGTCATGAAGCTGACGATGGACGACATTGTCGCTATCGCGGCTTATCTGGCGTCACTCAAGCCGTAACGCGACTCCCGCAATCCGAGCCAAGAATCATTGCTAAGAGCTAATTGCTAATTCGCTCGCTACTTCTTCCCCTCTTCCTTCTTGTACGCCTCGCTCAGCGTCCCTTTCTGCTCCGCCAGCTTCAGCAGCGTGGGATAGAACTGCACAAACGTCGTGTCCACCGCACCGTGCTGTTCGTGGCAGCTATAGCAATCCATCTCGTGTGGAAACGGAGTCGTAGGCTTGGTCGTCGTCGAATTCGTAAAACGCCCAGCCTCCCGGCACGCGCTTGTCTTTGAGGTGCACTTCGCGTCCCATCATGTCGTCGGTCTGGAAGTGCCTGACTTGTTGATCGACGCATTGCTGCCCGCGCCGCGAAGCTCCAGCACCAGCATCGTCTGGTCGGGCCAGCTTCCGGTCTCCAGAAACGCCTTATAGGACGACGGATTCACGAACACGTTATCGAACATGTGATGGCCGCCCGTGCCCGGCAGTCTCTTTGCGGTAGCTCATGTCGAGACCCGTGCTCAGGTAGATCCACTCGCGATAGTTGGCAGGAAACTCCAGCTTGCCGTCGGAGGTGAATACCGGCTTGTCGGTCGCCTCCGGCGCCGCCGCCCGTACCACAGACTGTGGCGAACGCTGCAGCGCCCGCCACGCCATTGCCGCCAGCATCAGCATCACGGCCAACGGAAATACCATCCACACTCGCTTCATCCGCCTCACCTCCCACGAGACACCGGATTCGACGCCCGCCCGCCACCAAAGATAGTCGCCCGACCGCGTTCCCTCCGGCAATCGTTTGCGACGGCTTACTTCTGCCGCTTCTCTGAACCTCCGCCCATCTTGGTCCAGTGCTGCCCGCCATCGCTCGAGTACTCCGACCACCATTCGATGGAATCAGCGCTGCGCCACTCATTGATGGTTCGGAACTGCACCGTCTTACCCTTGATCTCCGACTTGTTCTGATACTCCCAGTGGTTCCCGTCCGCGCTGATCACCACGTCGCTGGTATGCGGCGCGCCCGCCCGTCGGCGACAGCCCGTAGAAGTGAAACGTCGCATTGTCGCGATCGAAGACGTACACTGACAGCTCCCGGTCAGGCTTGCCATCCACCATCAGCGACTGATCGCAAATCATAAACACGTGGTCCGGCGACCATCCGCAATTACTGACACCGGTGACGCTCGTCGCCTTGCTGAACTCGGTGTCGAGCATCTTGCCTTCCAGCGGCCACTTCCCACCGACCCACCGCCCGAGCACGTCCGCGTTCGGCTTGTCAGCCGCAACCAGCGGCAGGGAACAGCAGACCAGCAACATCGAAATCACTCGCTTCATATTTCTCTCCAGAGATCGAAGTCTCATGCGCGGCACGAGCATATGTGAACCCACCGCAAATGCCAAGCTACCGGTGACGAAGTGCGGCAAATCACATCCCGGCCGCTCGCGCTTTTCATTACAATATCGCCATGGACTCATTCGTCATTGCAGGCAAAACTTTCCGCTCGCGCCTCATCGTCGGCACGGGCAAGTACAAGTCCGGACAGGAAACCGCGCGCGCCATCGAAGCCTCCGGCGCCGAGATGGTCACCGTCGCCGTCCGCCGCGTCAATCTCGACCGCAGCAAAGAGTCGCTGCTCGACTTCATCGATCCCAAGCGCTACTTCCTCCTGCCCAACACCGCCGGCTGCTACACCGCCGACGAAGCCATCCGCACCGCGCGTCTCGGCCGCGAAGTCGGCCTCTCCGACTGGGTCAAGATCGAGGTCATCGGCGACCAGCAAACCCTCTATCCCGACGTGCAGGCCACCGTCGAAGCCACCCGCGTGCTCGTCAAAGAAGGCTTCACCGTTCTGCCCTACACCTCCGACGACATCGTCTTCGCCAAGCGCCTCATCGACGCCGGAGCCGCGCGCCGTCATGCCGCTCGGCGCGCCCATCGGCAGCGGACTCGGCATCCAGAACCTGCCCAGCATGCGCATCCTCCGCGAGCTCATCACCGACGTCCCGCTCATCGTCGACGCCGGCGTCGGCACCGCCTCCGACGCCGCCATCGCCATGGAGCTCGGCATGGACGCCGTGCTCATGAACACCGGCATCGCCGCCGCGCAAGACCCGGTCCTGATGGCCGAAGCCATGAAGAACGCCGTCATCGCCGGACGCCAGGCCTTCCTCTCCGGCCGCATGCCCAAGAAGCTCTACGCCACCGCCAGCTCGCCGCTCGAAGGCGTGGTGCGGTAAGACAGTTTCGACTTTCTGTCTGGAATGTGGGTGCCCCATTCAAGGACGCGCAGCGGCCTTGAGTGGGGTTTTTCGTCGCACACCAACGCTGGTGGGTAGGGACGAGCCCTACTCCCACCGCGCTTGCCTCAGCCCGCGCACCCCAGCCTGCATTCCACCCGAGCCCCTTAAGGGGCGGTACATCGCCGGCAATCACACGGTAGTGTGAAGCTATCCATTGACTTATGCCTTGCCTGCTCTCATACTCTGTGGCGCCTACAACAATCGTGTGCGCGGTCACCCAAATGATCCGCTACTGCGTCACTCTCTACCTTGGGTGAACAACTACTCGTCATACGCTTACAACACGGAGGCCGACCGTGAACATCCTCACGACAGCAATTGCTTACCTCTTGATTCTCTGCGTGTGCTCACCAGCACAGACCTTCGAGTCAGGAGCCCGCAGCCCAACCGGCAACACCCCAGGCCGCAGAGGTCCCCAAGCCGGCTCCACTTCCAGTCAAGCGAAATGCGGATGGCAACCCCGATCATTCAGGACGGAACGCCCTTCCGCCTTCGATTGAATCGTACCCTCAGCTCGGCCGACGCCAAGACCGGCGACCGCGTTGATTTTGAGGTAATGGATGAAATTCGACTGGGCGACACGGTAGTTGTCCATCAGGGCGCCCTCGCTTGGGCCACTATAACTGACGCTGAGCACAAGAAAACCATGGGGCGAGCGGGCAAGTTAAGTGTCAATGTCGATGCGGCACAGCTCGCCAATGGCGAGAAAGTAAATCTCCGCGCGGAAAAGGATGTTAAGGGCGGAGGTCATGTAGGCGCAATGACCGGTGCGATCGTTGCCACCAGCATTGTCTTTTTTCCAGCCGCGCCGCTGTTCCTTTTCATCCACGGCAAAGACATTACGATTCCGAAGGGCACGGAAGTTACCGCCTACGCGAACGGCGACACCGTTTACGTTCCCCCGACTGCGCCGCCCGTCTCGGTCGCAAAGACGGATGCTCCCGTTGCGGCCTCGGCTGAGTTCGACATCACGTCCACTCCCGACGGCTGCGATATTGAGATTGATGGAGCCTTCAGCGGAGACACGCCCTCCGTCGTCAGTGTCGCCGCCGGAGAGCACACGATCACTGTCAAGAAGAAGGGCTATGCTCCGTGGGAGAGAAAGGTGCGAGTGTCAAGCGGACGCGTCAGTATCAAAGCCGAGTTGGATAAGCTTCCTGCGCAATGAGCGGTAGGCATCGACCACGCTCGATCCCGCATTTGCCGACAGATCACAGGTGCGGGCCGCCATATTACATTCTGTTTCGGCCCGACCACCGGCCGGAGGCTCATGGCTCTGGAGACGATGGTTTACAGTTTTAGATGAACACCGAAGGGGACGACGATGGGACTTCCGTGGACGATTTGGTTGGGCGTCGCTACGGGGCTGCTTGCTCCAGCAGGTTTCTTCGCCTACGAATATTCCATCGAACGTAAGGCACCATACGTAACGTTGACGCCGTTTAAAAGAACCCGTGATCACCAAACGGGCGAGATTATAGGAGGAACTGAAGAGGTCAGCTTCGATCCTCGTCACGGACACTACTTGAAATGTGCCGAAGTGCTTATCACGCTTGCTTCGGCATCCCTTGTGTTCATCCCGACACTGCACGTTTCGTCTCTGCTGCCGAAACTTGCGTTCTCAATGGTGCTTCTCGGATTTACTGTGGTTTACGGGCTGTTGTTTATGGCGCTCTTGACCTACTTTTACGAGATGTTTTTGTTCAATCCCGCGAGCTTTAAAGCGTTCAGATCCTCAGCTGTGTTCACGCTTGGGTTCAGTGCGTTCTTCTGCTTTGCTTTGGCTTATATCTGGCTGGCAATTGTCACCGGAACTGCTATAGGCACTGGTTCTTTGATAAATCCTGGTCATTGATCCGAGTGCCTGGTGTCACAAGTTCGCTCCGCGCTTTTCGGCGCTAACCTGGGATCACCGGTGCCCCACATTTGCCTGACAGCGCCAATTGCGGGTGTGCATCGGAGATACCTCCCACTCTTCGTGCGCTCGGTATCCCCAGTGACGAAAGACTGATAACCGGACACTGACAACTGACCACTCGAATCGTTCACCCATCACGTTCAACCGTGACTAAATCGCTTGGAGATTCAGCCTTCTTGTCGTAGACTGCCCACTGCAGGATGAGGGA
>CAVVTL010000019.1:0-108739 GCA_963751155.1 uncultured Acidobacteriaceae bacterium | reverse complement strand
ATCGGAAAAGTCAGGCAAGCCGGGCATGATGTTGTCTACCAGCATCTGGATGCGCGAGCGGTGCTGTACGTCGTAGAGCTTGCTTTCGAGGGCGGCCTTCACGGCGCCGCAGCCTTCGTGCCCGAGCACCAGGAACAGCGGCGTGTGGAGGTGGGCCCCGGCATACTGGAGGCTGCCCATGACTTCGGGAGAGACGATGTTTCCAGCAACGCGGACGATGAAGAGCTCGCCGAAGTTGGCGTCGAAGATCAACTCGGGCGGAACGCGGGAATCACTGCACCCGAGGATGGTGGCGTAAGGGCTCTGGCCGCGGGCGAGGTCGGCGAGGGTTTCCTTACAGACGGTAGGGAAGTGGGCCTGTCCGGCGAGGAAACGCTGGTTGCCGTCAATGAGGCGTTGGAGGGCTTCGTCAGCGGAATAAAGAGGCTGGTGCGATTCGACAGATGACATAAGTGCGATCCTCAGTGCCGCGAACAAAGGCCGAGGCGCTCAGCGAGCGACTCGGCCTTCTGTCTCAACGATAGGAGCATCGTTATTCGTGCGACTTGGGGGGATTGCCCAGCAGACGGTAGACCGTCGCTGTCTTGGTCGCACCCAAATTGATGTAGTCTTCGGCGGAGTACTGAAGCCCGACGAAGAACGCTTCGGTGCGGCGCAGCGCGTCCTTGCTGAGGGCGTTGCGGTCCCGGAATTTGAACTGGTAGGCGAATTCGCCGATGAGCGGGCGATGCTCGCCGCGGGTACGCCAGATGGCCACGTTGGCTTTGCAGGTCAGGCCGTCGCCGAAGTCGAGCATGCCGATATCCTGGAGAACTTCCTCGACGATGGTATTGCTGACCATGCGGAGCTCTTCCTTGGGGTGCTTTCTGACTTTAGCAAGCGCCGGGAGCATGTCGATCAGCGCGTCCATGTCGCGGATGTTTTCGTTTCCGATTCCGATGGCGCCGCGGTTGAATTGAACGTTGTGGGAGTAGAGGAGGCGGATGCCGCCTAACTTCTCCTTCAAGGGCAAGGCCTGGACCTTGAACTTGACGCGGTGATCGCCGAGGATGTTCGGTCGGACGTCGGTTTCCGCGCACATCTGCAAATCGGGATGCCGAAACTTGAAAACGATCTCGGGGTCGCCGATGGGGAAGCCGTCTTTGTAGGGGATGCGGCGGCGCAGAATGAAGGCGTTGTTGTAGAGACGGAAGTCGTCGGTGTCAATGAAGAGGACTTCGCGGATCTTGACCGGTTGTTCGATGAAGCCTACGGTCGTGTACTTTACGCCGTGCTCTTTGGCGGGCTCTTTAAAGACCTTCCCGAAGTCGAAGAAGCTCTCGCGGGAATGGAACTTATTGGGCCGCAGGATGAGCTTGCAGCAGATGTATTCGGGCGTATGGATGGGCATGCCGTCGGCATACTGGCCCGGCCTGAGTTGAGGGACGCGGCCGACCCAACTGGGAGTGACCGCCTCGCGGGACTTTACGATTGCGGGAGCGGCTGCGCTATTCGCCTGAGGAGCAGCCTCCTTTTTCCGCTGAGCATGGGTTGTTTTTTTCTTGCTGGGAGCTTCCTTGGTGGCGCTGGGCATCGGCGGTCCTTAGCAGGCGGTGTATCGCCTGAACTGAGAGATGTGGGACTATCCGCTGATTTTATACCTAAAATTCAAAAGACACGCCACTAGCAAAAGTATGGGTACGGGGCTGGAGATTTCGAGCGGGGGAGCGCGATAGGGTCGAAGCGGTCTGGCCGGAGGCGAGCGGTCGGTTGCGACCCAATCCAAGTAGAATTGACGAGCATGTTTCGACGGAGCAATTCTCGCGGCATTCTGGTCTTGGCAGCTATGTGGGCTGTGGGTTCAGTGGGGCTTGTGGCCCAGACGGACGTGCACGACATCGCTGACAAGGTGGACCAGCGCTACAACCATATCCAGACGCTGCAGGCGCAGTTTGCCGAGACCTACTCGGGCGCGGGGATGAAGCGAACGGAGAGCGGGACTTTGGAGCTGAAGAAGCCCGGGAGGATGCGGTGGGACTATAGCGAGCCGCGTCCGAAGATGTTTCTGACGGACGGCAAGACGGCGTGGTTCTATGTGCCGGGCGAGCGGCAGGCGAGGCGGGCTCCGGTGAAGCAAATCGAGGATTTGCGGTCTCCTCTGCGGTACCTTCTGGGCAAGGCCAAGTTGGAGAAGGAGTTCGAAGGCCTGGCGATTGCCACTGACGTCAAGCCCGTGATTGCAGGGGACATCGTGCTGCGCGGCGTTCCCAAGGGGATGCAGGAGCGGGTGTCGCAAACACTGCTGGAAGTGACGCCGGAGGGGCTGATTACGCGCATCGTAGTGGAGGAAATGGATGGGTCGGTGACTGAGTTCCGCTTTCTTCAGCAGAGGGAGAACGTCCAAGTCAGTGACCAGCGGTTTAAATTCGTTCCCCCGCCGGGCGTCGAGGTGGTGGCGGGGACGGAGCTGACGAACTAGTGGATAGTGGGCAGTGGATAGTGGATAGACGAAAGGGCGGGCGAGAGAGCAGCTTACGAGCGATCACAACCTGTTTTCAGAAGTCGCCTGATCATACGGGTCATCAGCAATCAGTTTCTATCCACTATCCACTATCCACTAACCACCGCTCTGCGATGTTAGACTAGGGCCTGAGACCCAAAGGAATCCGTTACTTACATGGCCGAGTACATGATCCGGATGGCTGACGAGCGCGGCCACGTCATGGAACAAGTGGAGCTGGGGAACTCGGAAGGCGAGGTGCGCGAGCGCTTCTCGCAGCAAGGATTCCTGGTTTATTGGGTCAAGCCGAAGGGTCTGTTTGCGGGCGACATGCGGCTGCCGCAACGCCGCAAAATCAAGCAAGACCAGTTTGTCATCTTCAATCAGCAGTTTGTGACGCTGATTCATGCCGGGCTGCCCATCATCCAGTCGCTGGAGCTGCTGATGAAGCGGCAGCGCAACCCGTATTTCCGCACGGTGCTGCATAACGTGCGCGACCGGGTGCGAAGCGGTGAACTGCTCTCTGAGGCATTCGCGGAACAGAAGGCGTTTCCCAAGGTTTACACCACCACGATCCTGGCGGGCGAGAAGTCGGGCAACCTGGAAGAAGTGATGGGGCGGTACATCGCGTTCCAGCGGCTGGCGCTGACGTTTCGCAAGAAGCTGGTGTCGTCGCTGGTGTATCCGGTGCTGCTGGTTGTGATGCTGACGGTGATGCTGACGTTTCTGATCACGTTTGTGGTGCCGCAGTTTGCCAATCTTTATAACCAGTTGGGCGTGGAACTGCCGCCGCTGACGATGGTGATGCTGGCGATCGGGACCAATGCGCAGCATTATGCCCCGTACGTGGCGTTGGCGCTGCTGATGGCGGGATTCCTGATCTGGCGATGGATGAAGAGCGATGCCGGTGCGACACAAGTGGACCGCATCAAGCTGAAGGTGCCGCTGCTGGGCGGGATCTGGCTGAAGTACCAGGTGGCCATCTTTTCGCGCATGCTCTCGACGCTGCTGGCGGGCGGGCTGCCGCTGGTTCCGGCGATGGAGACGGCAGGCGAGTCGATGCAGAGCCGCCTGATTACGCACGGCGTGGATGCGGCGGCGGTGAAAGTCCGGGAAGGACAGCCGCTGGCGAAGAGCCTGGAGTCGTCAACGGTGTTTCCGGAGATGGCGGTAGAGATGATCGAAGTGGGCGAGTCCACGGGATCGCTGCCGGCGATGTTGAATTCGGTGGCTGAGTTTTATGAAGAAGACGTGACCAACGCGCTGGCCACGGCAATGGCGTTGATTGAGCCGATTATCCTGATCGTGATGGGCGTAGTGGTGGCGTTTGTGCTGATTTCCCTGTATCTGCCGATCTTTAGTCTTGGGGCGGGGGGAATTCACTAGACACAAGTTTCGAGTTTCAAGTTTCAAGTTTCGAGTAAGCCCTGGGGCGTAGCGTGTCACACACTTACAGAGAACTCACGGTGTGGCAGAAGGCCATGACATTGGTTCGCGATGTTTATTTGCAAACCCGCAGCTTCCCAAAGGAAGAGCTATACGGGCTTGTGCAACAGATGCGGCGGTCTGCTGTCTCAGTCCCCAGCAATATCGCGGAAGGCCAAGGCAGGTTGTCGCGGAAGGAATTCAGACAGTTTCTTGGGCTAGCGAGAGGATCGCTTTTGGAATTGGAAACCCAGGAATTGATTGCGGTCGACCTCGGTTATGTCAGGCGAGACGAAGCCGACGCTACTGTTGCACGTACACAAGAGGTCCTTCGCATGCTCAATGGGTTAATGGACTCGCTGGATTGCTGACGGCTCGTCGTCTTTGCTCCAGACTTGAAACTTGAAACTCGAAACTCGAAACTGGTACGAGTTTGGGCTGAAAGGCAGTTTTCTGAATGGTTGATAAGAAGTCGATATTCGTAAACGGCGGGAACGGCAGTTTGTCCCTGGCCGATGAGTTGGTGCAGGCGGAGGACCTGGCGCGGCGCTACCGCTGCGAGTTCGTGGACCTGAAGAATTTTCACATCCAGCACGAACTGTTCCGCAAGATCAAAGTCGATTTGATGTTCCGCTACAACTTTGTGCCGCTGCAGGAGACGCAGGACGGGCGGCTGGTGATTGCGATCGCCGATCCCAGCCAGTTGATGATGATCGACGAGATCAGCCTGAACCTGGGACGACGTATCGTGACCAAGGTGGCGACGCTGACGCAGATCAGCGACGTGCTGAAGAAGACCGAGCAATCGCAGCGGGTGCTGGAAGAGGCGGGGGAAAACTTCGCGCTGGACGTCATCCGCGAAGACGAGAACGCGGACGAGACCATCTCCATCGAGAGGCTGACGGCGGAGAGCGACATCAGCCCGATCATCAAGCTGGTGGACACGATGATCTTCACCGCGCTGCAGAGGCGGGCCAGCGATATCCACATCGAGACGCGGGACGACTCGGTGGTCATCAAGTACCGCATCGACGGCGTGCTGCAGCAGGCGATGCCGCCTATTGCGAAGGAGCATCATTCGACCATCATTTCGCGCATCAAGGTGATGAGTGAGCTGGATATTTCCGAGCGGCGCGTGCCGCAGGACGGACGCTTCCGGGTGCGCTACAACGGGCGGTCCATCGATTTTCGCGTGTCGATCATGCCGTCGATCCACGGCGAAGACGCGGTGTTGCGCGTGCTCGACAAGGAGTCGATGAGCGAGAAGTTTCACAAGCTGACGCTTGACGTGGTGGGCTTCAACGATGAGGACTTGCACAAGTTCCGGCGCTATATCAAAGAACCATACGGCATGGTGCTGGTGACCGGGCCGACGGGTTCGGGCAAAACGACCACGCTGTACGCGGCACTGAACGAGGTCAAGAGCGACGAGGAGAAGTTCGTCACCATCGAAGACCCGGTGGAGTACCAGATCTCCGGCATTACGCAGATTCCGGTGAACGAGAAGAAGGGGCTGACGTTTGCGCGCGGCTTGCGGTCGATTCTGCGGCATGATCCGGACAAAATCATGGTGGGCGAAATCCGCGACTCGGAGACGGCGCAGATTGCCATCAACGCGGCGCTGACCGGGCACCTGGTATTCACCACCGTCCACGCGAATAATGTGGTGGACGTGATTGGCCGTTTCCTGAATATTGGCGTGGAGGCCTACAACTTCGTGTCGTCGCTGAACTGCATTCTGGCCCAGCGGCTGGTGCGGCTGATCTGCGAGTTCTGCAAGAAGGAAATCCACCATTCGGATGAGGAGCTGGCGATGAGCGGGCTGGATCCTGAGGAATGGCGCAATGTCACGTTCTACGAGGGCGAAGGCTGCATCGAGTGCTCGGGGACGGGGTTTCGCGGCCGAACGGCGATTCACGAGCTGCTGGAGCTGACCGACAATGTGCGCGAAATGATTCTGGCTAAACGGCCGAGCAGCGAAATCAGGCGGGCGGCGCGGGAGGAAGGAATGCATTTCCTTCGGGAGTCGGCGCTTGATAGAGTGAAGCGTGGACTGACGACCTTGAAAGAGATTAATAAGGTCACGTTTATTGAGACGACGAGATAGGGAATCGCATCCCAGGTTAGCGCCCAAACGCTGGCGCGAACCTGGGGCACCCGATTTTTCTCGAAGCTTGAAACTGGAAACTGACGTTATGGCAGGCAGCAACAATTCGAGGCCGAGTGTGGCGTGCGAAGTGACGGTCGAGCGCGTGGTGGCGGCGCGCGCGGGCGAGGGCGCGCAGTCGCTGGAGGCGGTCAGCGCACAGAACCTGGCAGCGGGGATGGTCACTCCGGGGTTGCAACAGGCGAACGTGACGGGCCGCGACGCTTTGGTGGTGGCGGTGCGGGAATCGCTTGGTGCGGTGGCCGGGCGCTCGCGCGACATCACGCTGGTGATTCCGGACGCGAGCACGCGCATTCTGTTGCTGGATTTCGATACGCTGCCAGACAAAACCGAGGATGCGGATTCGGTGGTGCGCTTCCGGCTGAAGAAGTCGCTGCCGTTCGACGTGGACGCGTCGGCAGTTTCGTTTGACCGCTACACGGCAGACAATGGCCTGCGGATCGTCGCGGCGGTGAGTCCGAGAAGTGTGATCGAGGAGTACGAAGGGGTGGTGCGCGACGCAGGTTACAATCCCGGCGCGGTGCTGCCGTCGATGATCGCGGCGCTCGGGGTTGTGGATGGCGCGCGACCGACCATGGTAATCAAGGTTGAGCCGGGGACGACGACGTTTGCCGTGGTGGACCAAGGCGAGTTGCTGCTGTACCGTTCGCTGGAAAACGGCGGGACGGCGGTGACGGGCGAGTCGCTGGTGGACGACGTGAATACCTCACTGGTCTATTTCGAAGACCGATATGGGACATCGGTAGACCGCTTGCTGGTGACGGGTGTGCAGTCGGCGCAGGCGCTGCAGGCGGCGTTCGGCGACAGCCACATCCGGGTGGAAGAGCTGGTGTCGAACAGCGTAGCGGGAGTGGGCGCGGGCAGCGTGGCACGGCCAGCACTGGCAGGCGTAGCGGGGGCTCTGTTGGCCTGATGCGGATCAATATCAACCTCGCGTCGAATCCCTACGAAGCTGCGCGGGAGTATGCCCGGCGGATGGGGATGCTGGTGGTTGGGCTGACCGTGCTGGCGGTGGGACTGCTGGGATACATCCTGTATCAGCGATCGCAGACGCGCGATGTTGACCGCCAGATTGCTGAGGCGCGGCAGGAGATTGCCAGTCTGGATGCGGAGAAAGCGCAGGCGCAGGCCACGCTGAACCTTCCGCAGAACCGCGACGTCGCCGACCAGTCGCAATTTCTCAACGAGTTATTTGCGCGTAAGGCGCTGTCGTGGACTAGGGTGTTCAGCGAGATGGAGCGGCTGATGCCGCCGAACATCCACGTGGTATCGATGAAACCGGAGTTCAATCGCGATCACCAACTGGTGTTGCACGTAGTGGTGGCGACCAGCGCCCGCGACAAGGCGGTGGAGCTGGTGAGGCGCATGGAGAAGTCGCCGCACTTCCGCTCGCCGCAGGTGGAAGCAGAGAACACGCTGGGCGAAGGCACGGGCGGGCCGGCAGGTGGGAATATTCAGTTTGACGTGGCTGCGGTGTACCTGCCGTTCGCCGACGACAGCGATGCGGCAACCGACGAGAAGCCTGAGAAGAAACCCGAGAAGAAGTCCGGCGGCAAGGCGGCATCGAATTTGACAGGCTCGGTGGCGGTTGCGGGAGGGGGACGCTGATGGCGAGCATTCGCGAATCCCGCAAGACGCTGGTACCGGTGGTGGCGGGACTGTTGCTGCTGGTGCTGGCTTGCATTGGGTACCTGATGTCGCCGGCAGGACGATCGCGGCAGGCGAGGCAGCGTGACCTGGCGGCGCTGAAGTTACAAGTAGCGGCCAAGCGGGTCGAGGTGCTGCCGACGCGTGGCATGGACGGCAAGCTGAAACAGGCTTCGACGGACATCGCGGACTTCTATAAAGAGCGGTTTCCGTCGGAGTACTCGGCGGTGTCGGAGCAGCTGGGCAAATTGGCGGCCACCAGTGGCGTACAGATTGCCGCGGTGAAATATGACGACAAGGACGCTCCGGTGGAAGGGCTGCGCAAGCTGGAGATCGAGGTAACACTTTCGGGCAGTTATTTGCAGGAAGTGAAGTTCATCAATTCTCTGGAGCGAGACAAGCTGTTTTTCGTGATTGACGGAGTCACCTTGGGAGAGCAGCAGGGCAATGTGCGGCTGCAGCTCAAGATGGAGACGTATCTTCGCAGCGGGGCGACCTCGTGAAGCTGGGCACCGAGAACAAGACGAAGACCGGAATCGCCGCAGTGCTGGTCGTCGTAGCGGCGTTCGCGCTCTACAACTGGGTATTCACAAGTCAGGATGCGGCAACCGCAAACACCGCAGCGACCGTGACGGCGCCGTCCACCAATACGATGCCAGATGCGAAGAAGCCGGCTAAGAAAGCAACCGGCAAGCCTGGTCCTGTGCTGCTGGCGCAGTCGCTGGATCCTACCTTGCGGCTGGACCTGCTGAAGTCGAGCGAGGACGTGACCTACAAGGGCGCGGGTCGCGACATCTTCCAGAACCAGCCGGAGCCGGTGGCGATCCCCAAGGTGACGAAGCCCGTGATCAATACGGGGCCACCGGTTCCGCCGCCACCGCCGCCGATTCCACTGAAGTTCTATGGTTTCAGCGGCAACAAGAGCGGACCCAAGCAGGTTTTTCTCTCCAAGGGTGACGACATCTTCATCGCCAAAGAAGGGCAGATTATCGACCGGCGGTACAAGATCCTGAAGATCGGGCCCACCTCAATCGAGGTTGAAGATGTGCTCAACAACAATCGCCAGACCCTGCCGCTGACGGCGGGGTAGCAGTATGCGCCACGACATTTCCAATCCAGAATTCGCGCGACGCCAGCGCCGCGACCGCGGGGCCATGCTGCTGGCGGTGTTGTTCATGATGGCGATCATGGTTATTACGGCTCTGGCGGTGGCGCCGGTGTTCCTGCAGCAAGCCAAGCGTGATCGCGAAGAGGAGATGATCCATCGCGGCACCGAGTATGAGCGGGCGATCAAGAAGTACTACAAGAAGTTCGGACGGTATCCTGCCAACCTTGAGCAACTGGAGAACACCAATCAGCTCCGTTTCCTGCGCAAGCGATATAAAGATCCGCTGTCGAAGGACGGACAGTGGAAGCTGCTGCACGCCGGCGACATCCAGGCGATAGCAGGACTGTCAGGAATTGGCGGCTTGGGCCTGCAGCAGGGAGCGCCTGGGCGGATTGCAAGGCGCGAATTCGCTGAACTCGGCGACGGCCGGAACGGGAAATGCGACCGGCGGCGACCTGGGGGCGGGCACGGCTCCTGCTGGGGCGCAATTGTCACCACAGCAACAGAATGGATTCCTCGGCGGCCCGCAACAGAACGGAGTTCAGCCGAGCGGCGGGACCTCAGCCTTTGGTGCTGCCGGCAACGGAGCAGCGGCAGGGCAGACAGGCTTCAGCTTGGGACCGGGATCAGGGGCGGCGTCAACTCAGGCTGGCGGTGCGGGTGGGTCGCAAGCCCAAGGTACGACCGGGCAGGCCGGCAGCAACAACACCATATTCGGCGACAGCGGTGTCGGCGGCCAGACGTTTGGCGGCGGCGCAATTGTGGGCGTGGCCAGCAAGAGCAAGGAGCCAACGATTCGCGTGTTCAACAAGAAGAAAACGTACGACGAATGGCAGTTCATCTACAGCCCGATGATGGATACGGCGGCCAACACGCTGCTGCGCGGGCCATATAACGGGCAATCGATGACGACCGGAGGGCAGGTCGGCACGCCTGCGGGGCAGTTGAACCAGGCCAACCCAAGCGGCCAGGGGCAGCAACCCGGCGGCTTCGGCCCGCAAAGTCCGCAACAAAATCAGCAGCAAAACCAGCAAAACACGCCGCAATCGCAGTTTCCGCCCGATCAGCCGCAGCCGCAGTAGTAGAGGCTTGGCGGGGCGGGAGCGATCCCACAAATGAAAAAGGCCACCCGGGAACGGGCGGCCTTTTCATATTGGTAGGTGACGTGAATTAGAACAACTTGCGGCGCATGGTGCCGGCCAGACCGAGGATGCCGGTGCCCAACAGGATCATGCTGCCCGGTTCCGGTGTGGCTGCGTTCCCGAAAATCGCGAACGACAAGTCATTCGGGAGGGGACCGCAACTACCCAAGAAGCACTGGTAGGAAGCACCATCACCACCGGTACCGGTCTCCCAGCCCCACTGCGGCGGGAAGCCGAGATCGGGATAAACAGACAGCCAGTACGTGGTGTTGGCTGCGGTGGTGAAGTTAACCGGCAGACCATAGAGGTAGGTGGGGTCGCCCACGTTGTCATTCTGTAGAAACGTCTCGTTGGCGGTGCCGCCTACGTACGTCTGGTAAAGCAAAGTGCCGGGCGCACCGCCCGAGTCGGACCAGAACTGCAGGGTCCAGGCGGTGATGGGTCCCTGGGCGGGCGGATTGAAGTAGGAACCAATCCACTCGACTCCGTTGATGTTGTAGGATCCGGCGCCGAGGTTGAAATTGTCGGCGGCTTGGGCAAACAGCCCGTTTCCACCGGTGGTGTCATATTGGGACGAATAGGCACCGTTGAAATCAGGGTTTTGGAAGTAAATCTGAGCCTGCGCAGAGACGCTCGCAAACATCAGGATGGTAGCAGCAAAGGCGATTACCACTGCCTGTTTGGAACTAAGCTTCACGTCGTTATCCTCCATTGGGAAAAAACACACAACAAGTTGGACAGAACTTCAGGCGCATGTACGACAAGTCACACGCCCACGGTTGAGATTTGCGGGGAATTTCGATCGATCACCCCAGTGCTAGATAATATACACACAAAACCACGGTGCATGTCATTTATTACACAGAGGTTACTGATGCTTGCAGTAAGGGACCTGCCCCGAGGTTAAGGTACCCGCAGACCGGCTGCGGCCCCGATATCCCGTGGGAAACGAACTGAGCAGGGGGCGGCGTAGCATCCCCACAGAGGCGACGTCGGGATGTAAGCCCGGCGAATGGTTCGCTATAATAGGGATGCAATCCAAAACCCCGGCAGGAATCCCCGCGGCGCACGGCGCAGAGCGAGGAGGCGCGGAGACCCCCAACACAGTAGGCCGTCTTGATTCGCGTGACGAGCCGAGGTAGAGCCGAAAATTCCAAGCACATAACTTGCGATCCGCAAAACTCTAAGGAGAAAGAATGCAGAAGAAGAGCGTAGTAGCAGTCCTCATTGTGGCTGGCATGATGGTGATGGCCAGCGTTTCGATGTTTGCCCAGGCTGCCCCTGCCGCAAGCGCACAGCCCAAAGCCAGCCTTGACCAGGACATCCAGATGCTGCGGCAAGACGTCCAATCGGCGAAGAAGCAGGCCGTGGCGGAGAATATGAACCTGACGGCTGACGAGGCGACGAAGTTCTGGCCAGTCTATGATCAGTATCAGGCGGAAGTTGCCAAGATCGGCGACCAGCGGGTCGCGTTGATCAAGCAGTATGCAGACAGCTACAACACCATTACTGACGCCCAGGCCAATGAGTTCATGAAGAAGGCGGCAGGCATCGATCAGCAGTTCACCGCCACCCGCTTGAAGTACGTGCCGATGTTCGAAAAGGTGATCTCGGCCAAGAAAACTGCCTTGTGGTACCAGATCGACCGCCGGTTGGACTTGCTGATCAACCTGCAGTTGGCGGCCAACATTCCGGTGGTGGACACCACGACCAAATAAGTTCTTTGCAGGTTTTGACTTCAACGGCAGCGCATCGCAAGGTGCGCTGCTTTTTAGTTTGCGTCGTCAGGCTTCAGAGCCGGGCATCAGCCAGGCGCCGGCGAGCAGCAACAGCGCAGAAGTCGAGACTAAGTAGAGGCCCATGAAGAGGCCCACGAAGTGAAACATCAGTACCGCGTCGACGAGGGGAATCAGCGACAAGTAGCGAAGTAGCGAACGCGTCCCCTGGCGGCGGCTGATCCACACAAAGGCGGGCGCTAGAAGAACCCCGTGCGCTGAGACAACCAGCCAGACGCATTTGATTGCGCCAGCGACGAGGGGGGCCACCCCGGCTTTTGCCAGTACTGGAAAGACACCCAACATTCCACCCACTATGTGGAGCAGCGCTCCGACGAACATGACGATGCTTCCCAAGAGGATGAGCAGGCGAGCAAGTTTCATGTATCCACTCCTTGCAGAGCTGCGAAATTGACCGCTAGATGGCGCGGTTGGTGAATTCTACCAGCAGTTGCAAGCGCTGACGGGCGTGACCGCAGTCGATGGCGTAGGCGGCAAGGGGGACGGCTTCGGCGATGTGTTCGGCGTGGGCGGCGGCGACCAGCGCGGCCGCGGCGTTGAGCACGACCACGTCACGGCGGGGGGAGCGTTCGCCCTCGAGAATCGCGCGGATGATGGCGGCGTTTTGCTGCGCATCGTCGCCCCCGGCGATGGCATCGAGCGGAGCTGACGTGAGGCCGAATTCTTCCGGCGTGACTTCATAGGTACGCACGCGGCCATCGCGGACTTCGGCGATCTTCGTGGGGCCAGTGATGGTGATTTCGTCGAGGCCATCCCTGCCATGAACGACCAGCGCGCGGCGCAGGCCGAGCTCGCTGAGGGCCTCGGCCAGCTTTTCGACAAGGTCAGCAGAATAGACGCCCACCACCTGCGCCGAGGCGTGTGCCGGATTCGTCAGCGGTCCAAGCAGGTTGAAGACCGTGCGCAGGCGCAACTCGCGGCGGGCTGGCTGGACGTATTTCATCGCCGAATGCATGGCGGGCGCGAACAGAAATGCGATACCAGTTTCGCGCAGGCAGGCGGCGAGGCGCGTGGGCGGCAGGTTGATGTTCACGCCGAGGGCTTCCATCACGTCGGCGGAGCCACATTTCGAGCTGATGCTGCGATTGCCGTGCTTGGCGACGCGCACGCCTGCTCCGGCGGTGACGAAGGCCACGGCCGTGGAGATGTTAAAGGTGCCGGAGGCGTCTCCGCCGGTGCCACAGGTATCCACCAGCGCGTCGCGTCCGGTGCCACTGACGTCAACGGCGTCGCCATCGTCGCCGAGCAAAGGCGTGGCGGCGGCGCGGATGGCCTGCGCGAATCCGACGATCTCCTCGACCGTCTCGCCCTTCATGTGCAGAGCGACAAGCAAAGCAGCGATCTGGGCGTCGGTGGCTTCGCCGCGCAGGATTTCTGCCATGACGTTGCGGGCCTCGTCGCGGGTGAGCGAGGAGCCGTGGTTGGCGATCTTGTGCAGTGCGTCGAGGATCATGGGGAAGCAACTAGCAATTAGGGTAGCATCCGCGGGGATCAGCGACGATTATCGTACGTGTGCGAGCGACGGGTGCCCGACTGCACGAGGCTCGTGGGGATTGGTCTGATTGGCCTGCGAGGAACCAGTCCCGGAGGGGGACTTGCGCTTGGAGGATTCAACGCGTCGGCGCGTTGGGGTATTGCTGCCTCCTCGGGAATTGTTGCCCGCAATCCGTTGTTCGGGTCTCGGGCCAGGTTCCGCTCTGCCGACGATTCACCGAGGACCACTTTGACATTCCAGAAGCCGGTTTATCGCCAACTACTGTGTGTGGTAGACGCGGTCCGTTCCTCGAGCTGCCTATTGCTTGAGATCGTAGCCTAGAAGGGCTTCTCGCTTGCCCATGCCGTTGCAGTCATCTTTGTTGGCAGCGAAGTGTGATTTTTCAGATTCGGAATAGCAGCGGTATAACGGCTGTGTATTCGTCTGGGCGGCCGAAAAGATGAATCCGGCGCTGCGCAGACGCTTGTAGCCCTGGGTTTCGCAGACTCCCTTTTGAACGAGAATGTGGTCCGGATGGCCGGGCCACTGGCTGAGACACTCCTCCAATTCGATAGAAGCCGCTTTGGCGTCGGGCGCAGTCATGGTGTATCCGAGCTGAGCTACCAGTTTGTACACGGCATAGTTGCCCGGCACTGGTGCTGTGGTGGCCCAGTGATCGTGCTGGGCGGGGTTGTACCAATGGGTTAGCATCTCGCCCACTTGCGGTTCGCCGGGCGCGCGCGACCAGGAGATGTCGACGGGACGAAACACGAGGATAACGTCTGTTGAAACCCTCGCCTGGGCTCCGATATAGATGCCAGCAGCCAATGGTCGCTGAGCTGGTTTAGCCCGGTGTGGGCGTCGATCAGGTCGGGATACGCCACCAGTTCGAGGCCGTTCTTGCGCGACCAGTCGCCCGGCTCGGCCAGCAGAGAGGCTGCGACAACACGGCCGTGAAATGCAGGCGGTCTGGGGACGCAAGAAGGCCCAGCCCGCCGCCTCTGACCCAATTGATGCCGACGGTCTCGCGGGTGGTGGTGCAGTATGCCACGCCCCCGCCAACGATTGGACTCGACTTGCCGCCGACGCCCGGCTCGCTCCAGGAGCCATTAAAGTATTTCTTCCATTTGCCGGGTCCCGGATCGGAAGCAGGCGCGCGTGCCACAAACCCGTAGCCTCCATCCCAGGCATGACCGCCGTTGTGCAGGCAATAGGCGTAGTCGAAGCCGTCTTGTCCACGCACGACGGTGGGACAACTGTCGCCTGTCTCCTTGCCTGCGGCCGGGGGATCGGTGCCCACGATGATCGGGCCTTCGGTTATCCAGGTGAGCCCGTAGTCGGTGGAGGCGGCGATGGTCATGGAGGCGTGGGTTTGGCCACCTTTTGCGTAGGCGCAAGCGGTTTCGTTGTGGACCCAGCCGAAGAGAGTCTTGCCTTCCAGCTCGACATGCTGGATCCATTCACCGCATGAGGACGGACTGCCGGGCGGTCCGGGTTTCAAGACCGTCGCGGCCTGGCCCCCCATGTCGTATGGGTGTTTGCCGTCGATGGCGAAGGTGGTTCCGGCGGCGGTGAAGCCGCGGAAGCGGCCGTCGGGAAGTCCGATCTCAGTGAACCAGTTGTCAGCGATGTTCGGCGCCGGTCCGCGGGCGACGAGCGGGGTACCGACCCGGACGCGGATCGAAGCGCCCGGGTCGGGACTCTTCTCCTGGCCGGCGGGCGCAACGGCTTGGCGGCCGCTCTCGGTGAGCGCCCCGCAACGGTAGACGCTGTTGGGGGAGATTTGCTTGGACCATGGATCGGAGTCCCAGGCGAAGTAGTCGATGCCAACGAGGCGATGCTCGGCGGCGGCGGCGGCAAAATCGCTTCGCATCTCCTCGACATGGAGCGTGCGACTGGTCTCACTCGGCGGGCACGATTGGTCAACGTTCAGAAATCCCCATTCGGTGATCCAGCAGGGCTTGCCTCCGGCTGCTCCTTGGGCGCGGCATTCGGCGAGATCGACGCTATTGAGACGGGCCGCGCGCTGGGCCGCGGCGGTTGGGTTGCCGGGTTGCGCACCGGAGGGATAGCTGTGGATGCCATAGGCATCGACCAGCGAATCGAGGCCATGGGCGCGGAGAAATTGCATGGTCGCCGCAAGGCCAACCATGGCCTCGTTCTGTTGTTGTACAGCTTCTCGACGTCCTTGGCGCTTACCATTCCGGCGGAGATGATCGGCGTGCTGCGGTTTAAGCGCGAGTGGTCGCGGACATCTTTGAGGGCTTCCAGGACCTTGATGTACTGGAGAAAGCCCTTCGCGATCTGCTTGCCGTCAGGATCTCGGTGAGATCCTGCAGGCTGAGAATCTTTCCCTCGCCAGGCAGCGGGAACTCCGGATTGATGCGGCCCAGTTATTTCATTGCCTAGTTCGACTCCTGCCAGCACGATGCCGTTCGCGTCCAGGCTGTCGAAGAGATGCTGAAAGGCTGTCTTGGAGAGGTGGGTCGGGATACGAAAGCGGTTCCCGCCCCACATCAAGGGGTACTGATTGGGTTGGTAGGGCCGCGTGGGCGCGTTGGGCGGGTACTCCGGGCCGGCGATTAACTGGATGCGAATGCCGGCGGCCGCGGCGCGCTTGGCGAAATCGATACCTTTGTCGTCGTTCGAGATGCCGCAGCGGATGACGCGCACCTGCGCCGCTTTGAGCTGGCTGAGAAGAATATTCTGATCGTGAACGAATCTGTTAAGGAACGTCGTAATTCCCGAAGTAACCATCCGAGTCGAGTCACGCACAACAATGTCGCAGCACACTGACACCTGCGACGGGAGGGCCGCGGCCTCAATGTTTACCCGTCGTTGCGGCGGCGTTCCCCGCTCAATTACACTAGTGAGTTTCCTGTAGCATCGCCATTCTCATAAGGAGCAGACAATCCGGTCCTGCGGGGCCGGAGTTGCGGGCAGGTTGTCCGCGTTCGTCATACCAACATGAAAATTCACGAATATCAGGGCAAGGCCATCCTGGCGAAGTACGGAGTGGCTGTCCCTCGCGGACACATGGTCCAGACCGTCGAGGAAGCCGATACGGCCGCCCGCGCAGTGTTCCACGAGGGCGCAACCGGGGTCGTGGTGAAAGCGCAGATCCACGCCGGCGGGCGCGGCAAGGGCGGCGGCGTGAAGATCGCCAAGTCGCCGGAAGAGGCCGTCGAACTGGCCCGGAAGATGCTGGGCATGACGCTCGTCACCCACCAGACCGGCCCCGAGGGCAAGAAGGTGCAGCGGCTACTGATCGAAGAGACGCTGCCCATCGCGCGCGAACTGTATCTCGGCATCGTGCTCGACCGCGGCAACGGACGCAACGTGTTCATGGCGTCGGCGGCGGGCGGCATGGAGATCGAACAGGTTGCGGCCGAGAACCCGGATGCCATCATCAAGGAACACATTGTTCCCGGCATGGGCCTGCTCCCCTACCAGGCGCGCAAGATCGCTTTCAAGTTGGGCCTCGACGCCAAGTACATCCCCGGTGCAATGAAGTTCATGATGGCGCTGGCGCACGCGGCGGAAGTCACCGACGCCTCGCTGGTGGAGATCAATCCGTTCATTACCACAACCGACGGGCGGCTGTTTGCGCTTGACGCCAAGATGAACTTCGACGACAACGCGCTCTACCGGCATCCCGACATCAAGGAACTGCGCGACCTGAGCGAAGAAGATCCGCTCGAAGTCGAGGCCAGCAAGTACCAGTTGAACTACATCAAGCTCGACGGCAGCGTGGGCTGCATGGTCAACGGCGCCGGACTGGCGATGGCGACCATGGACATCATTCAGTACGCGGGCGGCATGCCGGCGAACTTCCTCGACGTGGGCGGCGGCGCCAACGAGGAGCAGGTGACGCATGCGTTCGAAATCCTGCTGGCCGACAAGAACGTGAAGGCGGTGCTGATTAACATTTTTGGCGGCATCCTGCGCGTGGATACGCTGGCCAACGGCGTGGTGAGCGCGGCCAAGAAGACCAACATCCAGTTGCCCATTGTGCTGCGGCTGGAAGGAACGAATGTTGAACAGGGCCGCGAAATTCTGAAGGCAAGCGGACTGAATTTCATTGTGGCGGAGACCATGAAAGACGCGGCCGAGAAGGTTGTCGCGGCGGCAAAGGGGGGCAAGTGAGCATCCTGGTTGATAAATCGACGCGACTGGTTGTGCAGGGACTGACGGGCCGTGAAGGCACGTTCCACGCCAAGGCTTCGCAGGAATATGGAACGCAGGTCGTAGGAGGCGTGACGCCGGGCAAGGGTGGCACCACACATGAGGGCTGGCCCATCTTTAATACCGTGGCAGAAGCGGTGGCCGAGACCGGTGCGAACGCGACAGTGATCTTCGTGCCGCCTCCGGGTGCGGCTGACGCCATCATGGAAGCCGCGGATGCGGGCGTGCCGCTGATCGTCTGCATCACGGAGGGCATTCCAGCTCTCGACATGGTGAAGGCGTGGGAGTTCCTGAAGTCCAAGAACTCGAGGCTGATCGGGCCGAATTGCCCGGGCATCATTTCGCCGGGGCGATGCAAGATCGGCATCATGCCCGCCAAGATCCACAAAGAAGGTAATGTTGGCATCGTTTCGCGCTCGGGCACGCTGACGTACGAAGCGGTGTATCAGTTGACGACCCGCGGCATCGGACAGTCGACAGCCATCGGCATCGGCGGCGACCCGATCATCGGGACGAACTTCATCGACGCCATCACGCTGTTCAACGCTGACCCCGAGACCGAAGCCATCATCATGATCGGCGAGATCGGCGGCAGCGCCGAAGAAACCGCGGCGGAGTACATCAAGGCCAACGTGAAGAAGCCGGTGGTGGGCTTCATCGCTGGACAGACAGCGCCTCCGGGACGCCGCATGGGCCACGCGGGCGCGATCATTTCCGGCGGGAAGGGAACTGCGGCGGAGAAGATCAAAGCCATGAAGGCGGCCGGGATTCATGTCGCCAGCAGTCCCGCCGACATCGGCGAGATGCTGGTGAAGGCCGCGCCGAAGCTGGCGAAGGCGTAAGAAGCAATTAGCAATTAGCAACTAGCGAAAAGCGAAAAGCGAAAAGCCTATCCAACTACGAGGACTCATTTTCGAATGAAGACACTGCAACGCACGTTATCTATCGTTAAGCCGGACGCCGTTGAAAAGGGCGGCACCGGAGACATCGTCAACACGCTGCTGCAGAACGGATTCCGCATTGTCGGGATGAAGATGCTGCACATCAACAAGGCGCAGGCCGAGGGATTTTACGCGGTGCACGTGCACCGGCCGTTCTTCGAGTCGCTGACCAACTTCATGTCGAGCGGACCGATTGTCGTCATGGCGCTGGAGAAGGAAGAAGCCATCGCCGACTACCGCAAGCTGATGGGCGCCACTGACCCGGCCAAAGCCGATGAGGGGACCATCCGCAAGAAGTGGGCGTCGAGCATCGAGAAGAACGCGGTGCACGGCTCGGATGCGGAAGACACGGCGCGCTTCGAGCTGAGTTATTTCTTCGCCGGATTCGAGCTGGCGAAGTAAACTCGCAGCAACCGGGAAGGGTGAATGCCAAGTCCGTACCAGCTTTCAGAGCAGGAGAAGGCCCGTATTCAGGCCGAGGAAGGCTATCGCCTGGAGGTTCGCCGCGAACTGAAAGCAAAGGAAGCTGCCCCGACAGGGAAAGACCGCTTCTGGAAGATACTGAACTCCTCGTTTGCGCTGTGGTTCCTGTCGTCGGTGGTCGTGGCGGGCATGGCAGCCGCGTATGCCAGGTACGAATCGAGGAGAAGCGACGAGCTCAAGCAGGCAGAGACGATTCGACGGCTCGACACCGAGATCGCAGGCCGGATTGTGGAAGCCCGGTACGGACTCTGTGTTGACCTCATCAACATTGACGCGGGCACGACGTACACGCCGGCCAGCATCTACGGCTATACGTTGAAGTACTTTAACAATTCCTTCGCCAACGATGCCGGCAATCCACAGGACTTTTCTATCTACCCGGAGTACAAGGCCCGGACCTTGCGGTCGCTGGTGTTCGAACTGAGTGCGATGGTGGACGAGTCTCAAGTTCCTATGATGCGGCAACTCCTGAACGATAATGAGAAGTTTGCCGACCTCGGGTCGGTTCCCCAGAACCTTCGCGGAGACCGGGACGCTTCGCGCACAGCGATCAACCAGTTGCTGCAAACCCTGAACCGTTATCTTGGGGAAGACCGCTGGCGTCGTCACGTGCTGGTAGCCGGCTCAGGAGGGTGCGAATACTTGCGCCCTCACCCCGGGCCCTAGCCCGATTGCTCTCGGGATGCTGTAAACCATTGTCTACTGTCGGAGGTGCTGCATGGCACATGTACAAATCACGATGCTGGAAGGTCGCTCGATCGAACAGAAACGCCGGGCGGTGAAGCGCATTACCGAGGTCATGCAGGAAGAACTCAACGTGAACCCGGAAAAGATGACCATCGCGTTTGTCGAGGTGCCCCGGCACAGTTACGCGCGCAATGGAACACTGATCAGCGACCGCAACTCCATTGCCTGAAGGGCGGACGCATTGTTTCACCTAAATTCGTTCCGCTCAATGTTGAAAAGCCGCCCCGCGAGGGACGGCTTTGTTATTGAAACGGATTGTCGAGTCGCTTACAGCAGCTTGCGGCGCAGCGAGCCAGCCAAGCCGAGAATTCCAGTTCCCAGCATGATCAGCGTGCCCGGTTCCGGCGTCGAGGTGACCAGCGTGCCATCGATCGCGTAGGCCATACCCGGTGCAGCTCCGCAGCTGCCAAAGAAGCATTGGTATCCATTACCGCCAGTTGCTGTCGCCCAGCCCCACTGTGGCGGGAAGCCGAGGTCAGGAACGACCGATGCCCAGTAGGTACCCGGGCCCATATCGAAGCTCTGGAAGTACAGCCAGTAAACATAGATCGGGAAGCCGTTGACGTTGGCGATGAAAGTCTCGCCGCCAGTACCGGGGAATGATCCGGTCGCGATCGGGTTGCCCGGTATGCCAGCTGCGTCGTTGTAGAAGGTGAGGGTCCAGGCTGTGATGGGGCCCTGGCTGGGTGGATTGAAATACCCGCCGACCCAGTGGAAACTTTCTACGTCCCAGGTGTGGCTAAACGAGAACTGTGTATAGGTGGTGGCAAAGTTGCCATTCCCGCCCGTGGTGTCATTCTGGGAAGCGAACAGATTCGATCCGCCATCCCATGGCTGACACACGATTTGGTTGGCTACGCCGCATGGAAGTTGCGCAAAGCCAGCAACGGACGTGGCCAGTGCAAATACTGCGACGAGCAGAACAATTTTCGTGGTGCGACGTTTCATTCGTAGCTCCTGAAGTTCAGATTGAACAGACTGACTTGCATTAATCTGCTTTCCCCAAGCAGACTGGCGGAAGATCATGAACCCAACATCTGCGGTATCTGGGATATCCCCAGCAATCTTGTTACCGAATATAGCGCGGTTTAAGTCCCATGTCATCAGTTATTTGCTGTTAAGTGACTGCAGCAGTATGTGCAAACGATTGCATATTAGGAGCAAAGCCGCTCCACCGAGATCCCTGCTCTGGCCCATTGGTGGTGGGCGGGCCCCATTTATTGGGAGCTAAGAATGTCCGCAGATTGTGAACGATGGCTTTCAATGCGGTGGCTGAAAGACTCGGAATTTCTGGCGCTACACGCTTTGTCTGCCATCGGCGGAGGTTCGTTGACCGCGTTCTTAAGGCACAATAGAGGCTGGGTAATTCCCGGAGATCGGAATCTTGGACATTCAGGTAGGACAAACCATCCTGCATTACACGATTCTGCGGCAGCTCGGCGCCGGCGGAATGGGCGTGGTGTATGAAGCTGAGGACAGCAAGCTGGGCCGCCGCGTCGCGCTGAAGTTCCTGGGTGCGGGCGTGGAGCAGGATCCGTCGGCTCTAGAGCGCTTCAAGCAGGAAGCGCGGGCGGCCTCGGCGCTGAACCATCCCAACATCTGCACGATTTACGCCATCGAAGAGTGCGATGGCCAGTGGTTTATCGCGATGGAGCTCTTGGAGGGCGAGAGCCTGAGCGAAAAGATCCACGGCATCCCGCTGCCCACGGGAACGCTACTCGACCTCGGCATCCAGGTGACCGATGCGCTGGATACGGCGCACGCCAAGGCCATCGTGCATCGCGATATCAAGCCGGCCAATATCTTCGTGACCAGCCGCGGCCAGGCAAAGATCCTCGACTTCGGTTTGGCCAAGCTGGCCCGCGACCGGCAAGCTTCGATGGAAACGATGGCGGGCGATGCGCCGACCATGGCGCAAGCCCAGCTTACGCAGCCGGGCACGGCGGTCGGTACGATCGCTTACATGTCGCCCGAGCAGGCGCGGGGCGACGAACTCGACGCCCGCAGCGACCTGTTTTCAATGGGAGCCGTGCTGTACGAGATGGCGACGGGCAAGTTGCCGTTCGACGGGAAGACCTCGGCCGTCATTTTTCAAGGCATTCTGAGCGGTACGCCGACGCGCCCGATGCAACTCAATGCCTCGGTTCCGCCAAGATTGGAAGAAATTATCGAGAAAGCTTTAGAGAAAGACCTCGATCTGCGCTATCAGTCGGCGGCGGAGATGCGTGGTGATCTCAAGCGGTTGAAGCGCGACAGCGACGGCAGCCGCTCCTCGGGAACACATATGCAAACGGCCCAGGTGCCGGCCGCGACGGTCTCGTCAGCACCGTCGCAGGCGACGGCGGCGCACTCCTCGTCGAGCAGTCGAGTGCTGATGGAGAATGCAAAACAGCACAAGGCGCGTGCCGGTGTAGTCACGGTCGCGGTGGCGGCGATTCTGGCGGCTGCGGCATTTGGGGTCTATTCATTCTGGAGCCGTCGCAGCGCCGGGCCCATGCCGTTTCAGACCATGAGCATGGAGAAACTTACCAGCACGGGCAAATCGATCCTGTCCACGGTTTCGGCTGACGGGCAGTACGTTTACAACGTGCATACCGAACCCGATGGCCGCGAGAGCTTGTGGATGCGTCACATCGCCACCGGCAGCGACAAGGAGATTCTCCCTCCCACCGAGGCGCATTACACGGGACTGACATTCACCCCGGACGGCAATTACCTCTATTTCACGCGCATTGAACCGGAGCGCCCGAATATCGCGATTCTCTACACAGTCCCGGTACTGGGCGGAACGCCGCAGAAGCTCATCGAGGACATCGATAGCGCTGTGACCTTTTCGCCGGACGGAAAGCAGATGGCTTTCGTGCGCAACAGTTCAGCCGACGCGAACACAAAGCTCATCATCACGAACTCCGATGGCAGCACCGAACATGTGCTGGCCACTCTGCCGATTCCCGGGTACTACGATCCCGCATGGTCACCGGACGGGAAGCAGATCGCCTCTCCTCTGATTGAGCCCGGCGGCAAGAGTCTGGGACGGATCGTCGCACTCGACGTCAAGGATGGCAAGGAAACGACCTTGTACTCGGCCACGGCGCAGATGCACAAACCAGCCTGGTCGCCCGATGGCCGCTACTTGTTCTTTATCTTTCAGGATCCCAGCACGCGCTGGGACGGCCAGATCGGCGAGATCGAGGTTCGAAGCGGTAAGTTCCAGCGGGTCACCAACGACTTGAATAACTACAGTCAACGCTCGCTTGCCGTGACTCGCGATGGCCAGCATTTGTTGACCATCCAATCGATGCCCGAGATTGGGCTATTTATCCTGCCCGCTTCAGGGACCACTCCGACAGATCTGCGGGCGATCGATAATCACCACGATGCCTGGATGGGCTGGCTCAAAGATGGCCGGTTGGCGGTCTCAGACATGGATGGTGAGATCGCGTTAATCAATGTCGAAAATGGCGATAGAAACGCGATTTTCAGTACTAACCTGCCGATCGTCTCGATGGGAGTCTGCCGAGACACTGGCCAGCTGCTGGTCTCGATGCCGAACAAGGAGACAAAGGCCATCAACGTATTTCGCATGGACGCAAGCGGGGGAAAATCCATAGCGGTGACCAAGGGCAAGTACGACGTCCAGGCCGTTTGTTCGCCCGATGGCAAGTTTTTCGTGTACACCACTCTGGCGAATGGCAAACAAACCGTCATGCGAGCCGCAATCGATGGTGGTGATGCCAGGCCTCTGTCAGACGATTTTGCGTGGCTGCCTACGATATCCCCTGACGGCCAGCAGGTAGCGATGGTTTCACTTCAAGGCCAGGGAGTCGATCAGAAGCCGATTATCAAGCTCATTCCTGCCACTGGTGGAGCGGCCATCAAGGTGCTAGCCGGGCGCGGGGACATGTCGGGGCCCATGCAGTTTTCTGCCGATGGAAAGGCACTTTACTTTCCCGTCTCGCTGAAGGGAGTCTCGAACCTGATGAAGCAGCCCTTGGACGGTGGCGAGCCGATGCAGGTCACGAACTTCAAAGAACTGTCAGGTTATGGCTACTCCTACGATTGGGAATCGAACCGGCTGGCGATTGCACGCGGCAAGCCGGTGAGCGATGTCGTCATCATTACGCAACAGCCAGCGCAATAAATCCACCAAAGATGTGTTCTTACACAAGGCGCTTTCGACGCGCATACGATGAATCAAAGTTCGGAGGGACGGATGTTCTGTATTGAGTGCGGTCAACCGATGGCAGACGAGGCAAAGTTCTGTGCCTATTGCGGAACCCGGAGGGCGGTCCCGGCGGCCAGCAGAGAAGTGGTGGCGCCCCCGCCGCCAACGCCTGCTCCCCCCACTACCGCTCCGCCGCCTGCACCCGTCCGCACCATACGTTCCACCGCGGAGATCATGCCTATCCGAATGCAGCGGCCGACGGCGCCGCCACCGGCTGTTGAACCGCTGCCCGTTCAGCCGGAAGCTTTGGAGCAAGTGGAGTCGGTCGTGCCTTGGCCGGCGGAAGAACCCGAGCCGCCGATGTACGCGCCCCCGCCGCCGAGCAGACCATCCGGGCAAGCGCCTCCAGCCTATGTAGCTGCACCGCTCGCAGCTGCGGCGAACTCTGGAGAGAGGTACGCCGCCGTTCCGTTCGCGGCAACTCCGGGTGCACATGACATCGAAGGCGAGCGCAAGAAAATTTCACCGGTGCTGATTGGCGCGATTGCGGTGGCGCTGATCGCTGTCGCAGGGATCGTCTGGATGATGCGCTCGTCGATGTCTCTGGGTGGTAAGGCCCCAGCCAACGTTACGATCACCATTTATCCCACGTCGGCCAAGGCTGTACCGGGGAAAGGCGTTGATTTTGTTTCCGAAGTTACAGGCGCACCTTCCAGCGAAGTTACGTGGAGCGTGGAAGAAGGTGATAGCGCTGGAACCGTTACGTCGCGGGGAGCGTCCGCTAAGGGAGACACAATCTCGCTGTATTGCACGTACACAGCGCCCCAGAAGCCGGGAACGTATCACCTGGTGGCCACCAGTACGGCCGACAAGACCAAGTCAGCCACGGCCGAGATTACGGTCGCCGGCAAGTAGGCGGTAACGCGATTCCGGCGGGCGCGCGAAATCTTAATGTTTCACTTTAGGGGCAGCAGTCAAAGAATTGTATTAAAACGCTACCGTGCCTGTTCCTTAATCATGGCGTGGGCTTCTGCGATAGACCATTCGGGGATGGCGCCCGAGCGGCTGGCCACCAGCGCGCCCACAGCATTGGCACATTCGGCGATGCGGTTGGAATCCCAGCCCTGGCTCAGACCGTGGACGAACGCGGCGGAAAAAGCGTCGCCGGCGCCGACGGTATCGGCCACGGTGACGTGGTAGCCCGGCGTCTGGGTAAACTTTCCGTCTTTCAGGATGGCGCAGCCCCTTTCGCCGAAGGTCACGCACATCGTGCTGCATCCGAAGCGGTCGCACCAGCGCCGGCAGAAGCTCTCGATGGAATCGCCCGGACCTTCGGAGGCGTCCACCGAGGCGTCGAGCGATTCGGCTTCCGAGTCACTCAGCTTGGTTACGGTGGCGAGCCCCGATAGTTCCTCGATGGTGGCCAGGCTCCAGTGGCCTTCGCGCAGGTTGACGTCGTAGAACCGGCGCGACTTGGGTAGGGCTTTGAGTAGCTTCTTCGTCGAAGCCAGCGAGTGCGCCGACATGTGATAAAGCGTGCCCAGGTAAATCCAGTCGGGCCGGAGCTGTGCGATACGCTTAAGTTCGGCGTCGGTGAGATCGACGAAGTCGTACGCCACCTGGCGGACGATGCGGAACGTGGGTTTGCCTTCCATGTCGAGTTCGACCTCGGCGGTGCCGGTTGGCTTGTCTTTCAACACCTGAACAAACTCGGTGGACATGCCGCGGGCTTTCAGGAGTTCAAGGGCTTTGTGGCCGCGCTTGTCGTTGCCAACGCCGCTCAAGGGATAGACTTCATGCCCGAGCTTCTGTGCGTGGGCCGCGAAGTTGAGGGGCGCGCCGCCCAGGTACTCGTTTTCGCCGATGACGTCCCAGAGAATTTCGCCAACGCTGACAATGCGCACGTTTGATGCCTCCTGAGGCTTGCCGGGATTGCTTGCGTGCGATCGGGCCGCAACTAACCGGGCGGAGTCACTCTAACAGACTGTATATAAATGGCAAGCGGTGGCTGGGAACGACGGTGGGTCAGTCTGAAGTTTTAGGGATAGAATCGCTGACAGATCAAGTGCCATCGTCCATGCGTGGCTCTTTCGCTTGGTCACCGGAAGTTTATTATGACGACGATTGATCTCAAGCACGTTCTTCTCTGGTGTGTCGGTCTCAACTACGCGATTTTGTTCCTCTGGTTCGCCGTCTTTGTTCTTGCCCATGACTGGATGTACCGAATGCACGGCCGTTGGTTCAATCTCTCAGTGGAGACGTTCGATGCAATGCATTACGCGGGTCTTTCGATCTACAAGATCGGCATACTATTGCTGAACGTGGTGCCGTTGGTCGCGCTGTATTTGGTTTCGTGAAGGACTCGCCCGCCGCATCCAACCCGTCGTTCAAGGCCGACGAGATAACGGGTTGCGGCCTTAACTCGAGCCTCAGCGAAATCTCAAATTGGCCTACTAAGCTGAAAAACGCGGCCTTGCAATCAACCGGGATGAGTTTATTATCAGGAGTCAACCGGGGTGAAGGATTAGCGATGCGGTTTCCTTTTGGACGGACGGACAATGAGACGGCAAGGGGACAGCCCACTCGGGCTGATATGCCCCAGTTCGCCGGGGCCGATATTGCGGGCTTGGTGCACGGCAAGCGCGTGGGCGGCGATTTCTACCAATTCGCGCGCGCTAGTTCGCAGCGCATGGTGTTCGGTTTGCTGGACGTGGCTGGCGATGCCGGCGAGAACCGCGGAATCGTGGAGGCAGCGCGGGAAACCTTTCGCGACAAAGGTCCGGCGTCCCTGGCCAGCGACGAAGTAAATGAAGCCGACGCCATGATGGAGTTCTGCCTTGAACTCAACGCTAGCATTCGCAAGGCTGCCAATGGCGTTCGTACGTGCGCCGCCTTCCTGGGGTGCTACAACGAGTCCCTCGGTACTGTCTGTTACGTGAATGCCGGACACACGCCGGGGCTGCTGCGGTACGACTCTGAGGTAAGCGAGCTGGTCGCTACCGGTATGCCTCTGGGATTGTTTTCGGCGTCAACCTACGAGGCGCCAACGGCGGCGGTTCCGCGCGGCGGAGCCTTGCTGCTGGTGTCGCGTGGCGTGGTTGAGGCCAGCCGTAAGAAAGAAGAGTTCGGGCTGCAACGCCTGAAAGAGAGCTTCCAGCAAACTCCGTTGGCCAGTGCACAAGGCGTAGCGTCAGCAGCGCTGCAAGCGGTCAAGGAATTTACTCAAACTGGGGAGGTCAAGAATGACCTCACGGCGCTGGCGCTGGTGCGTCCCACAAAGGTTCCTCATTAAGCGGTCCTTCGGCCTATTGTCTGGGAACCTGACGCTGTCTCGCTCACTCAGTCCCACGCGATCTACCGTCAGCAAAAAAGGCTGCTGTTGGCGAGGCTAGGAGCTTTTGACCGTCCCAAATTACGGGTGGCGATGCAGTACGTGCGTGGCGATGTCAGGCCAGAACTCCCGAAAAACGTTGGTAAGGGCGTCGCGCCCCAGAGCATAGGCGTATTTTTCGGCTAGCTTTTCGCCCGTGTTGGACGGGCCTGGGTAATACGTGGTCGAAATTCCCTGTGCGATGGCTCGGCCCAGCACTTCGGACCAATTGAACGTATTGCCCCCGTGATAATTACGCGCCACAAAAATGCGGGTAGCGGCGTAGGTTCCGCGTTTCCAAAAACCGCCTTCCCCCATGGCGTAGTAACGCTCGTCCTGATGAAGAACCGTCGGCAGGAGACAAATCACCCAGTAGTTACCGTCTGTCTTATCGACAAAGCCACGCCAATAGTAATTTCCAAAGCCCTGCATGCCCTTGCCCAGTTCTGGATGAGCGTTGGTGCCCTCGGCCAAGGCCGAGGTGATGCCCACGAAAATGAACGACGAGTAGTCAAAGCTGTTCTGGGTGGCCAGTTTGAGGGATTGCGTGAACGTCGGAGGCGGAGGAGTCGCCCCTGGGCTGACCGCGCGAAAATTGGGCATGACGCCGAGAATCCGCTGGGGTTGCTGCTTTTTAGGATCAATGGCCGGTGGTTGTGGTGATTGACTCGGAGCGTCGGGCAGACCCGTGCCTGTGGCAGGTGCGGATGGTAGCGTCGCCTCCGGCTGACTTGGCTGGTCACCGGAAGGAGCCTGTGAGGCTGCTGCCGGAACAGCCGGTGTTGCAACGGAATCTGGCTGTTGCGCGATCGCGCCCGCAGCCACCAAAATAACGACAAACGCCAACGCAAGACGCAAGAATTCCCTCCACACTCGAGGCAAATTGCCCGTAAATACATTTTAGCCGTTGTGCACTTGACCGTCTTGCAAATGGACAATCCAAGGGCGGGTGGAACCCGGCTCGCGGCGCCGGGGCTCAACCGCGCGATTTCGTGGGCCAGCGTTTATCGGTTGCGACCCAGTACACAAACACGATAAGCCCAATCTTGTTGTGGGAGAGTAGTCAGGCCGGTGGCTTTGTCAGTCGTCCCCACCGAAAAGCCGACAAGTCGAGAGTCGGAGGCAGCGCCAGGGCCTCCTGCGCCAGGGCTTCGCCCACGGCCGGCGAGTGCTTGAAGCCATGTCCGGAACACGCTGACGCGAAGAGTACGTTCTTGGTGGCGTCGGCGTAGTCGATGACGAACCTCGCATCGGGCGTCACCGTGTAGAGACACGTAGCGGTACGCAGACATCGATCGCTGAGATCGGGAAACCGCGGTGCGATGTACTCGGAATACATGGCCGCAACCGATTCTTCGCTGACATCGCGCGGCACGTTGTTCGCATCCACGGTGGCCTCGTAGCGTTCCGTGGCGACCTTTACGCCGCCCGCAGGGCCGTCGATGGCGGGGAAGCCGTAGAGCATGTCCTGCACCCGGCTGCCGGTGATCCAGATGAAAACGGGGAAGCGCTCGGGCGAGTACTGTTCGGAGTTGTGCGCGAGGGTAAACCAGCAAAGCGTCTGGCGATAGACACGAAAATGCTCGGCATATTCCGGCGGGAGGAAACCCGCGATCCACGGGCCGGCCGTTACGATGACCTTGGCGGCTTCGTAGTTCGCTCGGTCGGTGGTGATCGATACCGTTCCGCCGCCTGATTTCACTGCCAACACGGTCTCGGAGGTGAAGACCTTCGCACCGAGTTTGCGCGCCTGCTCAATGTGAGCTTCGATGCAAGCTTCGGGGCGAAGAAATCCTGCGCCCGGCTCGAAGTACCCCTCTTCGTCTGCGGTGAGGTGAAACTGCGGAAAACGGCGGCGGATTTCGTCGGCAATCAACCGTTGGTGCGGGATGCCGTAGGCCTCGGCGGCATCGATCGTGTCCTGCAAGAAGGAACTTGACCCGTGATGGCTGCCGCCGACGCCGAGCGCGGCCAAAACCAACCCGCCGCAGCGGGTCATCAGATTGCGCCCGGTCGCGTCTTCCAACTCCTCCCAAATCTCATTCGAGCGCAATACCAGCGGCACGAATTCGCGGCCTTCGCCGATCGCCTGCCTGGTGATGCGCGTCTCCCCGTGCGACGAACCCTGATCGTGAGGCGGCGTGAAGCGGTCGATTCCGATGACCTTGGCGCCAAGTCTGGCCGACTGGTAGAGCGCCGCGCTTCCGACTGCGCCCAATCCAACGACGATGATGTCGGCAACGGATGCCATCCCCGCCATGATGCCATACACGGTCTAACCGAGCGAAAGCTGGTTCTGCATGAGAGACTGTTGCGGGGATTTTTCGCATGACGATTCGGCAGCTAAGCTCCCGCGTGGTATACACCAATCTTTGGATGACCGTGCGTGAAGACGAGATCGAGCGCGATAACGGCACACGCGGCATCTACGGCGTGGTCGAGAAGTGCGACAGCGCCATCGTGCTGGCCATCGACAGCGAGTCGATCTACCTGGTCGAGCAGTATCGCTACCCAATCGGGGCGAAGTCGCTGGAATTCCCGCAGGGCAGCCTGGAGACGAAACAACGTCGATCCGTCTGAGATCGCACGGCAGGAACTGCAGGCCGAGACCGGGCTGGTGGCGGAGAAACTCGAGTGCCTCGGCGAAATCCATATCGCCTGTGGCTATGCCAACCAGAAAACCTATGCGTTTCTCGCCACCGGATTGAGCCAGTCGATCGGCCAGCGCGACGCCGAAGAGCACGATCTTGGCGGTCCGCAAGGTGAGCCTCGAGGAGATGGAGCAACTCCTCCGCGACAACGTGATCAAGGACGCCCAGACCTGGCGGCGTGGGCGCTCTACCAAACGCGTGTGGCTGCCGTGCGAAGTGGACGCCGTGAGACATCGCGCCGAGGCGTGGCAGAAGATCGACGGCGCCAGCTTCGATGTCTGTGTCATCGGCGGAGGTGCGACGGCGATCAGGCACCGCGCTGGATGCGCAACTGCGCGGACTGAGCACCGTGCTGATCGAGGCGGGGGATTTCGCGTCGGCAACGTCGAGCCGCTCGACCAAGCTGATTCACGGCGGAATCCGTTACCTGCAGGAAGCGGTGACCGACCTCGACCCGGGACAGTACAACGTGGTGAAGCGGGCGCTGCACGAGCGCCGCATCATGCTCGACAATGCACGCTTCCTGGCGCATCCCGACGAATTCCTCGTCCCCTGCTACACCTGGTGGGAGGCGTTCTACTACGGCGTGGGTACCAAGATTTATGACCGCATCGCGGGCAAGCAAAACTTCTTCGCCAGCGGCTTTCGTTCCGCACACGAAGCCGTAGTCCGCTGGCCACTCCTGCAAGGCGAAGGGCTTGAAAGGCGCCATCGGATACGCGCGATGGGCAATTTGACGACGCTCGCTACTGCGTCGCGCTGGTGCAGACATTTACCGAAGCGGGCGGCGAGGCGGTGAACCATGCGCGGGTTGTCCGGCTGCAAAAACGATGCGGGATGGCAAAATCTGCGAGGCGGAGATCGAAGATCAGCTCACCGGTGCACGAACAACTGTACGGGCAAGAGTCTTCGTCAACTGTACCGGGCCGTACTCGGACCACATTCGACAGATGGCGAAAGCCGGGCGTCGAGAAACGGCTGCGACTCAGCAAGGGTGTACACATCCTGCTTCCGCTCGACGAGCGCACGACCGATGCGATGGTGGTTCCCAAGACCGATGACGGTCGCGTGATCTTCGCGATTCCGTGGCTGGGTCGGCTTGCTTGTGGGTACGACAGACGACGAGGTCACGCACGAAGACGAATTGGTCGTGAAGCGCTCGGAAGCGGAGTACCTGCTGAAGCAGCTCAACCGCTTTCTGTCGCGACCGTTCGTGCATTGAGGACATCGTGGGCGGATTCGCCGGTGTGCGTCCGCTGGTGAGCCAGGGCAAGGGCGCCAAGACCAAGAAGCTGATTCGCGAGCATGAGGTCGAGGTGGATCGCGAGAGTGGGTTGATCAGCGTGCTCGGCGGCAAGTGGACGACCTATCGCGCGATGGCCGAAGACGCTGTCAATGCCGTGCAGCAGCAACTTGGGCTTGCCGGTGGGCAGGCTGCATCACGCGCGACAGCCACTTGAGCGGTTCGGAAGGGTACAGCGAGGCGTATCCGCAAACTCTGGCGGCTTCGTACGGTGTGCTCGAAGGCGACGGCGCGGCACTTGTCGGAGAAATTTGGCACCCGTGCGACGGCCGTGCTCGACTTGGCGAAACAAGACCCGGAACTGGCGCAGCCGATCGTCGACGGATATCCCGCGATACGGGCAGAGATTGCCTTAGCTGCGCGCTTCGAGATGGCGGCCACGCTCGATGACGTGCTGGAACGTCGCACCGGCCTGCAATTCTTCAGTTGGGAGGCGGCGACGGCGGCGGCTCCGGTTGCTGCGGTCGGTAATGCAGCGCGAGATGGGCTGGGACGACGCGCAAACGCAGCGTGAGGTCAGTGAATATGTCGGCACCTTGTCCAGAATGGACGCAGAAAATTGGCTTGGCGAAAGACGGTACAAAGGCGTAGAACCATCCTCTTGGGCTGAAATTCAATCGCAAGTCAAAGGAACGCGAACCATGGCGGACTACGTCGGCGCCATCGACCAGGGTACGACCAGCACGCGATTCATCGTGTTCAATCGCGCCGGCCAGATCGTATCCACAGCGCAGAAAGAGCATCGAGCAAATCTATCCGCAGCCGGGATGGGTCGAGCACAGCCCGGCAGAGATCTGGGCGCGCACGCAGGAGATGATCGGCGAGGCGCATGCAGTCGAAGGGACTGGCGGCGAAAGATCTTGCCGCCGTCGGCATCACCAACCAGCGCGAGACCACCGTCGTGTGGAACCGCAAGACCGGACAGGCGGTGCACAACGCCATCGTGTGGCAGGACACCCGCGTCAGCAAATACGTTGACGAACTGTCGAAGCACGGCGGACAGGATCGATTCCGCGCCAAGACCGGGCTGCCGCTGGCGACCTACTTCAGCGGGCTGAAGATTCGCTGGATCCTCGAAAACGTGCCCGGTGTGCGCGCGCTGGCGGAAGAGGGCGAAGTTTTGTTCGGCAACATCGATACGTTCCTGCTTTGGAACCTCACCGGCGGTCCCAACGGCGGCGTTCACGTAACCGACGTGACCAACGCCAGCCGCACACAGTTAATGGACCTCGAAACTCTGCAGTGGGACGCCGCGGATGCTGGCGGCGTTCGGCATTCCGGCGGCCATGCTGCCGCGCATCGCCTCCAGCAGCGAGGTATACGGCCACATCGCCCTCGGTCCCCTGCAGGGCGTCCCGCTCGCCGGAGACCTTGGCGACCAACAGGCGGCGCTGGTAGGGCAGACCTGCTTCGAGCCGGGGCAGGCCAAGAATACCTACGGAACAGGCTGCTTCCTGCTGCTGAACACCGGCGAGAAGCCGGTGCAATCGAAGTTCGGACTGCTGACGACGGTGGCGTACAAGTTCGGTAACCAACCGGCAACATACGCGCTCGAGGGCAGCGTCGCCATCACCGGTGCGCTGGTGCAGTGGCTGCGCGACAACCTCAAGATGATTCAGACCAGCGCCGAGATCGAGGCGCTGGCGTCGACGGTCGAGGACAACGGCGGCGTGTACTTCGTGCCGGCGTTTTCAGGCCTGTTCGCGCCGTATTGGCAGTCGAATGCGCGCGGCGCGATTCTCGGGCTGACCCGCTATGCGACCAAAGCGCACATCGCGCGCGCCGTGCTGGAGGCGACCGCGTTCCAAACGCGCGAAATGGTCGAGGCGATGGAGAAGGACTCCGGCATCGCACTCGACGTGCTGCGCACCGACGGCGGCATGGTTGTGAACGAGCTTCTGATGCAATTCCAGGCTGACATTCTCGATCGTCCGGTGGTACGACCGGCGATCAAAGAGACCACCGCGCTGGGTGCGATGTATGCGGCGGGGCTGGCCGTCGGTTACTACCGCGACCTCGACGACCTGCGCGCCAACTGGTCGGTGGACAAGACTTGGACGCCGAACATGCCAGAGGAAACGCGCGAGCGGATGTATCGCCTCTGGAAGAAGGCAGTAACGCGGACGTTTGACTGGGTGGAAGAAGACGCGTAGAAGGCAATTCGAAAGAACGAGGTGACATGCATTCACCGTTTGTGGGCGAGTTTGCGGGAACGTTGGTACTGATTCTGCTGGGCGATGGCGTCGTGGCGAACGTGTTGCTGAAGCGCTCCAAGGCCGAAGGTGCAGGCTGGATGGTCATCGCCACCGCCTGGGGCTTCGCCGTATTCTGCGGCATCCTGACCGCCGTCGCATTCGGCAGCTCCGACGCGCACCTTAATCCGGCAGTGACGCTTGGCGTTTGCCATCACTTCGGGCAATTACGCGAAGATCGTTCCGTACTGGACCGCGCAGTTCCTGGGCGCGTTCTGCGGAGCGACCCTGGTCTGGCTGTATTTCCTGCCGCACTGGAAGCTGACCGAAGACACCGACGCGAAGCGTGCCGTCTTCTGCACCGCTCCGGCGATTCGGCACTATCCCGGAAACATATTCTGCGAAGTCATTGGCACCATGCTGCTGATCGTAGTGGTGGCGGCGATTGGCTCGAAAGCGCTGGCTCCGACCGGACTGACTTCTGGAGCGGGCCCCTACTTCGTCGCCATTCTAGTATGGGCGATTGGATTGTCACTCGGAGGAACGACCGGGTATGCCATCAATCCCGCGCGCGACTTCGGACCGCGAGTGGCGCATGCGCTGTGGCCAGTGGCAGGCAAGGGAAGCTCCGACTGGGCGTACGCGCCGATTCCCGTTGTCGGACCCCTGATTGGCGCGGCGCTCGCGGCGTTGATAATCAGAGGGGCAGGGATCGCCTGAGTCTGGCAGTCAGAATCGCCCTCCAAGTCCTGGCAGGGCTAAGGGACGACCTTCGTTGCCACGCGATATCGCTGGTAGTCCGTGTAGCGGTGCTCATTGCGATAGCTCACCGCATAGAACTCGTCCACATCGCCGTTGTGTGTGGTGAATTCGACAAACACTTTTACGCTGCTGGGTAGCCACAACGGCGATGCGATGTCGGCGAGCTGAACTCGGTTGAGCGCGACCTCGGTCGTCTGCTGATTCAGCCCGACATCCCATCGCGGGGCAAGCAAATCGGTACGTAGCCGGACGATCTGGTAATTGCTCTTGTCAATCCATGCGATGCCCTGCACCAGCATGTGCACTGGGTCGCCACTGCGTCCCCGCATTCGGATCGTCAGCGTAGCTTTTCCGGGTTGCTGGGCAAAGCCGACGACATACGTTTCTTGCGCGCCCAGCTTCTGCTCTCCCAGGTAACGGAACGTGGACTCGCCCTGAAAACCGGTCGCAAAGTAATTGCAATCCAATGCAAAGCCCGATGTGACGATGTAGCCTCGCTTGACCAGGGTTTGGTCGTAGCGGTCGCCCTTGGCGTCGGTGCGGTACTCCACGATCTCGGTGCGCGTCTTGCTGCCATGTCGCAGAATCAGGTAGCTGTCGCGCACGCGCTCACTCGTCAGCTCGGGACGGCTGGTTGGCAGCTCCTGTCTGAACCGCAGCAATGAGATTTCCTCGCGCGCCGTCAGGTCCGTGACGTGGCGGAAGAAGTCGTCCACACGCTCGCCGGTTTTCTGCAGGATGACCGGCAAGCTCCGCCTGGTCCCGGGCGGGGTCGAGATGTTTTAACTCAGGTACGCGCTTGATGAGTTGCGGCAGGGGTTCGTCGAAGTACGGGTGGGCATTCGCGTAACGGTCGGCTTCGTCAATTGCAGGGGACTGCGCCGCGAAGCTCGCCAGCGCGAGCACAAGCGTGGCCCCAACGATTGCCGCGAGGCCCAATCCCTTTGCACCCGCGATGGTCCTGCAACGCACAGCTCAGTGTAATGCACCTCGCACAGGCTGCCATGACTTCGACCGCAGGGCCATCGGCTTGCTAAATCTGGAAATCCATCTCGATCGCAGCTTCGAGCGTCTCGCTGTGAACGTGTTCTCGCCCTTCCAGCCGCGAGACCTGCTCGCGCAAAATCTTTACTTCGGTGGCGACCGCAGCCAGTGCTTCAGAGAGCGGATCGTTGATCTGCTTCGGATCGGTGATGACCACACGCTTGCCGTTGCGGAAGACGATGTGGCCGGGCACGCCGACCACGGTGGATTCGGCTGGCACGTCGCGCAGCACCACCGAGCCCGCACCGATACGGCAGTTCTCGCCGACGGTGATGTTGCCCAGGATTTTCGCGCCTCCACCGATCACCACCCGGTCGCGAATCGTAGGGTGCCGCTTGCCATGGTTGAGAGAAGTCCCGCCTAGCGTGACGCCTTGGTAGATCGTTACGTCGTCGCCGACTTCGGCGGTCTCGCCGATGACCACTCCCATGCCATGGTCGATGAAAAACCGCCGGCCGATTGTCGCGCCGGGATGAATCTCGATGCCCGATAGAAACCGCGAAATCTGCGACAGCGCCCGCGCGACAAAGTACCAACCGTGAATCCATAGGTAGTGGTAAATGCGGTACCACCACAGCGCATGCAAGCCGGAGTACAGCAGCACGACCTCCAGCCGCGAGCGCGCCGCGGGATCGTGTTCGAGCACTGCGGCAATGTCTTCGCGCATCAGTCTGAAGTAGGAAAGCATGCCTATACCGCGACCGGCTCTGCCACCTGTGCCGTCACCTCGTCGCGCACTTGCTGGAAGAGCACGCTGCTCAGGTAGCGCTCGCCGAACGACGGCAGCACCACCACAATCAGCTTTCCGGCGTTCTCCGGCCGCGAGGCGACCCGCACCGCCGCCGTTACCGCCGCCCCCGATGAGATGCCCATCAGCAGGCCTTCTTCCACGGCAAGTCTCCGCGCCATTACCAGCGCGTCGTCGCTCGAAACCTGCACCACCTCGTCGATGTAATCAGTCCGCAGAATGCTTGGCACGAAACCAGCGCCAATGCCCTGAATCTTATGCGGCGACGGCGTGCCCCCAGAGAGCACAGCGCTCTCCACCGGCTCGACGGCAATCGCCTTGAACGTGGCCTTGCGCGGTTTGATGTACTCGCTGACGCCCGTCAGCGTTCCGCCTGTCCCCACGCCCGAGATGAGAATGTCCACTTTGCCGTCCGTGTCTTCCCAAATCTCCGGCCCGGTGGTCTCGAAATGAATCTTCGGATTCGCAGGGTTGTCGAACTGCTGCAGGATATAACCGTCGGGATGCTTAGCAAGGATCTCTTGCGCCTTGGCAATAGCGCCCTTCATCCCCTTCGGGCCCGGAGTCAGCACCAGCTCCGCACCAAATGCGCGCAGCAGCACGCGTCGCTCCACACTCATGGTCTCGGGCATGACGATGATCAAGTGGTAGCCCTTCACCGCGGCAACGAACGCCAGTCCGATGCCGGTGTTACCGCTCGTCGGTTCAATCAGAACCGTCTTGCCGGGCGTAATCTTTCCGGCCTTCTCGGCTTCGGCGATCATGCTGACGCCAATACGGTCTTTGACGCTGGCGCAGGGATTAAAACTCTCGAGCTTGGCGACGACGGTGGCGCCCACGCCCGCGGTGACTTTGTTCAGCCGCACCAGCGGGGTGTGTCCGATTAGTTCGGTGACGTCGTTGGCAATCTTCATGAAGTTCCTCCATGTCGTTCAGACTCAATTCAACTGAAATTGGTTGCAGATTTCGCGGGGCCCGAGAGTTGGGTGACTAGCGACAACAACAACAGCGGCCCGAGAGGGTGGCGCTGTTTCTGGGTGACGGGTTGTTGGCCGCAATCGTCATTTCTGTGAGCAACATCGTACCAGCAAACCCGCAGATATGACCAGCCGCAGGTTACATCCCGCGCGTCGTATAATCACCTGTTGCACCGCATATCTCAACCACAGTAGGTAATCACCAGTGAGCTCTCATACACATTCGCACGGGCCCGCCCCGGCCGCCCCGCAGCCGCTGCCGGGCGTCGATTCCATCATCGCAGTTGGTTCCGGCAAGGGCGGAGTCGGCAAAACCACGCTCGCCGTCAATCTCGCCATCGCGATGGCCCGCATGGGCTTCAAGGTCGGCCTTCTCGACGCCGACGTTTACGGCCCCAACGTGCCCACCATGCTGGGCACGACCGTTGCTCCCGAGGTCATGAATGGCGACCGCATCCTGCCGCCTGAGCGCTATGGGTTGAAGGTAATGTCCGTGGGCTTCCTCAGCCCCGGCGACAAGCCGCTCGTCTGGCGCGGGCCCATGCTGCACTCCATCATCAAGCAGTTTCTCGGCCAGGTTGAGTGGGGCCAGCTCGACTACCTCATCATCGACCTGCCTCCGGGCACGGGCGACGTAGTGATCTCGCTGGTGCAGACCGTTCCTCTGACTGGCGCCGTCGTTGTGACCACGCCCAGCGACGTCTCGCTGCAAGACGCGCGCAAGGCCATCGAAATGTTCAAGCAGGTGAAGGTCGACATTCTCGGCGTTGTCGAGAACATGAGTTACCTCATGTGTCCCGCACTGCGAGCAGGAGATCGACATCTTCTCCAAGGGTGGAGGCGAGCGCACCGCTGCAGCAGTTCGGCGTGCCTTACTTGGGCGGCATCGAAATCGATCCTGACATCCGCAAGGGCGGCGATTCCGGTCAGCCGGTCGTGCTGGAAGGCGATCAGTCGCCACACGCGCGCTCGCTGTTCAAGTTCGCCCGCCACGTGATTGATCGCGTCAGCGAGCTCAAGTCCACGGAAGGCCCGCTCATCGAAATCCAGTAACTGAATCGCCCAGACGCACGAAAGCCCCGGAATTCCCGGGGCTTTTCGCTGCAAACTAAGTAGTGGTGGCCCGTTCTTTCGTTGGTTGACGTCGCCGGGCTACCGGTTCCCATCCGCTGCGTCAGTTTCGGCGCGCATGATGGGAAGAACCTTCGGGGCGCCGCCTTCATTCGATGGTTGTCGAACAGGCGGTCCCAGTCAGTACCGTAGGACTTTGGGTGCCCCATCCTTTCGCCGTTTTTGCGAAAGGGTGGGAACAAACTCCCTAACTCAGCAAAACAATTCGCTCTGGGTGCCCCACCCTTGTTCGCGTTTTGTGCGGACAGGGTGGGATCCAAAACTTAGCAGAACACCTCGCCCGGCAACCGGTTCAGCGTGCGCGAGTCGAGCGTGTTCTTGGTGGGTCGCGGTTGCATCGTCGCACTGTCGTAGCCGTCGACCCGCTTGCGCGCGATCTTCAGCTTCAACGTGCGTTCAATGGCCCGCAACTCGCCGATTTCGGCGCCCGACACCAGGGTCGAGGCGCGTCCCTTCAATCCGGCGCGGCCCGTACGGCCCACGCGATGGATGAAGTCTTCGGCCAAATCCGGCAAATCGTAGTTGATCACGTGCGCCACGTTGTCACAGTGGATTCCGCGCGAAGCAACATCGGTTGCGACCAGCACCTTGTAGTGGCCCTTATCGAAGCCGCTCAGCGCGCTTGACGCGCTGCGACTGCGAACGGTCGCCGTGGATCATCGCCGCCGAGAATCCATCGCGAATCAGGTTCTTCGCCAGGCGCTCGGTGCCGCGCTTGGTGCGCGCGAAGATCAGGGTCTGGCCCTTCTCGTCGTACAGCAAGCGGCGCAGCGTGTCGGACTTATCGGCTGCCGGCACTTCGAAGGCCTGCAGCTCAACGCTCTCCACCGGCTTGGTGGTCGAGCCCAGCGCGACCCGCACCGGGCTGCGCATGTAGTCGTTTACCAATCCGGCCACCGACGCTTCCAGCGTGGCTGAGAAGCACAGGGTCTGGCGCTGCTTGGGCAGTACGCCGACGATGCGGCGTATCGAGGGCAAGAAGCCCATGTCGAGCATGCGGTCCGATTCGTCCAGCACCAGCATTTCGACCTTGCTGAGGTCGACCAGCCTGCGCTTCAAGTAATCTTCCAGCCGTCCCGGGGTCGCGACGATCACGCCAGCGCCTTTGCGCACGGCTTCCAGCTGCGGCCTCTCGGCCATTCCGCCGATGACCAGTGCCGTCTTGGGCAGTTTGCCGTGACGGAGCGCGTCATACTGCGCCTGAACCTGCATGGCCAGCTCGCGCGTGGGGACGAGGATCAGGGCCCGAACGCCGGGCACGTGTTTCGCGATCAGCTTCTCCATCATGGGAAGCAGGAACGCGAGAGTCTTTCCGGTGCCGGTCTGGGCTGTTGCCAGAACGTCTTTGCCTTCCAGCGCATGCGGGATGGCCATTTCCTGGACCGGGGTGCAGGTGGTGAACTGTGCTACCGCCAGTTTCTGCTGGAGCCCAGCAGAGAGGGGCATTTCCTTAAATTGTGTCAATCGATTTTTACTTTCTTAGGAGGGGCAACTCGCGCATGTGCATAGTGAAATGCGAGTCGCGAAGATCTTGCAGATGCCGCTCGAAATGTTGGGTTAAGCGCTTAATAACAACGGAAGCAGAGAGGCGGGGAATCAGATCGAAACGAAGGATCGGATGGATCGGCACCACATCTACCGTGGCAATAAGCGTCTAACGGGACTATATCACAGCGCTTGCCACTAATCCGGCGGGCGCCAAAGGGAACCTAAGTCGAACAACTTACTGTTTTGCGAAATCGTGGAAATCGAAACCGAGAGGCTGACCCTCTTCGTCATGCGTGACCACGAGTTCCGCGGGAGCTTCAGAAGGTAGAGTAGGATCCTGCTTTTTCTGCGCCTTTTTTTGCGCTTTTTCTTGCTGACGTTCCTGCCGGGCTCTTTCTTTCTGCCGCTTGGTGAACGTTGTGCGGGAACTTCCTGCCATCCAGTAATCTCCTGTTACTTAACAAATTAGACGCTTTAGGCCTCAAAACGATTCAAAATCCGCCGTCTCTGTCGGCCCCATCGTCAATCTTTGCCGCACTTTACAGCCAGCCGCAATGTCGCTAGCCTTGGTGCTTCTATTATCCTACAGGTTTTCGTCCGGCCTGTCTGTGAGGTGCCTGTGATTATCCGTAAACTCGCTGTTTCCTTCCGTGGCTCTGGTTGCTTTGTTCGCCTCCCTTCTGTTGGCCGCAGGAAGCCACCATTAAGCCCAACGATGCGTTGATCCTGGAGAACATTCCGTCCGTTCCTGCGAGCATCGCCGAGAAGGCCGCGAGGTACACCGACTTCCGCACCGCGAGCATGTACGGCTGGCATCCCACGAAGCGCGAGATCCTCATCGGCACCCGCTTTGCCGACACCGTGCAGGTGCACCAGGTTGCGATGCCCGGCGGCGCCCGCACCCAGTTGACGTTTTACGGCGACCGTATCGCAAACGCCAGCTACCAGCCGCACAAGGGCGACTACTTCCTCTTTCGCAAAGACATTGGCGGTGGCGAGTGGTACCAGATCTTCCGCTTCGATGTGGCCTCGGGCGACGTGACCATGCTCACCGACGGCAAGTCGCGCAACTCGGAGTTCGTTTGGTCGAACAAGGGCGACCGCATCGCCTACGCCAGCACCCTCCGCAACAACGCCGATCTCGACTTCTACGTCATCGATCCGGCTGCAAAGCCCGCGGCGCACAAACCGCTCACCGAGAACCAGGGCGGCGGCTGGCAGGTGCAAGACTGGTCTCCGGACGATCGAACTTTGCTGACGGAAGAGGGCATCTCGATAAACGAGAGCTCACTTGTGGCTCGTAGACGTTGCCACCGGCGCGAAGAAGATGCTGACACCCGCAGGCGGCGAGAAGGTGGCGTATCTGGCCATCGGGTTCAGCCGCGACGGTAAGGGCGTTTACGTCGCGACCGACAAGGACGGCGAATTCCTGCGCATCGCCTACATGGACGTCGCAACCGGCGCGATGAAGTATCTCAACAACGACCCGTGGGACGTGGAAGACGCAGCGCTGTCGGAAAACCGCGAGTTGCTGGCGTACGTGCGTCAACGAAAACGGGCTGAGCACGCTGCATGTACTCGACCTGAAAGCCGGTAAGCCACGCTCGGTGCCGAAGCTTCCGATGGGCGAGATCGGCTCGCTGCGCTGGAACGAGAACAATCGCGACCTTGCCTTCAGCCTGAATTCGGCGCAGTCGCCGTCCGACGTGTACTCGGTTGATGTGCAGGCCGCCAAGCTGGAGCGCTGGACCTACAGCGAGACCGGCGGCATTCCGTCGCAGAACTTCGTCGAGCCCAAGCTGGTGAAGTGGAAGAGCTTCGACGGCAAGGAGATCTCCGGCTGGCTGTACGCGCCCAAAGTGAAGCCAGCGTCGGGCAAGTATCCCGTCGTGATCAACATTCACGGCGGCCCCGAAGGACAGTCGCGGCCCGGCTTCCTCGGGCGCAACAACTACCTCATCAACGAGCTGGGTGTTGCGATCCTGTATCCCAACGTGCGCGGCTCTACCGGCTACGGCAAGACGTTCTCGCAGCTCGATAACGGCTTCAAGCGCGAGGACACCTACAAAGACATCGGCGCGCTGCTCGACTGGATCGGCCAGCAACCCGACCTCGACGCCAAGCGCGTGATGGTCACCGGCGGCAGCTACGGCGGACACATGACGCTGGCCGTGGCGACGCGCTACAACGATCGCATCGCCTGCTCCGTGGACATCGTCGGCATCTCGAACCTCGTGACGTTCCTCGAACACACCGAGGCCTATCGACGTGATCTGCGGCGCGTGGAGTATGGCGACGAGCGCGATCCCAAGATGCGCGCGTTCCTGGAGAGCATCGCCCCGATGAACCACGTGCAGGACATCAAGAAGCCGATGATGGTGGTTGCCGGCGTGAACGACCCGCGCGTGCCCAAGAGCGAGTCCGACCAGATCGTGAAGGTGCTCGAGGAGAACAAGACTCCGGTCTGGTACCTGGCGGCCAAGGACGAAGGCCACGGCTTCGCCAAAAAGAAGAACGCCGACTTCCAGTTCTACACGACCGTGCTGTTCATGCAGAAGTACCTGCTGGGCAAGTAGTCAAGCGGTTGTCCTCGGTCGCACAGCAGTTCCAAATTGGGATGAACTGGTTACTTTAGTTTTCCAACCCGTGAGTTTTCGCTGGCATTCTCCGCCGCAACTAGGTATACGTGTCGCTGGGAGGACACCGCACGCGTGTCCTTACTCGCATCGCCGTTTATTGCGGCCCTCTAGCTCTTTGAAAATGATGCCCCCGAGGACGCTGACACGAATCAATAAGTCCTTTGTTTTCTATTAAGTGCCTACAAGTCGCGTGGAATGCGGAAGCTGCGCACGAAATGCCCCGTAAGTCCTTGATTCTGATAAGTGCCAGGGGGGAGGGGGCCTTACAAACTCGGCCCAAATCGCGACGGCGTGAGTCTTAGAGGTTGGTTCCCGCGTTCCGGCCCGCCTTCTTGGCACTTAACTTGGCTGAGTGCCAGTATTGACAGGGCCTTCGCCGGTTCCTAGAATTAGATTGTGGTTTTGCTCTCCCAAGCATAATGGCAAGTTACTGTAAATTAAAGATTTAACTGGAATCATGGGCCAAACTCCCGGTATCGGCAAGCGCGAACGCGAAATCCTGACCGCCATCGTCGAGACCTACATCTCGACGGGCGAACCGGTCGGATCGCGCACCATCGCGCGCAAGAACCGCGAGAGCCTAAGTCCGGCGTCGATCCGCAATGTCATGAGCGACTTAGTCGGATGCCGGCTTCCTCGAGCAGCCCCACACCTCCGCCGGCCGGATGCCTACCGCGCAGGCCTATCGCTATTACGCCAACCAGCTCACCGGCGAAGCCACGCTGTCTCCGGCCGACGAGAGCCTGATCCAAGGCAACCTGCAAGGGTCTGAGTGATGTGCAGGAGTTCATGGAGCGCACCTCGCACGTGCTGTCGCTGATTTCGCACGGCGTGGGAGTGACGGTGTCCAGCGGCCCCGGGCAGCGCAACGCGCTGGAGCATGTGTACTTTCAGCGACTTGGGCGACAAGAAAGTCCTGGCCGTGGTGGTTATGCGCAACGGACTGGTGCGCGACCGCGTGCTGCGGCTGACCGACGATCTGCCGATTGCGCGACCTGGAAGTGGCCGCCAACTACATCAACCAGAATTTTCGCGGCTGGGAGATGGAAGACGTTCGCACCGAGATTGCGCGTCGGGTGCAGCAGGAGCGCGACGAATACGACCGGCTGATGCGTTCGGTCGAAGAGCTTTACACGCAGGGAGCGCTGGCGGCCGAAGCGGCGCCGCACGTCGGTGTTCGTGGAAGGCGCTTCGAACCTGGTGATCAACGAGCAGGACAAGGACCGCCTGCGCCAACTGCTGTCCACGCTGGAAGAAAAGCAGCGCATCGTGAACCTGCTGTCGGCGTATCTGGACGCGCGCCAGGAGGCGGTGCGAGTGGTGGTGGGTCTTGAAGACGCCGTGCCGCATCTAAACAACTTCGTGCTGATCGGCGCTCCGGCGCGAGTGGGCGACGAGGTGATGGGATCGCTGGCAGTGATCGGGCCTACACGCATCGACTATGAGCACACCATCAGCGCGGTGTCGTATATCGCGCGCATGTTTGATCAATTCTGGAACGAGCTGACGTAGAGACAAATATGGCATCGAAAAAGCACAACGGAGAAGCTGCGGGACTCGACATCGAGCACGAGCTGCCGTCGGCGGAAACAGACGAACAGAGCGCGCCCGCCGGCTCGTCCGAGCTGGAAGTCGAGATGGAAACGCTGCGCGCGGAGAAGGCGAGCTATCTCGATCGGTTGGCGCGGCTACAGGCCGAGTTCGACAACTTCCGCAAGCGCAGCGCGAAGGAGCAGCAGGATTTTCGCGACTACGCGCTGGCGGAGGCGCTGAAGTCGCTGCTGCCGATTCTGGACAGCCTGGACCGGGCGCTGAAGACAAGTGCCACGTCGATTGAGGATTTTCGCTCGGGCCTCGAGTTGATCGACAAGCAATTCCATGACGCGCTGGCGCGGATGGGTGTGGAGCCGATTCCCGCCGCGGGCGAGGTTTTCGATCCCAATTTGCACCAGGCGGTGCAGATGGTGGAAACCGACGAGGTCGAAGACCATCACGTGATTGACGAATTGCAGCGCGGGTATCGCATCAAAGACCGTCTGCTGCGGCCCGCGATGGTGCGGGTGGCGAACAATCCGAAGAAGTAGGTTGGGCCTCGCGGACTGAAGCCCGCTCGGCCTTTCAACATGTAGGGACTCATCGGCACGGCTGAGGCCGTGCCCTTTCAAAACTGGCAAGGGAAACGACTCTGGCTACCAACGTAAATCGCGATTACTACGAAATTCTGGGCGTGGGCCGTACGGCCACTGACCAGGAGCTAAAGAGCGCCTATCGCAAGCTGGCGATGCAGTATCATCCCGACCGCAATCCGGACAACCCGCATGCGGAAGAGCAGTTCAAGGAGTGTAGCGAGGCCTACGCGGTGCTATCGGACACGGAGAAGCGCGCGCGCTACGACCGCTTCGGTCATGCAGGGGTGGCGGGCAATGGCGGCGGTGGCGGGTTCGATCCGTCGGGGTTCCCGGACATCCAGGACATTTTCGGAGACATTTTTGGATTTGGCGACGTGTTTGGCGGAGGCCGTGGCGGGCGACGTTCGCGCGCGCAACGCGGCGCCGACATGCGCGAAGACATTACGCTCGAGTTTGAGGAAGCTGTCTTCGGCGTCACCAAACACGTGCAGATACGGCGCTTGGAAGAGTGTGGCCAATGCCACGGCAGCGGCGCGGCTCCCGGCAAGTCGCCCATCACCTGTACGACGTGCGGCGGACAGGGACAGGTGCGCTACCAGCAGGGATTCTTTGCGATCGCGCGCCCGTGCAGTACCTGCGGTGGTTCCGGCAAGCTCATTGTGGATCCTTGCGCGACATGCCGAGGGCAGGGACGAATGCGGCGTGAACACGCAGTTGTGGTGAAGGTTCCCGCCGGCGTGGAAGACGGCCAGCGCATGTTGTATTCGGGCGAAGGCGAGGCTGGGCTGTATGGCGGCCCTTCAGGCGACTTGTACGTAGTGCTGCATTGCAAGGAGCATGAGTTCTTCGAGCGCGATGGCCGAAACCTGCATTGCGTGGTGCCGTTGTCGGTCGTGCAGGCGGCGCTGGGTGCTGAGATTGCAGTGCCGACGCTGGAAGGTGAGCACGCGTTGAAGATTCCCGAAGGCACGCAAACGGGCGCCAACTTCAAGCTGAAGAACAAAGGCGTTCCGGAGTTGAATGGCCGGGGGCGTGGCGATCTCTATGTGCAGGTGAAGGTGCAGACGCCGACCAAGCTCAGCAAGCGCCAGCGCGAACTGCTGGAAGAGTTGCAGCAGACGCTCTCGGTGGAGAACAAGCCGGTGAGCCGCACGCTGCTGAGCAAGATGCGCGAGATGTTCGGTTAGACGAATTCCACCAGGCTGGCATCTCGCGGACGAATTTCGTGGACAACTGGTTCCGCATCTACGCGTGGTTCCTGCTGCTGGTGACTGCGTTGCCGGCAGCGGCGCGACTGGCGCGTCCGCGGGAGTTGGCGCGGATCATGCTGGCGCGTTACCAGGATCCCAAACGGCGCAAGCGGTCACGTCTTGGCGGCGCCGTTTATCTGGGGCTGGCGCTGGTGGCGGCGCCGTTTCTGTGGCGATCCCCGGTGCATGAACAACGCTGGCTCATTATGGCTTTACTGGTGGGCGGCGTTTCGGCGGTGGAGTTCATGCTGAACAGCCGCGCCTTCAGCCTGGAAGGCATGGCCCGCCTGAACCGCTACTTTGGAGGCGTGTATGCTTCCATTGCGATTGCCGTTGCGCTGCTGCTCCTCACCCGATGACCCGCCGTCGCTGGATTGCCGATGAAGTTGTGGGAGACCGCGCCGCGCTGACCGGCGAGCACGCGGTACACCTGTCGCGAGTGTTGCGGGTGCAGACAGGGCAGGAGTTCGACGTGGCGTGCGGAGACGTGGTGCGGAAGGGGATCGTCGCCACCGTGTGTGACGAGCGGGTGGAGTTTGAGCTTAGGGAGGCGATCACCGCGAGCGAGGCGGTTCCAATTACGCTGCTACTGGCGGTGTTCAAGTTCGACCGCATGGAGTGGGCGATCGAGAAGTGCACCGAGCTGAACGTGACGACGATTGTCCCGGTGATTGCGCGGCGTACGGAGAAACATCTGGCGTTGGCAGCGGAAAAGCAGGGCGGAGCGTTGGCGTCGGATTGCACGGGAAGCCGCGCAACAATCGCGGCGCTCGGCTGTGCCGGAGATTCGCGAGCCGGTGAAGTTGTCCGAGGCAGTACTGAATGGCGGCGAAACTCGCATCGTGCTGGCTGAGACAGAGAAGGATACGCAACTGATCGACGCGCTGCGCGAACTGTCAGACATGGCGTCTCTGGCCCTGGCGGTAGGGCCGGAGGGCGGATGGACTCCGGAAGAATTGCGAGAGTTCGACAAGGCGGGATGGGTGTCGGCGTCGCTGGGTGCGACGATCCTTCGAGCCGAGACCGCCGCCATTGCGGGGCTGGCGATAGCGCGGGCGGAGATTGGGTAGGTAGCGATCCTCAAGTTCGACTTTGTCCAGCAAATTCCTGCGATTAAGATAGGAACGCTGTGATACGTTTCCTTCGCCGATACAGAGCGACGTAAAACTCACGGTCCCTCCGTTCCAATGATTAAGCGTCCAATCTCGGTTACTATTCTTGCCTGCCTGCTCATCGCGGTGGGCGCAATTGGCATCGCTTACCACTTCCCCGAATTCAGAAGCACCCCTCCGGGCGAGTACGTGCTGGTTCTGTTCGTCAGGCTGCTGGCGATTGTGTGCGGCGTGTTCCTGCTGCGAGGCAGAGACTGGGCGCGCTGGCTGGCCATGGCGTGGATCGCGTTTCACGTGGGTCTCAGCTACTTCCACTCGATGCAGCAGATGGCGTTCCATGCGGTCGTTCTTGCGGTGTTTGCCGTTGTGCTATTCCGGCCGGCGGCGAATCGGTACTTCCGGCCTCGCGCATAGCGAATTCTGCCCGAGGGCTTGGCCAGTCGAACTGCTGGGGGCTGTCACTCCTCACTTGTCTGCCGCGATGCGGCGGCGCATAATGTATCTTCGCTTTTTCTTCGTTAGCAAGGAGGCATCGCCGAATGCCTTGGAAGCCACAAAAGATCGAACTGACTCCACAACAGCAGCAGGCCGTGTACCACGAGAACGGTCCCATCCTGGTGGTGGCCGGGGCGGGCACCGGGAAAACAACGGTGTTGGCCAGCCGCGTAGTGCGTTTGATCGAAGACAAGATTGCCGATCCGGCGGAGATTCTGGCGGTGAGCTACACGCGCAACTCCGCAAGCGACCTGCTGAAGCGTATCGCGCTGCTGTGGAAGGGAAGCGATGACGCTGCGACGATCAAGAGCGTCGAAGCCACTGGGCTGAAAACGGGCACGTTTCATGCCTACTGCTACGGCCTGTTGGCGCAGGCGGGGCGGAGCTTTGAACTGATCGATGACAAAGACCTGTACGTACTGCTGCGGCGGCGCGTGGAAGAGTTGAAGCTGGAGTACTACATCAAGGCGGCGTCGCCGGGAGAGTTTCTTTACGGCCTGAACGAGTTCTTCAAGCGCTGCCACGATGAACTGCGCACTCCCGACGATTACGAGGCTTACGTTGCCGAGCTGGAGAGCCGCCGGATCGCATTGCCGCGGGTGAGCGAGTCGAAGAAGGCGGCTGCCATGAGCGACGACGAAATACTCGGGCGCTGCCGGGAGATTGCACGAGTGTTTCGGCACGTGGAAGACATGCTGGCGGCGGAGAACCTCGGGACATACAACCACGTGATTACGCGCGCCATCGAGCTCTTGCGTGATCCCGGAAATGCCCGGCACCTCGAAAAGGCGCGAAGGGCGGCGCGGTTCCTTCTGATTGACGAATTTCAGGATTCGAACGTGGCGCAGATCGAATTGACTCGCCTGCTGGCGGGCGAGCAGGCCAACGTATTTGCCGTGGGCGATCCCGATCAGGCCATTTATCGTTTCCGCGGAGCCACCACTGGCACGTTCGATCACTTCCTCAAGACGTTTGGCGTGGACAAGGTGAAGCGCGTAACGATGACCGAAAACCGGCGATCGACGGAGCCGGTGCTGAAGGCAGCGTTTTCCGTGATTGACGTGAACCCGGAGATCACGAGCGTGGAGCTTCCGGAAGGAGCGAGATGGAAGCGGGAACCTTTGCAGCACAAAAGAACCAGGAAAGAACCAGATCCCGCGTCGCCGGTTGTGGTGCGGGGATGGGAGAGCACGGAGAACGAGGCTGAGTTTGTGGCGCGGGAAGTCGAGCGGCGGCACCGCGAGGAGGGCCGTCCGTGGAGGGATTTTGCCGTCCTGTATCGGAAACACGACCATCGTAATGCGCTGGTGCAGCAACTCACCCGGCGAAGAGTGCCGTTCACGGTGACTGGGCTCGACCTGATGGAGATTCCAGAAGTGCGCGACTTGATGGCGGCGCTGGCTTCGATGGCCGGTGACGATTCCGTGTCGCTGATGCGAGTGGCTGCGCTGGGGCAGTTTGGGTTAGAGGGCGAGGCCCTGCGCGCTCAGCTGATGTTGCACGAAGAGCCGCGGAGCCTTGAGTCGGTGCTGGGGAACGTCAAGGGAGGAATGCAGGTTGTCACGGCATTGCTGGAGGCTCGAAGCGAGCTGAAGCGGCACGAGAACAAGGCGCTGGCGGCGTGTGAAATCGCATCGCGTCAATTTGGCATCAAGCTGTCGCGCGACACCGAAGCGTTCGTCGAGTTTGTCAAGAATTGGAGCCGGAAGCCGGTGCAGGTTTCGGGCGAGGGCACATTGGCGGAGTTTCTGGATTACCTGCAGTACTTCACCGAGGGCGGTGGCCGCATCACCGCGCCGGAGGCGGGTGATGCCGAGTCGACGACCGTCGCCCAGCTCGCGATGGGACAGACTTTCACGCCGCAAGACAGGGCAGATGCGGTGCGCCTGCTGACAGTTCACGCTGCCAAGGGGCTGGAATATCCCGTGGTATTCGTGTTGCGGCTGACCTACCCATCGTTTCCGGGGCGATACCGGGAAGATCTGGTCGAGTTCCCGGACGAACTGCGGGAGCCCGACTCCAGACTGAAGCTCGACGCCAAGACGGTGCATGAGGAAGAAGAGCGGCGGCTGTTTTACGTAGCGGTCACGCGCGCTGAAGACGTTTTGTACCTCTGTGCGAAAAAGGGGCGAGGGAAGGACACTACACCTCCGGGAGCGTTGCGCAACCTTGTTGCCGCAGGCAATAAGGAGATTCACGGATGCATTGATTTCGAGGTGCTACCAGGAACAGGCGGCCCAGTGGTCATCCATGCGGCGGCGGAACCCCGGTCACGCATCGCCGAGTGGGTCGATCTTCCGGCGCTGCCACAAACGACTCGGTACAAGTTGAGCGCGAGTGCCATCGAGAGTTACGAGCGCTGTCCGCTGCGGTTCAAGTTGTCGCTGGAGTGGAACCTTCCCGAGGAGCCGACGGCCAACATTCATTTCGGGTCGGCGATGCACTCGGCGTTGTATGCGCATTTCGACGCGTTAAGCAAAGGGCGTCCGAAGACGGCGGACGAGATTGTTGAGTACTTCCTGCAGGAGTTTGGCGAAAAGCCGATTGCCGACGCAACCCAACAGCGGCTCTACGAAAAGGAAGGGCCGGAGCAACTGCGTGCGTTCCTGGGCTCTCCTGCGGCCCAGCCGCACGGCAAGATTGCGATGCTGGAGCACTCGTTCGCCTGCGAAGTCGCGGGATCGCGTGTCATCGGCCGCATCGACCGGGTGGACGAGGACGAGGACGGTTACGTGATTGTCGATTACAAGACCGGCAATCCGAAGTCGCAGAACACGGCAGATGACAGCGTACAGCTTTCCGTTTATGCCCTGGCGATGAGCGCCAAGAAGCCTGTGAAGATGCTCGTGCTGCAAAACCTGGAAGACAACACCAGCGTAGTCACGACGCGTTCCGGCGAGGAATTGCGCGCGACCGAAGCGAAGATCGCAAGTGTAGCGGCGGGCATTGCCGCAGGAGAGTTCGAAGCCAAGCCGGGGCGGCATTGCAGTTGGTGTGCATATCGCACCATCTGTCCGGAGAAGGAAGTGAACCTGCCGCCGGGCTCCAAGAGACTCCGGTAGGATGAATACCGCGACGGTTGGAGAAATGTTGGCGGCAAAAAGGTTAGGGGACGCTTGCGCGTCCCCGTTGTGTTCGGTCTGAAGAAAAGTTACTTCTTTTTCTTCTTGGCGGCCTTCTTTGCGGGAGTCTTAGCCTTCTTCTTGGTTGCCATTGTTTCTATTCTCCCTTTCCATCTGAGATGGATCATTGCGACATCACATCATCGCAATTTGTTCTTTGTATATTGTCATCGAAAAGAATAGTCAAGAAAAAAACGCGCGTGCCATTGCGCACTTCGGTGTCGCGTCTTCGTCGTATGCTCCGGCTGATCGGAGAAAATTCTCCGGCGACGCGAGCGCATCGTCTGACGGCGAACTCGAGGGCCGCTGCGCACCCGCATGAATACAGGAGTAAAGCGTGCGTACCGCTTAGGCTGGCCGGCGATCACGATGAAACGTCGTCGGTCGCCGATACGAGTGGGCCGACGAGCCTAACAACGAGCGAAAAATATTTTTTTGTGTCGACGATGAAAATTATGCGCGCGATGGTGACGCGCAGGCGAAGTTGCGACCCCAATGTGCCGCCCATGACGTCGTAATGCCGGGCGTGGAAAGGAAAACCTTGCCGCACGTTTATTTCAGCAGGCGCAGCACAACACCGGTGAAGGCGTCGTGCCAGGCGTGTGCGATCATTCCCGGGCGCAGGCTCTTGCGCCACCACGCCAGCAGTCCAAACATCAAGCCGTAAACGCCGATCAGCAACATGCGCGGACCACCTTCGTAGCCATGCGCTGCGCCGAAGACAACGGCCGACAGAACCACGCCAGCCAGCATTGAGCGACTCAGCACCGCAAACTGCCGTTGCAGGTAGCCGCGGAAGATGATCTCTTCGCACAGGCCGGCCGTCAGGCTGAGCGCGCACCACACGAGAAGCTCAAGGCTGCGTTTGCGGGACGAGGAAGCCCACTTGGCGGCGCATGTTCTCCAGACCGCCGCCCTGATCGAGGTGCAGGAGTTTGGCGCCGACACCAAGCACGGCGATGGCGGCCACCCAGAAACCCGGCGGCAAACAGGACATCGCGAAGAACGGCTTCGATGCTGTCCCAGCGTCCGCCGATCAGTTCGCGCAGGCTTGATGCGGCGGCGCACACCGAGGATAGACGAAGCCCGTGAGCAGCCACTCCCACGACATGGTCCAGAGGTATTGCGGCAGCCTGCTGTGCGCCGCCAATGGGTGTACCGAGCGCGCTCCACCCAGCGACGATCCTAAGAGGATGAACACGACCACGGCGGTGTGCCAGAGCGGCGCCAGCAGTTGGCGCTGGTGGGCGCGACGCGCTGAGGTGCTTCGGGTGGCTTGGAGTTTCGGGCAGCAAGGTGGCTCCATCTTATAATGATCAGTTTGCCATTCTGTTTGGAAAGGAGCAGGGAGTATGGCTCTTCTGGAAGAAGTCGTCATCGTATCGGCAGTACGCACACCTATCGGTAAATTTCAGGGGTCGTTGTCAGACGTGACCGCGACGCAACTCGGCGCCATCGCCGTGCGTGAGGCGGTGAAGCGCGCGGGCGTCGATCCCGTCCATGGTTTCGAATGCATCATGGGCAACGTGGTGAGCGCGGGCCTCGGTCAGAATCCGGCGCGCCAGGCGGCGTTGGGCGGCGGGCTGCCGTCGGCCGTAGCGGCCATGACCATCAACAAAGTCTGCGGCTCGGGATTGAAGGCGGTCGCGCTGGGGCAGCAGGCCATCCAAACCGGCAACGCTGAAATCGTGGTGGCCGGCGGCATGGAGAGCATGACCAACGCTCCCTACCTGCTGCCGCAGGCGCGCAAGGGCTATCGCCTGGGCGACGGCAAGGTCGTCGACTCGATGGTGCACGACGGACTGTGGGACATCTACAACGACTACCACATGGGCAACACCGGCGAGAACGTGGCGGAGAAGTACAAGATCACGCGCGAAGAGCAGGACGAATACGCCGTGAACTCGCATCGCAAGGCGATTGCCGCCATCAAGGACGGGCCGCTTCGCCGAGCAGATCGTGCCGGTCGAGTTGCCGTCGAAGAAGAAAGGCGCATCGCCGCAGATGTTCACCACCGACGAATCGCCGCGCGAAGACACGACCATCGAGGTGCTGCGCGCGCTGAAGCCGGCGTTCAAGAAAGACGGCACGGTCACCGCGGGCAACGCTCCCGGCGTGAATGACGGCGCGGCGGCGCTGGTGCTGATGTCGGCGGCGAAGGCCAAGGAACTCGGCCTGAAGCCCATGGCGCGCATCGTGGCGCAGGCGACCACCGGCCTCGACCCGGCGTGGGTGATGATGACCCCGGTGGAGACCGTCCGCCAGCTCTGGAAGAAGACGGGCTGGAAGAACGAGGACGTGGATCTGTACGAAATCAACGAAGCGTTCTCGGTGGCGGCGATCGCGGTCACGCGCGAGTTGGGACTCGACCTGAACAAAGTCAACGTTAACGGTGGAGCGGTGGCGCTGGGGCATCCGATTGGAGCCACCGGTGCGCGCATCCTGACCACGCTGCTCTACGAGATGATTCGTCGCGACGTGCACAAGGGCATTGCTGCGCTGTGCCTCGGCGGCGGAAACGCGGTGGGTCTGGCGGTCGAGCGGTAGCGAACCGTAATCGGAGAGGGGAGTGGATGCCCATGCCTATCGTGGATACCAATGCGCTAAAGGTCATCGAACGGCTTCCGGGATGGAAGGGACGCTATTTTCACACCGCCACTATGACGTTCGCGCACTACGACTTCTCTGCGGGCTCGTCGATTCATGAACACTTCCACCCGGAGGAGGAAGTGTATGAAGTCATCGAAGGCGAACTCGAAGTGACCATCGGCGGGAACTCGCAGATCGCCAAGCCGGGCGTCGTTGCCATCGTGCCGCCCAACGTTCGCCATTCTGTCAAAGCGTTGACGGACGGGCGTCTGATTGTGGTGGACCACCCAGCCCGGCCGGACTTCGGTTAGACGGAGTGCGCCGCTGCGGCGCGGACTATGTGACGCATCGGCATTCGCAAGGTTGTCTGCAGGGGATGAACTCCGCGCGTCGCCAAGGTTTACAAATCGTTACATGCGAAGGGGAGCAAACGTGCTCCCCTTTTCGTATGAGGGAAGAGAGGGCCGTTCGATGCGCCGCAATGCAGATGCGCCGCATCCAATGAAGCAACGATGAGTGTCGACACAGGGAACTACTTCAACGTACGCGGTACAAGCCGAGAACGTGACGCGGCACTATCCCATGGGCGAGAGCCTGATTCGCGCAGTCGACGGCGTTTCGATCACGATTGAGCCGGGCGAATTTGTTGCCCTGCTGGGACAGTCGGGTTCGGGGAAGTCGACGCTGTTGAACCTGATTGCCGGGCTTGACCGTCCGACCTCGGGTTCGGTGCTGGTGCATGGCCGCGACCTGGCGAAGATGTCGTCGGAGGAACTGGCACGCTATCGCCGCAACGATGCCGGGATGGTGTTCCAGTCGTTCCACCTGATTCCGTCGATGACCATCACGGAAAACGTCGAGCTGCCCATGCGATTTGCCGAAGTGGATCGCGCCGAGCGCGCGCAGCGCAGCCGCGAGTCGCTGGAGCGGGTTGGACTGGGCAAGCGGCTGGACCATCGGCCCTCGCAACTTTCCGGTGGCGAGCAGCAGCGGGTTTCGCTGGCGCGCGCGCTGGCCAACCGTCCGCGATTGTTGTTGGCCGACGAGCCGACAGGCAACCTCGACAGCCGCACGGGCGAAGACATCCTCAACTTGATTCGCGACGTGAGTCTTGCGATGGGAATGACCGTGGTGATGGTCACGCACGAGCGCGCGATTGCCGAACGCTTTGCGCAGCGCTCCATCTTCCTGGCCGACGGCAAGCTGGTCAGCGAGGAGGTGCGGGCATGACGGGCTACGACCTGCTCGATCTGGCGGTCCGCAACCTGCGGCAATCGAAGTTGCGCAATGGCCTGACGACGATAGGAATTTCCGTCGGAGTGGCGTCGCTGGTGGCGATGTTGTCGCTGGGCGTCGGGCTGCAGCAGTTGGCAACGCGACGGCTGGCAGGTTCCGGGCTGTTCGACACCGTGTTCGTTACGTCGCGGCAGGATTTTCGCGGCTTCGACAAAGAGGACGACGCCAAGTCGCCGAATCCAGACAAGGCGCCGAGGCTGGATGAAGCGGCGCGCGACAAGATCACGAAGATTCCCAATGTGACCGAAGTCGAGCCTGAGATACGCGTGATGGGCGAGGTGGCTGCCAACGGCGAGACCCATTTCGGATTCGTGACTGGGCTGCCGATGTCAGCACGCGAGAACGAAGCCTTCGACAACCTCAAGGGCAAGTTTTTCTCGAGCGACAACGCTGACGAGGCGATCCTGCTGCTGGACTTCGCCAAGGAACTCGACCCGAAAGATCCTGCCAGCCTGATCGGCAAAGACATTACCTTGCGCTACGGTGAGCGGCAGGCACTGCAGCAAGAGTCAGGCGACCGCCTGCAAGTGAACGGAGAAGGGAACACCAGCAACGGCGACGACTACGGATTCTCCGTGGTGAGGAAGCAGCAGCCGTTGCGCGTGGTCGGCCTGATCGAACAGGAGCCGTACGGCGGGATGCGCACGGTTTCGCGCGGCCGTATCTTTCTGCCGGTCGGCACGACCGAGCGCCTGAATATGGCGCAATTCAACGACATGCGCAGCTCGCTGCGCGGCGGTGGCGGCAAGACTTACACGACTCTGACCGTCCGGGTGAAAGACCCGGCCAAGGTGCAGGCGGTGCAGGATGCCGTCAGCCAGATGGGCTTCCGCACGTTCTCTGTGCTGGATGCGACGAAGAGCTTGCGGCGGTTCTTTACCGTGCTTGACCTCTTCCTCGGCATCTTCGGATCGCTGGCGCTGGCCGTAGCGACGCTGGCGATCATCAACACGCTGGTGATGGCGGTGCTGGAGCGGCGGCGCGAGATCGGCGTAATGAAAGCCATCGGAGCAAGCGATCAGGACGTGAAAAAACTCTTCTTCACGGAAGCTGGGGCGATGGGCTTTTTCGGCGGAGTGCTGGGTATCCTGCTGGGATTGGCCATTGGCAAGGCCATCAACTTCGGCACGGGTATTTATTTGCATAACCACCAATTGCCCAGCGAGCCGGTGTGGGTGATGCCGCTTTGGCTCGTGGGGGCGGCGATCGCGTTTTCCATCGTGGTGAGCCTGGCCGCGGGACTATATCCGGCGAGCCGTGCCGCGAAGCTTGATCCCGTGCAGACGTTGAAATACGAATGATTAAATTCAGGTGCTTGGTTCTGCGCGCACGCAACATTCTGGTCGCAATCTTGCTGGCTGTTGCGCTGGCGCCGGTTGCTCGTGCCCAGGGACGCGCCGAGTGCGCCACGGTCAAGTCCACCGTGTTATCTCGATCTGTGCGCTATTGTGCTTTCCTGCCGCCCAGTTTCGACACTGACAAATCCAAGCGTTATCCCGTGCTGTATTACCTGCATGGCCTGGGAGACAACGAGCAGTCGCTGCTCAACATGGGAGGGTGGGACCTGATCGAAGAGCTGCGACGCCAAGGAAAGATAGGCGAGTTCATCGTGCTGGCGCCGAATGGCGGGCACACGTTTTTCCTCAACTCGGCTGACGGCAAGGTCCGCTATGAAGATTTTCTGCTGAAGGAATTCATGCCGGAGATGGAGAAAAAGTATCGCGCCGATGGCACGGCTGCGCAGCGCGGAATCTCAGGCGTTTCGATGGGAGGCTTCGGCGCATTGCGGCTGGGGTTCGAACACCCACAGCAATTTGCCGCGGTGAGCGCGCAGATGCCGGCGCTGATCGCAGACATCCCAGCGAACTTCGCCGAGGGAGGCCCGGGCTCGCCCGCTTCGATGATGGGCGATGTGTTTGGCACTCCGTTCAACCGCGCGTATTTCGAGCGCAACAACGTATTCTACTTCGCCCGCACTGCGCCCTCGGCGCAGCTTAAGCGGCTGAAGATTTACTTCGACGTGGGCAACAACGACGACTACGGATTCGAGCAAGGTGGCGAGAAGCTGCATCAGCTGCTCGACTCGCGTGGCGTGCCGAACGAGTTTCATGTTTACCCGGGGCGGCACGATCCCCAGTTCGTAATGCGCCACTTCGCAGAGGTCATGCAGCTTCAGTGGAAGGCGATCGGTAAGTAAGGCCAGGCATTACTTCTTCAGGACGACGATGACTTCCCCGCAGTACTTTTGCAGCGGGAAGGCCCGTAGTAGCTGCCCGTCCAACTTCTTGATTCCTTTCCAGAAGCCGCGGGGGTGGGGTGCGAGCCACGGCGTTCCGGCTGGAAGCGCGGCCAGCCTCTTCAGCATGTAAAACAAGTGCCGCTTTTCCATGCGTATCTCGCGAAAATCGCTACCGAATGAACGTATGGCGCGATCGGTCAGCAACGCATCGCCCGCGTCGGAGTCGACGCTGGTAAAACGGCGCGCCAAATTGATGACTGGATTGTCCCAGAGGGTCTCATGGAAAACCCCGGCTCCGCCAGGTTTCACCACGCGGGCGAGTTGGCTTCCACTGTGCGGATACTTGATCACGTGATGCAGGACGCCGAAGCCAACGGCGAGATCGAAAAAGCCGTCAGGGTAGCTCAATTCGGCCGCGTCCATCTGCGCAAACTGGGCGGGCAGTCCGTAGCGCAGCGCGGCGCGGTTCGCGGTTTCAACCGCCGATTGGGAGAGGTCAAATCCCCAGACGTCGGCTCCGCAAAGCCCGAGGTACATTCCTAGCGTGCCGAAGCCGCATCCGTAGTCGAGGACGCGCTTACCTTGGACGTCACCCAGCATATCGAGCATCTCGCGCCGCGCATCGGCCCACCAACTCCAGCCGCCGTCGCAGAACGGTGTCAGATGTTGCTTGAGGTAAAGTTCGCGAAAGTCCTCGGCCGACTCGGGATACGCGGTCGCAGCATTGGCCTTGTACAGCTTGTCGTGCCAGGTGCGCTCGGCTTCGCGCGTCCGGTGTTGCAGTTCATCGTCTTCCGCGCTGCTCATGCTTTGAGGTTCGCTCCCCGATACGTACAAGCTCACACGGCAGACAGCGCCAGGCAACACCGTACCGAATGGATTCGGTCTTGCCAGGAATGAGCCGGGCAATAACCGATCATGCCATCGTACGGTCCACGCCTGCGCCAGGCAGAGATATTCGATCCAATGCCACCGCTATTCCATAGTAAAAGAACAGGACCATGGCCAGAGGCTCTTCCCCAAGGTTGTAGTGGAAAAATGAGGTGAAGCTGAAGGCAATGAAAGCCGCCAGGATGCCGGCTACCACCGCGCAGGCAAACCTCGACTGCTCGCGAAGCCGGACGACCAGTCGAAAGAGCAGCACGATGTAAGCAAAGCAGAACCAAAGCCAGGCCAGCAGTGCCGGGACGCCGCGTTCGACGGCGATCTGCAAGTAAGTCGAGTGGAAGTGGCTTTGCACGTGGTACTGAATGAATCCGCGAATATTCCACTCGCGCCAATGGAGGCGCACGGTTTCCATGCCCACCCCGAACCACGGGTGCTGGCGCACCAGGCGCACGCCGTCTTCCCACATCAATACCCGGAAATGGGTCCCGATATCGTTGCGGTTCACCCACTGGACGCCCCGGTTATGCTGAATCCAGAAGACCGCTCCAGCAAGAATGAGCAGCATTCCAGCGGCAGCCGCCCATCGCCGTGCGCCTTTTTCCAGCAGCGGCACCGTGATGAGGCAGCCGATGACGAGTCCGGCGACCGCGGCGCGAGTCTCGGTCATGAACAGGGCAGCGGTTATCCCGGCGAAGGCTAGTGCGAACACAATTTTCTGGAAACCCTGCCCACGCTGACAACCGAGAAGCAGGGCCCACGCCAGGCTGCCAATCTGCATCAGCATTTCGGCGAACACCACGTAGTGGCCTAGCGTGCCTTGTGCACGGAATGGTTTGCCTCGCCCGAGTCGCATCAAGGGCGTGCCAAGGCCAGCTTGGCGAAAGTCGTCCGGTGTAGCTTCCAGCACGACTGGCCAGCTCTGCATGTAGGGGATGAATTGCACCGGCACGTTGGCCAGTGGAGGCAGTTGTCGCATCGTCTCGACGAGTTGTTCCGGAGTACCGACCCGACGGCCGCCCACCGACACGATGATCTGGTTGGGCTGGAAGCCCAACTGCGCCAAGCGAGAAGACTGCGGAAAATCTCGGACGATTACGCCGATGCCGTACTTGTACTGCCAGCCGGTGAACAAAGCTGCCGAAAAGCCCGACAGCACCAGCAGCACCACCAACCAGCGCACCTGAGAAAGGCGCCTGATATTTTGCGCCACTACGATGCCCGCCAGAAACAGGCAGACGAACTTCATGCGGTCCCAGCTCAGGTACGGGTCAGGAGAAAGCAGGGTCGAAATCGCGCTCAGCACTACATAGGCCAGAAGCGGCGCGGTCAGCGGCTGCTTGAACGGACGGACGCGGTCCACGACAAGCTTCACGAGCCAAAGAATGAGAGCGAGCTTCCAGGCTCGCTCCGCTCCTTTGATGGAATGTGGAAGCAGGATCGCGAACAGCGCAAGACATCCGAAAATGACCGGATCGAGAAATTGTGCAATGCGGCTTCGGGGTGAATCGGTCTGGGTTGGAGGCAGATAGCCCACGGTCAATTGGGATTCCACTTCTGAACCGGACATGCTTTGTGCCAAGGCCATCGATCAGTCGAGCCGAAAACTCTATCTTACGCGGAAACCGTCGAGGCTGACTTCCAAGCCGGGTTTCATTCCTGCGTAAGGGCGCTTAAGTGGCAGTCTTCATAAGGTCATGACCGTATATCACGTGTCGGCGGATGCGCGGCGAAAGTAGAGAATCGATTCTGTGATTTCCAAGGACAAGCACAATGGTGTGCTGTGGGCGCGATGCACACCGCCTGCGACTGCCCACTATCCAACCACGGACACATTACCCTTCGGGAAACCAAGTGCTTACCTGCAATGAGTCGCTTCGGCATAAGCAATCCAGTGTAAAATTAGTATCAGCATCCGTTGGCGCCCCTTCACCCTTTGTCGGCCGTTCTATACGCCGGCGTAGCAACTACACGATCGGGAAGTGGTTGGTTGTTGGTTGTTCCACCGCCCGGTCATTGAAGGCAGTACTGGACGAATCGGTTCCGTGTTCGATCGGCGATCCAAGTTGCTCAGTACAGTGACACTGCTGCAAGACCTGGCGGTGACCTGTGTTGCGTTCGTCGTCGCCTACTTCCTCCGCAGCCTTCTCGTCCATTTTGAGTTCTTCAGCGGACGCCTGCCGGGCATTTACCCATTTACTCATTACGTACCGCTCATGACGGCGTTTCTGCTGGTATGGGCCGCGGTGGGTTATGTCTCGAAATTCTACCGCGACCTGGAGATGTCGAACCCCATCCAGGTCAGCCTGAACCTGCTCAACCAGCTGGCCGTGGTGCTGGTCCTGATCTACGCGGGACTTTATCTTTTCCGGCGTGACGACATCAGCCGGACCTATGTGCTCCTGATCGGCGTGGTGGATTTTGCCCTGCTGCTGGTCGGGCGCTACATCTCCTACAACGGCATTGCCTGGATGCGCAAGCGGCTGCGCCGCTACCACTACTTCCTGATCGTCGGCTGCGGCACCCGCGCCCACGAGATGGCCTCGCTGATCGAAGAGAGCCGCGGGCATGGGGCTTCGCCTGGTGGGCTTTGTCGACCCCAACAGTGAAGGCTCGCAGCTTTCCGACCGCTTTGGCGATTACAAAGTGTTTCCCGTGCAGTCGGTAGCGAAGCTCCTCGAAGACAATGTGATTGACGAAGTGGTATTTGCGGTGAACATGCAGGAACTCGCCCGCCTCGAGCCACTCATGTCCTACTGCGCCAATGTTGGGGTCAAAACTCGCGTGCAACTGGAGTTCCTGCCGGCGCCGTTCTCGCGCATTTATCTGGAGAACTTCCGCGACGTTCCGTTGCTCAGCCTGTCGTCGGCACCCGGAGAGTGAGCTATTGCTGCTGCTTAAGCGCATGGCCGACGTTGCGATGGCCGCTCTTTCGCTGGTCGTGCTGGCTCCCGTGCTGCTTGCAATTGCAGCCGCCATCCGCATCACTTCGCCGGGAAACGTGATGTTTCGCCAAATCCGTTGCGGTCTTGGCGGGCGCAAGTTCACGATGTACAAGTTCCGCTCCATGGTGAACAACGCCGAGCAGTTGCGGGCGGAACTGCACCAGTTCAACGAGCTCGACGGTCCTGCGTTCAAGATCAGCGACGACCCGCGCATCACGCCCGTCGGGCGGATCCTTCGCCGCTTCAGCCTCGACGAGCTGCCGCAACTCTGGAACATCCTCCGCGGCGACATGTCGTTCGTTGGGCCGCGCCCGGCGATTCCCGACGAGGTCGCAAGTACGAGCCGTGGCAGCGCCGCCGCCTGCGGATGCGGCCCGGACTTACCTGCATCTGGGTGCTCGAAGGCCGCAGCGATGTTGAGTTCCACCGCTGGATCCAGCTCGACCTGGCCTATATCGACAACTGGTCGCTGTGGCTCGATTGCAAGATCTTCTTCCGCACCATTCCCATCGTCATTACAGGCAAGGGTGCATACTAGGGGCTGATGGTTTCGGTCCTGCTCGTCACCTGGAATTCCGCGCCCTTTCTGCCCGAGTGCTTCGCCTCCATCGACCGGCAAGAATACCGCGACTTGGAAGTCATCGTGGTGGACAATGCCTCGAGCGACGCGACGCGTGACTTGTTGCGAGCGCGGGAGTCGCACTGGCACGTGATCTATAACGACAGGAACTCCGGATTCGCTGCGGGACAGAATCTGGCCATCTCCGCGAGCCGTGGAGAGTGGCTGCTCTGCCTGAATCCTGACGTGATGCTTGCACCCGACTTCATCCGAAGACTGGTGGAAGCCGGAGACCGCCACGTTGAAGCAGGCTCGGTTTGCGGCAAGTTGTTGCGCTGGAATCCCGATGCGGTCCCTTCGCAGACACGGATCATCGATTCAACGGGAATTTACTTCACCCGCAATCTGCGCCATCTCGACCGTGGTGCAGAAGAGATCGACCAAGGTCAGTATGACCGCGCGCAATGGGTGTTTGGCGCGACCGGCGCAGCCGCGATGTTTCGGCGATCGTTTGTTGAGGCAGTTTCCGTGGACGGCGAGTTCTTCGACCAGGAATTCTTCGCCTACCGCGAAGACGCCGACCTGGCCTGGCGCGCCCAGTTAATGGGCTGGAAGTGCTTGTATGAACCCTCAGCCGTCGCCTGGCATGTGCGGCGCGTTACGCCCGAGCGGCGCAAGAGCCTGCCGCACGCCATCAACTGGCACTCAGTGAAGAATCGCTTCCTCATGCGCGGCAAGAATGCCTCTGGCTGGCTGTGCTGGAAGCTATTCTGGCCGGTGGCATGGCGCGACCTGATGGTGATGGGCTACGCGCTGTTGCGCGATTGGCGCATGTTGTCGGCAGTCGTGTATCCGCTGCAAGCACCTCTCCGGCATTCGCGAGAAACGGAAGAGTATTCAGGCCCGCCGCCGGGTCTCGGACCGTGACTTGTTGTGGTGGTTCTACGATTCGCCGCGCGCCATTGACGTCGAAAGCGATGCGGTCGCGGGCGGTTTACCCGCCGACGGGCACGAAAGTCCGGCGTTCGGAGGACAGCCGTGAAGATTGCCATCGTCGGTACGCGCGGCATTCCCAATCGCTACGGCGGCTTCGAGCAGTTTGCCGAAAAAGTCAGCTCGCATGCTGGCGGATCGCGGGCACGAAGTCACCGTCTATTGCCGCAAGCCTTACACCGCGCCCGACGACGTGTACGACCGCCGTGTGCGGCGGGTGATCCTTCCTACCGTCCATCAGAAGCACCTCGACACCTGGTCGAGCGGCTTGCTGGCTCAGCGATTCACGTGGCCTTCAGCGACAACGACGTCGTGCTGATGTGCAACGTCGCCAACAGCCCGTTCGCGTGGATTCCCCGCCTGTTCGGTAAGCCGGTAGTGCTCAACGTCGATGGCCTCGATCGCCGGCGCGGCAAATGGAATGCCCTTGGCCAGGCGGTGCTTCACGTCTGCGAGTGGATGTCGACCTTCACGCCCACGCGAGTTGTGACCGACGCGGAAGCCGATCCAGCGACTACTATCGCCAGCGCTACGGCAAAGACTCGACCGTCATCGGCTATGGTTCCGATGTTCCGACTGGTGAGCTTTCGACATCGACGGCGTTCGACCTTGCATCCGGTCGGTATGTGCTGTACGTCAGCCGCCTCGAGCCCGAGAACAATCCTGAACTTGTGCTCGAGGCGTGGCGGCAAGGTGCGAACCGATTGGCCGCTGGTGATGGTCGGAGACAATCGCTACGACGAAGGCTATCTCGAACGTCTCAAATCGCAGGCCGACGAGCGCGTCCGGTTCACCGGTGCGATCTACGGCGAAGACTATTGGGCGCTGCAGAAGCACGCTGGCGTTATTCGTCTTTGCCTGCGAGGTGGGAGGCGTTCACCCCGCGCTGATTGAGTCGATGGCATCTGAAAACGCCGTTCTGTACCTCGAGTCTCCTGAGAACAACGAGACCGCGGGCGATGCGGCGATTTGCTACAGCAAGTCGTCGGACGACCTTGCTGCCAAGCTGCAGACTTTGTTGGACGATCCTGCTGAGCGCCAGCAGTGGGCGAAGCGCGCCGCTGCCCGGGCGCAACAGCTTTATCGCTGGGACGCGGTTGCCGCCAAGTACGAGAAACTGTTCGCAGAATTGCTGCGGCGTTAGAACTGCGCGCCGCGCTCGCTGACCGAACAGAACGCCAGCGACGCCGCATGTGCGTAGCCGCGCAAAGCATCGCCTAGAGGAACACCCTGAGGCTTGCCCCCGAGCAGGGAAGCGAGCATCCGCAAACCCATCCCCAACACGATACCTGCTCGCAACGCTACCACCTGCCACGTCGCGAAATGCTTGTGCGCATAGCGGAGCATGTTGTCATACCAGAAGTACTGCTTTTCGCCGAAGTTCAGAGCTCCCACGCTGTGGGCTCCGCTGTGATGGAAGCGGGCCGAAGGGCAGTACCAGATTTTCTCACCCGCTTGCCGCAGTCGGGCGCAGAAGTCAACGTCTTCGAACCACACCGGATAGAACGAGGCATCCATGCCCTGCAGCTTGTCCCAAGCGGTGCGGCGAACCGCGAGGCAGGCGCCGGCAGGTTGCTCCACTTCCTGCGGCTTGGAAGTCTCGGCGTCGAGGCAGCGATAGCGACGATTGACCGGATTCCCAGGCCACATCTGATTGACCAACAGCACTTCACACAACAGGCCGGCGAGCATTGGCAGGCGGCGAAAGACGAACCCTTGAGCAACGCCGCCGTCGCTTGCGAGCAGCGCTCCGCCCACGGCAGCCGCGTCAGTCGTCGCCAGACAATCGAGCAGAGCATCGACCGCATGCGGCTCAGCGACCGCATCCGGATTGAGCAGTAGAAGCACTTCACTACCGGCCGCGCGCGCGCCGTGGTTTACACCTGCCGCGAAGCCGATATTGCGCGATATGGTGAGGAGTTCGAGCCGAACGTCGACCGCCAGTGCCTTCACCCGCGCGACGGTATCGTCCTGCGAGGCGTTGTCCACTACCACGATCTCGCAGTCCTGCAATGCCAGCGCGCGCAGGCAGGCCTCAATGTGCGGGCCCGAGTTGTAGGTGACGATAATGACCGAGCAACGAGTCATAGGCACGAAGCACGGATTATAATCGTCGCTTCATATCGGCGGCCTGTGCGGTGTGATGCCGCTCTCGCCGCTCCACGAGGCCCTGATTGGAAATCGTTAAGACCGCCCTGCCGGAAGTGTTGCTCATTACGCCTCGGGTCTTTGAAGACCCGCGAGGTTACTTCCTCGAAACCTACCGAGCCGATGTGCTCGCCGCCGCCGGAGTGACGTGCTCTTTCGTGCAGGACAATCATTCGCACTCAATTCGCGGGGTGCTTCGTGGTCTGCACTTCCAGCTTCGCCATCCCCAGGCCAAGCTCTGCCGCGTGGTTCAGGGCGAGGTGTTCGACGTTGCGGTCGACGTTCGGGTCGGATCCCCCCATTTTGGCCGGTGGGTGGGCGCCGTCCTCTCGGCTGAGAACCGTCATGCGCTGTTCATCCCGCCCGGGTTCGCCCACGGTTTCGTCGTGCGCTCCGTGAGCGCCGATTTTCTCTACAAGTGCAGCGATTATTTTGATTCCAAAGACGACTGCGGCGTACTCTGGAACGATCCCGCGCTCGGGATTGCATGGGACGCGCCGTCGCCGATTCTCTCTCCCAAAGACGCGGCCTTCCTAACGCTGAGCCAGATTCCTCGCGACCGTTTGCCGGTGTACCAGCCATGACCCTTCGGATTCTCATTACCGGCGCCACCGGCCAGGTGGGCTGGCAATTGCGGCGAACGCTCGCTCCGTTGGGCGAGGTGACTGCCTGCACGCGCGCAGAACTGGACCTGGCCGATCCCGACGCCACCGCGAAATTCATTCGCGAGTTCGCTCCTGATATTGTGGCCAACGCCGCGGCCTACACGGCTGTCGACAAGGCCGAGAGCGAACCTGAGCTTGCACGGGTGGTCAACGCCGTTTCCCCAGGACGCATTGCCGCCGAAGTGTCCCGCACGCGCGGTCTGCTAATTCATTTCTCGACCGATTATGTTTTCGATGGCGCCAAGGCCGGTCCGTATCACGAAGATGATCCCACCGGGCCTCTGAATGTTTATGGACGCACCAAGCTGGCCGGAGAGCAGGCCATCGCCGCCAGCGGTTGCGCACATATCATTCTTCGCACGTCGTGGATCTACGATATTCGCGGCAAGAATTTTCTGCGGTCCATTCTCCGCCTGGCGCGCGCGAAAAAAGAACTAACCATCGTAGCCGACCAGCACGGCACTCCGACTTGGGCGCGAGCGATTGCCGAAGCCACCGCGCAAATTGCGGGCCAATGCATTGCAAAGCGAGATAAACCCGGCTGGGGCTACTCCGGCACCTACCACCTGACTGCCTCGGGAGAGACGACATGGGCCGGATTCGCGGAACAGATCCTCGAGCAATTCAAGTCGCTGGCCGAGTGGCCGGCTGATACCGGCGAATGGGGAGCGCCACTGGTGGCCGAGCGCGTCGTCCCCATTACCACGGCGCAGTATCCCACTGCAGCGCGAAGACCGCTCAACTCCGTGCTCTCCAACTCTAAATTGCAGGCGATATTTGCGCTGCAATTGCCGGATTGGCGTGCCCACCTCCAACTCGCACTTGAGGATGCGGTACGCTGACTTCTTAGATCGTGCGGCGAAAAAAGAAAAGCAAGGCGGCTGGTTGACCACCTTGCTTCATCCGCTTACGGCAGACCGTTACTGCACTAGAACGTGCTTCGACGTGTCGCCGCGGAACTGCATTTCCACCAGTACATGCTCGTTCTTGGCGTTCTCATTGTAGCGCTGCTCGGTCGTGGTTGCCTTCTTGTCGAGCGGAACCAGGTTGCACTTTGCCGTGGCCTGCGCTTTGCCCGTGACCGCCTTGAAGATCATGATGTGCTCGCTGCCCTGCATCTCGTGAGTTACTTTGTAGTCGCCCGCGGGGAGCACAGTACCGCCGACCACTGTCGGGGCCGTGAATGAAATGTCCTGCTTCAGTGCGACGCCAGTCATGCTGTCGGTCGCGGCGAACATCGTCGCTGCACCCAGAATCAGCACGGCGGCAAGGATAACGAACATACGTTTCTGCGAATGCATACATCCTCCAAAAGGACCGCTGCTATGCGGTACCGTATAAGTCCAGAATCAGTTTAGGGCCGCTTTCAATAGAGTGCGGTGAGTTACGTCACATCACCATGTGAGCGTGAACCAAATGTTTCATTTCCAGCAATGCTGTAAAGAAACGTAAAGCTCAAATCTCGAAGTCGGACGTATCGGGCAGGGCGACGCCAGGCGCTGGTTCGACCGATGAAAGTTGTTGCTGGCGCAGGCGTTCCTGCAGGCGCGCCGCCATCTGCTCGAAGTTCTGGCGCCCCATCGTGTCTACCAGGTTGCCCGCCATCAACGCGAGCGATCCTCCCAGCGTCACTTCGCCCCGCCAGCCAATTTCGGTTGCGGATTCTCCCGGTGTAATCACGAAATCAAGTCTCAGTCGCAGCGGGCTACCCACGATAATGGCTTCGCCGGAATAACCCACGGTGTCAGGACGCACCGCGTCGCGCAACTCCATCGCCAGGTTGGCATGCCCGCTCATTGGACCCATTTGAATGACCGTGCGCAGCGTGAAGTGTGTCGCATCGTGCAGTGCCATGCTCTCAAAGTCTGGCATCAGTGGCGCGAACCGCTCGGGGTTGGCGAGCAGGTCGAACACCTCTTCAGCCGAGCGATTAGCCTGGAATGTGCCGGAGTGGACCATGAAGGGATTCCGAGGCCGCATGCTGCGGACGGCCCAGCGCGTATCCTAGCAGAGAGAACCGCGCTCTCGCTCCAGTTGTTGGTTGGTCAGGTATAGTGGGCGGAGAAGAAGAGGTCTCGCCCGGCCGATCCCGCGGCAAGGACCTTCCTGCTTACCAGAATGTCCGACACGACTTCAGTTACGCCCAAGGACTTCCGCGCCGCCCTCGGACGCTTCAGCTCAGGCGTGACCGTGATTACGGTTGCGACGGCTGCCGGAGAGGTCCACGGCATGACCGCCAGCTCGTTCTGCTCGGTTTCTCTGCGCCCCCCGCTGGTGCTGGTTTGTATTGACCATCTGGCCGAGACCTACCTCCATGTGCAGGAGTGCGGCCGCTTCGGCGTCAGCATCCTGCGGGAGGACCAGGAGGCCCTCTCCGAATTCTTTGCCGACCCCGAACGCAATCCCGATGCCGCCCGCCGGCTCGACATTCGTTACGACCGCATGAAGAGCGGCGTCCCGGTTGTCTCCGGCACCCTCGCGAGCCTGGATTGCTCGGTCGTGCAAGCGCATGCTGCCGGCGACCACACCATCTTTGTTGCCGAAGTCAACGAGGTCAGTGTGTCTGACGGCGCGCCGCTGGTGTATTTCCGCGGCCGCTATGGGGTGCACGACGAGCGCGAGTTGACCTAGCAGCAAAGCCCCACATGGCCCTCGCCCGGATGCGGCACGGCCTGTCTTGCGCTATCCTTCGAGAATACGCTGCGCGTCAGAGATTTGCGCGCAGAGCCGATTCCCATGTCCGTCAAAGTTATAAAACGTCCGCTCCCGGGCCACGTCGATCCAGCCTCGTTCGCGTCATACCTGCGCGAGGTGCGCGATGGAGCAATCGTTTCCCGCGAGGCGGCGCTGCAGTTGCTACGCTGCTCCCCGGAAGTGTTGCCCGACCTGCTGGAAAGCGCGCGTTACTTGAAAGAAGATTACCGCCCCGGCGTCATTACCTACTCGCGCAAGGTCTTTCTGCCGCTCACCAATCTGTGCCGCGACTATTGCGGATACTGCACGTTTCGCCGCGACCCCGGTCAGCCCGGCGCGCACACCATGACTCCCGACGAAGTTCTCGCAGTCGCCCGCCAGGGCGAGGCGCTCGGTTGCACTGAGGCCCTGTTCTCGCTGGGCGATAAGCCTGAGGCGGAGTTTCCGGAGATGCGCGACCTGCTGCGCAAGCGCGGTTATCGCAGCACGCTCCACTACCTCGAAGCCATGTGCGAATTGGTTTTGCGCGAGACTTCGCTGCTGCCGCACTCCAATCCCGGCTTGATGAGCGCCAGTTGGATCGATCGTCTGCGCCACACAAACCCCAGCCTCGGGCTAATGCTCGAATCCACCGGCACTCGCCTCATGGAAACGGGTGGGCCTCATGCGCAGGCCCCGGACAAAGTCCCGGCTCTACGCATCAAGACCATCGAAGATGCCGGCAAGCTGGGAGTACCCTTCACCACCGGTATCCTGATCGGCATCGGCGAAACCGACGACGACCGCATCGACTCACTTCTGGCCATCCAGCACCTTCATCAGCGCTACGGCCACATTCAGGAAGTCATCATCCAGAACTTTCGCGCCAAGCCCGAAATTCCCATGGCCCTCTCGCCTGAGCCTGACGCCGACGACCTGCTGCGCACCATCGCCGTGGCGCGCTTGCTACTGCGCGACATGAACCTGCAGGCGCCGCCCAATCTGAGCGATGACCATTACGACCGGCTGTTGCAAGCCGGCATTGACGACTGGGGAGGCGTCTCTCCGCTGACGCCCGATTTCATTAATCCTGAAGCCCCCTGGCCGCACCTCGACGACCTCAAGCGCCGCACCGAGGCCGCGGGGCAACAACTGCGCCAGCGCCTTCCGGTGTACCCTGAGTTTGTTTCCGGCGTTGTTGATCGCGGCGGATTGCTGGCCGGTCGCCTGCTCGCCGCATCTGACGACCACGGCTACGCGAGGGCCGCTTAAATGATCGTTGTCCTGTCAGGTGGCACGGGAGGCGCAAAGCTGGTGCAAGGGCTGGCCTGCCTGGTGCCGCCCGAAAATCTCACCGTCATTGTCAACACCGCCGACGACGTCGAGTGGTGGGGGCTGCACGTTTCTCCCGATGTCGATTCCATCCTCTACGCTCTCGCCGGCTCGCTCAGCACCGATCGCGGCTGGGGCATGCAGGGCGATAGCTTTCGTTGCATGGAGCGCATGGCCGGCTTCGGGCAACCTGCGTGGTTCCAACTGGGTGACCTTGACCTCGCGACCCATCTGGCGCGCACCAACCTGCTTCGCGCGGGCAAGACGCTCACCGCCGCGACCGCGCAACTCGCCCATGGGATGGGCATTCGCAGCCGCGTGCTGCCCATGTCCGACGATCCTGTTGCGACCGTTGTCGATACGCCCCAGGGCGCGCTCAATTTCCAGGAATACTTCGTCCGCGAGCGCCATCAGGTTGAAGTCCGCGCCGTCCACTTCGAGGGTGCCGACAAGGCTCATCCCGCCCCTGGCTTGCTCGAGAGCATCACTTCCGCCGAAGCCGTGATTTTCGCTCCCAGCAATCCGGTCACTAGCATCGGCCCGATCCTTGCCGTGCCCGGCATTCGCGATGCCTTGCGCCACACCTCGGCTCCCATCGCCGCCGTCAGTCCCATCATCGGCGGTGACGCGTTCTCCGGCCCGGCCGGAATCCTCATGAAGCGCAAAGGCTGGCCCAGCACCATCGGTGGCATCGCGCAGGCCTACGAGGATATTCTCGACCTGCTCGTCGTCGACCTCGAGGACCACGCCGACGCCGACCATCTGCGCGAAGGCGGCCTGCACGTGCTGTGCGCGAACACGGTGATGAAGACCATGCAGGACAAGCAGGAGCTGGCGCGCTTCACCCTGCATGCCGCCTTGCAGGCCCGCGGGAGCAAGAACTGATTCATGCGCGCCGCCCTGATGATTCCCGTCAAGACCCTGGGCAACGCCAAGCAGCGCCTGGGTGACGCCTACGATCAGCATCGCCGCACCATGCTGGCCGAGGCCATGCTGCGCGACGTGCTGACCGCCGTTTCCGGAGTTGCAGACCGCGTTGCTGTTTTCCTCGTGACGGGAGACGCTCACGCCGGCACGCTCGCTGCCGAGTTTGGCTTCGGCGTCATTGACGATCCCCGCAACGAGAGTGAAACCGCCGCCATCGAGAACGCCACGGAATGGTGCGTCGATCGCGGCTACGACACCACCATCGTGATTCCCGGCGACATTCCGCTCATCACCAGCACTGAGCTGAATCGCGTGCTCGACGCCGCGCCGCCCGAAGGTGTCGTCATCGTTCCCGCCTATGACCGGCGCGGCAGCAACTGTGTCTTGCGCCGTCCCGCCAGCATCATTCCCCTGCGCTTTGGAAACGACAGCTTCCTGCCGCATTGCGAAGCCGTGCGGCTCGCCGGAAAGCCGCTCATCATCCTCGAAATGCCGGGCATCGGCCTCGACATCGACCACCCTCACGAGCTTGAGCTGCTGCTCGCACGGCCCGGCGACACGCACGCCCAGCGCTTGTTGCGCTCTTGGGACGCCTCCGCGCCGCAAACTCCGGCATCGCGAGTGGCCGGCTGATGCCTGCTCCGATTTCTTCCGAGGTCTCCTCCAATTCCGAGATCCACGCTATTCCCGTGTGGGGCATGGGAGAGGTCACACCCGGAGACTCCATCGGCGACCTGATCGTGGACACGCTCGCACTCGGCGGCCTTCGCCTGCGAGCCGGCGACATTCTCGTGGTGAAGCACAAGATCGTCTCCAAAGCCGAAGGCCGCATGGTGGACCTGGCATCTGTGAAGCCGTCCGCCGCCGCCCGGCGCTTTGCCAACAAGAACGGCTCCGACGCGCGCGTGATCGAGTTGGCCTTGCGCGAGGCCAAGCGCGTCGTGCGCAAGCAGCACGTGCTTATCACCGAAACCTCGCACGGCCTGGTCTGCGCCAATAGCGGCATCGACGTATCCAATGTCGACGGTGGCAATACCGCAGTGCTGCTGCCGCTCGATCCCGACGCTTCTGCGGCGCGCATCATGCGCAAGCTCAAGCGGCGCACCGCGCTGCACATCCCTGTAATCATCGCTGACAGCTTCGGCCGCGCCTGGCGCGAGGGCCTGCACGAAGTGGCCATCGGCCTCGCCGGCATGGACCCCATGCACGACTATCGCGGCCAGCGCGACACCTACGGTTACCAGATGCACTCCAGCGAAGAGTGCGTTGCCGACGAACTCGCCTGCCTCGCGGGACTAGTCTGCGGAAAAAACATCGGCGTTCCCGCCTGTATAATTCGGGGTTATCGTTATCGCCGCGGGAAGGGAAGTGCTCGCGAAATCGTTCGTCCCGCGGCCAGAGACTTGTTTCGCTAGGAGTGGTCTCGTAAATTCGATTTGAAGGGGCACGGCTTCAGCCGCGCCGCTCCGGGCAGCTTAAACACTGGGGCTTTAGCCCTGAGGGACTTCAGTTCTCTTAACCGATTGGTAGGAAGTGATGCAATCCTTGAGCTGGTGCAATCCGCAAACCCTTCAACATTCATCCTGGTCCGACGTTAGCCATCGTGTCTCCCCCTCCACACGCGCGGCCCTCGACAAAGTTCTCACTACATGCGACGGCGGCGTTCTCAGCCGCGACGAGGCCTTGCTGCTCGCCCACGCCACTGGCGACGACCTGTTCGGCCTCGCTGTCGCGGCCAACGAAATTCGCCGGCAGCTTGTGGGCGACGTCGTCAGCTACGTCATCACCCGCAACATCAACTTCACCAACGTCTGTTTTGTCGGCTGCAAGTTCTGCGCCTTCAGCGTTGGCCCGCGCGACCAGACGGCCTATTTCCTGACGCCGGAAGAAGTCGGCGAAAAAGCCCGCGAGGCCGCGTCGTGGGGAGCCACCGAAGTCTGCATTCAAGGCGGACTGCCGCGCAATCTCTCGCCCTTCTACTATCGCGACGTCCTGCGCGCGGTGAAGGCCGCGGTCCCCACAATGCACATTCACGCCTTCTCGCCGATGGAGATAATGTACGGCGTCGAATTGACCGGCATGTCCGTGCGTGACTACCTCCTGATGCTGAAGGACAACGGCCTCGACACTCTGCCCGGCACCGCCGCCGAAATCCTCGACGACTCCATTCGCATGGTGCTTTCGCGCAACAAGCTCACCACCGCCCAGTGGTGCGAAGTCATCGAGACCGCGCACGAGTGCGGCATCCGCAGCACCTCCACCATGATGTACGGCCATCGCGAAACCCCCGAGCATTGGGTCAACCAGATGTTCCTGTTGCGCGGCATCCAGCAGCGCACCGGCGGATTCACCGAGTTCGTGCCGCTCGGCTTCATTCACGACAACACCCTGCTGTTCGAGCAGGGGCTGTCTCGTTCCGGCGGACAAATCGAAGAGCACGTCAAGGTCCACGCGCTCGCCCGCGTACTGCTGGCCGGCTCCATCAACCACATTCAGGTGTCATGGGTGAAACTCGGCCGCGATGTTTCGCAACTTGCCTTGCTGGTCGGCGCCGATGACTATGGTGGAACGCTGTTCGAGGAAAACATCTCGCGATTGGCGGGAGCCACCGCCGGGCAGTACATATCCCCCGAGGAGTTCCAGGAGCGCATCCGTGAAGTCGGACGCACTCCCGCCCAACGCAATACCACCTATTCCCACTATTTCGCAGCCCCTGAACCCGTCACCGTCGGGAGTGTCGCTTGATCGCCATCGTCGGCGGCACCGGCCCTGAAGGCTCCGGGCTTGCGTTCCGCTGGGCTCGCGCCGGTGAACAAGTCGTGATCGGTTCGCGCGATGCAGCGCGAGCACAAGCCGCCGCCGCCCAAATCGCGGAAAAAGCCGGCGCCATGGGCAGTGTCGAAGGCGTCGAGAACTCGGTCGCTGTGAAGATGTGCGACACCGTCGTTCTCACCGTGCCCTTCGCCGGACAGGCCGAATTGCTCAAGCAACTTAAGCCCTCATTTCGTCCCGGCACGGTTCTCATCGATGCCACGGTACCACTGGCCGCCGCGGTCGGCGGTCGTCCCACCCGCATGTTGGGCGTGTGGCAAGGTTCCGCCGCCGAACAGGCAGCCGAAATCGTGGGTAAGAATGTCACGGTCGCCGCGGCCTTCCATAGCCTCTCAGCCACAGTGCTCAGCAGCGATCACGATGTCGATTGCGATGTCATCGTGTGCAGCGACGACGATCGCGCCCGTCAGATCGCTTCGGAACTTGCCGTGAAGATCCCCGGCGTCCGCGCCATCGACGGCGGTAAACTGGAGAACGCACGCATCGTTGAAGCTATGACCGCGCTGCTCATCACTCTCAACATCCGCCACAAGGTGCATGGAGCCGGATGGAGGGTGACAGGATTGGGAATCTGACCACGTTTCGCAGCCAGGTTCTTTTTCAAGGGACGAGGGGAATTGGCGGTTTCGCCGATGAATCCCCTTCGATGATCTGCGCCAGTAATATCCCGAACTGCTCTATCTGAGCATCAGTCAAGGGGTGCAGTCCCCAGCGCACGATCTCTGGGTAATGTGTTCTTATCTCCGCAACGATACGCCTGCCCTCGGGTGTGCATTCAATCATTTTTTCTCGTCGATTATCGGGGTTCGCAACGCGCTTGATAAGCCGTCGAATCTCAAGGTTGTCGATCAGAAACACCATCGCATTCTTGTTGATGCCGAGGCTGCTGGCCAGCATCCCCTGTTGCAAGTGACTTTCACTGGCTGCTAACAGGATGAGGACCAGATTCAGCTCGAGGTCATATTTCTTTCCGCAAAATAGCGCCATTCGGCGTCGATAAATCCTCGACATCCAGAGAAACCGGAACATCATCGAAAACGAAATTCCGGGAAACAGTTCGAGAGGATTGACAGACTTGTTTTCGAGGTTGGTGCCAGGGTTGTGTTCCAGCTTCTTCTGCACGGCTACCTCCGTTGCGACCGAGTCGGCGTGCTTCACTCTTCTTGCTTCTTCTCGTATCGCGAAGATAATTTCATTCCGGAGAGCCACTGCTGCTCTGGTCGGTCGCCTTGCCGCGATCTCAAGCTCCAACCCAGACCGGCCGACGGACAATAGGCGCAAGCTCAATTCTTCCCCTGTCTCGGCCAATTTACTAGCAATTTACCTGCAAATCATGCTCTCGCCCCAAAATGGGAAAAATGAGTGATTATCCCGTTGCTGGATAATCATTGTCACTAATGTGTAATGGTATACACCACATTGAGGGGAATAGTGCTACGATTCTCGCCGTTGTGGGTGGTGGCCACCCGGGTTTCAGTGGTGCGAACTCTCTACTTCGCAAAGGAGCCGCTTGTGAAACTGCTTCGCTTCTGTTGCCTCGCTCTGCCTCTGTTTGCACTTTGCGCTCACGCCAGTGTCCTCAACTCAGCCAACGCTTTCGGCATTCTGGGCGCCTCGGCCGTGACCAACACCGGCCCAAGCGTGGTGGGACAGAGACCTGGGTGTCTACCCCGGAACGTCGATCACCGGTTTTCCCCCCGGAGTGGTGCTCGGAACGATACATAACGACGATGCTGTCGCGATGCAGGCCCAGGCTGATGCCCTCACTGGCTACAACTTTCTCGCCGGCCTCGGCGTTACCCAAACGCTGACTGGCCAGGATCTCGGCGGCCTTACGCTTGCTCCCGGGGTCTACTTCTTCGCCTCGTCAGCCCAGATGACCGGGCAACTGACCTTGGACTTCCAGGGCATGAACAATGCGATGGTAGTCTTCCAGATTGGAAGCACGCTCACCACGGCAAGCGCTTCGTCAGTGCTGGTAATCAATCCAGGGATGAACGACGAAGTTTTCTGGCAGGTTGGCAGTTCCGCAACCTTGGGGACAACTACGGCGTTTTACGGAAGCGTCATCGCTGACGCCAGCGTCACGCTGAACACCGGAGCCACCATTAATTGTGGCCGCGCCATCGCCCTGACAGCTGCTGTCACCATGGACACCAATACCGTTGACACTGGCAACTGTGCTTCGTCAATGACCACGACACCGGAGCCCGCAACCCTATCTCTGGTGAGCACGGGCGCCCTCGCAGCGGGCGCGACAGCGTGGGATTCTATGTTTGCCGGGCTGGGATTGGCAGGGGCCCTTGCAGCAGTTCGCCGGAAAATTCGGCGCTAATCGCTAATTGATCGGGCATTCTCACAGCTCGATAACAAAACAAACGGCGCGGGAAACCGCGCCGTTTCTATCCACTATCCACTAATCACTGCCACTGACTTACGCTTCTCGTAGCGCCGTCGTAATCGGCATCCTTGACGCTCGCAGCGCCGGCAGCAATCCGCCGACGAACCCCATCAGCACTGCAAAGCTCAGTCCCACGATGACGATCCCCGGCGTGATCTTGAACGCGAACGCCAACTCGCTGAAGCTCTGCGTTTGTCCCGTGCCCGCGGTGAAGCCGTTCATCGGAATGGCGATCAAGCATCCCAGCACTCCGCCAACAAAGGCCAGCAGCACCGACTCCATCACGAACGACAGCAAAATGCTGAAACGTGAAAATCCCAGCGCTCGCAGCGTGCCGATCTCGCGCGTTCGCTGCGACACGATGGCGTACATCGTATTCATCGCGCCAAACACCGCGCCGATGCCCATCACCAGGCCCACGAACGCCAGCCAGAATTTTCAGCGCCATGGCGACGCCCCCGGCCTGGTTTTCGTAATAAGTTCTCTCCGAGTCGGCCTGCACCTGCATCTGCGGATTAGCACGCAAGTCCTTATCGAAGCTCGACAGCACCGCTGGATTGGTCAGCCGCACCGTCAGCGATTCGCACCCGCCATTGCGGCCCACGGCTGGCCCCAGCGCGTTGTAGTCGCCCCACATCTCGCTTTCAAACGAGCTCCCGTCGGCGGTGAACAAGCCCACTACCTTGAATTCTTTGCGCTGTACTCGGACCGTATCGCCGATGTCGAGTCCTTTCACCCGGTCGGAAATCTTCTTGCCCGCGATGACCTCGAACACGCCGGGTGAGAACATTCGTCCCTCAACCAGGTTGATGCCCGTTCGTACCTTGAAGGCCTCGGGCGTCACCCCGCGCAGGGTGATGTTCGTCGCCTGATTGTCGGTCTTCTTGGGCTTGCTGGCGATCACCACGATTTCACACGACGCCAGCGGAGTGCCGCTGCTGTCGCGCGCAATGCGTGGGTCCGTCATGATGGTCTGCGCATTGCCAATGTTGATCCACGACGTCAGCTCTGACAACGATCCCCGCTGGGTCACGATGGCATTCGTGTCCGAGCCCGTCGAGCGCAGCGCTGCCGAAAAGCCTGCTGACATCGAAGCGATGACCACCACCGCCGCCACCACCAGCGCGATGCCAAAGATTGCCAGCAGCGTCACTTTCCAGCGCTGGCCCAGGTTTCGAATGTTGTAACGAATAGGGAGCGCCATCTTACACCTGCCTCAATGCTTCGGTGATGCGCGCGCGATACGCCAGAACCGCAGGAATGAAGCCTGCCAACAGTCCCAGCAGCAGTGCCATACCGATGCCGAGTGAAGCGATTTGCGGCGACAGGCCAAGCCCCGGGAAGCCCCGCAGTATGTCTCCCAGGAACGGAACATTGACCAGCACGTGGATCATTCCCCAGGCAAACAGAATGCCCAGTATTCCGCCCATCAACCCCAGCAGCAGGGCTTCGCTTAAGATAAGCGCCAACACCAGCGCGCTCGGGAACCCGAGCGTCTTCAGCACGGCGATCTCCTGTTGGCGCTCGCGCACAGCAATACTCATCGTATTGGCCGTCACCAGCAGGATGGTGAAAGCCACGGCCATGCCGATCAGGTTCAGCAGCAGCGCCAGGTTTCCAGCCAGCGCGACAAAGCTGGCGCGAAAAGCCTGCTCCGTCTCTGTCTTGGTCGGGTTGTCGCTGTTGTCGAATGCTTCATCGATGGTCTTGCTCATCGCGCCCGCACGCGCGGGGTCGTCAATCTGCGCCGTCAGCGTGCCGATGCCCACTCGCTGTCCGGTCGCCTCGTAGAGGTACTTGAAGTTGAAGTACATCGAATTCAGGTCCGTGCCCGGATAGCGCGCTTCGTCGGTGTCGTAGATTCCGTCCACCACAAAGTCGAAGGGCTTGCCCACGCGATACGGCGGGATGAAGCTCTCCAACTGAACGTGATCGCCGATCTTCCATCCAAAACGCTGCGCCAGTTTGCGCCCGATAATGGCGCCCCGCAGGTCGCTCAGCCACGCCGCTTTCTGCTCGGGCGGGCAGCATCACCTCGGGATAGATTCTGAGAAACGCTTCCGGCTCCACCGCCAGGTTGGCGAAGAAATTCTTGGGATCGCGATAGACCCCTCCAAACCACGACACGATGCAGGTATCGGTCACGCCCGGAATAGCCGCGATCTTCTGTTTGTAGGTGATGGGCAGGTTGTTCGCCAGGCTCACGTAGTCGCGCACCACCAGCCGCCGCGTACTGCCGGCGTTAAGCCCAAAATTCACCGCCGAAATCACGGTTTGCAGTACGCAAATCAGGAATATGCAGACCGACATCGCCAGCACCGTACTCAGAGTGCGGATCCAGTTCTTGCGCAGATGTTTGAGGACGAGAGGAGCGAATTTCATATCAGGTGGTCAGCACTCCTTTCTCCAGGTGTCGTTGCGTGTGTGCGCGAGAGGCCGCCCGCGGATCGTGCGTCACCATCACAATCGTCTTGCCGAATTCCTTGTTGAACGTCTGCATCAGGTCGAGAATTTCCTCAGCGCTCTTGCTGTCCAGATCGCCGGTCGGTTCGTCCGCGACCAGCACGGCCGGGTCAGTCACGATGGCCCGCGCGATGGCCACACGCTGTTCCTGTCCGCCCGAAAGCTGCCGCGGATAGTGCTTCGAGCGGTCCGCCAACCCTACGATGCGCAGCGCCGTCAGCGCCCGCTCGCGCCGCTCTTTCTTCGACAGGCGACTGAGCAGCAGCGGCAACTCCACGTTCTCCACCGCATTCAGCACTGGAATCAGGTTGTAGAACTGGAAGATGAATCCCACGTTGCGACTGCGCCACTTCGCCAGTTCGCCCTCCGATAGCCGCGTCAGGTCGGTGCCGGCCACCTGCACCGACCCCGACGTTGCCCGGTCGATGCCTGCGATCAGATTCAGCAGCGTCGTCTTGCCCGATCCCGATGGCCCCATCAACGCCAGGAACTCGCCCTGTGGCACTTCCAGGGTCAGTCCGTCCAGCACCGTGATCTGCTGGCTGTCACGCTGATAGATCTTCACCACGTTCTGCACGCTGACGGCGCCCGTCCGGGCGGCCACTTCTGCTGCGCTCATGCTCGCTCCTGTGACTTTCCTGCTTTGAAGGGGACGGCCTTCAGGCCGTCCGTACCCGCCCAGAATGTCGCTGGGCTTTAGCCCCTGAGGGAAATTGAACTTCTACCTCTTAATTTTGACCGCTGTGCCGTCCACCACTTTTTGCGGCGGATTATCCACCAGCGTCTCGTTCCCGGTCAGGCCCGACTTCACGATGATCCCGCCCTTTAACTCGTTGCCGGTCACCACCGCCACTTCCCGCGCCTTGTTGTCTTCGATCACATACACTACCTGCTTGCCATCCCGGGTGGTGATGGCGTCCTTCGGGATGGTAACGATGCGCTGCGGCGTGGCGTTGTTCTGCTCGCTCTTCTTTGCCGGTTGCAGGAAAGTTACATTGCAACTCATCTCCGGCTTGATAAGCCCGTCCTTGTCGACGATCGATACTTTAACCGTCACGGTTGCCTTGGTGCGGTCGGCCGTTGGGATCACTTGCCGCAAGACTCCCTTATAGGTCTTGTCCGGAATCGCCTGCACTGTGATGTCGGCCGGGTCTCCCTGCTTGAGTTGGCCCACGTTCGCTTCGTTCACATCTACTTCCGCTTCCAACGAGTTCATGTCAGCCATCGCCACAATTGCGCCCGACGCCGTCGAGATGTTCACGCCCGGCGGAATCGGCGCCACGCTCTCCCCTACTTCGGCCATCTTCTTCACCACCACTCCGTCGAATGGAGCACGAATTTCGGTGAAGTCCAATTGCGTCTGCTGTACCTTCAGAGTGGCAACGGCTTGGTCCAGTGACGCCTTCGCCAGTTGCACTCTCGAATCTGCCGCATCTAGCGCATCCTGCGACACCACCTTCTCCTTGAACAGTCCCGCCTGCAGGCGCGCCTGGCGCTCCATTTCCGACAGGTTCGCCTTGGCATACTCGATATCCGACTTCGCCTTGTTGACGGCTGCTATGTAGTCGGGGTTCTCCAGTCGTGCAATCACCTCACCCGTTTTCACGTAGCTGCCCTCTTCCACGTACAGCTCCGATAGCCGTCCCTGGATCTTCGACGAAATCACCGACTGGTGCCGCGCTACCAGGTATCCCGACGCCGTCAGGATCGGCGTTCCCGCGCTGGGGCCGGAGGTAGTTTGCACGCTGGCCTGTACCGGCTCAACTTCCACGGCCGTAAAGTCGGCCAGAGCGGGATTCTTGCGAACGAAATACATTCCGGCCGCCGACACCGCTGCCAGCAGCAGCAGCACCAGAATCCATTTTCCCCATTTGCCGCGCCTCGGCTGTTCCCGGTTGATGCGCAGCGACGCCAGCTCGTCTTTCAGGTCAGGCATACTTGCCTTCCGGCTTCCCTCCAGGTGGATGCCATTAGAATCGCATTCTTCGCCGGGCTTTGGAAGCGGAACCGCTCGTGTCACATTGGTTGGTGTCATGGTCGTCGGCAGAAGTCCTTCTCACTTTCCTCTGACGAAATCCATTCTTCGATAGTTCCGTTTGCGCGGGTAGTGCCGATTGTCAGCGGCCGCGGGTGACAATTGTCATCATCGCGACCGGAGGTTACAGTCTGGTGAATTTTGAAGCGGTTCGTGCGATTCAAACTCGGCGCGGCTCGCCGAGCGCGGCTTCCTGACTTGGCCCCTGCTCTGCACCCAACTCACCGAGTTTATGACGTTTCGGCCCGACTCAAGTATCATGACGGCATGATTTCTCGTTGGCCGTACTTGGCCCTGCTCGCTCTGTTAGTGTGCGCTCCCGCCTGCAAGAAGCCCGTTCCCCGGCAGCCCGTCGTGGTGCATTTGTTCCGCGATCTCCACTCTCCCTACGCCCACGAGCTCGACCATCGCATTCTGGACTTCCAGTCCAGCAATCCCCGGCTGCCTTCCGGCTTGCCCGTGCTTGTCGAGACCATCAACGAGTACGACTACAAGGCTGCGCTCAAGTCCAACTTCGACAAGAACGTCAAAGCTGACGCCGTCATTCTCAATAGTCCTTCTGATGTCGTGGACGTTCCCAGCCTGACCGCAGGACTGGCCCATGCCTCCAATATCTGCGCGGCAGTCAAGGCCTGCCCCGCCGACGTCCCGGCATTCGTCATGCCCGATGCGGCGACACCCGACCCGGCCGCTGCCGCACAGATTTTTGTCGATTACCTCGCCAAGCAGAAGTAATCCGGCGACGGCGACTCTATGAGCCGTGAGGGCGGAGCGCTGGCCTTCACGGGTTGCTGAAAAACTCTACCACGCGCGTTCTTGTGTCAGGGCACGACTTCAGTCGTGCCGAAACGCCTAATAAACCGGGCTTTAGCCCCTGAGGTCTTTGACTTTCGACGCTCTGGCATTGATGTCCCTGGCTCTAGGCCCGTCTCCGCCGCGCGCTTTTCTTTTTGGACGTCGCAGTTTTCTTCGCCGCCTTCTTCGCCTTCGCGCCCGGTTCCGGCAGTTCTTTCATCTCCGCCGCCCGCCATAGGTACCAGCACGCCACCGAGCGGTACGGACGCCACTTCTCCCCGTAGCGCCTGCAACTCCTTCGGCTTCGGCAACTCATCCAGGCGATGCATCTTGGCGAAGCCCTTGCGCACACCGTAATCGTCCACCGCCAGCACATCCGGACGCCCCAGCCGGAAGATCAACAGCATCTCCACCGTCCACCGCCCGATGCCCCGCACCGAAGTCAGGTGTTCCACCAGCGCGTCGTCGCTCAACTTGTGCGCCCCGCGTACGCTGGGAACCGTGCCGTTGAGCGCCTTCGCCGCCAGGTCGCGAATCGCCAGCATCTTGTTTTGCGACAGCCCGGCCGACCGCAACAACTCCGGCGTCGCCGCCAGCACCTGTTCGGGAGAAGGGAAGGCCGCCTGCACCCCATGTCTTGTCTTAATCCGGTGCGGTTCCTCCGGGAACAGCGCCTTCACCCGCGCAGTAATCGTCGCCGCCACCTTGCCGTTCAACTGCTGATAGATGATCGCCTCCATCAGCGACTCAAACAGGCTCTGCGTCGTCTCCGGCTGCATGTAGCATGGCCCGGCCTTTGCAATGATCTTCGCCAGCTTCTTATCCACCCGCGACAAATGCTCAATCGCGGCGGTGTGATCCAGTTTCTTGGGCATCTCGACTCCCACTCATGGAAGGGGCGTAGCTTTAGCTACGCCGCAAACGGTTTTATTTTTGTCATCACGGATGGAAATCACAACCTATAATCTTCATGGCGGCTCCTTTCCTCCGAGTCTTGGTCTTACGCAAACTCAAGCTTACTCGGACTTCGTGAGGAGCCGTCGTTGTTATGAAATCAAGGTCGCCCTTGGCGACCGAGGGATCTGCTTTCCCATCCATCGCGAAAAATCTGGGTGCCCCACACAATCCCGCTTTTGGATTGTGTGGGTCTTTTTGTGAAAATAACGATCAATCTGGGTGCCCCATTCAAGGACGCGCAGCGGCCTTGCGTGGGGATTTTGACTTTTCTATCCACTATCCACTATCCACTGACCCGTCATCCTGAGCGCGCAGTCGAAGGACCTGCTGTTCCCTTCACCTCTCACGAATCTGGGTGCCCCATCCTTTCGCGTTCTTTGCGAAAGGGTGGGATCGACAAATCTTCGTCGTCTCATCCTGACCGAGGAAGGCTAGAGCAACCACCGTCGGAGTTGGGCGATTTGCCTTCCGAGCCCGTAGGGCGTCACAATCGTAGCCTGCCACGTCAGTGCCGGGAATACGCAAGACGAACGCCCGAGTCCCGCAGGGACGGCACCGCCGCACCCTCGTTGTACACTGTCCCTTCCCATGCAAGACCTCAACCTCAGGCCCACGCACAAGCTGGTCAAAAGCTACTACGAGACCCTCGGCCAGTACGGCCAACTCGAGCATCGACCACGAGATGGCGGTGCGCTCTGCGTTTCAGGCCTTGCTACGCGGCTGCGGCAGGCAATTTGAATGGACGCTCGTTCCCGAATACCCCATCCACAAACCCAAGGCGCACATCATCAAGGTTGACGGCGCTATGGTTGACCCGTTTCGCCTCGCTCGCGGATTCTGGGAGGCCAAAGACGAGCACGATGATCTCGAAAGAGAAATCCGCGCCAAGTTCGAACGCGGCTATCCCAAATCCAACATCATCTTTCAGGCTCCCGAGAAGGCTATCCTCTTTCAGAACGGCGTCCGCCAGGGCCTGAACGAAGACATCCGCGACGGCGGCAACCTGGTCGAGTTGCTGAAGGTCTTCTTCGGCTACCGCGAACCCCACCACGAAGAATGGGACGAGGCCGTCGCCGCCTTCAAAGAGCGCATCTCCGCCATCGGTAACTTGTTAGAGTGGAAGTTCTTGCTGGAACCAATCGGCCTGCCAAGACTCGCGATCGGTTCGCGCATACCGGCTTAATTGACCATCGGAATTTGAGGATTCCAATTTGCCCTCGTCGAATGCCACGATGTGATGCGCAATGGCTTCGCCGAAAAGGCACGGTACAGCGTTTCCTATCTGGCGATATTTGTCCGCGGTGGTACCGGTAAATTCGATTTCCGTTGGAAAGGTCTGTATCGCTGAATACTCTCTAACTGACAGTGGACGCAATTCTGTTGGATGGCAAAGATCAGTTGCAGGCATCGTCGGGGAGGTCACAAGCGTAGGCGCAGGCTTATCCCAGGCCAACCGGCGGTAAAAGCCTGTTTTGCCACCACCTGCATAGAAACTGGGCCCCATCGCCTGCTTTTGAATCTCCGCCGGAAGATCGCGCCAATTCTGGCCCTCATAGAGCATCCGGTAGAACTCTAGCCGTTTATCAGGGAACTTGGCACACTCGCCAACCCGCTTTTGAAGGTGCCCAATGGCCTGTTTGAGCGTTCTCCATTTCTTCAATCCGTCCGTGCCGAATTCCGAGTGCGTGGGATTCATGAATGGCACACACTCGCCGTGTCTTGATGCAAAAAAAACCAAACGTTCCCGAATTTGCGGGACTCCAAAATTCGCCGTGTTGTACAAGGTGAACGTCGTTTGATACCCTGCAGCGTCTAGGATGGACAGTATGTGCCGTAGGGCCCCTTTGGGTTGTTCCTCCCAAGATAGCGGTCGGTGGCCCACGCCACGTTCGCTGTGGGGACGATGCCGCAGCGGGGCCGATAGCAGTCCCCTGACATTCTCAAAAATAGCGTACTTTGGTTGCAGGTCCCTTATGAGGTTCAGGAAGTGGAGAAACACATTTCCGCGGTCATCGTTAAGCCCAAGTCTGCGGCCAGCAGTCGAAAACGCCTGGCAGGGGGGACCGCCAACAACCGCGAAGAGTTCACCGGGACGAATTCCGAGGTCAGCACAAATTCTGGTGGCGTCCAACTTGCGGATATCCGTCGGATACAACCGCGGCCTTTCCGAGAATGGCCGCCGTTTTAGGTTCGCGTCAATCGTGGCCCAGACTTTTGGATCCGCGTCATTCACGGAGAGGCATTCCAATCCGCCCCGCTCAAGCCCAACATCCAGACCGAGCGCGCCGGAAAAAAATGATACGAACTTTCGACTTTTTGACATATCGTCCTGTCGGCCTTGCTTCAAACCCTAACTTACATCGAAATGGAACGCCGCCTCAAATCAAAACTGCCGAACGGGAGGTTTGTTGGTGTCACTTTGAAACGTTCCCGAATTATGTCCGCAATTCGGGGCAAAAGCAACAAGACAACAGAGGTACGTTTGCGAATGGCACTCGTACGCCACGGTGTCAAAGGATGGGTTCTCCATCCCGGCGGTTTACCCGGCAATCCGGATTTCTTCTTTTCGAAACCTCGGGTCGCGGTGTTCGTGGATGGCTGCTTTTGGCACAGTTGCCCACGTTGCGGCCATACACCGAAGACTCGTGCGGAGTTTTGGGCCGCTAAACTGTGTCGGAACAGGCAACGCGACAAGCAAACGAACAAAATGTTACGGGAAATGGGTATCCGCCTCATTCGGGTTTGGGAGCACGACCTCAAATCACCGAAAGGCATTATGAAGTCCGTGACTGTTATCCGCGAAAGCGCTAATTGTCCGCCGAGGCTTACATAGCGCCACTTCGAGAATCCGTCATTAGGTGACTGTGCGACACTCTTAAAGTCCAACGAATCTAGGGGGAAACTTGCCACTAGCTGACGCAACACGGGCTGAAATCCGCACCTATCTCCTTCACGAAGTAACTAGGTATATCAACGAGAATCTGGCCAACCTCCCGGCGTTCGACGCGCAGCCGTTCCATGCACGACTTATGCCCGCGCTTTTCGGAATTGCCCTGTCTGAGAGGTCGTTTTCTACACGGCTGGGCCTGTGGTTTCAACACATGGCACTCTTGGTCGCGAGACAGTTCAACCAGCAGGCGGAGACGAACTATTTAGTCACCGGACATCTGCAACCGGCGGCGGAAGCGCAGATTACCGCGATCATTGCTCAAATGGATCGGCCCGCCCCAAGGCGAACACCCAACCGACAGGCCGACACAACTCAGGTGATCGGGTTGCAATATCCGGGCGGGACAGCGCGCAGAGTGCGGTCTGACCTGTTCGTCTTGCGGCCAGATGGAAGTAGGGTTTACTTCGAGATGAAAACCGTTAAGCCCAACAAGTTTACTTTTAGGGACATGAAGCGCGACATTCTGGCGATAATGGCGATGGAGTACCAGACGAATGCACAAGCGTACGCCGCAATGTCATACAATCCGGCGGGAGAAGGCACGATATACGTTCCTCAATACAACAAGTTTCTGGAACTTGGCACTGATTTAATTGTTGGCAAGCCGTTCTGGGATTTCATTGGCGATGCGCAGACCTACGATGAACTGCTTGAGATTGCGCAAGAGGTTGGCGCCCAAACCACGCCCCTTATCGCTGCTGCCAATCACCAGAGTCAATAAGGAACGGAGGCGTCTAGCCGTGCTGCATCATCCCGAGTACCGCGAGCGCTACGCCGCCAACCTCAAGCGCGAACTCCCCCGCATCCCCTTTATCGATGGCACGACCGAGAACCCAGCCCCGGAGGGGCGGCATAGTCTAGCCCAGCATGTAGCCGAAGGCGGAATGCTGGGTAAAGACGAAAAACATTTGGAGTCCCGTAGGGACGGCAGCCTTCCGGCCGGGGAAACAAATCGCGCCGAAGGCGCTTCCTCTCTGCCGAAGGCCAGCGCGCAACCGCAGGCGGGGCGCCCTAAAGAAATTCTGGGTGCCCCACCCTTGTCGCCCGCGTTTGGCGACAGGGTGGGAGCCACTATCTTCCACGCTTTCGCCGACGCCGGCAAACGCCTCGCCGACCTCCACGTCCACTACGAGCAACAACTCGAATACCCGCTGGAGCGCATCGAAAAAGGACAACTCGACTGGCGCGTCGAGAAGATGCGCCTCAGCAAAGACAAGACCACGCTGGTCTACAACGAATTCCTGACCCTCAAGGGCATCCCGCCCGAGACCTACGAATACCGCCTCGGCAACCGCTCGGCCCTGGAGTGGGTCATCGACCAGTACCAGGTCTCGACCGACAAGCGCAGCGGCATCACCAACGACCCCAATCGCGCCGACGATCCCGAATACATCCTCCGCCTCATCGGCCAGGTCATCACCGTCAGCCTCGAAACCATGAAGATCGTAAAATCCCTCCCGGCCCTTGAAATCGATCCCGCCCCGCCGCCAACTGACGACTAGCCGCCTCTGGGTCCCATCCCAAAGAGCAACCAAAAAACACAAATTTCTCTATCGCCCCCCGCCTAGCGCCTAACTAACCGACAACAAACCGCTTATCAGGCTTTGGCAATAAACGTGCGAAATCGCGAAAATCATTATAACGAGCGTTATAACCTACCCCCTCCTGCCACCCGCGGAGCCAGAGTTCGTGAGATATTGAAACCATGCGGATCCTCCGCGCAGTCGCGATTCTTGCCCTCGCCTGCTCGTCCGCCGCGGCCCAGACCTACCTCGGCCTCGACCGCAACGACTATCCCGGCGACGCCTCCATGTTATTGCTGCATAAGACCTTCGCCTTTACCGGCTATTGGTTGAACAACCCTCCCGGCGCCCAGCAAAACACTTGGATCGGCCATCGAACCAAATTAGATTCAATGGGTTACGGATTCCTTCTCCTCTTCAACGGGCGCGAATACGCCCAAATCAAGGCCCTGGGCAACCCTGCGGCCGTCGGTGCCCGCGACGCCGCCGCGGCCGTAAATGCCGCAAAATCAGAGGGTTTCCCGCCCAAGTCGGTCATTTTCCTCGACCAGGAGCAGGGCGGCCGCATGCTCCCCGAGCAGCGCCTCTACATTCACGCCTGGGTGGATGGAGTTACCCTAAGTGGTTATCACGCAGGGGTTTACTGCTCCGGCATCCCCTTCCGCGAGTCCAGCAAAGCTTCCGTCGTGACCGCCGACGATATCCGAAACAATGCCGCTGGACGCGAGATTAAGTTCTTTGTTTCCAACGATCAGTGCGGTCCTGCGCCGGGGTGTGTATTTCCCGAAACCGCCGCCCGATCCCTCCGCTGGCGGAGTTGATTTTGCCGAGGTCTGGCAGTACGCTCAGTCGCCCCGCCGTCCAGAGCTAACTGCCTCGTGCAAAAAGACTTATGCCGCCGACGGCAACTGCTATCCCCCCGGTGTGGCGCCCAGTTCCGGCCTCCATATTGATGTCGATTCCGCAGATTCGCCCGATCCGTCGCAGGCGCGGAGCCACTGACGATGGCTGCGCCCGGGCTTGCGCAATTCGGAGTCACCGAGTCGCAAGTGGCTCATGCTGCACAACTTATACGCGACGGGAGGCTCGTGGCCTTTCCTACCGAAACGGTCTATGGCTTGGGAGCCAACGCGCTCGATCCGGCGGCTGTAGAGCGCATCTACGAGGCCAAGGGCCGTCCGCATTCGAGTCCTATCATCTGTCATATCAGCGACTTAGCTATGGTGCATCAGCTCGTCGCCGCCTGGCCCGAAGCAGCCCAGAAGCTGGTCGAAAAGTTCTGGCCGGGGCCGCTAACTCTCGTGTTGCCAAAGACTTCCGCCGTCCCCGACTTGGTCACCGCCGGACTTCCCACTGTCGGCATACGCATGCCAGCGCATCCTGTTGCACTGGCGCTACTTAGGGCTGCCGGCGTACCAATCGCTGCCCCCAGCGCCAATCGGTTTACCCAGGTTTCGCCCACCGCCGCAGAGCACGTCCGCCGCAGCCTCGGGAACCGAGTGGACTACATCCTCGACGGCGGCCCATGCACGGTTGGCATTGAATCTACAGTACTTAGCCTAGCTGAACCAACCCCGGTCCTGCTCCGTCCCGGAGGCATTTCACGGGAACAAATCGAAGCTGTCATTGGCCCGATCGCCAGCGCCCCGGACCAAAATCCAGGCGAGTCGCACGCCTCGCCGGGCTTGCACCCGCGCCACTACAGCCCCCGAACCAGTCTCTATCTGATTGAAAATGGCGAAGTTCCAAGAGAGGGAAGCGGCGCCTACCTGCAGCTCTCCCACCCGTCTCAGGGCGCCGTTTCAGAAATCGTATCCATGCCGATCGACCCGCAGGGCTACGCCGCCCGACTCTATGAAGTGCTGCATTTTCTTGATGTTAGAGGCCTCGACTGGATCGCCGTCGACTCTCCTCCAGCTCTGCCCGACTGGGAAGCCGTCTTAGATCGCCTGAGACGAGCAGCTCGTCGCTAAGTTGCTTAAAGCATTGCGCTTACTTAAGACTCAAACCCAGCTGACAACTCCGCGTGATACATTCACAACGTCACCCAGCATGAGCGAACCCGCCCAACTTCTGCGCCGTGTCGGATTGTTCGACGCTACCATGATCGTGATGGGTGGCATCGTCGGCGCAGGGATCTTCATCAACCCGTATGTCGTTGCCCGTCAAGTACATACACCAGTCCTGATCCTTCTGGTCTGGGTCGCCGGCGGTGTGGTGGCGATGCTGGGCGCGTTCATTTATGCGGAGCTAGCGGCGCGCATGCCGAACGTCGGAGGCCAGTACGCCTACCTCCGAGACGCGTTTCATCCGCTTGCCGGATTTCTTTACGGATGGGTTCTGCTGTTGGTGATTCAAACCGGAGGCATGGCCGCCGTAACTATAACATTCTCAAGGTACTTTCTTGAACTGACGGGCTGGCCGATTTCCGAAAAGCTGGTCGCGGTTGCCACGATTACCGCGCTCACAATCGTGAACTGTCTGGGAGTAAAGGCGGGCAGCCGCGTGCAAAGCGTCCTGATGTTATTGAAAATAGGAGCGATCGCCACCCTCGTACTCGCCGGACTGTTCCTGGTGCACGCGCCCTACCCGGTGACCCATCCGATATTGGACCGGCCGATTTCGATTGACCTGGTTACGACCCTTGGGGCGGCTATGGTGCCTGTTTTGTTCGCGTTCGGGGGCTGGCAGACGGCAAATTTCATCGCCACCGAAATCAAAGATCCGCGCCGCAACCTCTCTCGCGCACTGGTGCTGGGCGTGGCGGGCGTGATCGTGCTGTACTTTGGCGTGAATTACGTTTGCGTGCGGGCGCTGGGCGCGGATGGACTGGCGGCCAGCACAGTTCCGGCGTCGGCGGTCATGCGGCTGACGCTGGGCAGCACCGGCGCGCGGCTGATTGCACTAGGCATCGCAGTTTCAACGCTGGGGTTCCTGAGCCAGTCGGTGCTGACCGCGCCGCGCGTGTACTTCGCAATGGCCAGCGATGGGCTTTTTTTTCAAGCAGTTGCGCGCATTAACGCCAAGACGCACGTGCCGGTGCTGGCGATTGTGATGCAAAGCGTGCTGACACTGGTGATCGCGCTATCGGGCAGTTACGAAAAGATTCTCAACTACGTGGTGTCGATAGATTTCATCTTTTTTGGATTGACGGGCGCGAGCCTGTTTGTGTTTCGGCGGTGCGACGCGGACGGGGCAGGGTATCGAGTGCCGGGGCATCCGTGGACGACCGGGATTTTTGTGGCTTCGTGCTGGCTGGTGGTGGGGAACACGATTTATCGGTACCCGGCGAACACGGTGCTGGGGCTGGGGATTCTGGCGCTGGGGGTGCCTGTGTATTGGTTCTGGGCGAGGAGAAAGGCAGCAATCAGCGAAAACGCGTAGGCGCGACGGAGTGCCCGCAGGCAATGGTCAGTTGCCAATAAGTATGAAAGCAGGCGGAAAAGAGAGATGACGCAAAGATCGCAGATGATGTCGCCGTACATGGAGTGGGCCAAGCTGTACTCAGGGGCGAAGTACAACCTGGCGACCAGCGGAATGATGAGTTATCCGCTGGCGGAGTTGCCGATGCGGCTGGAAGAGCTGGAGATCAACGGGGTGAACCCTTATGGGTACGCTCCACTGGTGGAGCGGCTGGCGAAGTACAACGATGTGCCGGCTGAATGTGTGGTGACTTCAGAGGGAACTTCGCTGTCGAACCACCTTGCAATGGCGGCGACGTTCGATCCGGGGGATGAAGTGCTGATCGAGCATCCGACTTACGAGTTGCTGGAATCGACTGCGCTGTACCTGGGGGCGAAATTGCGGCGCTTCGAACGGCGGTTCGAGGATGAATTTCGGATTGACCCGGCGGAAGTCGAGCGCAACCTCACACCCCACACGAAGCTGATCGTGCTGACCAATCTGCACAATCCTACGGGGGCGTACGCGGATGAGGCGACGATGCGCGCGGTGGGACAGATTGCGAACGCCCAAGGCGCGCGGGTGCTGGTGGATGAAGTTTATCTGGAGTCGTTCTACGGGAATCGCCCGCGGACGGCGTTTCACCTGGGCGAACAGTTTGTGGTGACCAGTAGTTTGACGAAAGCGTTCGGCTTGAGCGGGATTCGCTGCGGATGGGTGCTGGCGAGCCCGGAATTGACGCATCGCATGTGGAGGATCAACGATTTGTACGCCGCTTCGCCCGTGCATCCGGCTGAGTTGATGGGTGTAGTGGCGTTCGAGAACCTGGAGCGTGTGGCGGCCCGGGCGGAGAAGATCCTGTCGACTAATCGGGAACGCCTGGCGGAGTTTCTCGATGGGCGGCGCGAACTCGAGGTGTTTCGTGCGGAGCACGGGACGATTGTTTTTCCGCGGCTGCGGAAGGGAAACGTCGGAAGAGTTCATCGGTTTTTTGCGCGAGAAGTATGAGACCAGCGTGGTGCCGGGGAGATTCTTCGATATGCCGCACCACTTTCGGATCGGGATTGGCGGGGAGCCGGAGATGACGCGAGTGGGCCTGGAGAGACTTGCGGCGGCGCTGGAAGAGTGGGGGCAGTGAGCTGCGGACAATGTCGCGATCGAGGGGGATCACTGGTGACTGGCAACTGGCGGATGTCGTACTCGAAATCACGAGGTTGCTTGTATAATGTAAGGAGGCGTGGCTGAACCAGCACGTCATCCCTTCTACGTGGGCCTGTAGCTCAGCTGGGAGAGCGCCTCGTTCGCAACGAGGAGGCCAGCGGTTCGATCCCGCTCAGGTCCACCATCTTTCAACAACTTAGCGACCATCCTAGTCACAATCACGTTCCATTCCGTTCCAATTCATCGTTCAGTTGACGACTGCGTTTGCGTTTTCGACGGCCCTCGCCACCCGACTGTCCATCATCTTGGCCACCGCGATTGTGGCGCTGCTCGCATTTGTCTTCGGGCAGCCCCATTCACCCCGAGAGAATCGCTCGTCGATCGTGAGCGCCTCGGAATGCACGTCTACCCACTTCAGCCCGATCAATTCATTTACTCGCAGCCCAGCCAAGACGCAGACAGACACCATCGTCGCGTAAGGCCCTTGCATGAGGTTCACGAGTGCATCGAACTGCTCGGGCGTAATGTAGGGCTTATTGCGCCGCCGGATTCGTGGCGGTGAGATTTGCACGCCGACAAGGGGATTCCTCACAAGCAGCCCAAACCGCACGGCGCTCCCAAGAGGGCTTGCAGCACGTCCTTGATCTTGCTCGCCGTCGCGTGGCTCGCCTTCATGCCACTGAAGTACTTCTGCAGTGTCATCGTGTCTATGTCGTGCAATGCATTGTCGGTGAACATGGGAAGCAGGTACTTATCGAGGTAACATTCGTAGTTATTGCGGGTCGTCGTTGCCAATAGTGGCAGTACCGGGGAGCCGTAAGTGCCGGCGACGTATGTGCCGAAAGCCGTCGCCGAGCCAATCATCTCCAAGCCCTGATTCATAGGGCGTAGCAGTTCGGCTGCAATCTTCCGCGCGTCCCGGTCTGGCACTGCGGCTGGCGCGACCTTCATTCCTTTCTTCTTCCGTGTGTACCTCCCTCCCGTGAACTCGTCTTGCCATGGACTGATCCACCACCAATTGCCCTCTCTAAAGGGCTTCGGGTTCTGAAACCTCCGTCTTGCCATCCGTTGAAAGTCTCCTTTCAGCGGAAGGCCGGTGATCGCCTCAGGCAGCATAATACCCCGTGCAGGGGGTGTGGTCATCTCCGAGTTGCCACACACGGCCTTCGTCGTTCGTGCTCGAAACTATGTCACACAGCGGGCGGAGAATTGGAACAGATTCGATTCCTCCTCGGCCACGTTTCGGTTCAAACTACGGAGCGCTACCTTGGTTGCAAACAGCGGATCAGCGGAGCGGTCAACGACAGAATCGGCATCGAACCGTAGCGCCGAGGAGTAATGGCCGACCCACCAGCGCAGCGGGGTGCCGCATCAAGGGAGCGCCTTCCCGACTATTCGCTCAAGTGGATTTTCGCCAGGAAACGTAGCCAATAGCATTCGTAGTCTCTGCGGCGTTTAAAGGGACTAAACCGGCCAGATCTCCTCGACAAAGACTTCGGGGGTACTTCGCGTCTCACGCATCGGGTCTCACCGTTCCGATCCAGAGCCCGACTTCATATCGATTCAAGCCTGGTCGGCTTCCACATAAAAGAGATCGCTGGAACGCATCGTCGCAGTTGCGTGTGGCGCAAACAGCGAAGTCACAAGACCTCGCCGTGGCAGGTCTCCATCATCGCGAAGTTGTTGCACGGGCATAGCCGGTCATTTCAAGATATCCCACACCTTTTGCAGGCTTGTTGTCGCGCGTTCCTCCGGCCGTAATCGCGCCTTCCCAATAAGACAGCCCTGCGCCCATTTCGCTGACCAGTTCTTGCGACTTCAGGGCCGTGCTTAGCTGAAGATCCAATCGTAGGGAAGGCACAGTTATCCGCCATCCAATTGGGTACACGGCGTGAGTCTCGGGGCTGACGTAGGTCTCTGTGAGAGGCTGCAGGACAAAGTCGGCAACGCCAATGTACGTTGCCTTGCCTTTGGTATCGACGTAAGTTCCAGCTGAGAACGGGCCAATGGCGCCGTCTTTTTCGCGAAAGCGGTAGAGCATTAGCTCGGTACTGTCGTCGAGCTGCAGGCTCACCCAGTCCCATCCGCGCAACGACGGGTCCATTTGCTCGGAGAAAAACTCGTGATCCATCCAGGCGGTGCCGTAAACCTGGTACTCCCGGCCTTTCAGTCCAATGGTTCCGTTTGTCAGCAACCGCGTGAATGAAATGTAGTGCGAAGCCTGACCTGCTCCTTCGGCCTTCTGGCTAACGCCGTTCTTGCCATGGATCACCGGCGGTTTGCTCGGGTTCATCACCAGCTGCAGCGAGAATTCCGGCGCGGCCGCCTTCAGCTTCTGCTCGCCTCCCAATCCCTGCACCTGCCAGTTTCCGTTCCACACTTTGGCCGACGGCTCATCTACGCCGGCGAGTCCCGGCCCCGCGCGATTGACTCGCTCGTTGCGGTAGAAATGCCCGCCGTCCAAATCGCTGAGCGCCAGGTGTGCCAAGTAAACGTCCTGCACATCCCAACTCGAGGTTGCGGTCTTGGCTCGGTTCACGGCCTGCCGGAAGAACGTCAGCTCGAATCCGAATCTGTGTCCATCCGGCGTGCGCAGGTTGCCGGTGTAGTACCACCATTCAGTCTGAAAATCAGGATGATTGAAGTGATCGCGCGGAAACTGGTACGCATACCCCGGCAGCGCCTTTCGATATTGGCCGGTCGAGGGAAGTGCCACAAGCAAAGCGAGCAACGCGGCCACCAGCTTAGTCTTCATGCACAACCTCGATGGGATTCATGCCGGGTCGCGATACGCGCCGGATAGAAGCCCGACAGAACGGTCGCCACAAACACCAGTGCGAGCGCTGTGCCCAACACCGTAATTGGCCAGTGCAGTTGAATCGTCCAGCCGAACGATTGCTTGTTAATGACGAAGATCAGCAGCCACGACAGCACTACGCCGAGCGCCAGTCCCGCGACATTCGCCAACACTCCGATCAGCCCCGCTTCATACAAAATAAGCTTGCGGACTTGCCCGACGCTCGCGCCTAGGAAACGCAGCAACCCCAGCTCGCGCCGCCGGTCGATGACCACCGCCAGCAGCGCTCCCGCGATGCCCACGATGGCCACGGCAATGGCCACTAGCTCCAGCGCGTAAGTGATGGCGAACGTCCGGTCAAAAATCCGGATCGCTTCCTCCCTCAAGTTGCGGTTGCTGAAGATCAGAACGTTGCGCCCCGCCGTGACTTGTTCGACTTGCTTGCGTGCATCCTCGAGGTTCGTGCCGGGCTCGAGATAGACCGCGATGCCAGACGGCGCCGGGTCGGGTAAGTACCTCAGCATCGTCGACCGGTCCACCACGATGATCCCCTTCTCGCTGCCGTAGTCGTAGAAAACGTCAATCACATGAAACGTGACCTGCGCATTCCCCAGTGGCAGCGTGATGTCATCTCCGGCGCGGACCTTGTGTTTGTTGGCGAACGGTTCGCTCACTGCGGCGTTGTCTCCGCTGCGCAACTCGGCGTCCACCATTGCCGTTGGCCTGCCGGAAACAAACCGAATCTTCGCCAGGTCGCGGTTCGCCTTCGTGTCCGCCGATCCCAGTTCGGCTGGCATGCCCTGATAGCTGATGTCGTATCCCCGGAAGCGATCGACCCCGGCCACTCCCGGCAGTGCCGCAATCGTCTCTGCCAGCGACGCGTCGAGCGTTGGCAACCGGTCAGCGCGTGGATCTCCAGCGGGGCGCAGAAAGAGATCAGCTTTGAGCTGGTCGTCCATCCATGCCTGCACGGTGGAACGGAAACTGCCCACCATAATCGCCACCGAGGTCATCATGGCAATCGCCGTCGACAGCGCCGCCACCAGCACGGCCGTGCGCCGCAACGACGATACCAGGCTGCGCGACGCCAACATCGCTTCCACCCCCGCCGCCCGACGCAGCACGCCGGAGAAAGCCGCAGTCAACCCGCTGACCAGCGCCGGAATCGCAAATGCGGACGCCCCTATCATCAGCAGCGCCGCTGCATATCCGAAGAACGGCTTGCCCAACGCAGGCGGAGCAAAGCTCGCGGCCACGCCCATCGCTGCCATCGCAAACGCGATCCACAGGTCTCGCCCCTGATGCACTCGCACAGCGTAATCACGTTCGCCTCGCGCCATCGCCTCAACCGGCGACACCCGGGAAGCCTCCCACGCCGGTGACGCCGCCGAAACCAGCGCCACTCCAACGCCCACCAGCAACCCGAAGACAATCGAAACCGCATCGAGTTCGATCGGCGCGGGCCGGCTGCTCACGTACAGCCCCTGCACCGTCGCACCCAGCAGACGCACCGCGCCCGTAGCCATCACGCGGCCCAGCACAATTCCGAGAACGCCCCCGCCCACACCGAAGCACAACGCCTCGCCCAGGAACGCCGCCAGCACCTGCCCGCGGCTGGCGCCGAGCGCGCGCACGATGCCGATCTCGGGCCGCCGCCGCACCACCGAGACAGAGATCGTGTTGAAGATCAGGAAAGCCCCGACCACGAGCGCGACGTAGCTCAGGATGCGCAGGTTCCATCGGAACGCCCCCAGCATCTGCCGGTTCTGCTCCGTCTGTGCGCCCTCGCGCCTCAGCTCCACGCCCTGCGGCAAAGCCGAGCGCAGCCGCTGCTCCCACTCTGTCAGACCCGGCGCAGCCGGAACCTTCACCAGCACACGGTCCACCCGGCCGTTGCGCTGCAATGCCCTTTGCGCGGCGGCGATATCCATCAGCACCAGCCCGCCTGCGTCGCCAGTGTTCTTGAGCAGCCCGCGTACCTTAAACTCTTTGGTGCGGTCGTTGACCTGCAGTCGGATAGTCTCGCCGTTCTTCGCTCCCAGCGTGTCGCTGACCCACACGGCCTGCTCATCGATGAGCGGCCGCGCGTCCCGCAGTGGAGTACCATCTGTAATCCCGAGGTTGTCCGGATGCTCCGCGATCAGGTCTAGCCCGATCAGAGGTACCGTCTGCCCGCTCGCCGCAACGACTGCGTAACCCTCGACTCTGGGATGCACTGCAATCGGATAGGGAAGCGTCGCCAATTTTCCAACCACCGCATCCGGCACACCGCCGACGGCTGACACCTCGAGATCGGCATCGCCCACCAGCGATTCCATCGAAGACCGGAACGATCCTGCCGCGGCGTCTCCCGCCAGCTCAATCGCCAGCACCACCGCTACGCCGAGCGCCACGGCAAACACCACCAGCGCTGTACGCAACGGCTCGCGGTGAAAGGGACGAATGATCAGCCGGTAGAACAACTGAGTCAGCGGCATGTCAGCTGCGCGACACCTCTTGAATGGCCCCATCGCGCATCCGCACCACCATATCGGCGAGGCCGGCCGCTTCCAGGCTGTGCGTCGCCATCACGATGGCGGTGCGTTGTTCTGTTGCGATCCGCCGCAGCAGCTCCAGGATCACTTTGCCCGTCGTCGTGTCGAGGTTCCCAGTCGGCTCATCGGCCAGCAGCAACTTGGGATTGTGCACCATGGAGCGCGCGATGGCGACGCGCTGCATCTGTCCCCCCGAAAGCTGGTGTGGCATGCGTCCACTCAACTCGCCCAGCTCGACCAGTTCCAGCTGCGCCTGCGCCCGATCGCCCGTGTCCGCCACGCCTGCCAACTGCAACGGCAGCTCAACGTTCTCCAGGACAGTCAAGGTATGCAGCAACTGAAAACTCTGAAAAATAAACCCCACTTTTTCGCGGCGCAATTGTGTCAGCCCGTTGTCGTCCAGTTCGCTGGTGGTGATCCCATCCACCACGACGCGGCCGGAGGTCGGGAAGTCCATCGCGCCCGCCAGGTTCAGCAGCGTGGACTTACCGCAACCGCTTCGTCCGACCAGCGCCACGAACTCGCCCTCGCGCACCGCCAGCGATACTCCGTTCAAGGCATGCACCGCTTGTCCGTCAGTGAAATAGGTTTTGGTAACCGTCTCCAGCCCAAGCCGGTCGGCGAGCGCGCCGGGAAGCTGCGAGACAGCGGTATCGTATTTTGTATCAGTCAACGGTGTAGAGGCCATTTGGGATTGTGCGATTACGAGAAATGTCGTCTTTCTTTCGATGCTCGGCCGTGTCCCCGCGAACCGAGATTGCGGGATTCGTTTTCTTCGACCGGAAATTACTGCCGGCGAAACAGGTAGTGCGACACAAGCCATTCCTCGCCGTTCTTGTGGCCCCACAATTCGGCACAAGCCATGAAGAAGATACGCCAGCGCACCAGCCACTTGCGCGCTTCACGTTCGCGAGCGCGCCCTTTCAGCTCCGCTCCATAGGTTTCGCCAAATAAGCGCAGCACCTCGTCGCCGTGCCGGTCCGTATTCGCCAGCCACGCCTCCGCCGTCTTTTGATAGTTCTGCCCGTTCACCCGCCAGTGGTCCACCACGCTCACGTCGCGCTGGAAGTACAGCAGAAGGTCGTCACTCGGCATGATCCCACCGGTAAAGAAGTGCTGCGCCATCCAGTCGCTGGCGTCGCGCACTTCAAACGGATACGCAAATTCCTTGTGCGTGAAGATATGCACGAACAGCAGGCCATCCACTTTCATCCACGACGCTACCCTCGACAGCAGCACTTCGTAGTTCCGCATGTGCTCAAACATCTCCACCGACACCACGCGTTCGTATGCTCCCGGAGCCTCAAAGCGGTTCATGTCAGCGGTAATGATCTGCAGGTTGCTCAGCCCGCGCTCCGCCGCCCGCGCGTCAATGAACTCCTTCTGCGTGCGCGAGTTCGACACCGCCGTGATGCGGCTGTTGGGAAACTTCTCCGCCATGTACAGCGACAGCGAGCCCCATCCGCAGCCCAGTTCCAGCACCTGCTGTCCATCGGTCAGGCGGGAACGCAGGCAGGTCAACTCCAGCATGTCCGCTTCGGCCGCGTCGAGCGTGGCCGTGCCCGGCTCCCACAGCGCGCTGCTGTACTTCAGGTGTTTGCCCAGCGCCAGCTCGTAAAACCGCGACGGCACCTCATAATGCTGCTGATTCGCCGCATCCGTCGCAATCGCCACCGGGCTCGACTTCAACTGCCGCACAAAGTCGAGCATTTGCGCCTTCTGCTGCTCCACGCCGCCACGGTCTTCCTCGCGCAGGCGCTGCTTCAGCAAGCGGCGAATGCCCATCCGAATCAGCCAGTCCGGCAGAAAGTCCCGCTCCAGAAGGTTATCCAGCACGCTCGTCTGCGTCCTCGCAGAAGCCGCCGTCAAATTTGGTTCAATCGATGTCGTTGTACTCACACGAAATCTCCAAGTTACCAGTCACCCGTTGGTCGAACTGGTCGCTAGCTGCTTTCTCACCCACGGCACAAACGCGCTCGTAGTCTCCTGGTACCGCCGGTACTCTTCGCCGCGCGACCGCAGCGCCTGCGCCTCCGTCGCTGGAATCCCCGTAACCCGAAACAAAAAGAACAGCATCAGCGCCGGACAAATCACCGCCGTCCATCCCCACGGCGACGCCAGCGCATACACCAGCCACGCCACCCAGATCAACCACTCAAAGAAATAATTCGGATGCCGCGAATACCGCCACAATCCCACCTGGCACACGCGCCCGCGGTTCGCCGCGTCGCGTTTGAATCCCGCCAGTTGCGCGTCCGCCACACTCTCGCCCATTACCGCCACCAGCCAGAGCGCCACTCCCGCATACTCCAGCACAGTAATTTCGGGCCGCGGATTCAACGCCGCCAGCAGCATCGGCAGCGACAGCAGCACGTCCAGCACGGCTTGAAATTCAAAGAAGAACAGGAAGCGCAGGTTAACGTTCTTTCCCGCCCACTCGCGCCGCAGTTGCTGATACCGTCCGTCTTCCGGCTCGCTCGCAATCCGCCGAATTAAGTGCAGCGCTAGCCGCAATCCCCAGAACGCGACCATGCCAGCCATGATCCACCGGCGCGGCCCAAATCCCGGCCCCTGCCACCCGTACCACACCGCAAGCGTCACCAGCCCAAGCGACCATCCCACGTCCACGAAGCCCGCGTTGTTCAGCCGCACGCTCACCAGCCAGATGACAAACATCATGACTGCCAGCGCCACTGCGCCACTCAACGCGAGTTGTAGTCCCCCGCCCACCATGCCGTCACAGTGCTTCGACGGATTGCGCTTTTGCCATCCCGCTCACCATCGCTAACCGCCGCAATATCGGTGCCAGCAGCCTGTAGATCACCCACACCGCCACCGGAGCCACCAGCGCCCACGCTACAATAGCGTGCGTCGTCGCCACCCACAGTGCAGCGATGGCGTGCCACACGTTGGCTTTCGCCATGGTCAGGATTTGCGGCAGCGAGATCCCAAGCTTTGGCGCCCGAAACAAAAACTCTCCCACTCTGATGAACGGCACCAGCAACGCCAGTTGCAGTGGATAGGCCAGGTAGTTCACCAACTGCATCGCCGGAACATTCAGCTTCAGCCACAGCGCCACCAGCAGACACAGCAGCGTGGTCCAGCCCAGCGCCGGAAATACTCCCACGACCAGCCCGATAGCGATGCTCAACGCAATCTTCTCCGGAGTGATGCCTTGCGTCAGCATTTCCACGATGGGCAGCACTACTCGACGATGAAAGAAATTTCGCATTATGCGCGGCTCCGCAACAAAATGTCCGATGCCTTCTGCTCCGGCCTCAGCTTGAATAACTGGATTAGCACGTAGCTCGACATCGCGATGTTGCCCAGCCCCATGATCAGCACAAACCAAACCAGTCTCGCCGCCCAGCGCGTCTCTTTGTAGAACACCCATGTGTAGAACGTGATGAATCCGAAATAGGCGTCAAACAGCGTTGCCACCGCCCACGGGCTCTGCGCCCAGCTGAACTCGCTTGAGCTGAACATGATGGACTTGTGCAGGCTTACCCACGTGGTCATCCCGATCATGTACACCAGGATTCCCGCGAACAGAATCTTCAGCACCAACTTCATTGGCCCACCAACCATTCCCACTGCCTTAGCTAATTGCTTCCCGCTAGTTGCTCGTCGCCTCGAGCACATCCAGCCGGTCTTCGAACTCATGAAAGTTTTTCATCACCACCCAGCCCAGCTTCTCGGCCGCCGCCACCAGGGTTTCGTCTGCCGAGCCACCGATCCATAGTTGCGTACGCTTCTTCGCACCCTTGCGGATTTCCTGCATGGCTTGAATCGCGCGCTCGGTGTTTGCCCCGCACACCCCCAGCAGTACCGCATCGGCTTCTGTGCTTCTCGCTGCGAACACAACCTCGCTGGCGGGCAGGTTCGTCCCCAGGTGTATTGCACCCAGCCCTTTCGCCGCCGCCAGCATCGCTGCCGCCAGAATTCCAAAGCCGTGGTGCTCGTGCTCCGGCGTCGCCATCAATACCTTCGCCGCCGGCTTCGTATTGCCGTAGAGCCGCAGCATCGACGCCAGCAGACCCGTTAGCAGCGCCGTCACCATGTGTTCCTGCGCAATCGTGAAATCTCCCTCGTGCCAGCGATCGCCGGTGATGCGCATCAGCGGCAACGCAATTTCATGGACGATGTCGCTTGGATCGGCCGTGGCCGCCGCCAGTCGGTTCAGTTCGCGCTCCGCGCCGGTGTAGTCGAAGTCTTCGACCATCTCCAGCAGTGGGCCGAGAATGGTCAGTTCCGCCGCGGCCGCCTGGAACGATTCCCCGCTCTTGATCACCGCGGCATTGGGAAACTGCGCCAGCAATCGAAGTTGCTCGTCCTCCGTCTTCGCCAGGTGCCGGATATGGTGGCCCTTCGCAATTGCGTCGCGCAGCAACCGGATTCGCTGCACCTCCTGCTCGGAATACATCCTGCCGTGCACGCCGTGCTTGGGCGTCAGCGCCCCATGTCGCCGCTCCCAACTGTCGATGGTGGATGGGTTCACGCCCGTCAATTTCACCACTGCTCGGATTGGATAAAGGGTCTCGCTCACGTTGCCTCGCAAAGTCACCTTATCCTACGCTCCAATATTTTGTCAATGATTTGTAATTGACAAATCATTGACAAACTCGAACTCCTCTTTTATAAAGGATGTGCGTGACAGTGCTAAATCCGGATCGCTTGACGACACGTACCTCGCTCAGGCGTCATCCGCCGAAAACATCCGCAGAAGGTAACGGGTCGTCTCTTGTTTAAGTCTTTGCAGCACTATCAGTTCGGAGCGGTAGCGGCCTTCCTCGCCCTGCATCTGGCGGCGCTCGGCGTCTTCTTCGTGCCTTTCCGCTGGTCGTATTTCTGGCTGATGCTGACGGTCTACGCCGTGCGCATGTTTGGGGTTACCGCCGGGTACCATCGCTACTTCAGCCACCGCTCTTATAAACTAAATCGTTTCTGTCAGTTACTGATGGCCGCCTTGGCACAAAGCTCAGGACAGAAGAGCGTGCTATGGTGGGCCGCTCACCATCGTATCCACCATCGCCACTCCGATCAGCAGCCAGACGTGCATTCGCCGGGCCTGCGCGGATTCTGGTGGGCCCACGTAGGTTGGGTGATTTCAAACACTTACGACGAATACGACCCCAACCTGATCCGTGATTTTTCCAAGTTTCCCGAGCTGCGCTGGCTCGATCGCTACCACTGGGTGCCAACCGCCGTCTTGGGCGCCGCCATTTTCTCTTTCGGCGGCCTCGGAGCCTTCCTCTGGGGATACGTGCTTTCGACCGTAATCCTTTATCACGCAACGTTTTGCATCAATTCTCTGGCGCACGTTTGGGGCACTCGCCGCTTCGCCACCGCCGACGAAAGCCGCAACAATTTCGTCCTGGCGCTGGTCACCTTCGGCGAGGGATGGCACAACAACCACCACCGCTTTATGTTCGCCTGCCGCCAAGGTATCTTATGGTGGGAGTTGGACTTAACCTACTACGGCCTACGCGTGTTGAACTGGCTGGGCATCGCTCGCGACCTGCGCGGAGTTCGCCTGCCGCACTCCGAGACCGAGGTAAGTTCATGAGCCGTATAGCAGTTATCGGCTCCGGCATCGCGGGCATGGCCGCCGCCTACCTGCTGAGCCGCCGCCACGAAGTCCACCTGCTGGAGCGCGACGACCGCATTGGCGGACATACCCATACCCATTCGGTTTCAACAAGTTGTGGCGTATCCCCCATCGATACCGGCTTCATCGTGCACAACGACCGCACCTATCCGAACCTAGTTAAGTTGTTAAAGGAATTGGGGGTTACACGCCAGAAGAGCGACATGTCGTTCGGCGTCTCCTGCCAGAAGACGGGATTCGAATACAGCAGTCGCGGCCTCGGCGGCCTCTTCGCCCAGAAAAGCAACTGGCTACGCCCACGCCATTACCGCTTTCTCGCTGAAATCATGAGATTTAACCGCGAGGCGCCCAAGGTCTTGGACGACCCTGCCGGAGCCGATCTGACGCTCGGCGAATGGATCCGCGCCAACGATTTCAGCCCGGAATTCAGCCGCTACTACCTTTACCCCATGGCCGCCTCGGTCTGGTCCACCTCGATGGAGGAAGTCGAGGATTTTCCGGCAGTTACGCTGGTCCGCTTCTTCGCTAATCATGGGTTCCTAGGCCTCAACACCCATCCCCAGTGGTATGTGCTCGAGGGCGGTAGTAGCAGCTATATCGCACCATTGACCAGTCCGTTCCGCGAACGCATCCGCAAGCACGCACAAATAAAAGGAGTTACACGTTCGCAGACAGGTGCGCAGCTCACCTACGCCAACGGCACCGCGGAAGCCTTCGACGAAGTTGTCTTCGCTTGCCACGGCCCGCAGGCGCTCGCCCTGCTCGCCGACGCGACACCACAGGAAATTGCTGTCTTACAAGGGTTTACGACCAGCCGCAACGAAACGGTGTTGCACACAGACGCCCAGTTGCTGCCCTCGCGGCCGGGAGCCCGTGCCTCGTGGAACTACCACGTCGGGGCCGACGATCGCGCCGCCACGTTGACCTATCATATGAACCGGCTACAGAACCTGGCGGCACCAGAGCCGTACTGCGTGACCCTCAACGCAACCGCCAAGATCGCACCGCAAGAGGTTTTGCAATCAATGGTTTACCACCATCCTCTGATGACTCGCCCAGCCCTCCGCTCGCAGGCGCGTTGGCATGAAATCAGCGGCCGCAACCACACCCACTTCTGCGGGGCATATTGGTTTTACGGATTCCACGAAGACGGACTCAACTCGGCAATTCGCGTGGCGCAATCGCTGGGCGTGAACTGGAGGTTACAAGCCTAATGGAATCAGCAATTTACTTCGGGACAATCCGCCATCGCCGCTTCCGCCCGGCGCGCCACGAATTCACCTATCCGCTGTTCATGGCGTTTCTCGACGTGGATCGCATCCCCGAACTCATGCAGGTATCGCGGCTAAGTAGTTATAACCGTTGGAATTGGGCCAGCTTCAGCGAGGCCGACCACTTTGGCGATCCGCGTCAGTCACTGCGTCAGCGCTTGTCAGAAGACGCAGCCACACACGGCCACGACCTGCCAGACGGTAAGATATTCCTGCTCACACACTTACGTTATCTGGGCTTCAACTTCAACCCGGTCTCGTTCTTCTACTGTCACGATTCGAACGATCGGTTGCAACTGGTTATGGCCGAGGTGAAGAACACCTTCGGGGAGACGCAGAATTACTGGCTCTCAGTGCCGTGCCAGTGCAACTTCTCGGACAAATCGTGCAGCTACCAGTTCGCCAAATCCTTCCACGTATCCCCTTTTATGAGTATGGCTTGCAAGTATCACTGGACCTTCACAATGCCGGGCGAGTCCCTGACCGTACAGACCAACGTGGACGAAAACAACCAAGCCGTCTTTGATGGCACTCTCCATCTCACACGCCGCCCATGGAACTCCGAATGGCTTCGACACGCCTTGGTACGGTTTCCGTGGGTGACGGCTAAAACCATTGCTGCCATACACTTCGAGGCCGTCCGCCTGTATCTCAAGAAGGTCCCCGTAGTGCATCATCCCGGGCCGGGACATTTTGTCCCCGCCAACACGCGCCCGTGGGGTGCCTCCTGGAGCATCGAATGAAACATCCCCTGCCCAAACGCCTGTTTTTCCAGCTGCTTAGCAGCCTGCAAGATGGCTTTCTGGAACTCGTCTGCCCCGAGGAAACCTACACCTTCGGATCACCTACCGCTAAGTTGCGCGCCATGTTGGTGATACACGACGAGCGGTTCTTCCGCCGCGCCCTGTTGGGCGGGGACGTCGGCATGGGCGAGGCGTTCGTGGACGGTGACTGGTCGTCGCCCGATCTGGTTGCAGTGATTCGACTTGCCGTGCGCAACCAGGCGGCGATGGAGAGTAGCAACAAGTTGTTCTCGGCCTTGAGTTCACTGGCCGACACTATCGCACACCGGTTGCACCGCAATACCCTCTCCGGCAGCCGCCGTAACATCAGCTATCACTATGACTTGGGGAACGATTTCTACCGTCTGTTTCTTGATCCGACGATGACGTACTCCTGCGCCTACTACAAGACACCGAACGACAGCCTGGAGCAGGCCCAGCTCAACAAGTTCGAGCGCATCTGTCGCAAGCTCGACCTGAAGCCGACCGATCATCTGCTGGAAATCGGCACTGGCTGGGGAGGCTTTGCGGCTTACGCTGCAACACGATACGGCTGCCGCATTACGACGACGACCATTAGCCGCCAGCAGCATGACTACGCGAAGCAATTGTTTGCAACATTAGGCCCGGCGGGCGAGCGTATCACGCTGATTCTAGAGGACTATCGCCAACTCTGCGGGCAGTTCGACAAGCTTGTCAGCATCGAAATGTTTGAGGCGGTGGGGCTGGATTTCTATGACGCCTATTTCGGCGTTTGCGACAGGCTTCTTAAGCCAAATGGAATCATGGTGTTGCAGACCATTACGATGAACGAACAGAAGTTCCCGATCTACCGCAAGCGCTGCGACTGGATTCAGAAGTACATCTTTCCTGGTTCGGAACTGGCCTCAGTGGCGGAGGTTGGGAAGAGCCTGGGGCGTTGCACGAAACTGTCGCTGTTCCACGCAGAGGACATCGGCCTGCACTATGCGGAGACCTTGAAGCAGTGGCGAGAGCGCTTCCTGCTGCGCCTGGATGAAGTGACAACGCAAGGGTTCGACCAAAGCTTTGTCCGTATGTGGGAGTACTACCTGTGCTACTGCGAGGGCGCCTTCCGCGAGCGTCACATTGGCGACGTGCAGCTGGTACTCACCAAGCAGCGTGCCGCGGTGCAGCTTGGCAGTTGCGACCATTACACGCTGCCGACCAGTGTTCGATCTGGGAATTAGCATTGAAAGTTGCGAGGAGGAAGATGAACCCGACGATCGAAACCATGGACCATGTAGCGATCGCGGTCCACGACATCGAACTGGCGCTCGACTGGTATCGCCGCACCTTTCAGTGTGAGCTTCTGTATCAGGATGCGACGTGGGCCCTGCTGCAGTTTGCCAATATTAAGCTTGCGCTGGTTGTGCCATCCCAACACCCGGCCCATCTCGGGTTCTTCCGCCCCGACGCTGCCAACTTCGGTCCGCTCACGACACACCGCGACGGCACGAAATCGATATACCTCGCCGATCCCGACGGGAATTCCATCGAGTTCCTGTTGAAAGAGTAGCGAACCGTAGCACACCGGAAGCATTCAGGTATTCGGACCACTTCTGCCCGAGCAGGCGGGTACAGTAGCCAACCCGAAGCCGGAGCACCTTTTCATTCATGCGGTAAGAATGGTTGATATGAACTACACCTATGTTGTATTCGGAGCGTACGGAGGAGTAGGTTCGGCGCTTTGTCGCCGACTCGCCAAGAAGGGTGCAAACCTGCTGTTGGCGGGCCGGGATGAGGCGCGCCTGGCTACCATGGCAGCAGAACTCGGGGCGCGGACGTTTCCATTAGACGCAACGAATCTGCGGCAAGCGGAGTTGTGTGTGAAGCAGGCATCCGAGTTATACGGCCAGATAAATGGCGTAGCAAACTGTGTCGGGTCTCTTCTGTTGAAGCCTGCGCACCTTCTCACTGAACACGAATGGGATACCACGATCACGACCAACCTGAAGTCGGCCTTCGCGGTGGTTCGAGCTGCCGCAATGGCGATGGTGCCGCATGGCGGTTCGATTGTGCTGCTCTCCACCGCCGCGGCGCGCATCGGATTGGCTAACCATGAAGCGATCTCTGCGGCCAAAGCCGGGATCGAGGGCCTCGCGCTTGCTGCTGCGGCGAGCTACGCCCCGAAGGGCATCAGAGTCAACTGTGTGGCCCCGGGTATGACCCGCACTCCGCTCAGCGCCAAGCTGCTGCAAAACGAGATGATGGCCAAGGCTTCTGCCGGAATGCACGCGCTGGGACGAATCGGAGAACCCCACGAAATCGCTTCCGCGATCGAATGGCTGCTCGATCCTGAGCAGAGCTGGGTCACCGGCCAAGTACTGGGCGTGGACGGCGGACTGTCCCGCATTCGGTCCCGATCGTAACGGCGTACTTGCGATCGGAAGTGCAGTCGCCTCCTATTGGCCGGACGGAAGCGACTTGAGATAGGCCAGCACCGCCTCGGCGTCGGCGCGTGACATGTGAAATTTCGGCATGGGATCGCGCAGCGGTTTGCCGGTAATCCAGACGCCGGTCGTCAATAAGGTAACCATTCCGGCGTTGCTGGCAGGCGGCAAACCGGCGAGACGAGGGGCGATCGTTGGCCAATCAGGCGTAGGTTGGGCGGGCAGATAGGGCACCGACGCACCGGCCAGCCAACGGCTGTGATCCAGTTCGCCATCGGGCTTGCGAGGGGTATGACAGGTGCCGCACATGGCGACGTCCTCAACGATGTACTTGCCGCGGCCGGCGGGAGCGGATTCACTGGCGGGCATGGCGCGGACGGCTTTCTGGTTGTCCTGTGCGGCGAGCAAGCTGGGATGGCCGATGACCAAGACTGCACAGGCCGTGATCGCGAGAATGGCTATGCCGCTCCCGAGGAATCTGTAGTTGTAACGGCTTATGAACGGCATAGGGTTCCACCTCGTCTTCTTGTCGATGCGTTGCTCTTCAAAGCCGCAGGACTTCGGTGCGGTTCCGAAAAAAAATCATAGCACCAGACGCCCGGTCAGGCCGCAAAACAGCATTCACGACTGCTTGGAGAACCGATTGGCCATACGATAGTTGCTGCACGGACCAATTCTACCGTTGCCGCCGGCAGGCGAAGGGCGCACGCAGCGAGGCAGAAGTCGGCGCGATCCGGGTTGGTATCCCAAATCGCGACTCGAGAAGCGACTACCGGTCTGGGATGGTGCAGGCGAGCCATCAGTGTGTTTACGCAGCGGCACCCATGGACCCGCCAGGTTTTCCGACGTTTCTTACTGTTTACCGGCTTCGCTGATAAGTTGCGCGACCTTGGAGTCCGTTCCCACCGGCTCTACGAAGACGATGCTGTTGGCGTTCAGATACATGCGGTCGGGCCCATGTAACTCTTTACCGCGTTTCACCAGCATATTCTTGGTCTGCTTGGTGGTGGGATCGGTCTGGGTGACGATGTAGAAGACGTCGGTCAACACCGGGTTGGGGGTGCCATAGCCGGCGAGTTTGCCGAAGTAAACCGAATTATTGCTCAGCAGGACGGCCTGGTAAGGAGTGGTAAAAGCGACGGCAGTGGGTGCTGACGGCGGCGGGGTGCACCCCACCGTAAGAATAATTGTGGCGAACACCAACAAGAACACTGCAATCCATCCCTGCTTCATTTCATTTCTCCGTGGGGCCCGGGTGGCCGATTGAGTTTGTTCCATCGTAAACAGCCCGCGACACATTGTCGCACCGAATTGCGTTTCTGTAGACAAAAGAATGGCCTGACTGCTGGCAATCAGGCCGCTCTTCGAAGAAGTGCGAGCTACTTCTGCAGGCGACGTCGCGCGCCGTGTATGCTGCGATTACGAATGCCGCGTGACCCGGGCACCGCTATTGGCGCAACCTCTGCACGAAATAGCAGAGAAAAGTGCTCACACCAAAACTAAGGATGCAGCTACCTAAGAGATTTGAGTGTCGTGCAGGCGCACGATCAGTCTTCTCCAAACCTCGTCCGGTCAGCGATTATGGTTCACGTCAGTCAAATGTCAATGGCTAAAAAGTGGTGGTAAGACTACTACGAAAATAGCCATGAGTATTAAGAGAGTAACTGCAATCTCAGCCTTAGTAGCTAAATGGGCATTAGAAGTCTGCGAATTTATGAGTAGTGTGCCGGGCACGGTGTGGCGGCACTCCGCTATAGTCAGTGATTTTGCAAAAGAATCATTTGGCGGACGAGAAGCCGTTTACCCGTCCGCCGCAGTCAATATTACTTAAGTTGAGAGACTAGTGTGAAGTCTCCGCCTTCGTTTTTGTTTTCGGCAACTTGCCGCGATCGTGGCCTTTAACTGTCCCTTCATCCACGGTCCCGCCGAGGTCCGGTGGGCCAAGGCACAATGTGCCTTCCGGAACGTAGAAGAAGGTTCCGGCCTTTTCGTGAACTCTCCCACGACGTTCGCGCCGGTTGACCGCATTCCCGTCACTGCCAACTACGTCATCGGCCCGGGTGACGAACTGCTCATACGCGCCTGGGGACAGATTGATTTCGACATTCACGCCCGGGTTGACCGCAACGGCTCCATCTTCATTCCCAAGGTCGGTAATCTCAACGTCTCCGGACTCAAGTTTGAACAGTTGCAGCCTTTCTTGACTTCACAAACCTCACGCATCTATCACAACTTCGATCTCAACGTCACCATGGGTGACCTGCGCTCCATCGACATTTTCGTCGTCGGCCAGGCGTCGCAGCCGGGCCGCTACACGGTCAGTTCTCTCAGCACGCTAGCGAACGCGGTCTTCGCTTCCGGAGGACCTGCCGCCGAATGGCTCCATGCGCCGCATCCAGCTCAAGCGCGGCGCCAACGTCGTCACCGAGTTTGACCTCTACGACCTCCTCATCAAGGGCGACAAGTCGCACGATGTGAATCTGCAGCCGGAAGACGTGATTTACTACCCGCCAGTCGGCCCCGAGGTCGGCCTCGGCGGACAGGTGAACACGCCCGCGGTATACGAGTTGAAAGGTGAAACCACGCTCGCCGATCTGCTCAGCCTGGCGGGTGGTCTTACCAACACCGCCTACGGTGGCAAGGTCTTCATTGAGGAGATTCTCGACCGCAATTCGCGCCGGGTGGACGAAGTGGCCCTCGACGCCGCCGGTCTGGCCCGCCCGATAAAAGACGGTGACCTCGTCAACGTCGTGCCTCTGTCGCCGAAGTTCGAGAACGCCGTCACCCTACGCGGCAATGTGGCCAGTCCCGGTCGCTATCCCTGGCACGAGGGCATGCGCATCAGTGACCTCATTCCCAGCCGTGAATTCCTTATCACCCGCGACTATTGGAAGGTGCAGAACCAGCTTGGCGTCGAATCGCAGGTGCCGGGCGCTCATCCCTCCGGCGCGCAAAATGACATTCGCCGCACCGTGCCCGACATCAATTGGGACTACGCCGTGGTGCAGCGCATGGACGCGCAGGACATGTCCACGACGCTGGTCCCGTTCAACCTCGGGCTGGCCGTCCTCGAACACGACGCTGCCAACAATCTGCCCCTTCGTCCCGGAGACGTCGTTACCATCTTTTCCCAGGGTGACCTGCGGGTGCCGGACCTGAAGCAGACCAAGTTCGTGCGTCTGACGGGGGAATTCGCCGCCGCCGGCGTGTATCGCGTGAAGCCTGGCCAGCGTCTGCGCGATGTGATCCGCGAAGCCGGCGGGCTGACACCGTCGGCTTACCTGTACGGCTCAACCTTCAGTCGAGAATCGGTCCGTGCCGAACAGCAGTTGCGTCTGAACCAACTGATTGCCGAGAGCGAGCGCGACCTCAATCGCCGCGCGGCGCAATTGAT